>NZ_CP007145.1:4168370-4904241 GCF_000576555.1 Hymenobacter swuensis DY53
TAGCACCATACAGCATATTTACACCTTCTACTTTGCCTTCTTTGCTACCGCAGGAAGCAGCAGTGAAGAGCACCAATAAGACAAGCAGGCTGGCCAGAAGGCGGAAAGGGGAGGTCAGGGTTTTCATGGGGGAGAAAGAAGTAAGGTGAAGAAAGTAGCAGGGTAAGGCACAACCCATTTTCAGGGCCATTACAGCGCCTCTTACGGGGTCAGCCAATAAGATGTTCGCTGCTTTCAAACCTCAACCGTACAGAATCGATGGGTTGTACAACCAATTGCTTACCACGGCGTAAGACACCCTGACGCCCCCGCCCTGCTGCAGTCCGTCACTTCTTTCCCCTCTTTTCCTCTTAACGCATCTACATCTTATGGGACTGTTCGATTTTCTCTCCAACGAAGGCGAAAAAAAACCGGTTGAACCCGCCGCAAAACCGGCTGCCGGTGGTGCCACGGATTTCTTCGGCAACGCTGATAAAACAGCCGCCGCCGGTGAAACCTACACGGTAGTAAGCGGTGATTCCCTTTCCAAAATTGCTCGCAACCATTACGGCGACGGCTCCAAATGGCACCAGATTTACGAAGCCAACAAAGCCATTATCGGCTCTGACCCCGACAAAATTGAGGTAGGCCAGGTACTTACGCTACCCAAAGCTGTAAGCTAGATCAACTTCTTGGTAATATTCAAAAAGGCAGCCTTACAAAGGCGGCCTTTTTGCTGTTTATATAAGGTTGAAGACAGTAGTTTTTAGTCGCCTGATACACGAGTAAGTAAGGGCTGATAACCCGCCTGTTTACTTTCTACTTCGCAGCAAACGGGCCACTACAAGTACAACGCACCTGACAATTGTTTCTCTATCAATCCTATACAATCAACAGTTCGCCCGGCTAACAAAGGGCCAGCCGGGAATAAATATTTTTCATGCAGCTTGCATATCTCAAAAATACGCTGCTACCTTTGCAACACCAACCCGGTACTCCTTCGTTAGCGACGAGGAAGTTTTCATAGGATTTATACAGAAGTGGCGAGAGAATAGGCTCCCTGACCCACTGGCAACCTTCGACCGCGCGAAAGGTGCCAATTCCTACCCGACCAGCCATTTGGCGGCGGGGCATATAACCCAGGAGTACCATGCACAACGCCCCCACTTTCGCCCAGTTCGTCCCCACCGCTCCGGCTACCTTCGGGTCTGCCGCTTCGCCGTGGGGTTTCCGCGTTTCCCCAGTTGCCGCTCTGGCCACCTACCGAATGCGAATGCGTGGCTGTTGCAGCGCGTGTTGTTGCTGTTGCTAGCCTGAGTCCGGCTACGCAGCCTCCCCTCCTCCTTTTTTTATCCCGGCTCTGACCGGTGGTGCCGACTTCCGGCACCCGGCAGCCCCACCGCATTCTAACCGCCTTGCATCCAGCATTTTTCGGTGGTTTTGATGTGATTCCTGCCTCACTCAGGCAGGCTTTTTCCAGCGGTTTGCGCTCCTTCTTCCGATATCCCAACGCCTTCTAAATCAGCCTCATCATGTCCACGCAGAACTTCCACTTCGAGACGCTCCAACTCCACGCCGGCCAGCAGCCTGACCCCATAACCGGCTCCCGCGCCGTGCCGATTCATCAGACCACCAGCTACGTGTTCAAGAACGCCGAGCACGGCGCTAACCTGTTTGCCCTGAAGGAGTTCGGCAATATCTACACCCGCCTAATGAACCCTACCACCGACGTATTTGAGCAGCGCGTGGCGGCCCTGGAAGGCGGCGTAGCGGCTTTAGCGGTATCGTCGGGGCAGGCGGCCCAGTTCATTGCCCTCAACAACATCCTGCAGGCCGGCGACAACTTCGTGAGCACCACGCACCTGTACGGCGGCACCTATAACCAGTTCAAGGTGGCCTTCAAGCGCCTGGGCATTGAGGTGCGCTTTGCCGACGGGGACCAGCCCTCCAAGTTTGAAGCCCTGATCGACGAGAAGACTAAGGCCATCTACCTAGAAACCATTGGTAATCCCAGCTTCAGCATTCCGGATTTCGAGGCCATTGCCGCCATTGCCAACAAGCACGACTTGCCGCTTATCGTGGATAATACCTTCGGGGCGGGTGGCTACCTGTTCCGGCCCCTGGAGCACGGCGCCAGCATCGTGGTGGAATCGGCTACGAAGTGGATTGGAGGCCACGGCACCAGCGTGGGCGGCGTGATTGTGGACGGCGGCACCTACGACTTCGGCAACGGCAAGTTCCCGCAGTTCACGGAGCCATCCGACGGCTACCATGGGCTGATTTTCAACGATGTGTTCGGCAAGAACGGCCCGTTCGGCAACATTGCCTTCATCATCCGGGCCCGGGTAGAAGGCTTGCGGGACTTCGGTCCTTCGCAGAGCCCGTTCAACTCCTTCCTGCTGCTGCAGGGCCTCGAAACACTGAGCCTGCGGGTAGAGCGTACCGTGGAAAATGCGTTGCGGGTGGCTACCTGGCTGGAGCAGCATCCGCAGGTGGAAGCTGTCAACTACCCCGGCCTGCCCAGCAGCCCCTACCACAAGCTGGCCCAGAAATATCTGAAGCGCGGCTACGGCGGCGTGCTCACCTTCGCCATCAAAGGCAGCAAGGAAACCGCCACCCAATTCATCGACAACCTGAAACTCGTGAGCCACTTGGCCAACGTGGGCGACGCCAAGACGCTCATTATCCAGCCCTCGGCTACTACCCACCAGCAGCTTTCCGATGAAGAGCAGCGCGCGGCCGGCGTACTGCCCACGCTGCTGCGTCTGTCGGTAGGTATTGAGCACTTTGACGATATCCGCGCCGATTTGCAGCAGGCTTTCGATGCGGTGCGCAACGCCGCCACGCCCAATACTGCCGAAGGCACCCTACTGCCCGAACCCGAAACTGAACACGCTGCACCGCTGGAAGTGTAAAACTTGAGAGGGGTTATCGTCCGGCCGCAGGTGAGAGAGCGGCCAGGCTAGCACCTTCCAGCATGTGGCGGCGGGCGTACGCCGGAGCTTTTCGTGAGAGAGGAAGCCCCGGAATCAAGTCGCCCGCACCTTTTTCTGAGAGTTGAATTATGAGTGATGAATGATGAATTGGCAGCCCAACCCATCCACGCAAAGCCCCATTTCATCATTCATCACTCAACTCTCCTAATTCATCACTCATAATTCTCCCCCAATGCCTTCCGCAGAATCCCATGTGTTTCGTTTGCCCCGGCCGCTGCGGCTGGAAAACGGAGCCGTGTTGCCTCGGGTAGAGGTGACGTACCACACTTACGGCCGCCTCAACTCCTCCCGCGACAATGTGGTGTGGGTGTGCCATGCCCTCACTGCCAACTCCGACGTGCTAGACTGGTGGCCCGGGCTGGTAGGGTCAGGCTGTCACTTCGATCCACAGGACTGGTTTATTGTATGTGCCAATGTGCTTGGCTCCTGCTACGGCACTACCGGCCCGCTTACGCCTGATCCGGCAACGGGTGAGGCCACTTTTCAGCATTTCCCGTTGGTAACCATCCGGGATATGGTGGCGGTGCATGAGGCCCTACGGGAACATCTGGCTCTGGGCCGGGTGCATACGCTGCTCGGCGGGTCCCTGGGCGGACAGCAGGCCGTGGAATGGGCTGTGCAGCGGCCGGAACTATTTGACAATCTGGTACTGCTAGCTACCAGCGCCCGGCACTCGGCGTGGGGCATTGCCTTCAATGAAGCGCAGCGGCTGGCCATCTTCGCCGATGCTACTTACCACGAAGCCACGCCGGCTGGCGGGGCGGCCGGCTTACGGGCGGCCCGGGCGGTGGCTTTGCTCAGCTACCGCAGCCACGATGCCTACGGCCAGACCCAAACCGATGTCGACGACGAAAAGCTCGACGATTTCCTGGCCAGCTCCTACCAGCGGTATCAAGGTGATAAGCTGGTAGCCCGCTTCAATGCCTATAGCTACGTAACTCTGTCGCGGGCTATGGATACGCACCACGTTGGTCGGGGGCGGGGCGGCGTGCAGGCGGCCCTGGGCCGCATTCGGGCCCGCACGCTGGTGCTCGGCATTACCTCTGACGTGCTGTTTCCGCCTTCGGAGCAACAGTTGCTGGCCCGCTACATCCGGGGGGCTATGTACGCCGAAATGGATTCCCGGTACGGCCACGATGGGTTTCTGATTGAAACCGCCCAAATCACCCACTTCCTCGAACGATTCTACGTCCAGACGTATGTCCACTAACACTGCCACTGCTCCTGTATCTACCGTTTCCGTTTCGGCGGCCCAGCCGTGGCGCGTGGGCCTGATCGGCTTCGGCTGCGTGGGTCAGGGCTTGTACGATATTCTGCAACAACGCCCCGAGGCAGGTTTCACCATCGGCCGCATTGTCGTAAAAACGCCGGGCAAAGTGCGAAGCCTGCCCGCAGAGCGGTTTGAGTTCGATGCCGATTCGTTGCTAGCCGACGACTCGCTGGATGTGCTGGTAGAGGTAATTGACGACGCGGATACTGCTTTCCGGCTGGTAAGCGAGGCTCTGCGCCGGGGCCGCCGGGTTGTCACGGCCAACAAAGCCATGCTGGCTCGCCATCTGCCCGCGTTGGTACAGCTCCAGCGTGAAGGCCGGGGCACATTGCTGTACGAAGCGGCCGTGTGCGGCAGCATTCCAGTTATCCGCACCCTTGATGCCTATTTCGGGGCCGAGCCACTACGCCGCCTCACGGGCATCCTGAACGGCTCCTCCAACTACGTGCTGACCCGGATGGGCGAAGAAGGCTCCGACTATGCGCCGGCTCTGGTGGAAGCCCAGCAGCAGGGCTTCGCCGAAACCGACCCGTCACTGGATATGGGTGCCTTTGACCCGCGCTCCAAAGCTGTGCTGCTGGCCGCTCACGCCTATGGCGCTTTCCTCGACCCCGAGCAGGTGCTGAACCTGGGCATTGAGGGCATCAGCGCGGTGGATATTGCTTTTGCTGCCAGTCAGGGCCAGAAAATTAAGGTGGTGGCCGGCCTCCAGCGCCTGCCCGACGGCCGCGTGACGGTGCTGGTGACCCCACAGCTGGTGGGCCCCGAGTCGCCGCTGTACACCGTGGACCACGAGTTCAACGGCGTGGTGATTGAGGCCGATTTCGCCGGCGAGCAGTTTTTGCGGGGCCGCGGGGCCGGCGGGCACCCTACCGGCTCGGCCGTACTGGCCGATCTGGCCGCGCTGCGTCAGGGTTTCGCCTACCAGTATCCTAAAGTTGCCGAAGCGCCGGAATACGCCTCCGACCTGGAAGTGGAAATTTACCTGCGCACCGATGAGGACCGCATCATTGATCTACTCGATTTCAGTGAGATTTCCGAGGAAGCCGATGAAGATGAGTACGTAGTGGGCTACGTGGCCTTGGCCAACCTCATTCGGCACCGTGACACGCTGCGTAAATACGGCGCGTTTATCGTGCGCACCGGCCGCCTTCGCCCCGTCAGCACCGACGAGCTGGTGGCCGAGGTTTCGGCTTAGCGCCTGAAGGGCTGCGCCGCTAACCTACCCTGCCCGCAACTCTTGCCCCTAACCTATGCAAAAGCCCTTGATGTCGCTCCGACGTCAGGGGCTTTTGCATGGGTCAACCAGTCTGTAGTGTAAAGAATTTACTTCGCGTAGCGCCAAACGATGTCAGCTCAATAACACCAAACAATACGCGAAGCAAAGACTCCCCACTACTCTGGCGGCGCGGCGGCACCTGTAGCCTCCGGAGCAACCGGGGCCGGCTGCCGCACCGAATCAGGGGCAGCTTTCAGCAGATTAGGTTGCCAGACCAGAGCCGGCGCAGGCGGAAGCTGTACCATAGGGCGACGGGGCAGTAGTAAAGCCGTAGTCTGCGCTTCGCGGCGGGGATTGAGGGCTGCCGCCAGCAGAGGTCCGGGCGCGCCAGTCCCTAGCAACGGCCGTAGGAAGTCGCGCACGGCGAAGAAAGCGGAGTCGATGTACGTGGGCTCGAAGGAGTACGGGACGTGGCCCGCTCCACGCAACCGGCGCAGTACATTAGGCACGCCCACGGCATTAGCGCGCACGCGCAATGCTCCGCTGCCGTACACCAGCTGGGCCGGCAATTGCGCCCCAATGGTACCTTTGGCGTAGGGTACCAGTCCGTCGCGGGTGCCGTGCACGCTGCACAGGGGCGGGTCGCCGGCTTCCAGCCAGTTGGCCCGGGCCAGGGCACCGCACAAGTTTACCACTCCACGCGGGCGGCTGCTGTAGCCCGCGTTGCCGCCGTTACCTTCCAGACCGCCCAGCGCGGCAATATCAAGGTAGGCGGGTACTTCCGAGGGTTTATTGAGGTAGCCGGTTTGCAAAGCCATGAATCCACCGGCCGACGAGCCGCCCACAAATACGTACTGCGGATGTACCCGAAACCGCTTGGCCGTAGCAGCATCGTGACGGAAAAAGCGCACAGCCGCCCGCATATCCTGGGTGGCCCGAATAGCCGCCCGCCCAATGCCCACGGTATCAAACGGAAAGAAGTAGAGGCGGTAATCGATAGTGGCCGTGACGTAGCCGAGGCGGGCCAGGCGGGTGCAGAGAGCTGTCATGACAGCATCGTCGCGGGTGCCGGTGAGGAAGCCGCCTTCGTGGGCCAGCACCACCAGCGGCCGGCGACGTACCGTGTCGCCCACCGGTTCGTACACATCCATGTACAGCGTCTGGGGCAGGCCTAGCATGGTCGTGACGTGGGCAAATTCCACGTCGTGGCGTACCTGCACCTGCCGGAAAACCGGCCGGTGGTAGCGGCCCCGGGTAGTATCAACCGGGGCTTTCTGCGCCCAGGTGGTCAGGGGCAGTAGACAAAGCGCCAGCAGTACCAGCAGGTAATATTTCATCCGTAACAGCCCCTCCAGATCAGGCCGGTACAAAGATACTGCGTTGCTACCCAGCGGCGGAAACTTTGTCGCCGACTCTAGTCAAATACCACCCGGCGCGAAGCCAGCCCTTCGGTGCGCAACAGATAGGTACCAGCAGGCAGGTTTTCGCGTAGCACCAGCAGTTCCGGCTGCTCCCACCGGAGGCGGCGCACTATGCGGCCGGTAACATCCAGCAGCTCGGCCGGCTGCCGCCGAAACAGCTGCGCGGCGGGCCACTGCACCCGGATGGCGTCGGTAGCCGGCACCGGGAATACCTGCGGAGCCGTGGCAGCACTGGCTTTTACCGCCGTAACCGTCGCCGGCTGCCGCAGCAACGGCCGCAGAAAGTCGCGCACGAAACGCGTGGTAGTATCCAGATACGCCGCGGCCGTGGCACTGCTGCCGTTGTAGGGCACATGGCCGGCCCCTTTAAAGGTGTACAACGGATTGACTACTCCTACTGCCGTGGCCCGTACTTTCAGCACAGCGCTGCCGTACACCTTCTGGGGAGGAAGGCCGCTTCCCACGGTACCAGCACCGTAGGGTACCACCGCATCGGCAGTACCATGCAGGCTCACGAAGGGCACATTACCGGCCTCAATCCACCACGGACGGCCCAAAGCCCCGCACAGATTGATAACGCCCTGCACGTTGCTGGCGTAGCCGGGGTTGCCGCTGCTACCTTCCAGTCCACCCAGGGCGGCCAGCCCGAGGTAGGCGGGCACTTCCGAATCCTTGTCCAGATATCCGGTTTGCAGAGCCATGAAGGCCCCCGCCGACGAGCCGCCAGCGTAAATAAAGCCCGGATGAATACGGTACGCTCTAGTGGTAGCCGCGTCCCGACGAAAGAAGCGCACGGCCGCGCGCATATCCTGCGTAGCCCGGATAGCAGCCCGGCCGATATTCACAGTATCGAAAGGCAGAAACAGCAAGCGGTAGTCGATGCTGGCCGTGACGTAGCCCATGCGCGCAAAGCGGGTACAGAGCTCCACTATTTCGGCGTCACTCCTGTTCCCCGACACAAATCCGCCGCCGTGCGCAAACACCAGCAGCGGCCGACGACGTACCGTATCACCAACGGGCTGGTACACATCCAGCCGCAGATTCTGATTGTTGCCCAGGAAGTCGGTAGCCGCGCCGTACGTTACATCCTGCGTGCGGGTAACCGTGGCGAAGATGGGGCGGTAGTAACGGCCGCCGGTGGTATCAATCCGGGTTTGAGCGGCTCCCGTTCCCGGGTTCCATAGCCAGAGGAGTACGAGGGCAAGGAGAAGTTTTTTCATCTGACGGGACAATTTGACTTAGACAATATTAAATATAATTCTTTCAGAAAATAATTTACTTTTTCTGCTCTTGCAGTCAAGTCAGGAAGCAATACGCGACGCGGTTGAGTAGGTTTACGCACTAAGCTGCTACGTTTTATGCCTACCACTCCTCCTCCACTCCAACCCGGCGACCAGGTTGCCATTGTGTGTCCTGCCCGCAAAGCCTCGCACGAGGAACTCGCGGCGGCCGTAGCCACCCTCGAAAGCTGGAACCTGCGCGTGGTGCTGGGCACCAGTACTAACGTAGCGCATCATCAGTTCGGGGGAGACGACGAAGTGCGCCGCCAGGACTTCCAGCAACAGCTTGACAACCCCGAAATACGCGCCATTCTGTGCGCCCGGGGCGGCTACGGTACCACCCGCATCATCGACGGTATCGACTTCAGCCGGTTTGCTCAGGAGCCGAAATGGATTGCCGGCTTCTCCGATATTACCACCCTCAACTGCCACTTGCTGCGGCGCGGCCACCAAAGCATCCACGGCGTAATGCCGCTGCTGTTTCACCTAGAGGGCGGCTCCGATTCGCTGGAAAGTCTGCGCCGGGCCTTGTTTGGGGAGGAAATCAGCTACGCGGCCCCGGCGCACCCGCTCAACCAGTTCGGTACGGCTACCGGTGAGCTGGTGGGCGGCAACCTGAGCATTCTGCAAACCCTCACCGGCACGCAGTCGGATGTGCCCACGGCCGGCCGCATCCTGTTTCTGGAGGATATTGATGAGTACCTGTATGCCATTGACCGGATGCTGGTACACTTGGACCGTACGGGCAAACTGGCCGGACTGGCTGGGCTGGTCGTCGGCCACTTTACCAACCCTCAGGACAATACCGTGCCTTACGGTCAGAGTCCAGGTGAAATCATCAACCACTACGCCACGCACTATAATTTCCCGGTAGCTCACGGCTTTCCGGTAGGACATGAGCCCACCAACCAAGCCCTGATTGTGGGCCGGCCAGCCCGTCTGGTAGTTGATGCCCAAGGCACTCAGCTCAGCTACGTATAATCCTGTTTCGCCCATGACTACTGACATCCGGCTTCTCCCTGCTCAAGAGTTTTCCCTGCACCTCGCCAGCCTGGTTGAGTTGTTGCAGGACGCCGTAGACGCGGAAGCTTCCGTTGGTTTTCTGCCGCCCCTGGCTACTGACGAGGCCCTGGAGTACTGGAACGGCATCGGGGCGGCGCTGCCTGCGGGCCAGGTTCTGCTGCTGGTGGCGGAGGAAAATGGGGCGGTGCTGGGTACCGTGCAGCTGCATCTCGCAACCAAAGCCAACGGCCTGCACCGCGCCGAAGTATCCAAGCTGCTGGTTCACCGCAAGGCTCAGCGCCAGGGTATTGGCCGCCGCCTGATGCAGGCTGTGGAGCAGCTGGCCCGGGAACACAAGCGCTCCACGCTGGTGCTGGACACGTTGCAGGGTGCCGGTTCCGAGTTACTCTATCAGGGCCTGGGTTATACGGCCGCCGGGGCTATTCCAGCGTTTGCCCGCGTGCCCAGCGGGGCTCTGCAGCCCACCGTGGTCTATTATAAGCTACTGGCATAGCCACCTTTTCGAGCAGGAAAAAGCGCTGGATATTTGACTTCTGCTACAGAAGTCAGTGGCTTCACTTCCTCTGCTAGTGGCAACAAAAAAGGCCCTGCTCACGTCGGTCAGCAGGGCCTTTTTGGGCTTATGGCCTTGATTCATTATTCACTGTACAGCACCGTGAGTAGCGTCTGGCCCACGGCTTTGAGGGTGCGCCGGTCGATGATGCTCATGTTGTCCTGGGTGGTGTGGTGGTAGGGCTGAAACTCGCCGTTGGGCAGAAAGTCGATGATGTCGATGGTGCGGATACCGGCCTGGTTGGTGAAAACGTGGTCATCGGTGATGCCGTAGCCATCGGCAAACAGGAAATTGTCGGAAAAGCCCAGCTCAGCCGCTGTATTCCACACTTTATCCACCACGTCGCGAGCCTTCTGGCGGGACAGCTCTTCCCGGCTGAACTTGCCGCCCTTGGCTCCTACCATATCCAGCAGGATGCCGTAATTGGGCTTGTAGTTGGCCGGTAGCAGGTTTTTGGCCCAGTACTGGGAGCCCAGGCACCAAGTCTCCTGGCTGCCGAGCAGGTTCTTCTTCTCGCCCTGCGTGCTGCCGTCGTAGCCGTAGTCCTCCGAGTCGAACAAAATAAAATCGACCCCGACGCCGGGAGCCAGACTGTCCTGCTGCGCGCCCAGCACCCGGGCCATTTCCAGGGCTACCGCCACGCCGCTGGCCCCGTCAGACGCCCCATCGAGGGGCGCATTCTTCTTGTCCTTATCCTTGTCGGCAAAAGGCCGGGTATCCCAGTGGGCAAAAATGGCCACCCGGCGCGGAGCCTGAGGCATGTACTGCGCAATGATGTTGCGCGACTTGAGCATTTTGCCATCAAAAGCCATAGCCTCGAACGGCTGTTCCTTCACCGTCAGGCCAGCTTCCTTGAATTTCCGGATGATCCAGTCGCCGGTTTGGACGTGGGCCAAAGTGTTGGGCACGCGCGGCCCGAAGGCTACCTGCCGGGCCGTAAACGCGTAGGCCGAGTCGGCATTGAAATCCGGCGTCTTGGGCCCGGCAGCAGTGGCGGCATCGGTAGTTTCGGCGGTGTCTTTCTTGGCGGGACACGCCGTGAGCAGTAACAGACTGGCCAGGGCAGCCGGGGCAAGGCGGAAGAGATTCATATCAGGTGAAGGAAAGAATGTCATGCAGCAGCGTCGCCGAAGCATAGTGCGTGCTGCTGTTGCAATGGCAATTATAGAAACTATTACGCCCGGGCGAGATACTTCGGCGGTGCCGCTGCATGACGTTCAGACGCACCTTTTTACTCCTCGCTGTACGCCCAGTCGACGCCGGCTTTGGTATCCTTCACCACAATACCCTGCTGCTTGAGCGCGGCCCGGATCTGGTCTACCTTGTCGTAGGCTTTGGTGGCTTTGGCTTCCTGGTAGAACTCCAGGGTGAGGCGCAGCAGGTCTTCGGCACTGGCGCGGGGCTCATCCACTAGGCCCAGCACGTCCTGCACCAGGGTCTGGTAGGCATTGGTGGCCTCCTGCACGGCGGCGGCACTCACCGTAGCCAGCGTAGCCGGGTTGGCGGCAAAGCCATTAAGCTTGCGCAACAGATTGAACAGGCTGGCAATGGCGCGGGCGGTGTTCAGATCGTCGTTGAGGCCAGTGTAGCAGTCCTGCACCAGCTTCTGCAACTCTGCGTCGGCAGCGGCAGTATCGGGGGCTTTGCCTTCGGCCACCGGAGCCACCGTGCGGGCCCTGATAACGTCCGGTGACAGGCTGAATTCACGCAGTTTTTCCAGCAGACGCAGGCCGTTCATGAGCTTGCGGTAGCCTTTGCGGGCCGCTTGTAAGCCCTCGTCGGTAATGTCTACGGTGCTGCGGTAGTGAGCCTGCAGCAGGAAGAACCGGGCCGTCATGGGGGAGTAGGCCTGGGCCAGCGTGGCGTTGCTGCCGTCGAAGAGCTGGCTGATGGTGATGAAGTTGCCGAGGCTCTTGCTCATCTTGGCCCCGTTCACCGTAATCATGTTGTTGTGCATCCACACCCGGGCCTCGTCGGTGGGGTGGTTGCAGGCCTGGCTCTGGGCAATTTCGCACTCGTGGTGGGGAAACATGAGGTCCAGCCCGCCGCCGTGAATGTCGAACTCGGCCCCGAGGTACTTGCGGCTCATGGCCGAGCACTCCAGGTGCCAGCCGGGAAATCCGTCGCTCCAGGGCGAGGACCACCGCATGAGGTGGCGCTCATCGGCCTTTTTCCAAAGGGCAAAATCCAAGGGGCTGCGCTTTTCCTCCTGACCGGCCAGGTTATCGCGGGAGCCGGCCAGCAGCTCTTCCACCACGCGGTTGGAGAGCTTGCCGTAGCCCCGGCCGGCCGCGTTGTACGCCGGCACATCGAAGTACACTGAGCCGTTGGACTCGTAGGCAAATCCGTTCTTGATGATTTCCTCCACCATCTGAATCTGCTCGATGATGTGGCCACTGGCCCGGGGCGTGATATCGGGAGGCAGGCAGCCCAGTACCTCCATATGGTTCTGGTAGAGGTTAGTATAGCCCTCGGCTACCTGCATTGGCTCTACCTGTTGGGCCCGGGCAATTTTCCCGATTTTGTCTTCGCCTTCGTCAGCGTCGCCTTCCAGGTGGCCGACATCGGTGATGTTGCGCACGTAGCGCACCGTGTAGCCCAGGTGGCGGAGGTAGCGCGTCAGCACATCAAACACCACTGGTCCGCGGGCGTTGCCAACGTGGGCCTCGTTATACACCGTAGGGCCGCACAGATACACCCCTACGAAGGGCGCATTGAGGGGTTCGAACGGGGCTTTCCGGCGGGTAAGGGTGTTGTAGAGCGAAAGTGGGTGCTGCATGGGTGCAAAAGTAACCGCAGTTTTTGCAGAATGGGTGGAGGGCACAGATTTTATAACCCGAACCGGCAGCCAGCGCGGCATCGGCCTTGCATAACCGCGTTGCGGGCAGAACGGCGGCAGAATGCGCTAAAAAACAGGTAACAAAGTTTTAAACCCAGCACAAGTAGTACAAAACTTCCGGTGTGCAGTCTATAAAGTTCAGCATTCAGTATGTAGGCTCAACCAAACAGTATATAACAACAGAATATTTAGCGCTTGGCTGCCGCCTTTTGCAGTTGATAAGTGGCTGTGGTAGGAAAGTGGTCAGAATACGGTATTTCGTAGTGGACCCAGAAGTCGTTGACAGTAAAGCGGGGGCTGGCAAACTGGTTGTCGATGCGCACGAAGGGCAGGCGGCCGTTGTAGGTACTACCCACGCCGTTGCCCACGGTGGCCCAGGCGTTCTGGAAGTGGTCAGCCAGCTGGTCGTAGCTGTAGCTGTAGGGCACGTCGTTGAGGTCGGCGCAGAGCAGAATGGGGTAGCGGCACCGCTCGAAGCGGCGCACCAGCGTATCCACCTGCCAGTGTCGGGCAATGGCTCCACGCTTAAATCGGCGCAGCAGCCCTACGCCTTTCTGCTTGAGGCCAGCCTTGCTGGAGTAGCTGTCCACAATGTCCTTCTCATCCATGCTCATACTCTGCAGATGGAAGCTGTACACCCGAATGGTGTCGCGGGAAGGCAGCTGCACATCGGCCCACATGGCGTGGTTCTGCGTTAGCTTACCGAAGTGGATGGTGCCTTTATTAACGATGGGGAAACGCGAGAACATAGCCATGCCAAACTCGGCCCCGGCACTGTTGGTAAGCGTTTTGGACAGAAACGCCTCCCGCCCGGCGTCGCGCCCGATTTTCTCGATACTGCGGAACACCTGCCCGTCGCGGCTACGGGTCCCGGCGGGCTCGTTGTAGAACTCCTGCAGGCACAGAATATCGGCCGGGTTTTCCTGTAGCCACTGAATCATAGCCCGCGACGACTGCAGCCCCTCATTACGCAGCTGCGGGTACACATTAAAGATGCGCACATTCGCCGACAGCACCTTCACAATGGGGCCACTTGCCCCGCCCGCAGCCTGCGGAGCTACCCGCAACGGGTGCAGCGCCAGCCCCCGCTGAAAATGCGGCCAGGTAAGTACCGCCAGAGCCAGTGGCAGGAGGGCTACTGGCCAGCGGCGCAACAGCCAGTAGCCTATCAGCAGCAGATTCAGGGCCAGGGCTACCGGCAGCGTGAGGGCCCCGAAAATAGCAGGCCAGAAGGTGTAGGCCGGAATCTGGGCGCAGGCAATAGCCGCCAGCACCCATCCCATTACCAACACGGTACTTTTAAAGGCAAACGAACGACGCACAGGCAACCTTTCAGAGGCAGAGTTGATCAGGCTGGCAAAGGTAGCCGTTCCGCAGCAGCCCGCCGCCCCGGTAAGTGGCCTGAGTTTTGCGCGCTGCGTTGCGTACCTTTATTTTCCTTTATTCATTGCGTGTATGCCCCGACTTTCTACCCTGATTTTATTGCTCTTATACCCGGCTTTTCTGCAGGCCGCGCCGCGCCCGGCAAAGGCTCCGGAGCCGGATAAAAGCCTGGAATTTGTGGAGAACAAAGGCCAGTGGCCCGCGCCGGTGCGCTACCAGGCCGAGCTGCCCGGGGGGCGGCTCTACCTCACGCCGGGCGGCTTCACCTATTCCTTTCTGGACCCGGCGGCCCTGGCGGCCAACTCCCATCAGCACGAGGCCGGCCCGGCGGCTCCGCGCCAGCCGGAACCGGCCGCACCGTTGCGCGGCCACGCCTACAAGGTTACGTTTGAGGGCGGCAACGCGCAGGCGGTGGTGCAGGCGCAGCAGCCTACGGCCGGCACCCGCAACTACTTCCAGGGCAGCAACCCGCAGCAGTGGGCCAGCGAAGTACACGGCTTCCGGCAGGTGCACTACACCAAAGTGTACCCTGGTATTGATGTGCAGGTATACGAAAATCAGGAGCAGCACCTGGAATACGACTTCCTGCTGGCCCCCGGCGCCCGCCCCGACAATATCCGGCTGCGCTACACCGGCCCCGAAGCCGTACGCCTCACCCCGGAAGGCCACCTGCTGATTCAGACCTCCGTGGGCAACGTAACGGAACAGGCCCCCAGAGCCTGGCAAACGCTGCCGTCCGGCGAGCGAAAGGCCGTGAACTGCCGATTCGAACTGCGTAACCAGACGGTGCGGTTCGTGTTGGGCAGCTACAACTCCAAGCTCCCGCTTACCATCGACCCTACTGTGCTGTTTTCTTCGTTTACCGGCTCTACGGCCGATAATTGGGGCTTCACGGCGACATACGACGCGCAGGGCAACATGTACTCAGGCGGCGTGGCGTTTGGGGTGGGCTACCCAACCTCATCGGGGGCTTTTCAGACTTCCTTTGCCGGGGCCGGTGACGTGGCCATTATAAAGTACCGCATGACCACCTCGGGGCCGGCCGCGCGCATCTACGCTACTTACCTGGGCGGCAGCAATACCGATGCGCCACATAGCTTGGTAGTAAACGGCCTAGGAGAATTAGTTATTCTGGGCACCACCGGCTCGGGAAATTTCCCGGTGTCGGCCGGGGCCGCGCAACGCACCTTCCAGGGCGGTTCCGGCGTCAATCCGCTGGGAGGCGGGCTCACGACTCCGATGGGCTACAGCAACGGCTCCGACCTATTTGTGACCACCCTCAGTGCCGATGGCTCCCGCATGGTGGCATCCACGTACCTGGGCGGCACCAGCAACGACGGGCTGAACCTCAACCTGGTCAATAACTACGGTGACCCATTCCGGGGAGATATTCTCACCGATGGCGACAATAACGTGTACCTAGCTTCTGTCACGCAGAGCAACAACTTCCCAACGGCGCAGCCCGTGCAGGCCACCCGCCAAGGCACTTCCGATGCGGTAGTGTGCAAACTGCCGCGTTTGCTCAACCAGTTACTCTGGAGCACTTATCTGGGTGGCAGCGGGGCCGATGCGGCCTTCTCGGTCCAGCTCACGGCCGACCGGCACCTCTACGTGGCCGGTACCACCGACAGCCCCAACTTCCCTACCGTGACGGGGGCGTTGCAGCCGCAGGCATCGGGTGGACGGGACGGTTTTGTGGTCTGCCTGACTCCGGCCGGCACCGCGTTGCGCTATGCTACGTACCTGGGCACCGCCGCCGCCGACCTGGCCTTTTTTCTGCAGCTGGACGCCAGCGGCGACGTGTACGTGCTGGGCCAGACCAGTTCCAATGCGTACCCCATTACCCTGGGCCGGTATGGTATCCGAGGAGCGCACCAGTTTATTCATAAGATCAACGCAACCCTCAGTACCACTGAGTACAGCACCACTTTCGGCTCTGCGCTGTCGGGATACGACATTTCGCCCACGGCTTTTCTGGTCGATGATTGTGAGCGGGTATACGTGTGCGGCTGGGGCGGCATCAACAACGCCGGCTTCGGCGGCGGCTCCACCCGCAACCTGCCAGTCACGTCCGATGCCGTGCAGGCTGCTACCGATGGCAGTGACTTCTACCTGGCTCAGTTTCGGGCGGGCATGACGGGGCTGGAGTATGCTACCTTCTTCGGGGAAAACGGCGGGCGAGGCGAGCATGTGGACGGCGGCACTTCGCGCTTCGATAAGAAAGGCGTTGTGTACCAGGCCGTGTGCGGCGGGTGCACTGGTACCCAGGGTTTCCCGCGCCCACCCGGCGCCAACTATTACACCACCACCAACGCCAGCACCAACTGCAACAATGCCGCCTTCGCCATAAGCTTCGGGCTGGTGGTTGCCGACCCAGGGCCTACCCGCTACGTGTGCGTGGGCAGTGCGCCGGTGGTGTTAGGCGGGCAGCCCAGCGGTGGTACCTGGACCGGCCCCGGCGTTACCCAACTCAGCAACGGCACCTTCCAGTTTCAGCCCACTGCGGCCCTGGTGGGGCGTAATATTCTCCAATATTCCGTGCAGACAACCGGCATCTGCCGGAGCACCCGGCCCCTGCGCATGATTGTGACGCCAGAGCTGACCATGAACATCAGTCCGGTACCGCCGCAATGCGCCAATGGAGCGCCCGTAACCCTGCAGGCCACGCCTGCCGGTGGCACCTGGAGTACCACCAAAGGATTGACCGGCAACGTGTTCAACCCGCAACAGGCCGGGGCGGGCACCCACACCCTCACCTACTCCTACTCCGATACGCTGGGGTGCGGCACCGCCACTCGTACCGTAGTGGTCAATCCACTTCCTCAGCCCGAGGCTGGCCCCAACCTTACCTTCTGCGCGTATGAGACCCAGCCGGTGCAGTTTACCGGAGCCACCCCGGCCGGGGGTACCTGGAGCGGCACCGGCGTCACGCCGGGCGGGTTATTCACCCCACCCAATACCAACCTGCGCGGCGGCATTTTCACACTTTCTTACTCCGTCACGGAAAACGGCTGCACCGCTACCGACACCCGGCAGGTACTGCTGGCCCCTTCCCCCGCCGTCAACTTCCCGCTTAGTGTGCCGGAGTGTACCAGCTTTCCGCAGTATACCGGCTTGGCTCCCTTCAACTGTCCCTTTGAGCCCGTGCTGACGGGCGGCACCTACGTGTGGGATTTTGGTGACGGCAGTCCCACATCAACGGAGGAGAAGCCGGTGCATCTGTTCGAAAACCCCGGTACCTATTCCGTGAAGCTCACGGCCCGCTACGCCAACTGCACCGTAGAAACCAGCTTTGTGCCGGTGGTGGTAGGCGAGGTGTTCGTGCCCAACATCATTACGCCCAACCACGACGACAAAAACGAAACCTTCATTCCGCGCTTTAGCTGCCGACCCGCTACGTTGCGGGTATTCTCGCGGTGGGGGAATAAAGTGTACGAAACCGATAACTACCGTAACGACTGGCGGGCCGATGCGCTGGCCGATGGCCTCTACTATTATCACCTTAAAGATGCCGAGGGCCGCACCGTGAAAGGCTGGGTAACAGTGCAACGATAAATACCAGTTTAATGCCTTGGAACAGGCAAACGCAAGCCGGATAACGTGTAGCTTTGCTGCTATTACTGTTATCCGGCTTGCTGCGTATATGAAGCAATTGTATCTGTTTGTTTGCCTGTTATGGCTGCCTAATCTGCTGGCCCGGGCCAGTGCCCCTACCCCCGACCGGCACCTGGAGTTTATCGAGAACAAAGGCCAGTGGCCGGCGCCCGTCCTGTACGCGGCGGATGTGCCTGGTGGACGGCTTTTCCTGGAGCCTGGCGGCCTTACTTATGCCCTCACTACCGGCTTTCCGCACCCGCATACGGCTACACCCCGCGCGGGAAGTACTCCTGAAGCCTTCCGAGTCCATGCCTTGCGGGTGGAGTTTGTGCAGGCCGCGCAGCCCGTGGTGCTGCCGTCGGCAGCTACCGGGGAAATACGCAACTACCTGCGCGGCTCCGACCCTTCCCAGTGGGCCACGCACGTAGCAGGGTTCCGGCAGCTGCAGTACCGCAACGTGTGGCCCGGGGTTGAGGTAAAGTTCTATGAAAACCAGCAGCAACAGCTGGAATACGATTTCGAGCTGGCCCCCCAGGCCCGGCCGGCTACCATCCGGCTGCGCTACCACGGAGCCGATGCGCTACGCCTGACGCCCGAAGGCCACCTGGAAATCCAGACCTCGGTAGGAACCTTACGGGAATTAGCGCCCAAAGCGTGGCAGCTGAATGCCAATGGCCAGCGCCAAGCCGTGCCCTGCGCCTACGTGCTACACAACCAGGAAGTAAGCTTCCATCTGGGCAAGTACGACTCAAGCCGGCCGCTGATTATCGACCCGACGGTGGTATTTTCCACGTTTACCGGCTCTGCCACCGATAACTGGGGCTTCACGGCCACCTACGACCAGCAGGGCAACCTCTACTCCGGCGGCATCGTCTTTGCGCTGGGCTACCCTACCAGTCCGGGCGCGTACAGCACGCAGTTTGCCGGTGCCACCGATATTGCCCTCATCAAGTACAACACAACGGCCCGCGGCCCGGCCGCCCGGGTGTGGGCCACCTATCTGGGCGGCAGCGGGGCCGATTTTCCGCAGAGTCTGGTTGTAAACAGTCTGGGCGAATTGCTGATCCTGGCGGCTACCGGTTCCAACAACTTCCCTGTCACGGCCAGCGCGCTGGACCGCACCTTCAACGGGGGCTCGGCCATCAATCCGTTTTTCGGCTACGCTCCCTCCAATATGCCCGAGGGGTCCGATCTGGCGGTGGTACGGCTCAGTGCCGATGGCTCCCGGCTGGTGGCGTCTACGTACCTGGGCGGGGCCGGCAACGAAGGCGTGCTACCTAATACCAGCTTCGGCTTCAACCTGCTGCGCAACTACGGCGACCAGTTTCGGGGGGATATTCTGGTGGATGCGCAGAACAACGTGTACCTGGCCTCAAATACCTCTTCCTCAGATTTCCCGGCGCGCAATAACTTCCAACCCTACACCCCCGGCCTCAACGCGGTAGTTTCCAAGCTCACGCCCAGCCTCGACCAAGTAGTATGGAGCAGTCAGCTGGGCGGCAACCAACCAGATGCCGCTTACTCCTTGCAACTCGATGCGGCCGGTCGGCTGTACGTAGCCGGAGGTACCACCAGCCCCAACTTCCCGGTAACGCCCGGCACCGTGCAGCCCGCCCAGCGGGGCGACGCCGATGGGTTTGTCGCCCGCATCAGCAGTTCCGGCTCGGTACTAGAAAAAGCAACGGTGGTGGGCACGTCGGCTTATGATCAGGCCTATTTTGTGCAGCTTGACCAAAGCGGCGGCGTATACCTGCTGGGCCAGACGATGGGTGCTTACCCTACCGTGGGCAACCGCTACGGCGTGGCCAACAGCCGCCAGTTCATTCACAAGTTCAACGCCGACCTGACCACTACCGAGTTTGCTACCACTTTCGGCAGCGGCCGGGCAACCATCGACCTCTCGCCCACGGCGTTTCTGGTAGACCAGTGTGAGCGAATTTACGTGAGCGGCTGGGGCGGGGGCAACAACGTCGGCTACGGCAACGGCAACGTACTGGGCATGCCTACCACTACTAACGCCACGCAGCGCACCACTGATGGCAGCGACTTTTACCTGCTGCAACTCTCCGCCGGGGCCCGTAACCTCGATTACGCTACCTTTTTCGGGGGTACCAGCCAGGACCACGTAGATGGCGGCACTTCCCGTTTCGATCCGCGCGGAGTAGTGTACCAGGCCGTATGCGGGGGCTGCGGCGGCTCCAGCAGCTGGCCTATTCCGCCGGGAGCCGGCTATTATTCGACCTTTAATGCCAGCGTTAACTGCAACAATGCCGCTTTCAAATTCAATTTTGAAACCGTTGATGTAGTAGCCGGCACCGACCAGACCGTGTGCGTGGCCTCCGCCCCGGTCCCGCTGCAAGGCAGCCCGGCCGGCGGCATCTGGACCGGGCCGGGCGTGTCGGGGTCCGTGGCGGCGGGCTTCGTGTTTACGCCTACCCAGGCATTGCTGGGCACCCAAACGCTTACCTACACCGTTACCGGCGTGGGGCCGTGCGGCGGGGTTTCGTCGCTTCGCCTCACAGTGGTTCCGTCGCCCCCCATTACCTTTACCGCTCCGGCCCAGACCAGCTTCTGCTTGGGTCCGACCAACCCGGCTCCGGTGACGCTGAGTGCCACCCCAGCGGGCGGCACCTTTTCCGGGCCGGGCGTAAGCGGCAACCTATTCATTGCCTCGTTGGCTGGCCCCGGAACGCACACACTGGTGTACACCGTCAATGCCAGTGGCTGCCGTCTGCAAACCACTCGAACCGTCACGGTAACCCAAGCCTTTGCCGGGGCCAGCCTTAACGTCTGCGCCGGAGCCGGGCCGCAGGCGCTTACGGGTACTCCCGCAGGTGGTGTCTGGACGGGGCCTGGTGTTGCCACGTCAGTGACCGGGGGATTCACCTTCACCCCAACAGTCAGCTTACTGGGTATCCAGACGCTTACATACACGGTTACCGCACCCGGGGGCTGCACCAGCAGCAGCACGATGCAGGCCTACGTGCTGCCGGTGCCCACCTTCACTCCCCCGGTACTGCCCGCTTACTGTACCACCAACACAACGCCAATACTCCTGCCGAGCGTGGCTTACTGGGGCGGCCCCGGCGTACAGGGACCGAGCAGTATGGGCTTCACCTTCCGCCCTTCGTTGGCCGGAGTTGGCACGCACACGCTCCTGTACCGTACCGGCGGCGGCCTCTGTGACTACACCGGAACCATCACCGTTACCGTCAGCGCCCCCATCAGCGTAAACGCCGGCCCCGACACTCTGCTCTGCCCCGGCACTACCCGCCCGTTCCGCCTGCGTGGCACTCCGGCCGGCGGAACCTGGAGCGGCTCCGGCATTACGCCTGATGGCGTTTTCACACCCTCAGTGAGCTTCAGCGGAAGCAGCACGCTGACCTACACCGTTCCTGGCGTATGTCTGAATACCGGCTCCCGGCGCGTGAGCATAGCAGCCCCCCCGGCCACTGCCCCCGTATGGACGCCCGCTGGCTGCCCCGAAAACCGCTTGAGCCCGCTTACACTCACCTTCAGTGGCGGTGCCCCAACCTCCAGCTGGGAGTTTGGCGACGGTACCCCCGCCATTACCGGCAACACCGTCACGCACACGTACACCCAGGCCGGCACCTATCAGCCACGAGTCACTACATCCTTCAATGCCGGCCGATGCACTGAAACCGCTAGTCTGCCCACCGTGGAGGTAATTGCCACTGAGCTGCCGCCTAACATCATCACTCCCAACCACGATGATAAGAACCAGTTTTTCGTTGTTCGCACAGCTTGCCCGGGGCAGCTGCAGGTATTTTCGCGGTGGGGCAACAAGGTTTTTGAAGCGGCCCATTACCTCAATAACTGGGATGGAGCCGGCCTGCCCGATGGCGTGTATTACTACCTGCTGCGCACTCCCGACGGCCATGCCGTTAAAGGATGGGTTACCATCCAGCGCTGAGGGTTTGAGGCTTGCTTTTGGCGGTTTCTTATCGTATATTTGCACCAGTAAGCTACAACACGAACTGAGGGGACGGATAGTCCCCTCTTTCTTTTATCACCCGTTGCCTCGCCTATGAAACTTGACCGCGCCCGCCTTTCCGAATTCCTTGAGAGCAGCCTGCCCATCAACGGCAACCTGTTTGTCGTGGATTTGGCCGTGTCGGATGCCATTCGCCCCAAAGTCACCGTCACACTCGATGGGGAACAGGGTCTGGGTATCGACGAGTGCGCGCAGGTAAGCCGTCGTTTGGCCCGCCGCATCGAGGAGGAATACGGTGAGGAGCTTAGCTACACGCTGGAAGTCACGTCGCCCGGAGCCGATCTGCCGCTACGTGACCCGCGCCAGTATACTCGCCACATCGGCCGTACACTGGCCCTTAAACTCCAGGATGGCACCGAGAAGACCGGTACCCTGGAAGCGACTGAAGCCACGGGCATTCAGTTGGCTGAAGTAGTAAAAGAAAAAAGCAAGAAGAAGATCCTGCCTCCCGTGCTGGTTCCCTTCACCGATATCAACGAGGCCAAAGTGGTCATTTCGTTTAAATAAGTATCACCAACGTGCATTGATTTCTCAGATTTGTTGTTCTCCTGATCCGGCTACTCCAGCTACTGGGAACCTGACAACAACTCCTTGAAAATCATCTGCAGGAAGCTGTGAAACCAAAAAAATCAGTCTAAATCAGCGTTTATATGAACAGCAACGTCCTGATTGAATCGTTTGCCGAATTCGCCCGGTCGAAAAACATCGACCGGCCCACGATGATGAGCATTCTGGAGGAAGTGTTCCGCACGATGATCCGTAAGAAGTATGACGACGACTCTAACTTCGACGTGATTCTGAACGTGGACAAGGGCGACCTGGAAATCTGGCGTAACCGCGAAATCGTGGACGATAACTCAGAGGATATCTGGGACTTCGACAAGATTCCGCTGGCTGAAGCCCAGAAGATTGAGCCCGACTTCGAGATTGGCGAGCAGGTAGCCGAAGAGGTGAAGCTGGAAGATTTCGGCCGCCGTGCCGTGCTTATGGCCCGCCAGACGCTGATTCAGCGCGTAAAAGACCTGGAGCGCGACAACCTCTATCAGGCCTACAAAGACCAGGTCGGTGAAGTAGTGGTAGGCGAGGTCTATCAGGTATGGGGCCGCGAAGCCCTCATCCTTGATAAGGACGAGAACGAACTGGTGTTGCCCAAAGGCGAGCAAATCCCGAAGGACCGCTACCGCAAAGGCGACAGCATCCGGGCGGTGGTACACCGTGTGGACGTACTAAACGGCACGCCCAAAATCATCCTCTCCCGCGCTGCTCCCGCTTTCCTGGAGCGCCTCATGGAGCAGGAAGTACCCGAAATATTCGACGGCCTCATCAGCATCAAAAACATCGTGCGTGAGCCCGGCGAGCGGGCCAAAGTGGCCGTGGAAAGCTTCGATGAGCGTATTGACCCCGTTGGTGCCTGCGTAGGTATGAAAGGCTCCCGTATCCACGCCGTGGTGCGTGAGTTGGAGAATGAAAACATCGACATCATCAACTACACCGATAACCTGGAGCTGTACATCGCCCGGGCTTTGTCGCCGGCCAAGCTCACGTCGATGAAAATCAACGAACAAACCGGTCGTGTTTCGGTGTTCTTGAAGCCCGATCAGGTGTCGCTGGCCATTGGCCGGGGCGGCGCCAACATCAAGCTGGCTTCGCGGTTGGTAGGCATGGAAATCGACGTCTTCCGCGACGCCGGTGATTTTGAGGAAGATATTGCCTTGGACGAGTTCCAGGACGAAATTGAAGGCTGGATTTTGGAGGAGCTGAAGAAAATCGGCCTCGACACCGGCCGGTCCGTATTAGCCGTGAGCAAAGAAGACATCGTGCGCCGCACCGAGCTGGAGGAGGAAACCGTAGAAGAACTCTTCCGCGTAATCCGCCAGGAATTTGAGGACAGCGCCGACGAAGAACAGCAAGAAGAAGCACCAAATTCCGGCGCCGCGCAATGAGTGCGCGGCGGCCGGTACGGCAAGGGCGTTGAGATTGAGCCGGGTGGCCTGATTTCAACGTCGCCCGGCAAGATTTAAGTTAGTACCTTTGCACCAAGATAAGAGTATCGTTCGCGAGCATAGAATGGCGGAAGCAGCAACCAAACGGCTGAATCAGGCGGCCAAAGACCTGAACGTTGGATTATCCACCATCGTGGATTTTCTGGCGGGAAAAGGGCATTCCATCGAAAACAAACCCACGACAAAGCTGTCGTCCGAGCAGGTTTCCCTGCTGGAGAAGGCTTTTGCGTCGTCGGCGCAGGATAAAATGGAGGCTGCCAAAGTAAGTCAGGCCAAGCGCCAGAGCGAGCTGGAAGCGGCAGCGTCTCAGGCCGCCCATGCCCGCGCGGCTGAACCCGCCAAACCGGCCCCGGCACCAGTTGCTCCGGCCGTTAAACCGGTTGCCCCGGTTTCTGCCCCCACGGCCCAGCCGGCTCCGGTAGCCGAGGTGCCCAAGCCAACTCCCGCTCCCATTCCCGCACCGGTCCCCACGCCAGTTGAGGAACCGGCACGGGTACCGGGCCTGAAAGTGCTCGGCAAAATTGAGCTGGATGCCAAAGGCCGCCCAGTGCGTCCGGCCGCTCCTCAGCCTGCAGCCGAGGCCCCTAAGCCTGCACCGGCAGCAGAAGCTCCCAAAGCTCCCGAGCCCGTTAAAGTGCCGGAAGCTCCCAAGTCGGCTCCCGCGCCGGTAGCTGAAGCCTCCAAGATGCCTGAGCTAGCCAAAGCAGCGGAAGCTCCCAAGGCTCCCGCTGCTCCGGTTACTGACGCTCCTGAAACGCCCAAGGCCCCGGAAGCACCCAAGCCTGCGCCGGTAGCTGAAGCTCCGAAAGTAGCAGCCGTGACGGCCGCCGCGCCGGAAGCTGTTCCAGCGGCTCCCGAGGCCACGGAAGAAGGCACCATTGTAGCTAAAGCCGATCAGTTGAAAGGTCTGACGGTGCTCGGCAAGATTGAGCTTCCCCTTGATTCGTCGCGGCGTGGTGGTGGTGGTGGCCGCGGGGCTCGTCCCGTTGCCTCATCTGATGTGCGCAAGAGCGGCCTGGGTGCCGGTGCCGATAAAAAGAAGCGTCAGCGCATTCCCATGTCAGGCCCCGGCCAACAGGGTGGTGCCACTAACGGGCCTGGCCAGCAGGGCGGCGGCAACCGCCCCACCGGCACTGGTCCGATGGGCGGCAACCGTCCCGGCGGCCCCGGTGGAAACCGTCCGGGTGGTCCCGGCGGAAACCGCCCCGGTCAGCAGGGCGGTGGCAACCGTCAGCCGGCTCCGGCCCTTACGCCTGAGCAGAACGACAAACAGATTCAGGAGCAGATCAAGGCCACGCTGGCGAAGCTCAGTGGTGGCCGTGGTGGCCAGCAGCAAAACCGCGCCAAATACCGCCGCGATAAGCGCAACATGGCCGCGGAGGACCGCGAGGCTCTGCGGGCTCAAAACGAGCTAGATGCCAAAACGCTGAAAGTAACCGAGTTTATTTCGGCCAACGACCTAGCGTCGTTCATGGATGTATCGGTGAATGATGTGATTAAGGTATGCCTGAACATGGGCATGTTCGTATCCATCAACCAGCGCCTCGATGCCGAAGCCATTACGGTTATTGCCGACGAGTTTGGCTACGATGTGGAGTTCCTGTCCGCTGAGGAAGAGGATACCACCATCGAAATTGAAGACAACGAAGAGGATCTGCAGCCGCGGGCTCCCATCGTGACCATTATGGGTCACGTCGACCATGGTAAGACCTCCTTGCTTGACTACATCCGAAGTGCGAGCGTGGCAAAAGGCGAAGCCGGCGGTATCACCCAGCATATCGGGGCCTACGACGTAATGACCAAATCGGGTAAGCGCGTCACTTTCCTTGATACGCCGGGTCACGAAGCATTTACCGCTATGCGTGCCCGTGGTGCCAAGGTGACGGACATTGCCATCATCGTGGTAGCAGCCGACGACTCAGTAATGCCGCAGACGAAGGAAGCCATCAACCATGCTCAGGCTGCTGGGGTGCCTATCATCATTGCACTTAACAAGATTGACAAGCCTGGCGCTAACCCCGATAAGGTCCGCGAAGAACTGTCGGTTGTGAACGTGCTGGTGGAAGAATGGGGGGGTAAGTACCAGAGCCAGGAAGTATCGGCCAAAACCGGTATTGGTATCGACGACCTGCTGGAGAAAGTCCTGCTGGAAGCCGAGATTCTGGAGCTGAAAGCCAACCCGGACCGCAACGCGGTAGGTACGGTTATCGAAGCCTCGCTTGATAAAGGCCGGGGCTACGTGACCACCATTCTGGTGCAGACCGGCACCATGAAAGTGGGCGATATGGTACTGGCGGGGCCGCACTTCGGCCGCGTGAAGGCCATGACCGACCACCGGGGCAAGAAGATGAAACAGGCCGGCCCGGCAACTCCGGTGCAGGTATTGGGTCTGACAGGTGCGCCCCAGGCCGGTGACAAGATTCAGGTGATGGAAACGGAGCGCGAAGCCCGCGAACTGGCCACCCAGCGTCAGCAGCTGGCCCGTGAGCAGAGCATGCGCACCAAAAAGCACATCACCTTGGACGAAATTGGTCGCCGTCTGGCTATCGGTTCGTTCAAGGAACTCAACGTCATTGTGAAAGGCGACGTGGATGGCTCGGTGGAAGCACTGGCCGACTCCCTGCTGAAACTGAGCACGCCGGAAGTAGCCGTGAACATCCTCAGCAAAGGCGTGGGGGCCATTTCGGAAACCGACGTGTTGCTGGCCTCGGCCTCCGACGCCATCATCATCGGCTTCCAGGTACGTCCCTCGCAGAGTGCCCGCAAGCTGGCCGAGCAGGAGCAGATCGACATCCGCCTCTACTCGATTATCTACAACGCCATCAACGAGGTGAAGGATGCTATGGAAGGCATGCTGGCCCCGACGGTGAAGGAAGTTGTGGTAGCTAACGCTGAGATTCGTCAGGTGTTCAACATTACCAAAGTGGGCACCATTGCCGGCTGTATGGTAACGGACGGCACGTTCACCCGCAAAACCAAGGTTCGCCTCGTGCGCAATGGCATTGTGGTGTACTCGGGCGAAATCCAGGACCTCAAGCGCTACAAAGACGATGTGTCGGAAGTACGCCAAGGCTACGAATGCGGTATCTCGCTGAAAGGCTTCAATGACCTCCAGGAGAATGATAATATTGAAGGTTTCGAAGAGCAGGAAGTAAAACGGACGCTGTAAGCACCGTCTGTTCTTTCACTTTTCCTACCAACGCAAATCGGCCCCTACCTCCACAGGTAGGGGCCGATTTGCGTTGTGCAGCGTAGGACTGTCCATTCACATCATTATGCTATTGACGGCAGCAGGCAGAAGTGGTAGTTTTGAATCGGTTGTATAAATTATTGCATTTGGCAGTAACTCAACCGTAATATCCGGCCCTTTTACCCTACTACTGTGAAAACAACTACTGCGCTGCTTGCTCTAGCTACCCTGGCAACTCCAGCGGCTTGGGCTCAAACCAAACCTAAACCCACCAGTAAGCCCGTCACCGCTACCGCCAGACCCGCCGGTTCAGGTGCTCCTAAGCCGGTGGTCAAACCTGTCGGATCGGTTAGACCTTCTCCGGCGGCTAAGCCTGCAGCCAAGCCGGTTCCAGCAGCCCCGGTAGCACAACCGGCTCCTACCTCCTCTGTGCAGACACAGAATGCAGTTGGTCTTTTCCGGAAGGGCACTACCATGGTGAATCTGGGCATTGGTTTGGGCTTAGGGTATGGATATGGCTTTGGCGGCTCGTTGAAATCGACACCAGCGGCGAGTCTGTCACTCGAGAAAGGGATACTTGACGGGATAGGTCCCGGCGTAATTGGCATAGGTGGACTAATTGGGTACAAGGGGTACCATTACGACTATCCCGGCACCGACTACAAGGCCCAATGGAACAACGTAATTATGCTGGTGCGCGGCACCTATCACTATGATCTGCTCCAGAACAACAAGCTGGATACCTACGCTGGGGTAAGCCTGGGGGTGCGTATTGAACGTTACAAAGACACGTATTATTCGGACGCCCTGGGTGGCCGCTATGACAACTCTTACGGCGGAGCCAATGCAGAAGCAGGAATTTTTATAGGTGCCCGTTATTTTCTGACGGACAACATTGGTGGGTTTGCAGAAGCCGGTTACGATATGAGCTACCTGAAACTAGGGCTGACAGCCCGGTTCTAAGCTCGCCAAGCTGGCTGCTGCCTTTCATTTTCACATGCTGAGCCCGGGGCCATGAAGATGCGCATTTACCTGTTATGCTCACTTTTGACGACGGCGCCAGGCTGCACTCATCTGCCGGACTCTGGCAGTGCGCAGCTGGAACTGGCAGCGGTACCCATCCGTAGCACAGATTCCCGTTCAGCTGCGCTACTGCACAAGGCCTGCCGACTTATGAAAGCTGATACCTTCCGCATAGTGACGGCGGCGAATCGGCCTGCCCGCCGGGAAATCTGGCCCAGCATGCCCCGCCCCCGCCACTGATCTATACGCTTGTTACCGATACTTTCTTTCTTCGGCCAAGCCGGGGGCGAACGGTGGCCCTGGTACTGCCGAAGAAACAAAAAGCCCCGGAGCGTTGCGCCGGGGCTTTTTTCTTTTGCTTACTCTGTGCTTAGAAAAACAGAAAGTGCTTTTTCTTTTTGTGGCTTAGCGGCTTGCCTTTGGGGTCCACAAAGCCGGCGGCCCGCGTCTGGCCGCGCTTCTGCCGGGCTGTGCCGATGCGGTTGTCTTTGAACTTACGCACCGCAAACCCACCCACGCCTTTTTCGAACTGCCGGGCCGGGCCAGCCGAGCGGCCAAAGCTGGTGTTGGCCGTACCCATTCCGGAGCGAGCTTCAAGCACTTCCATCTGCTGGTCGCGCTTTACTTCGTCGGGGTTCATGCTCATACGGCGCTGCATGCGGGTAATATCCGTAGCCGAGGCTTTTCGGTTTTTGCGCAGACCTCCCTCATTTGCCCGTTGCAGCTGGCTTGGGTTATCGGCCCGGGCCGTGGCTGTGCTCTGGGCAGAGGCAACAGAGGCAGTCAGCAGGCCGGCAGCGGCAATGACCAAAGCAGAAAGCAACTTCTTCATAGGAGGAAAAAAAGCAAGATTCCAGAGGCAAGCACTCGTTGTGCGTAGTCCGTAAAGGGGTTGATTTGTGCGCTCAACGGATAGCAGATAAAGGTAGTTCAAATTAAGCTAAAACTTGTAAGTCAAGCCGATACCCAAGGTTTCCTTAAACTGAATCCGACGGCCCCGGTCATCGGGAATACCATCCTCATTACGGTCCAGCGGCACCAGAATATCGTCGTCGTACACCAGCAGCGTGGTGACGCTGGCACTGACGAACCTATTGACTTTGAAGTCAATCAGATTCTCCCAGTTCACATCGATATTCTGCGGATTGTGGAAGTAGTTGCTGAACAGTTCGAGCTTGGTATTATAGGTGATGTTAGGCCCCAGTACGTGGCGGTAGCGGGCATTGAGGTAGGCCCCCAACTCCTCACGCAGCCGTTCCCCGGTACCCGGTATCGGCATGCCGTCGGCATTAAGCCGGGCCCCGCGTACGCCAAAAGAACCCGCATCAGCCAAGCCCTGATCAGCAACTACGGTAAACTTACCTGTGGCAGGTGAGAGTAGGAGCGAAAAATCGGTATTGGGGCGGTATTCAATGCCCAATGATGCCAGAATGTAGGCGGGCGCAAAAAACGTCGACAGTAGAGAGTCGGGCTTGTCGAAGGCTTTGGTAGGCGTGAGTTGGGTTTTAAGGTTCACCTGGGCCGCATACGACAACGTTTCGGTGAACTGCCGGGCATAGCGGCCGTTGAGTTCCAAACGGTCGTCGTTTTTGCGCAGGCGGCTTTTTCCGGCCTTCAGTAACCCATACACGAAGTTGCCGGCTAGGTCGAAGGTATGCTCCGGGCCCCGGTAGTGCAGAAACACATTGCCGGATGCCAGCAACGACAACGAGCTTTGGCCGCCAGGAGCCCAGTTGCGCAAACTTACCTGGCTGAAATTGAGTGTCCCGGCGCCGCCGCGTCGCCAGCCGCGCACGGTATCTACCTCGGCGGATATTTTGTAAGTCGGCAAAGGGGTGGGAACTCGGTTGGGCGCATCATTCTGGGCATGGGCGCGCACCAAGGGCAGGGCCAGTAGCACCAGCGTGCTTAGGCGGAATAAATAGGAAGGAGGCATGGGCAGTGAAGGTGACATAAGAAAGCCGGCTCCCATTCAGCGCACTGAACAGAAGCCGGCCAAAACTACGCGTGGCGGCTACTACGCGCGGCTGCGCAAGGCGTCCCGGATTTCTATCAGCAGGGCTTGGTCCTTGGTCGGGCCAGGCTCGGTTACCACCACTTCCTGGGGCTTTTTGAAGCGGTTAGCCAGTTTCACAATCCAGAAAATAGCAAAGGCCATCAGCAGGAAGGTGATTACGGCATTAAGGAACAGGCCGTAGTTAATAGTAGCGGCTTTGGCGTCCTGGGCAGCTTTTAGGGAGTTATAGGTATTCCCATCGAGGGCCAAATACCATTCCTTAAAATCCAGGCCACCTGTCATGAGCGTCAATACAGGCATCAGGATGTCATCCGTGAGCGACGTGACAATTTTGCCGAAAGCTCCGCCGATGATAACGCCTACTGCCAGATCGAGCACGTTACCCTTGGAGATAAACTCTTTGAATTCGGAGACAAAACCCATGTTTTGGAAGTGTTTGAAAATGAGAGAGAAAAGGTACAGACGGGTAAATATAGAAATTTCCGCATCTGATGCCAGCATTTCGCTAACGGCAGCAAAAGTGCTGCTCCTGGCCAGTAACTATTCTCGGTTTTCGCTTAACCTGCTCCATTGCCTGTTGAGTTGCGGCCGAAACACGCCGACCCGTATTAGCCAGTCGTACGCGCCAATTCATTCTATATTTGCCGCCACTACCATCCCACGCCACTACCATCCATGACCACGTTCACCAATCTTCTTTACCAGCCGGAACCGGAAACCGGTTTGCTCACCATCACCATCAACCGTCCCGACAAGCTGAATGCCCTTAATGCGGCTACGATTGAGGAAATCCGGGCGGCCGTACAGCTGGGCCTCGATGATGCCACGGTGCGCGGTATTATCCTGACGGGCAGCGGCGAAAAGTCGTTTGTGGCCGGGGCCGATATTGCCGAGCTGACGAAACTGGACGACGTATCGGGCCGCCGGGCTGCCTTGCAGGGCCAGGAGGCCTTCAGCCTGATTGAGCGCAGTCCTAAGCCGGTTATTGCCGCCGTTAATGGCTTTGCGTTGGGCGGCGGCTGCGAGTTGGCCATGGCCTGCCACATGCGCATTGCCGCCGAAAATGCCCGCTTCGGCCAGCCCGAGGTGAACCTGGGCCTGGTGCCCGGCTATGGCGGCACTCAGCGGCTCACCCAGCTTATCGGCAAAGGCAAAGCCATTGAGCTGCTGCTAACGGCCGACATGATTAAGGCTGATGAAGCCTTGCGTCTGGGTTTGGTGAACCACATGGTTCCTCAGGCCGAGCTGCTCACTTTCACGCGCCAGTTGCTGCTGCGCATCCTCACCAAAGCCCCTATTGCCGTGGGGCTGTGCCTAGACGCGGTGAATGCCTACTTCGACAAAAGCCGGGACGGTTACCAGGCCGAGGCCGACGCTTTTGCCCGCTGCTTCGCCTCCGCCGACTTTAAAGAGGGCACTACGGCCTTCCTGGAGAAGCGTCCGGCAACGTTTCGGGGGAATTAGAAATTGAGAAGTAAGAATGAAAACTCACTACGTGCCGCGTCTTATCCGCTGATGCTTCCGGCTTGGTTATTTCATTTCTTAACCTTCCAGTTTTCAATTCTTACTTCCCAATTCTTATAGTAACCTGCATGAGTATTGCCAAACGGCTGGCTTCGCAAACGGCCATTTATGGCGTGAGCAGCATTGTGGGTCGCGTGCTGAACACGCTGCTGGTACCGGTGTACACGGGGCGGTTTGCGGCGGCGCAGTATGGTATCGTCACGGGGCTGTACGCCTACGTGTCGTTTCTGAACGTGCTGTTCACCTACGGCATGGAAACCACCTATTTCCGCTTTGCCAACCGTCCCGGCACTGATCGGCAGGACCTGTACAACCGGGTAATGACGCTGCTGCTCATTTCCAGTGCGGTGCTTACGCTGGGGCTGGCTCTACTGGCCCGGCCCCTGATGAGTCTGCTGGCCCTGCCCCCCGGCCACGAGCGGTACGCCGTCTGGATTGCGGCCATTCTGGGGCTGGATGCGCTGGCGGCCATTCCGTTTGCCCGGCTGCGGCTGGAGAACAAGGCCCGTAAGTTTGCCGCCATTCGGTTGGCTAATATCCTGCTGAACGTAGGACTGAACCTGTTTTTCATCGTCCTCTGCCCCGATGTGCTGGCCGGTAAATACCTAAGCGGGCTACGGCCCTTGGTGGAAATGGTGTATGACCCCACAGTGGGTGTGGGCTACGTGTTTCTATCGAATCTGGCGGCCTCGGGCTTTACGCTGCTGCTGCTGGGCCGGGAACTGCTGGACATCCGCCTCCGCCTGCGCTTGGAGCCGTTGCGGCCCTTGTTGAAATACGCCTACCCTATTATGCTCATGGGCTTGGCCGGCATGGTAAACGAAACGCTGGACAGAATTCTGCTGCCCCGCTGGCTGCCCCAAGGATTCTACCCCGGCCAAAGTAACCTGGCGGCGGTGGGCGTGTACGGCGCCTGCTATAAAATCAGCATTCTGATGAGCCTCGTGATTCAAGCCTTCCGGTATGCTGCCGAACCGTTCTTTTTCGCTCAGAGCACCGATAAAAACTCGCCCCGCACCTTTGCCCTGGTGCTCAAGTGGTTTACGCTGTGCTGCGCCATGCTGTTTGTGGGCGTGAGCGTGAACGTAGATCTGGTAGCGAAAGTATTCCTGCAACGACCCGAATACCTGCAGGGGCTACGCGTGGTGCCGGTGCTGCTGCTGGCCAACCTGTTTTTGGGCGTGTATTGGAACCTCTCGGTGTGGTTTAAGCTCACCGACAAAACCTATTACGGCACCTACCTGGGCTTTGCCGGCGCGGTCCTCACCGTGGCCCTCAACTTCCTGCTGATTCCGGTGCTGGGCTACATGGGCTCGGCCCTGGCTACGCTGGCCTGCTACTTCATGATGGCAGCTTTGTGCTGGTGGCTGGGTGAGCGGCACTTTCCGGTACCCTACCCCGTGACCCGTTTGCTGCTGTGGCTGGCCGTGGCCGTGGGGGTAGTGGCCCTGAGCTGGCTGGTGCCGGTAGCCGAAGGCTGGCCGCGCTACGGCTTTCACGCGCTGCTTACACTGGGCTTTGTGGGCTTGGTAGCCGCCGTGGAAGGCCGCCGCCTGCGCACCATCTGATTTGCGTATTTCACCAAACGAAGCCGTAAAATTCCGCTAGATTGGCTCACTTTTCAAGATAACTCCCAGCGGAATCATCCATATTTTCCTCGCCAAACGGCAAATTTCCTCGTCGCCGGAAGCACATCTTTTTACCTTTGCCAGCGGCAACTGCCTGTGGCCCTTTCTCTCATGCTGATTCCCGTCATTAACCAATCCAGGCACCCGCTACCGGAATACCAGACGGCCCACGCGGCCGGAATGGATGTGCGCGCCAACCTCCCCGAGTCGGTTACGTTGAAGCCCCTGCAACGTGCCCTTATTCCGACGGGCCTGTTTCTGGAAATTCCAGTCGGGTACGAAATGCAGGTGCGGCCTCGTAGTGGGCTGGCCTTCAAGCACGGGATTGGCCTAGTCAACAGTCCTGGTACCATCGACGCCGATTACCGCGGGGAGCTGAAAGTGCTTCTGGTGAATCTGTCGGATCAGGAGTTCGTAGTACAGGATGGAGAGCGTATTGCGCAACTGGTAGTAGCGCGCCACGAAACCGTAACCTGGCAACCCGCTGCCGTCCTTTCCGACACCCAGCGCGGTAGTGGCGGCTATGGTAGCACCGGCGTACAATGAAAAGCTGGGTGTATCGGCTGAACGTTGAATCGTATTCGTCTTCTCTTTTCCGGCCTCAATTTTCAGCTGTTCTTTCTCCACTCTGCCTTTCCACTCAACAGTCAACTCTCAACCTTCCCATTTTATGAAAATTATCGTCCCGATGGCTGGCATGGGTAAGCGCATGCGCCCCCACACGCTTACCGTTCCCAAGCCCCTCATTCCCATTGCCGGTAAGCCCATTGTGCGGCGTTTGGTAGAAGATATTGCCAAGGTATGCGGTGAGCCGGTGGAGGAAGTGGCCTTTATCATCGGGCGTTTCGGTAGCGAAGTAGAGCAAAGCCTGATCAAAATTGCCGAGTCGGTGGGCGCGAAAGGCACCATTCATTACCAGGATGAGCCGCTGGGTACGGCCCACGCCATCTTGTGCGCACAGTCGGCCCTGGATGGCCCAGTGGTTGTTGCCTTTGCCGACACCCTGTTCAAAGCCGATTTCATCCTCGACTCCTCGGCTGAGGGCACCATCTGGGTGCAGCGCGTGGATGACCCCAAGCCCTTCGGTGTAGTGAAGCTCAACGAGCAGGGCCAGATTACCGACTTCGTTGAGAAGCCACAGGAGTTTGTATCGGATCTGGCCATCATCGGCATCTACTACTTCAAAGACGGTGAGTATTTGCGTAGTGAGTTGCAGTACCTGCTCGATAACGACATCAAAGACAAAGGCGAGTACCAACTCACCAATGCCCTTGAAAACATGAAGAACAAGGGTACCAGCTTCGTACCCGGCCGGGTAACCGAGTGGCTCGACTGCGGCAATAAGGATGCTACCGTCTTCACCAACCAACGCTACCTGGAATACCTGCAGGAGCGCGGTGAGAAGCTGGTGGCCGAATCCGCCAAAGTCACCAATTCCGTACTTATTCCGCCGGTATATATCGGGGAGGGCGTTATCATTACCGACTCGGTGGTGGGGCCGCACGTTTCCTTGGGCGACCATACCAACGTGCGCCATTCCGTCGTTTCCAACTCCATTGTGCAGCAGTCGGCCTCGGTATTGCACGCCAACATCAGCAATTCGATGATTGGCAGCCATGCCACCGTGGCCAGTCAGCCTAACGATTTGAGCGTGGGCGACTACAACACGCTGCGCGTGTGATATTTTTGCGTCGCCTGACGTTTCAGTAGCGCGGACCTTTGTCGGGTTCCGGCGTGTTGGGGTTAGGTTTCCTGGTTTCCAACTCGCGGGCCGCAGGGTCCGCGCTAGTATTTTCAATGAGTCGACTTCGTGCGTTTTCCCTGCTGTTGCTGGGCCTGCTGCTGGCCGGGCCCGGGTATGCCCAGCAAGCGGCCCCACCCCCTACGCCGGCTAAGGAAATAACCAAGCCGGCCAAACCGCGCAAGCTTACCCGCAAGGAGCGCAAAGAACTGGCCCGCCGCGCCGCCGTGGACGCTGCCGCCCGTCAGCGGCCTAACCTCTCGGAGAAAGACCGGGAAATGAGCGAGGCGTACTTCGTGGACGGCGTGCGGTTTCTGCTGCTGGAAGATTACAACAAGGCCCTGGAGCGGTTGCTGAAAGCCTATGCCCTTAACCCCACCAACGCGGCCGTCAACTACAAGATTGCCGAAACCAACCTGTTGAGCGGCAACCTCAAGGATGCCACCAATTTCGCGCAGGTAGCCGTGAAGCTTGATCCGCAAAACGCCTACTACTATCTGTTGCTGGCCCAGATTTATGCCTCGCAGAAGCAGTACGACGAAGCGGCCCAGGTGTACACCACCCTCATCAAGGCCGTCCCGAATTCCAATTACTACCTCTTCAATCTGGCCGATCTGTATATGGCCCAGGGCAAGCTCAACGAAGCGTTGGCGGCGTTTGAGCAGGCGGAGCAGAAATTCGGGCCGCTGGATGAGGTGTCGTTCAAGAAGCAGCAGATTTACCTTAAGCAGAACAACCTCGATAAGGCGTTGCAGGAGGGGGAAGCCTTAATAACTGCCAACCCGGATGAAGTGCGCTACGTGCTGGCACAGGCGCAGCTGTATGCCACCAACAACCGGCTTCCTGATGCTATTCGGGTGGCGGAAAAAGCCCTCAAGCAGGACCCCGACAACCCGCGTGCGCGCATGATTCTGGCCGACGTGTACCGGCAGCAAAGCAACGCGCCGGAATCGGAGCGGCAGCTGAAGCTGGCGTTTGAAAGCACCACGCTGGATATTGATAACAAAGTCCGCATTCTGGTAGACTACATCAAGCAGCTGCCCAACCCGGCCCTCAACCAAACGGCCCAGGACCTGGCCGCCATTACCACCCGCGTGCACCCCAAAGAAGCCAAGGCTTTTTCCATTGCCGGCGACATCCAGACAGTGACGGGCAACCGCGCGGCGGCGCGCGCCAACTACCTGCAGGCTATCCGGCTCGATAATTCGCGCTACCAGATCTGGCAGCAGGTAGTGCTCATTGATGCCGAGCTGAACCAAGTAGACTCTTTGCTCACGCACACGGGGCAGGCCTTGGAGCTTTTCCCGAATCAAGCCCCCCTGTGGTTTTACAACGGGGTAGGCTACCAGTTGAAGAAGCAGCCCGGCAAGGCCATAAAATCGTTGGAATACGGCCGCAAGCTCGCCACCGATAATCCGGAATTACTGGCCCAATTTGACACCCAGTTAGGTGACACTTACCACGAGCTAAAGGACTTTGCCAAGTCGGATGCGGCATATGAGGCGGCCCTGACGTTTGATGCCAACAACGCCCAGGCCCTCAACAACTACAGCTATTACCTTTCTTTGCGCGGCGAAAAGCTCGATAAGGCTAAAGAAATGGCGGGTAAGCTGGTAAAGCAGAACCCGGATAACGACACCTACCTCGACACGTATGGCTGGGTACTGTACCGGCTCAAGGATTACGCCGGAGCCCGTCAGCAGTTCGAAAAGGCCCTGAAAACCACTACTGATGCCACTGTGGTGGAACACTACGGCGACGTGCTGTTTCAACTGGGCGAAGCGGATAAAGCCCTAGCCGAATGGCAGCGCGCCAAAAAGCTGGGCGGAGCTTCTTCGCTCATTGACCGCAAGATCAAAGACAAAAAACTATATGAGTAACCGCCTTGTGCTGGTGCTGCTGAGCGCCGTAATGCTGCTGGGCAGCTGTACCCGCCAACTGCTCCCCGGCCGTAAGCCCGCCGCTTCCGTGCCCATGCCCGAAGCCGTGCGCGCTGCCAACGTGGACTTCCGCTTTCTGGCCGCGAAAGGCAAAGCCCAGTTCGGCGACCAGAGCGGCAATATCAACGTACGCATCCGCAAGGACAGCGTCATCTGGATTTCGGCTTCTCTTATCGGGATTGAAGGTGGGCGGATTTATATCACCCGCGACTCGGTACAGGTGCTGGATAAGCTGCACCGGGAGTATTACGCCGGCGACTTCGCCTACCTGAGCCAGCGGCTGAACGTGCCTGTTAACTTCGATATGCTGCAGGCGCTGCTGCTGGGCAACTACCTGCCGCCGCTGAGTGCCGCCACCCAGCCGACCGTAACTACTGAAGGCCCTACCCAGCGCGTGAATTATGAACAGGCCGGCCTGTTGGTGCAGCAGTTCGTGAACCTGGAAGGCGGCCGTATTCAGCAGCTGCAGGTGCAGGCCCCAACCAACCAGAACCAGCTGACGGTGGACTATTCCGATTTCCGGACGCTGGAGCGCAACCCGCAGCAATTCGCCTATACCACCCAAGTGCAGGTAAAAGAAGGCACTACACCGCCAACCACCGTTACACTCACCTACCGGTCAGTAGATGTAGACAAAGAGCGGCTCCAATTTCCCTTCTCGGTTCCGAAAGGCTATGCGCGCAAAAAGTAAAAGCTGGCTACTGGGCCTGCTGGGGTTGCTGCTACTCTGCGCGGCAGCCAACCCGGCATGGGCACAGCGTAGCGGCACGCGCAAAACCAAAGCCCAGCTGGAACGGGAGCGGCAGACCACACTGCGTCGCATCAGGGAAACCAGCCGTATTCTGGCCCAGACGCAGCAGCAGAAACAGGCCTCCGTAGGACAACTCAACGCCCTCAAGGAAAAGCTGACGGTGCAGCAAAGCGTTATCAAGGATATCAGCAGTGAGCTGCGCTATATCGAAACCGATGTGCGGCAAACCGAGACGCAGGTCCAGAAAACGCGCCAGAACCTGGAGCAACTGAAAGCCGAATATGCCCGCCTGATTTATGCCGGCTCCAAAACAGCCAACGGCTACAACCGGCTCATGTTTCTGTTTGCGTCCGAATCCTTCAACCAGTTCATGCTGCGCCTGCGCTACATCCGCCAATACACGGAAGTACGCCAGGCCCAGGCTGCCCAGATTACCCACACCCAGCAACGTCTGAGTACGCAATTGGTCGGCCTGAAAGAGAAGCAGGAGGAAAAAGGCAGCTTGCTCAACAACCAGATTTCAGAGAAGAAAACCCTGCTCACGCTCAAAACCCAGCAGGATCAGGTAGTCACCAAGCTTACCCAGCAGGAAGAAAGCCTGCGCAAAGAACTGGCAGCCAAGCAGCAGGCTATCGGCCGCCTCGACAACCTGATTGCTCTGCGCGTCCGCGAGGAAATTGCCCGGGCCGCCCGGGCGGCGGCCCGCCGGGCAGCGGCCAATGCAGCGCGCTCCACCGCTGCCGCTACACCCGGCCGGAGCCCGGCCGCCACCTCGCGCACACCCGGCACCGCAGCGGCGGAAGCCGCCGCCGAAGCGGCTGCCGAGCGGGTAGACCGGGTAACCCTGACGCCTGAAACGGCCGAACTGGCGGCTTCCTTCCATGAGAACCGGGGCCAGTTACCCTGGCCGGTAGGCAAAGGCTTTATCAGCCAACGTTTCGGAAGGCACAACCACCCAGTATTGAAGAATGTGGTGGTGGAAAACCGGGGCGTGGATATTCAGACGAGTGCCGGCGAGCCGGTGCGGGCCGTATTTAGTGGCAAGGTCCTCACGGTGGCCAGCGTGCCCGGCATGAACACCATCGTGATGGTGCAGCACGGCGACTATTTCACGGTGTATGCCAAGCTGCGTAGCGTAAGCGTAAGTGAAGGCCAGACCATCCAGGCACGCCAGACCATCGGTACGGTTTCCACAGATGCGGAGGGTACTTCAGAGGTGCAGTTTCAGGTGTGGCATAACAGTTCCAACCTGAATCCTGAGAACTGGCTCGGCCGCAAGTAATGGCGTGAGGCCCGTGCGGGCGGGCTGGCTTCGGGGCAAAAAAAAACACCGCACAGTGCACGGTGTCTTTCTGAGCTATGAAAACAAACTTAGCTACCAGAATCCCTCCCCCAAAGCAGCAGACTACCTAAGGCAGATGCCAACAGTGGAGTCAATCCCCGATAACCATTCGAAATATACGGGAGGCCCTAGTATTTAGGCCGGCAAATTCGCCGAATAGCTTTTTTCCCTCGGTGAAGCACAAAAATTCGGACGCGGCCTTTTCCTACGATCTTTTAGATAAGATTCAGACGGCTCAGCAAAGCCGACTTGTAAGAGTTACCGATGGGAACTGGGAGCAGGCTGGTGGCCAACTCTGCACTACGTCCCGCCTCCACAATTACCGCGTCGCTTTCGATGGCAATAATCCGGTCGAGGCGCACAATGTATTTGCGGTGTACCCGGGCAAACTCCCGGGCCGGCAGCTTGGCCTCCAACTCTTTCATAGTGCTATACACCGTGTATCGCTCCCGGCCTGAGTAAATATTCACATAGTCACCCAAGGCTTCCACGTAACGGATATCCGTCGTTTTTACCCGTACCAGCTTGTGGTCCTGCTTGATGAAAATTTCATTCTGGCCACCATTTAAATACAGCGACTCGGCAGCATCGTTAGTCATGCGTAATAGTCCTTCCAACTTCGTTTTTTCTTCTTCCAGCTGAATACGCGCCCGGCGCAGCTCTAAATGGGCTACCACTTCCCGGCCCAGAATGCGCAATGCTTCCCGTTGCGCCGCGCTTAGCTGGCGGGGAACCACATCAATGGCGCAGATGGTACCCACGGCCTGGCCTTCAGCAGTAATGAGCGGGTAACCAGCATAGAAACGAATCTTAGGGTCGCCCGTTACCATGGCATGCTCCCGAAACAACGGATCAATGGAGGCGTCTTCTACCTCATATAGCTCGTTTGACTGGATAGTGTACTGACAGAAGGTAAGGTCGCGGGGGGCACTGTAGACGCCCGGCAAGCCCACTTTAGCCTTCAGCCACTGTCGTTGCTCATCGATAAGGGAAACAAACGAAATAGGCGTATCACAGATAAACGCCGCCAGCCGGACTAGGTCATCAAACACCGATTCGGGTGGTGTATCCAGAATTTGATAGGCATGTAATACTTCCAAGCGTTTTGCCTCATCCGCACGCGCAGAGGAGGCTTTGGTCTTTCGCACGGGAGCAGACTGTTTGGTGGCCATTGGGTACAAACAAAGAAGGTGGTGGCACCTGATAGGTATAAGCAGTAAATTTTCCCAAAATAGCTTACAAACCCGCACACTCAGGCGGCCAAAACGTTGAATACGGGCAATTACCCGCTTAATGAAATCCTTTTCTGGCTAGTGTTGACCGCAGTGGGCACGCCCCGGCTACCGGACCGCAAACCGGGTGGCTCAGCCGACAGCAACCGCACAACGGGAACTGATTTTGAAATTATGCGGTACCTTTATCAATCCTGAAGCGTACAAGGCTGCGTATACGTAGCTTTGCCACCCCAATAACCTGACCTGTTGGTCTTCCCCACATGAACTTTGCCACACTCCTGCTAGGAATCGGTAGCTTCGGAGGCACCGAGCTTCTACTTATCGGTCTTGCGATTATCCTGTTGTTTGGTGCCAAGCGCATTCCGGAGCTGTTCCGGGGTATGGGCCAGGGCATCCGGGAATTCAAGGATGCTTCCAAGGAAGAGAAGCCGGAATTCCGGGACCGTCCTGTAAACCCGAACGACCCGACTGCTCCCCGCCTGTAACGCTCTGTAGTCATGAACACTCCTTTTTTCCTCTTTTTAGGCGATTTGGGCGGTGGTGAGATAATGCTCATCATGGTCGTAATTCTGATATTTTTCGGTGCCAATAAGATTCCGGAGTTGGCACGCGGCCTGGGCAAAGGCATTCGGGAGTTCAAGGATGCTTCGCGCGAGATTCGTAGCGAAATTGAGAATACCGGCCAGCCACAACAGCCGTATCAGCAGCAGTTCAACCAGCAGCCGTATCAGCAACCCGCTTACCAGGCCCCGATGGCTGATGTTCCGGTAACCGATGTTCCGGTTACCGCGCCGATAGCTCCGCCCATGGATGGGGGCATCACGCCTCCCGTAAAGCCTGCTGCTGAAGAGCGCCCCCGCCTTGACCAACTGACCTAACCCCTTTTCGTCTTGAGACGCTTCAACTCCCTCACGGAAGTTCGCCACGAGCTGACGGCAGGCACTACGTCCTGTCGTCAGCTCGTGGAGTATTATCTGGATAACATCCGCCGCAAAGAACACCTGAACGCCTTTCTGGAAGTCTGGCCCGAGGAGGCCCAGGCCCAGGCTGAGGCCGTAGACGCCAAGCTGGCGGCCGGTACCGCCGGCAAGCTGGCGGGTATGGTCATCGGCCTCAAGGATGTGCTGGCGTACGAAGGCCACGCCCTGCAAAGCAGCAGCCACATTCTGGATGGCTTCAAGTCTCTGTTCACTGGCACTGCCGTGCAGCGTTTGCTGGACGAGGATGCCATTGTTATCGGGCGCCAGAACTGCGACGAGTTTGCCATGGGCGCTTCCAACGAAACGTCCTACTTCGGCCCGGCCCGCAACGAAATTGATCCTGACCGTGTGCCCGGCGGCTCCTCAGGTGGCTCGGCAGTAGCCGTGCAGGCCGATATGTGTCTGGCGTCTATTGGCTCCGATACAGGTGGCTCAGTGCGGCAGCCAGCGGCTTTCTGCGGTATCGTGGGCTTCAAGCCTACGTATTCGCGCATTTCCCGCTACGGCCTGATTGCCTATGCGTCGTCCTTCGACCAAATCGGGACGCTGACTCGCTCGGTAGAGGACGCCGCGTTGCTGTTGGAAGTAATGGCCGGAGCTGACTCGTTCGACAGCACCGTGAGCCAGCGTGAAGTACCGGCGTACAGCCAGCAGCTGACCCCTGCCCCGCACTACCGCGTTGGGTACATCAAGGACTGCCTGGAGCGGCCGGGGCTGAATCCGGAAATTAAGGCCGCCACGGAGCAGGCCCTGGAGCAGCTGCGTGGCCAGGGTCATGTGGTGGAAGCCGTGGATTTCCCGTACCTCGACTTCATTGTGCCGACGTATTACATCCTGACTACCGCCGAAGCCAGCTCCAACCTGAGCCGCTACGACGGCGTGAAGTTCGGCTACCGCGCTCCGGATGCAACCGACCTGGAGTCGCTTTATAAGAAGACGCGCGCGCAGGGCTTCGGTCCGGAGGTACAGCGCCGGATTCTGCTGGGCACCTTCGTGTTAAGTGCCAGCTACTACGACGCGTACTATACCAAAGCCCAGCGCGTACGTCGCCTCATTAAGGAGAAGACCGACGAGCTGCTGCGCGAGTATGATTTCCTGGTGCTGCCCACCACGCCCACCACGGCCTTCCGTATAGGCGACGTGAATAAGGACACGCTGGCTATGTACCTAGCCGATATTTTCACGGTGCAGGCGTCGCTGGCCGGTGTACCCGCCATTTCGGTACCCAACGGGACCGACTCACAGGGGCTACCCATTGGGTTGCAGATTCTGAGCGGCGCGTTCCGCGAAGAGCATCTGTTGGCGTTTGCCAACGCTGTTACAACAACGCTGACGCCGGAGCTGGCTTAGGCGCATCAGCCGCAGAACAAGTATTCTGAAGCCGGGCTTCAGTCACTGGAACGATTTTTACACGTACCATTCCAGCGGCTGACACCCGGCTTCAGAATAACTCGTTCTGGCTTTTTCCGGAATCTGCGTTATTTTTGAAAACATGCTGGGTTGAGGCTCAGCATTTTGTATCTCCGGCTGCTCTGCCCAGTTCCTTATGTAACATGATAAAGAAGTCGTTGCTGCGCGCTGCTGTTCCCGTTTTGCTGGCTTCGGCCCTTGCCCGTCCGATGGCGGCCCAGGTGCGGCCCGAGTTGCCGGCTACGCTTCAGCCTGGTGCTACCAATGACTCCCTGCATGTCAACTTAGAGCTGTTGCCTGACTCACTAGCTGCAGCTCCCATCGATTCTTCCAGGTTGGTATGGCAGCGGACGCCGCCCGAGTTGCGGGACTTGGTTGGGGACCGAATCGGCTGTCTGGAAACCGATGCTCCACACGCCTTCAACCCATCCGTTATGGCCTTTGTGCGGCTGTTCACGGAGCGGCAGCGCGGGTATACGCAGCGTGTGCTGGAGCGGGAAAATCTGTACTTCCCGCTGTTCGAAAAGTACTTGGCCAAATACAATCTACCGGTTGATTTAAAGTACCTGGCCGTGGTGGAATCAGCCCTGATTCCGACGGCTAAGTCGCGGGTGGGAGCTACCGGCCTCTGGCAGTTCATGGGCCCCACGGCCAACGACCTGCGCTTACGCCGCGACGAATGGGTGGATGAGCGCATGAACCCCGAAAAGGCTACGGAAGCAGCCTGCAAGCATTTACGCTACCTCTACGGGGTATTTCACGACTGGGAAATGGTGCTGGCTGCCTACAATTGGGGCGCGGGCAACATGCAAAAGGTAGTGCGGCGCACCGGCAAGAAAACCTACTGGGAAGTACACCCCAATCTGCCAGCCGAAACCCGCAACTACGTGCCTACATTCACGGCCATCATGTACGCCATGAAGTATGCCAAAGAGCATCAGCTGCACGATCCTGCTCTGCGCTACCAGTACACCGAACCGATGGATACGCTCCAACTCGGGGGTCGTGCCTTCGACTTCAAACGGCTGGCCCGCGCCTGTGGCTACTCTGATTCGTTGGCTCTGCTGCGGATGAATCCGGAGCTACGCAAGCCCTGGCTGCCAACGGGATACCGCTCGTACACCGTTCAGTTTCCGGCAGCAGCCCGGCCGGCGTTGTCCGTAGTTGACCGTGAAACGCTATTCGATTACTGCCAGCCGTCAACCGAGCTACCGGCTCCACTCCCGTTGCGCTCAGTACTGCTGGCCGGCGTGGAGCCTTTTCCAACCAGCCGTCTGGCAGAAGGCACTGCCCATTCGGCTACCCGTGAATCCCCGCGCTTCCGCCGGGTGCGCCACACGGTAAAGCGCGGCGAAACGGTGGCTTCTGTGGCAGAACGGTACGACGTAAGTCCCGCCCAGGTACGGCGCTGGAATGAGTTGGGCAAGAGTTCGTCCTTGGGCTCCCGCCGTCAGCTTATCGTCTTTCTGCCTTTATCTCCTACAACCACGCCATCTGCCAGTACCCAACTCATGGTAGCCCCCCCTGCCCGGCGAATAGCACCCGCTGCTGTGCGCCCGACAGCAGTCAAGCCGGCCTCTGAAGCCGAGGATGGTATCGACGCAACGCGTGCTGTTACTGTTGCACCGGTCCAGCGCCCGGTCCGCACCCGCACGGCTGCCCAGCAAACTCCATCGGTAGCAGAGGCCGATGACAGCGTACCCGCTACGTATGTGGTCCGGCAAGGTGATTTTCTGGAGAAAGTGGCCCGCACTCACGGCCTGACTATTGCCCAGCTGAGAGCCTGGAACCGTCTGAAAAGCGAAACCCTAACGCCCGGCCAAAAGCTCAGCCTCAAGCCCACCGCCGAAGCCATTGCCGACCTGACTGCCGCCACCCACGAAGTGGCCGCCGCCGTGCAGGCGCCGGTCCGGCGCTCAGCCCGCACAGCACCATCGTCCCCCACCACGCCGCTTATCCCGGAAGTGCACTTGGTACAGCCCGGTGATACGCTCTATAACATCTCCCGCCGCTACCAGGGCCTTACCGTAGAGAAGCTGCGCGAGCTGAATCACTTGCAGTCAGACGACGTAAAGCCCGGCCAGAAGCTGATTGTGAGGAGCTGATTTCCGCTTTAACAGCGATAGAAGGCAATTATTTTTTATCGCCTATAAATCAGTGTATTATATAACATTTCAGGAGTAGTCTGAACTATTTTTCTGCGAGTTGGCACGGTTGTAGATTTCGGCTGATCATCTTTCCATCAGTCGTTTATTCCTATGAAATCGTTCCTCTACCTATTCCTCCTGATTACTGGTCTGCTGAGTGCTGCCGGATGTTCTTCGAAGCAAGACGACCCGACCCCACGCGACCCCGAAGCTGTTGTTTCGCTGCAACGCACTATTAGCTACCCCTCCGGCAGCCTGGCCAACCAAGTGCAAGAGTACTCGCAGCTTACCCTTCAGACGAAGCTGGCAGCCCAGACCGATGGAAGCGCCCAACTCAGCTTTGTGGCCCTAGGAGGCAAAGACAAAGTAATCCTGACTATTGCCCAGTCGCTGTTCAGCACCGGCCAGACGGGCTCCTACGCGTTGAAAAACCAGTTTGATCCACAAGGTTCTTTCTCGGCCGCTTATACGTATTACGTCGTCAACCGGCCCGGAGAATTACAATCCCACAGCTACTCGGCCAATCATATGCAGGGCAAGCTCACTGTTACCAGCTACGATACGCAGCGGCGTCTACTCAGCGGCACTTACCACTTGGTTTTGGCGGACGTAGCAGACCCCAACGACGAGACATTGGGCAACTCCAGCGGCTTGCGCAGCCGGGTAGAGCTGGTAGGCTCGTTCGAAAACCTGAAAATGGAGTAGCCCTACCCTACCGCCATCCGGCAAGCCCCGGACCGTACGCCGGTTCGGGGCTCTTTTTCTATCCGGGCGGCGGGGCGTACCTTTGACGCGGGTTGCTTTTGCCCCATCTTGCTTCCTTGTGCTTTCTTTGGAAGTCTACCCACCGCTACTTCGTATGCTGAAAATCAATAAACAGGATGCCCTCAATTACCACGCCCAGAGCCCGGCTGGTAAGATTGAGGTAATTCCCACCAAGCCTATGAGCACGCAACTCGACCTCGCGTTGGCGTACTCGCCCGGCGTGGCTGAGCCCTGCAAAGCCATTGCCGCCAACAAAGATGACGTGTACAAGTACACCGCCAAGGGCAATCTGGTGGGCGTTATCAGCAACGGGACGGCCGTGCTGGGGCTGGGCAACATCGGTCCTGATGCCAGCAAGCCGGTGATGGAAGGCAAAGGTGTCCTGTTCAAGAAATTTGCCGGCATTGACTGCTTCGATATTGAAATTGACGCCACCGACCCCGATGAGTTCATTCGCATTGTAAAGTCGCTGGAGCCTACGTTCGGAGGCATCAACCTGGAAGACATTAAGGCCCCCGAGTGCTTTCGCATTGAAACGGCCCTGCGCGAGCAGATGAACATTCCGTTGATGCACGACGATCAGCACGGTACGGCCATCATCTCATCGGCGGCGCTGCTCAACGGGCTGGAAGTGGTAGGCAAGAAGATTGGCGAAATCAAGCTGGTCGTAAGTGGGGCCGGCGCGGCAGCTATCAGTTGCTTGCGGCTGTACCTGGAGCTGGGGCTGAAGCGCGAAAACGTAGTGGTGTTCGACAAGGATGGCCTCATCACGCCGCAGCGAACCGACCTAGCCGACATGCAGCTGTTCTTCGCCACCGAGCGTTCCATCAGCACCCTAGCAGAAGCTATGGATGGGGCCGACGTGTTCCTGGGCCTCTCGGCGGCTAATGTGCTGCCGGCCGAGTTGCTGCTGAAGATGGCCGCCAACCCCATCGTGTTTGCCCTGGCTAACCCCGACCCGGAAATTGCCTACGAAGTGGCTATGGCTACCCGGCCGGACATCATCATGGCTACCGGCCGCTCCGACCATCCTAACCAAGTGAATAACGTGCTGGGCTTCCCCTACATTTTCCGCGGCGCGCTGGATGTACGGGCCACGGAAATCAACGAGGCTATGAAGCTGGCCGCCGTAAAGGCGCTGTCGGACTTGGCCAAGGAACCCGTACCGGAGATGGTAAACAAGGCTTACGGCGACAATACGTTGTCGTTTGGTCGCACGTACCTCATCCCCAAACCGCTGGATCCGCGCCTGATTACGGCCGTGAGTCCGGCCGTGGCCAAAGCGGCCATTGACAGCGGCGTGGCCCGGGTACACATCGACAACTGGTTTGCCTACGAGGACGAGCTACGCGCCCGCCTGGGGGTAAACCAGAAGCTGATGAACCGCATTACGCAGGCCGCCCGCAGCAACCCCAAGCGCGTGGTATTTGCCGAAGGCGACACCTATAAAATCCTCAAGGCCGCCCAGATTCTGCACGACGAGGGCATTGCCAAGCCCATCCTGCTGGGTAACCGCGAGAAGATTGCCCGCATTGCGCAGGAAAACTCCCTGGACCTGGAAGGCTGCCAGATCATCGATATTTTGCACGAGGAAGCCAAGCGCGAAGAGTATGCCGAGCTGTTCTATCAGAAGCGGCAGCGCCGGGGTATTACGCTTTACGAAGGCCGCCGCCTGTTGCGCGAGCGGAACTACTTCGGCTCGATGATGCTGGAAACCGGCGAGGCTGACGCTTTTATCACCGGCCTCAGTAAGGATTACGGCAAGAGCATTGTACCCTCCCTGCAGGTGATTGGGGTGGCCGAGGGCGTGAAGCGCGTGGCGTCCATGTACATCATTCAGCACAAAAAAGGCCCATTCTTCTTCGCCGATACCACCGTGAACATCGACCCGACGGCCGAGGAAATGGTGGGCATCATTGGCCTCTCGGCGCAGGCTGTGAAGTTCTTCGATACGGAGCCGCGTGTAGCTGTCATCAGCTATTCCAACTTCGGCTCCAACCCCGGCGAGCTGCCCGACAAGGCCCGCCGCGCCACCGAGCTGGCCAAAGCCCGCTACCCCGAGTTGATTCTGGACGGCGAAATGCAGGCTAACACGGCCCTCAACCCCGAACTGCTGCGCGAGCAATATCCTTTCTCACCGCTGGCCGATAAGGGCGGCGCGAATACGCTCATCTTCCCGAACGTCATCAGTGGCAACATTGCCTACAAAGTGCTGCAGGAAATTGGCGGTGCCGAAGTAATCGGGCCGGTACTGATGGGCATGCGCAAGCCGGTGCACATTCTGCAGCTGGGAGCCTCGGTGCGCGAAATCGTGAACATGGCCGCCATTGCGGTGGTAGATGCCCAGCATCCCGAAGGCAAAGGACTCTAACCGTTTGTTGCTTTCCTGCTTTTCAAAGCCTCGCTCTGCCCCGGAGCGAGGCTTTATGCTTTCATGGCCTTTGGTTTCTCTGCTTTGATTCCGGCCAAATTCGCCCCAACTTGCCCGACTACCTGTTCGGTTCACCCCACCGACTACCCTCGCCAGAACTTCTGACGCAACTGGCACAAATACCACCGCCAGCGTGTTCCGGTAGCACCGATACTCTCCAACACAACCACCCCGCATGATTGCTTACGTTGACGGCAAACTAGTCCATAAAGACCCCACCCAGGCCATTCTCGACGTGAATGGAATTGGCTATGAAATCCGGATTTCCCTGGCTACCTATTCCAAGCTGCCGGGCGAAGGGGAAAAGACCAAGCTCTATACCTACCAGCACATCAAGGAAGACGGGCAGGCGCTGTACGGCTTCCTCGACCCGAACGAGAAAGCCTTGTTCATGCAGCTCATTTCCGTATCGGGTATTGGGCCGGGTACAGGTATCGTAATGGTTTCATCGATGTCAGTTGGCGAGATTCGGCACGCCATTGTCAGCGAAGACGTACGCGCTATTCAGAGTATTAAAGGTGTAGGCCCCAAAACAGCCCAGCGCGTGGTGCTGGAGTTGAAAGACAAGCTCCGTAAAGATGAGCTGATGGCCAAAGCCGGCATTGATACGGTGCCCCTGGCTAAAGCACACAATACCAGTCGCACCGAAGCGTTAGCGGCTTTGGTAACGCTGGGCTTTGTACGGACTGCCGCCGAGAAAACCCTCGACCAGATCCAGCGCAAGCACGGCAACGACCTGAGCGTAGAGGAATTGATTAAATTCGCTCTTAAGTCCCACTAAGTCTGATTGGGGTGTTGGTTGTCGGTTGCTACTTATCAGTTGTCAGACGTGGGTATCTGCCTGGTCGTTTGCTCACAGCTGATGCGTGCCTGACCGGCAACTGCCGCCTCGTTACCTGCTCTCTTTCCCTCCTTTCGCCCGACGGTTATTGACGCTTGAATACCGGTAAGAAGTCTCTGGCTGCCTCTATGGTGGCAGTTGTGTCGTTGGTGGCCTGGTGGTCGCAGGCGAAGCCTTTAAGTGGTATGGCCGCGCCTTTCGCCATGCGCCAGCTCTGGTCAGACTGGTTACCGGGAGTAGCCCGTACGCCCCGGCTGGCCGCCGGGTTTTCGCCCGATACGCCCCGCACCGATACAACGCGCTACCGCCCCGGCACGCGCCCCCGCGTGGCTCCGGCCGACCGGATAGGCACGCCGTTTTCGCCCCAGCGCCGCCGTTCCCCGCTGGTGCTGCCGTTGCCTTCTAACGTACAACTCGATGTTCAGGCCGACGACAGCCTGCAGAATTTTGACATCCAGGAAAAAGTAGGCCCGGAATTCAACTTCCGGGACCCCAGCCGGATGACGTTTGAGGAGTATTCGCGCTGGCAGCAGCAGCAGGCCGTGCGCAACTACTTCCGCCAACGCTCCAACGGCGGCGTGGCCGGCGACCAGAACCAGGCCGATAACCGTCGGCTGATTCCCAAGATCTACCTGGGCCCGATGGCCGACCGGATTTTCGGGGGCAGCTACGTGGATATCCGGCCGCAGGGCGCCGTGACACTGCGCATGGGCTACCGGGGCAACCGCAACGAAAACCCAACCCTTACCCTGCGCCAGCAGCGGGTAGGTGACTTTCAGTACGACCAGAACCTGAACCTGAACCTGAGCGGCCAGATTGGCGAAAAGCTCAAGCTCACCTTCAACTACGACACCCGCGCGGCCTTCGATTTCGAGAACAACATGAAGCTCGATTACACGGGCTACGAAACCGATATCATCCGCAAGATTGAGCTGGGCAACGTGAGTCTGCCCCTCAACAACTCACTTATTACGGGAGGCCAGAACCTGTTCGGGGTGAAGGCGCAGTTCCAGTTCGGCCGTCTGGGCGTAACCACGCTGGCCAGCACCCTGCGCGGCCAGGCCGATGAGGTGCGCATCCAGAATGGGGGCCAGAGCCGGGCTTTCGAAATCAAAGCCAGCCAGTACGAGCGGGACCGGCACTTCTTCCTGAGCCAGGCTTTCCGGGACCGGTACGATGCCAGCCTGCGCAACCTGCCCACCGTGCAGAGCGGGGTGGAAATCACCTACCTGGAAGTATGGGTAACTAACGACAACCGCCAGAGCGACAACCTGCGCAACGTGGTGACGCTCATGGACGTGGCCGAACCCAGACGCCTCTACCGCGACGACTTCCTGAAGCCCGCCGGTCCTAATGCCTTGGCCGAGAACAACGCCAACACGCTGCTCAGCCAGATCCAGAACAGTGCCGGCTACCGGGGCAACCTCACGGTGGACAATATTCTGGCCGGCGCGGGCCTGGGACTGGAGAAGAATAAGGATTTCGAGCATGTGCGGGCCCGCAAGCTCGACCCGCGCGAGTATACCTACAACGCGCAGCTGGGCTACCTTTCCCTGAACACCCAGCTGCTGCCCGAGCAGGTGCTGGGCGTGTCGTACCAGTACATCTACAACGGCAAGACCTACACCGTTGGGGAAGTGCAGAGCAATTACACGCAGGTGGGGCAGGATGAAGTCATCTTCCTGAAGATGCTGAAGGCCACCAACCCCGGCGTGGGTCTGGCCGACCCCACGCAAAACTCGCAGAACCCGAACCTGCTGACCCGCAACCTGCCGACCTGGGATTTGATGATGAAAAACATCTATCCCCTGAACGCCAACCAGCTCAACCGCGACAATTTCCAGCTCCAGCTCGTCTACAAGGATGATGTAACGGGCGTGGATCTGATTTCATTGAAGGAAGGCCAGCGCATTGCCAACAAGCCGCTGATTGAGGTGCTTAACCTCGATAACGTCAACCCCAACAACGACCGAAACCCCGACGGCAACTTCGACTTCTTCCCCGGCATCACCATTGATACCGAGCTGGGGCGCATTATTTTCCCGGAGGTGCAGCCATTTGGCAGCTACCTGGCGGCGCAGTTTGATACCACGGCTTCCACTTCCGAGCTGGAACTGGCCCGCAAGTACGTGTACCGCGAGTTGTACAACCAGGTCCAGAGCGACGCCCAGCAGCGCCAGGAAAAGGACAAGTTCTTCCTGCGTGGCCGTTACCAAGCCACTTCCACCGACGAAATCAACCTGCCGGGCATTGGTATTGCCGAGGGCTCGGTGCGGGTGTTTGCCGGCAGCACCCTGCTGCAGGAAGGCACCGACTACCAGGTATTCTATGACCAGGCCAAAGTCAAAATCCTGAACCCGAGCTACCTCAACTCGGCCAACGAGCTGCGGGTGGAGTTCGAGAAAAACGCGTTGGTGCAGGTGCAGCCGCGCAAGCTGCTCGGGGCGCGTTTCGATTACCGCGTGTCGCCCGACATGAACTTCGGGGCCACGATTCTGCACCTGCGCGAAAACCAGGCCCCCGGCATCAACCGGGTGAACATCGGCGACGAGCCGGGCAACAACACCATCTACGGCTTCGACGTGAACATGCGGCGCGAGTCGCGGGCCCTCACTAAGTACCTGGATGCGCTGCCGTTCCTCTCGACTAAGGAAATTTCGACGGTTTCGTTCAGCGGTGAGTTTGCGCAGCTGCTGCCGGGCCAGAGCAAGCTGGGCTCCGGCGACAGTGGCGGCGAAAACGGGGTATCCTACCTCGACGACTTCGAAAACGCCCGTACGCCCTACACGCTGGGCGGCGTCAACTCGGCTACTACCTGGCGGCTGGCCTCTACGCCGCAGCCGCTGATTGGCTCGGCTCAGGGGCTGGAAGTGGCCTACAACCGCGCCAAGCTGGCTTGGTACACCATCGACCAGACCTACTACACCAACGGCCAGAGCAAGCCCAACAACATCGGCGTCGGCGACCTGAAGAACCACTACGTGCGCGGTATCAAGCGCACGGAGGTATTCCCGAACCGCGACGTAGGCACCACCGGCAACTCCTTCGAAACGACGCTGGACCTGGCTTACTTCCCCGACCAGCGCGGCCAGTACAACTACACGCCCCAGTTCGATCCGGCCCGGCCGACGTTCTTCTCGGCTACCACGCCAGCGGCTAACCTGGCCCGTTACGGTGGTATTTCCCGCGAAATTACCTTCGATACGGACTTCGACAACGCCAACGTGGAGTTTCTGGAGTTTTGGATGATGGACCCGTTCCTGACCGGTGACAACGGCAAGGTGACGGACTCCGACGGCCACGACAGCAACAACAACACCGGCGGCGACGTGTACATCAACCTGGGTTCGGTATCGGAGGACGTGCTGGCGGACCAGAATCAGTACGAGTTTGAGAACGGTATTCCGGCCGACCCCGCCAACCTAGGCGTCGAAACCGTGGAAACCATCTGGGGGCGGGTGTCCCGGCAGCCGTTCCTGACGGATGCGTTCAGTGCCTCGCCCGATGCCCGCGCCCGCCAGGACGTTGGCCTGGATGGCGTAAACGACGGTGACGAGCAGGCCAAAGTCCCCGCTTACCAGGGTGTTGCTGACCCTGCGGCCGACAACTTCCGCCACCACCTTGATGCCAGCTACGACCAGGCCAACGCCAAAGTACTGGCCCGCTACAAGGATTTCAACGGCATGGAGGGCAACTCGCCCGAGGGCAGCCAGCTCAGCTCCACCGCCTTCCCCGATAAGGAAGACCTGAACCGCGACAATGTGCTGTCGGATACGGAGCGGTACTACGAGTACCGCCTGCAGCTGCGGCCGGGCCAGCTGGAAGTGGGGCAGAACTTCATCGTGGATAAAATCACGAACAACAACACCGATACTAACGGTGAGCCGGTAACGTGGTACCAGTTCCGGATTCCGGTGCGCCAGCCCGACCGGGCCGTGGGCGTGCCAGCTGGCCAGGATTTCGGTTTCAAATCCATCCGGTTCCTGCGCATGTATCTCACCCGCTGGCAGCAGCCCGTGGTGCTGCGCATGGTGCAGCCGCAGTTTGTGGCCAACCAGTGGCGCCGCTACCTCAACAAGCTGGCAGAACCCGGTCAGACCATCGTCAACCCCGATACGGACGCGGATGCATTCAGCATTTCGACGGTAAGCATTGAGGAAAACGGCATTTCGACTACGGCGGCCGATGCTATTCCGTACGTGCTGCCCCCCAACATTCGCCGCGACCGGGAATACGGTTCCAGCACCGTCAACCGCCAGCAGAACGAGCAGAGCCTGCGCCTGGTAGTAGACGGCCTGCGGGACGGGTTTGCCAAGGCGGCCTACAAAAACATCAGCCTGAACATGCTGCGCTACAAGCGCCTGCGGATGTTCCTGCACGCCGAGAGCGAGCAAAACAACATGGATGGCAAGGTGCGCGGCTTCGTGCGCCTGGGCACCGATTACATTCAGAATTACTACGAGTACTCCCGCCCGCTGGTGATGACCCGGCCCGGCCAGAAGCTGGTGGATGAGGTATGGCCCCTGGAAAACCGCATCGACCTGCCTTTCCAGGCGTTCATTGATGCCAAATCGGCCCGTAACAAGCAGGCTTCTTCTGGCGTGGACTACACCAAGCCCTTCGTGGTTACCCTGCCCGATGGCTCTACCATTACGGTAGTCGGCAACCCCGATCTGTCGGCGGTGCAGGGCGCCATGATTGGCATTCTGAACCCCAAGGATGACGGCATTAACCGCTCGGTAACGCTGTGGGCCAATGAGCTTCGGGTACTGGATTTCGATAATGAAAGCGGCTGGGCCGCTACTGCCCGCTTCAATACCAAGCTGGCCGATGTGGCCAACATCACGGCCACGGGTAGCTTCATCAGCACCGGCTTCGGCGGGCTGCAGGACAAAGCCCAGCAGCGCTCCATCGACAACATCACGCGGGGCGACGTGAATGCCACCGTGGCGGTGGAGAAATTCTTCCCGGAGAAGCTGGGTCTGCGGGTGCCGGTACTGGTGCAGGCCGGCATCGAAACCCGCTCCCCCAAGTACGACCCCCTCGACCCCGATACTAAGCTGGAACAGTCGTTGGAGAAGTTTAAAACCTCGGAGGAGAAGGCCGCCTACCGCAAGGAGGTTATCGACCAGACCAGCCAGCGCAGCATTTCCCTGCTGAACGTGCGCAAGGAGCGCACCAACGTGGAGCGCAAGGTGCAGCCCTACGATATTGAGAACTTCGCCGTGAGCTACTCCCTGACGGAGCGGCTGCACACCGACATCCGCACCGACCGGGACTACACGCGCACCTACACCGGGGCCTTGGCCTACGTGTACCAGGCTACGCCCAAGAACTACACGCCGCTGGCCAAGCTCAAGGCCCTGGACTCACCGTACCTAGCTTTCCTCAAGGAAGTCAACTTCACGCCTTTGCCCTCGCGCTTCTCCTTCCGCGCCGACCTGGACCGCCGCTACAACGAACGGTTCCTGCAACGTACGCTGGAACCCGGTCAGGTACCCGTAACGGATGGTATTCCGGGCGTGTTCCAGAAGTCGTTTTACTTTAACCGCATCTATGATCTGCGCTGGGACCTGACCAAGGCCCTGGCCCTGGACTATACCGCCAACAACCGGGCAATTGTGGACGAAGGCGTAGGCCGCACCATCGGCAGCTCCGACGAGGCCCAGCGCAACCGGGACCAGATCCGGCGAAACCTGTTCCGCAATGGCGGCCGCACCACCAACTTTAACCAGACCGTCGCCCTCACCTACCGCCTGCCTCTCGACAAGTTTCCGTTGACGGACTGGCTCTCGGCTGATGCCCGCTACGCGGCCAACTACACCTGGCAGGCTGCTTCCACGGCACTTACCGCCCCGGTGTACCCCGCCTTCCCCGACAGTACCCAAACGCGCGAGCTGAACCTGGGTAACACCATTCAGAACAACGGGGAACTAAGCACCAACGGCAAGATTGACTTGGTGAAGCTCTACAACAAAGTGCGCTTCCTCAACATCATCAACAACGCCCCGCCGCCCGCGCCCCGCCCCCGTGACAAGGACGCCGCCAAGCTGGACCCACGCGCCGCTTTAGCCCGGAAAGGCCAGCCCACGGATAGCCAGGACCAGACTGCCGCCGCTGATTCCAGCAAAGGCCCGGAACTGCGCTTCCTCAAAGCTGTCCTTCGCTCCCTAATGACGGCCCGGTCCCTGAACTTCACGTACTCTCGCTCCAACGGCACTCTGCTGCCCGGCTACCTGCCCCGCACCCGCTTCTTCGGGCTGGATAACGGTTTCGATGCGCCGGGCGTGCCCTTCCTGCTGGGCCGGCAAGAAGACCTGGATGGCCTGTTCCGACGTGCCTACAACAACGGGTGGTATACTTCCGAAAGCCAGTACCTGAACACCCCGCTCAGCTCCCTGCTGACGGAGGCTCTCACGCTACGCACTACCCTGGAGCCCTTCCGCGACTTCAATATTCAGCTGGATGCCCGCCGCAACCTGGTGCGTAACCGGGAAGTATTCTACCGCACCTCAGTCGATACGACTACCCTTGAGCCGATTGGCCCACTTCCTACGGCCAGCAATGCCCTGGGCTCGGGCACCTTCACTACCTCCTTCATCTCCATTCAAACGCTGTTTGGTGACCTGAGCAGCGGGGGCGAAAAATCGGAAGCTTTCCAGCGCTTCGTAGATAACCGGGTAGCAGTGCAACAGCGGCTGCAGCAGGACCGGCTTAACCAGGCAGGCAACTACGGTTTCAACTCACAGGACGTGTTGCTCCCGGCTTTCCTGGATGCGTACCGGGGCAAGTCGTCGGATAGCTACAAGTCCAAGAAGTTCAATCCCTTCTCCCTGCTGCCCGTGCCTAACTGGACAATCCAGTATAACGGGCTGGCGGAATTGCCCTTCATTCAGCGCTACTTCCGCTCGTTCACCCTGAATCACGCGTATTCTTCGGCCTACAACATTGCCAACTACACCACCTCGGCCAACTACCAGCGCGAGCCGGAAGGCTTGTCGGAAGTGCTCAACTCGGCCAATCAGTTTGTGCCGTATTACATTCTGGGGCAGGTGAGCATTGCCGAGCGGCTGGCTCCACTGTTGGGCGTGAACTTCCAGACCACCGGCAAACTCACCGGACGTCTGGAGTACCGCATCGACCGCACCATCGGCCTAAACACGACCAATGCCCAGGTAACCGAGCTGCACCGCACCGATATGGTTATTGGCGTGGGCTTCGTGACCAACCGCCTCAAGCTGCCCTTCCGGGTAGGTGGCGAGCAGCGGATTCTGCGCAACGAAATCAACGTCCGCCTCGACATGAGCATCAGTGACAACTACGCCGTGCAGCGGGCTATTCTGGACGTGGTAGACCCACTAAACGGGGCCACCGGCAGCAAAGGCCGCGCCTCCAGCATCGTTACCAGCGGCACCCGCCAGATTCAGCTGCGGCCCACCGTTGACTACGTGCTCAACCAGCGTCTGAACCTGCAGTTTTTCTTCACCCAGAACATCACGGAACCCCGGGTGGAAAACGCCTTCCGCAATACAGCCACCGAAGGCGGTATTCAGCTCCGCTACAGCTTGTCACAGTAGCCTTAGTCAGTACCCCATTGATGGGCCGGTTATGTTCTGCGTAGAACATAACCGGCCCATCTACTTTTAGCGCCCTCCTGCCATCTGCACCAACTCCCCGAATCTTCATGCGGAAGCGCGCTCGTAAACTGCCCTTCAACTCGTACTTTTGAGCCGGTACGCCACCGCGTCCCATCCTTTTTCACCTCACTCTCAAGTACGCCCCATGAATTTGCCCGCCAGCCTGAAGTACACGAAAGAGCACGAATGGATTCGTGTGGAAGGTGATGTTGCCTTCATCGGCATCACCGACCACGCCCAGAAAGAACTCGGCGACATCGTATATGTGGACATTGATACGCTCGACAAAGAAGTAGCGCAAAACGACGTCTTCGGCACAGTTGAGGCTGTAAAAACGGTTTCTGACCTGTTCAGCCCTATCACCGGTACCGTGCTCGAAATCAACGAGAAGCTGGATGGCAGCCCCGAGCTGGTGAACTCCGACCCCTACGGCGACGGCTGGATGGTGAAGATGTCGATCAGCAACCCCGCTGAACTCGAAGGCCTCCTGGCTTCTGAAGCCTACGGTGAGTTGGTAGGCGCCTAGTTCCTGCTGCTCCTGTTCCCATAGCTGGCCATGTTAGCTCCTGCGCCGCCCCTGCCACGCCGCCGGGCCCTTGTGGTCCTGCCGCTGGCGTGGGCGGCGTTTGTGCTGATCAGCACCCTCACACCGGCCCGCGCCATGCCCGAAACCCCGCACTGGCAGCTGCTTTCCTTTGATACCGCAGCGCATGCGTTTGTGTTCTGGGTGCAGGCAGTACTGGCCATCTTCTCGGCGGGTCGGCAGCGGTGGTTTCCTTGGCTCCGGGCACAGGCCTTCCGCACCGTGTTCTTCGGCACGGTTGGCATGGGTGCCCTCATCGAAGTCCTGCAGATGAGCATGGACCTGGGCCGCAACGGCGAATGGTCTGATATGCTGAGTGACGCCTTGGGCGTGTTGGTTGGCTTGGGCATGATGTGGGCTACCCGCCGGTTCTGGCAATGATGCGCCGTCATACACTTCTGCCGCTGATGGTGTGCAGCCTGGGTTGTGGCATCCTGCCTCCGGCTCCCCTGCAGGGGCAGGATATGCCCCGGGTGCACCAAACCATTGCCACCCTGGCTTCGCCCGCCTTCCACGGCCGGGGCTACGTGAGTGGGGGCGAGCAGAAAGCAGCGCAGTATCTGCAGCGGCGTTTCCGGCAGCTAGGACTGCAGCCGCTAAGCCCCGTTTTTCGCCAGCCGTTCACGCTTCCCATCAACACCTTTCCGGGCCGGGCTTCTTTGCAGGTTGATAGAAAAGCATTACGCCCCGGCTTCGATTTCATTGCCGAGGCCGCTTCCGGTTCCGGCAATTTGTGCGGCTCTGTGTACGAGCTGGACACGTTGACTTTCTCTCAACCAGTTGCTCAGGCTGCCCTTCTGACCACCGACCTCCGGCAGACAGTGTTGGTACTGCACCAGCGTGCTAGTCGTAAGCTTTCGGACCTTCCGGAGCCGGTCCAAAACCACTTAGCCACCGCAGCGGCCCGCATTACCCTTGTTCCCAAACTCACCGCTACGCTGGCGGGCCAGCAACTACCGCAGCCTCGGCTGGAAGTATTGGCTACTGCCTGGCCCCGGCCTGTTCAGACCGTCCGGCTACAGCTTGATGCGCGCCTGCAACCGGCCTATCAAACCCAGAACATCATCGGCTACCTGCCTGGCTTGGCGCAGCCAGACTCCTTCCTGGTAGTAACGGCTCATTATGACCATTTGGGCCGGCTAGGAAAGCACACCTACTTTCCGGGAGCCAATGACAATGCCAGCGGCACTGCCATGTTGCTAGAGCTGGCAGCGCATTACGCCCGCCCCGAAAACCGCCTTGCGTATTCCCTTGTCTTCATCAGCTTTGGGGCGGAGGAAGCCGGGCTGTTAGGTTCCCGATACTTCACGGAGCACCCGCTGGTACCGTTGGCCCAGATTCGGTTTCTCCTGAACCTCGACCTGCTGGGGACCGGTAGTGAGGGTGCTACAGTGGTGAATGGTCGCGTATTCGAGCGTCAGTTCCAGCTATTACAGGAAATTAACGCAAAAAACCAGTATCTCCCTTCCCTAGTGGCCCGGGCCCGCGCTGCCAACTCCGACCATTATTATTTTTCTGAACGTGGAGTGCCAGCTTTCTTCCTCTACACCCGGGGTGGCATAGCGGCCTACCACGACGTACAGGACCGCGCTGCTACATTGCCTCTGACGGCATTCGCTAACACTTTCCGTCTGCTGTGCGACTTCCTGAATGTGCAGGGTAGTGCAACCAAATAGTTAACAACAGCCGCATTACTGGATGTTGAAGGCAGTGCTTGCAGATGTTAGTGGAAAGCAATAAAACGAAAAGCCCCAACCTGTACAGGACAGGCTGGGGCTCCTTGAAATTATGTTGTTGGAACGTTCTAGCTGTTAGCCTTGAACGAGCCCATGATCTGCTTGGCTACGTTCTCCCACTCCGGCTTCTGACGGTCGGCGCAGGTGAAGGTGCACATCAGCAGTTTACCTTCCACATCCGTGAAGAAAATCAACTGGTACACTTCATGGCCCAGTTCCGGCTTCATGAGTTCCATGTAGCCTACTTTGCGGCCGTTCACTTCTTTCACACCGTGGTTGAACCACTTCGCTTCCTTGAACTGCTTCGCGTAGATCTTGTAGAAGTTGTCCGAATACATGTCGATCATGTCCTGATCGGCCGTGTTGTCGGTATACGAGAAAGCAATGCTGGCCTCCTTGCTGTTGGTGTAGATAACGCTGGGACGGCTCTGGGCTTTAGCGTAGTTAAAGTCCATTTGCTGCTCGCTCATCACCTCGAATCCCTTGGGGATAAGGATTTCTACCCGCTCGCTCAGCACACGCTTTTTGATCAGCTCTACTTCGGCGAAAGGACGGGCGGCCATCAGCAAGAGCATCAGGCAGAAAACTTGGGCAGAGAGTAAGACTTTTTTCATAGTCGTAGGCTGAAAAAAGATGAGATTCAAAAGCTGATTGCTACCCACAAAGTAAAAAGCTACTCTGTTTGGATAACACAATTTACGTACAAAAACTTAAGCTGCAAGTATTTCACAAAAAAATAACTTGAATGCCTACTCCTTTTCTTAGTAAAAACCTGCATAAAAGCTCGATTATGACCTTTAAAGCAGGTTTATCCTATTTCGGGAACCAAATCCCGATAATGGCTCACCCCCGAAAAATCCCAATACTATATTGAGAATAGCCTATACGATCCTGTAACCGTAAAGTTCTATTCTCTACATAATGTCTTGCCCTGAGCAGGTTCTGACGATTAGAGAATGTTGTTGATCTGCTCCTTAATTTTTTCGAGTTCTTCCTTCATGCTCACCACCAAATGTTGAATGGTGGAGTCGTTGGCTTTGGACCCAATGGTATTGATTTCCCGACCAATTTCCTGCGAAATAAACGCTAATTTTTTACCGGTAGGCTCAGGCAAACCAGCCGTTTCGGTGAAGTAGTGTAAATGGTTGACTAACCGCACCTTTTCCTCGGCGATGTCCAGCTTCTCAATGTAGTGCAGAACCTCCTGTTCGAAGCGGATTGGATTGAAATGCTCATTGCCGGAAATATCGGCCAGATGGGTGTTCAGCCGCTGCCGTACCTGCTCAATGCGGGTAGGGTCGTGCTTCTCCACTTCAGCCAGCAGAATACGAATCCGGTCCACGTACCCCAGAATTTCGGAGGTCAGGGCCTGGCCCTCGTCGCGCCGAAACTGGTTGAGCCGGTCCAGGGCCTGCTGCAACAGAGGCAGCAGTTCTTCCCAGGGAGTTTCCTCTTCTGTTTCAGTGGCGGCCGTAGTATCGGCCGGGATACGCAGAGCCCCGGGCAGGGCGTGGGCCACGGCCGTTACCTGCTCCATAGATAGTCCCGTTATCAGGCTCAGTTCCTGCAACTCCTGACAGGCAATGGTGACGGCCTCCTTGTTCACTATAGAGCCCTGCGTGCCCGTAGCACGCGGGCGCGTGAAGTCAATATTCAGGTTGACCTTGCCCCGGATCAGGCTCTTGGCGACCAGGTTGCGAATTTCCAGCTCCCGATCCAGCAGGAAGCGCGGCAGGCGCAGTGTGAGGTCGAGGCTTTTAGAATTGAGCGACTTGATTTCGACGGTGGCGGCGTAGTGGTCGGTTTCGCGGGTGGCGATTCCGTAGCCGGTCATGGACTGGAGCATGGGCAGAAATGGGCAAAGTGGGCGCAAAAGTAATGGTTTCACGCAGAAGGTGAGCTGGTTAGCAAGGCGGTAACACAAGCATAACGTGGCCGCAATATTAGCATAACAGGGCCGGTCTAGCTTTGTGAAACCTTTTTAAGACCCACGTATGCGGCGTTCTTTTCTTCTGCTTTTTTTCCTGACAATCAGCCATTTACTTGTAGCGCAACAGGGTACGCTGACGGGCAAAATCACTGATAAAAAAACTAGTGAAGGGGCTATTGGGGCCACAGTGCTGGTAACCGGCACCGTTCAGGCCGCACCAGTGGAAATTGACGGTACCTACGTGTTAAAGCTGGCGGCGGGCACCTATACTATTACGGTGCAGTCCGTTGGCTACAAACCGCTCACCTTCCCGGGCATTACTATCCGGGCCGACCAGAGTACTACCCTCAACGGCGCGCTGGAAGAAAACGCGCAGGCCCTGAATGAAGTGGTGGTAACCGGCCAGAAGCAGACCGGCACCGAGGTAGCCATGATTCAGGACCTGAAAAAGGCCGAGGTGGTAGTGAGCGGCATGAGCAACGACCAGATCGTAAAAACCCTTGACCGGGACGCGGCCGAAGTGGTAAAGCGCATTCCGGGCGTAACGGTGCAGAGCAACAACTTTATCGTGATTCGGGGCTTGGCCGAGCGGTATAACACCGTGATGCTCAACGATGCACTCACGCCCTCGGCCGAGGTGGATACTCGCTCATTCTCCTTTGACATTCTGCCCAGCTCGGTGATTGACCGGGTGCTGATCTTCAAATCCGGCTCGCCGGAACTGCCCGGGGAAATGGGTGGCGGCGTGGTGAAGGTGTTCACCAAGAACTCGGTGCTGGAAAATGCGACCAGCCTGAGCGTTTCGGGCTGGGCCCGTAGCAGCACCACCTTTCAGAACAACTATCAGGTAAGCCCCGGCCGCGGCTCCGACTGGCTGGGCTACGATGGCGGTACCCGCCAGCTGCCCGAGGGCACGCCCGCACAGGTCAGTACAGCTGACCAGCCCACCTTCCGCAACGAGTGGCTACCACAGCGCATTACGGCCCGGCCCGATTTGCGCGTGTCGCTGGGCCTGAGCCGCAAGTTTGAAATCGGGAAGGTATACCTGAGCAATGTTACCTCCGTTTCCTATTCCAACACCCACGAGCAGAACAACATCACCCGCAACCGCTACCTGATTGAGCGGGACCCAGCTACCAACCTGCCCGTGCAACAGTATGCCTACAACGATGAACGCTCGTTGACCGGCACCCGCCTGGGCATCATTCATAACTGGCAGGCCCGTCTCAATGACCGGAACCGCCTGGAATTCCGCAACTTTTTGAATCAGTACGGTACCGACGAGGTGACGCACCGCACTGGCCAGACGCTGGATCAGGGGTTTGACCGGGACGACTACGCGCTGCATTACCAGAGCCGTACCATCTACTCGGGGCAGTTGCAGGGTTCCCACGATCTGGGGGCCGGGGAGCATACCAACGTGACCTGGGCCGCCGGCTATAACTACGTGTACAAGGACGAGCCCGACTACAGCCGCTACCGCAGCCAGCGCATCACGGCCCTGCCCGGCGAAACGACCCGCCCTTTTCTGGTGGTAGTGCCCCCGGATGGCAACCCCTACGACGCCAGCCGCTTCTTCTCCAACCTCAAGGAAAATACCTACATGGCCAGCGGCCAGTGGGAACGACGCTTCGCCGGCCGCGACACGACCAAGGAAAACGCTTTTAAGCTGCGGGCCGGCTTCTATACCGAGCAGAAGGAGCGTGATTTCCAGAACCGCTACTTCTCCTACGTAATTGGCAACCCCAGCACGTTCTACCGCGACCAGGCCCGTGCCAACCGCCTGCTGACGCTGCCCATCAACCAGATCTTCGCTCCCGAGAACCTCGACCCCCGAACCGGATTTGTACTGGACGAAGGTACTTCGCCCAAGGACCGGTACTCGGCTGAAAACACGTTGGTGGCCGGCTACCTGGGCGGCGTGGCACCTCTTTCGGACCGTCTTAGCCTGTCGGGTGGGGTGCGTGTGGAGTACAATCGCAAGTACCTGCAGAACGGCGACCCACAGGACACGGCCTACCTGGAGCGGCGCGTGATTCCGATGCCCTCCCTGAATGCCACGTTCAACTTCAACCAACGCTCCTTGCTGCGCCTGGGCAGCAGCGTGACGGTGAACCGCCCCGAGTTCCGGGAAGTAGCCAACTATCCGTACTTCGATTACAACAGCAACGCCATCATCACGGGCAATAAAAACCTGAAGACGGCTACCATCTACAACGCCGACCTGCGCTACGAATTCTACCCAACCCGCTCCGAAATGCTGTCGGTGGGTGTGTTTTACAAATACTTTAAGGATGCCATCGAGCAGACTACGCAGTCGGTTTCGACGGAGCAGATGTACCTGACCTACCAGAACGCCGACCATGCCTACGACGTGGGAGTGGAGCTGGAAGCCCGCAAATCGTTGCTGGAGCTGACGCAGAATCCGGTACTGCAGCGCTTCTCGCTGGTGCTGAATGCCTCGCTCATCAAGAGCCGGGTGAAGCTGGCCGACAACGCCACCAACAACAATTTTGCTCTTACCGACCGGGCACTGCAGGGCCAGTCGCCTTACGTGGTGAATGCGGGGCTGTTTTACCAGGATGAGGAGCGCAAGTGGCAGGTATCAGCCCAGTACAACGTGGTGGGCCAGCGCATCCAGTTTGTGGGCGACAAGCAGTTCAACTACTCGGTAATTGAGATGCCTCGCAACGTAATTGACCTGGCCGTGACCAAGGGAATTGGTAAGCATTTGCAGGTGAAAGCTGGCATCCAGGACCTGCTCAACCAGAAGGTGCGGCAGCTCTACGACTTTGACCGCAACGGCAAGATCGGGCGCAACGAGCGGGGCGCGTTTGGCGAGTACCGCCGCGGCAACTACTCCACCCTGGGCCTGACCTACAACTTCTAAACAATACGATAACATACACGCAACGAAAGCATAACGCCCATCGGTACCGGTGGGCGTTATGCTTTAGGACCTTTGCCTCACCCTTGTATCCTTCCTTTAAGTACACCCGCACTACCATGAAAAAGATTCTACTTCCTGCATTGCTGGCCTGCGCAGTAGCCACCACCGCCCCGGTGTCTCAGGCACGGGCCCAAACGGTTTGCCCGGCGGCCCCCACGGCTACGGTGGTTTCCGGCAACATTACCCAGAACACTACTTGGTCCAGCGCAAACGTGTATTTGCTTTCGGGCTTTGTGTACGTGAAAGCCGGGGCGACGCTGACTATTCCGGCCGGCACCATTATTAAGGGCGACAAGGCCACTAAAGGCTCCTTGATTGTGGAGCAGGGAGCCCGCCTGATTGCCGAGGGCACGGCCAGCCAGCCCATCGTATTCACCTCCAATGAGCCAGCCGGCTCACGTGCTCGCGGCGACTGGGGTGGCATCATCATCTGTGGCCGGGCGCCCGTGAACCTGGCCGGCACTCCAGTAGTGGAAGGCGGCGTGGGCTCGACCTACGGCGGTACTGATGCCAATGACAACTCGGGCAGCCTGAAATACGTGCGTATCGAATTTCCTGGTATTGCCTTTCAGCCAAACTCCGAAATCAACGGCCTGACGCTGGCCGGCGTAGGTGCTGGCACTCAGATTGATTACGTGCAGGTATATGGTTCCGGCGACGACTCGTTTGAGTGGTTTGGGGGCACCGTGAATGCCAAACACCTGGTGGCCGTGGCCGCCACCGACGACGACTTCGACACCGACAACGGCTTCCAGGGCAAGGTGCAGTACGGCCTGATTGTGCGCGAGCAGAATACGGCCGACGTATCGGGCTCTACGGCGTTTGAATCGGATAATGACGCGGGCGGCTCGGCCAACACGCCCCAGACGGCCCCGATTTTCTCGAACGTGACGGCGCTGCTGCGCACGCCTATTGGAGCAGCGGCCAACTTCACCCGCGCCATGCACCTGCGCCGCAACACCTCCATTTCCATCTTTAACACGGTGCTGAGCGGCTGGCCGACCGGCCTCACGCTGGACGGCGCGGCAGCGCAGGCCAACGCCACCAACGGCGGCCTGGTACTGAAGAACAACGTACTGGCTAACATGACCACCCGCAACTTTGAGGCTGCCGGAGTCACCACATACGATGTAGCCGGCTTCTGGAATGCGGCCGCTAACAGCAATACCGTCTACTCCACCGCAACGGACCTGGGCCTGAACGCCGGTAATTTCACGCCTGATGCCGACGTTATTCAGGATTTTCTGCCTACGTCCACCTCGCCCCTGCGCACCGGCGCGGCTTTCACCGACGCCAAGCTGGCCGACAGCTTCTTTGAAAAGACCGGCACGTTCCGTGGCGCTTTCGGCACGGTGAACTGGGTAGCCGGCTGGACCAACTTCAACCCCCAGACCACCTGCTATAACCGTCCGGGCATTACGCTGGCCGCCAAAGCCGCTTCCGACCAGCTGCAGCAGCTGACGGTGTCGCCGAACCCCTCGGCTGGCCAGGCTTCGCTGAACTTTGAGCTGAAGCGCAGCGGTACCGCTTCGGTGCGCGTGCTGGATGTAACCGGCCGCACCGTAGCCACCGTGCTGACGGACGGCAAACTAGCAGCCGGCACGCAGCAGGTAGCCCTGCCCACCACCCTGCAAGCCGGTGTATACATGGCCCAGATAATCACTAACGAAACTAGCCAGTCAGTACGCTTCGTGGTAGCGAAGTAGTAGCTAAGAGGCCTGTCTAAAAAAGAAGAAGCCCGGGACTAGTCCCGGGCTTCTTCTTTTTGCGGGCTATTCATCGGCGCGACGGGCCTGCCATAACTGCGCAGCCAGCAATGCCAGCACCACGCCGGTGCCGGTCCAGAGTACACCTGCTTCGGATAGGTAACGGGCCAACAGTTCGTGCAGCAGCAAGAGTCCGCCCCCGAAGCTCAAAAGCTGCAGCACCCAGGTTCGCAGGGGCAGCATGGCAGCCCACCGCACCTCCATGAGTCGGGCCGTGTGCCAGAGGTAAAACCCAGCCTGCCACCAGGTACTGATGACAAACGCCAGGGCTACCCCGCCCAAACCCAGCCAGCGGTATAGCGGGTACATGAGCAGCAGGGCCAACAGCAAATCGAGGACGGCCCCGGTGGTAATAATGCGCCCCTTACCTTTATGCTGCAGCAGCGCCGTGAAGTTGTAGGCCCGTAGCGGAATGACCAGCGAGGAGAGCAGAAACAGCGGCACGGCCGCATCGTAGCGGTGCGCAAACACGACGCCGAACAGCTCACGCCGAAACAGCACCAGAAAGAAGAACAGCGGAAACACCAGCCGCCCCAGCAGCGTGGCCGTTGATTTCAGCAGCTGCACCCGTTGCGTATCAGACACTTCCGACTCATGGAAGTGCAACAGCAACGCACTGCCGGCTGCGCCCAGCAGTAGCGGCAAAAACGGCACGTCAATAGTGCCATTGAAGTACAAGGCAAACAGCGCGGCGGGCAGCAGGAAGCTTAGGACTAGCTTATCCACCCATCGGAACAAAATCTGAACAACCTCATTGAGGGCGGTATGGAGCCATAAGTGCCGGATACCAGCCGGTACGGCGGCGGTAAGCGGGACGGCCCGCCACTGTTGCCACGCCAGGCCACCCAATAGCAGCAGCCGTAAACCGCTGCCCAGCAGTAGCAGGTTCATTAGGTTCGAGAAGCCAATCAGGGGTATCGTCCGTAAGCCGTGACTAAGCACAAACAAGCCCGCGTACAGTCCGCTTACCAGCGCCACAGCCCGAAACTGGCGTCCCAGCAGTGCGTAGGCCTCCAGCACCGCCACCGGTACGTTCAGAACCAAAAACAGCGCCGACTGCCAGCCAGGAAACAATGCCATATCGTCGTGCTGCGCCAGCATGAGCCCTACCGCGCACAAGCATATCCAGGCAACTGCTCCCAGCCAATGTAGCATGGTCAGCCGTCGGAGAAACGCGTGTACTTGGCCCCTTGAATACGTCAGCATCAAGGTAGGCAGGCCCAGGCAGGCCACTACGTGGGCTACCTGCCACTGCACCCAGAAGCCCTGGTAACTGCCGTACCAGATCGGATCTATGCTTCTCGAAAGCCACACCAGCGCCACTACGCTGGCCAGCGTCGGAAAAAATCGGATAAGAAATATAGAGGCGCTAGTGCCCAGCAGCGTGCTGCGCGTAGGTGCTCCGGGCTTGGGCATCACAGGCGGCGAGGTCAAGGTGGCGGATAAGTCGGGCGGGGTTACCGGCCAATACACAGTGGCCTTCAGGAAAGCTGCGCGTTACTACGGCTCCGGCTCCCACAACGGTAAAATCGCCCAGCTGTACACCCGGCAACACCACCGCCCCCATACCCAGCCAGCAGAAACTACCAATGCGCAGCGGGACTGCAGGAACTCGCTCGGTATTAGCCACAGGGTCGTGGTTGGCTGAAATCAGACCTACTTGCGGGCCCAGGTTGGTGAAGTCGCCCACCAGCACACCGTTATCGGCGTTGATGTACACGCCGGGCGAGTCGCCGGGGAAAGAGCCGCGGCCGGCCTGGAGTTTCTCCGGGCTGCGGATAGTGCTGGTATGATGCACCGCCCACCGCGTGCCCGCGTTCTGCCGCAGCACCCGCCGAAACAGCACATCCAGCACATAAAAGCTCAGCGGCATTTCCGGCCGAAATCCCAGCACACGGCACAAGAACTGCTTCACTGTTTTGAATGGTGAATGTTGAGTTATGAAATAGACGTTTTTTTTACCGTTTTGAGCGAATGATGAATTCTCAGCAACAGACTATCGGCCCCTAAACCCAGTTCATCATTCCTAACCCAACTCTCATAACTCAACTGATGGGCACTTTGCGCAGGATAGCTTCAATCATATCCTGGGTGCGGATGCCGTCGGCTTCGGCTTCGTAGTTGAGCAGGATGCGGTGGTTGAGCACATCAGTAGCCACTTCCTTGATGTCTTCGGGCAGCACGTAGTCCCGCTCATCCAGGTAAGCCACGGCTTTGGCGGCGCGGTGCAGCGCAATGCTGGCCCTCGGGCTCACCCCAAACTGCACGTACTGCTGAAACTCGGGCAAATCGTACTCGGCGGGCTTGCGGGTGGCAAATACCAGCTCGATGATGTACTTCTCCAGCGTTTCTGAAATCTGCACCTGATTGATCTGCTGGCGGATTCCAAAGATATCCTCTTTGGTCAGGACCGGGTTCACCTCGCCCACGTAGCTCATGTTGGCCATGCGGCGCATCACCTCCAGTTCGTCCGCTTTCTTGAGGTAGTCCACGTACACCTTCATCATGAAGCGGTCCACCTGGGCCTCGGGCAGCGGGTAGGTGCCCTCCTGCTCCACTGGGTTCTGGGTAGCCAGCACCAGAAACGGCAGATCCAGCGGATACGTGGTTTCCCCGATGGTCACCTGCTTTTCCTGCATGGCCTCCAGCAGCGCGCTTTGCACCTTGGCCGGGGAGCGGTTGATTTCGTCGGCCAATACCAGGTTGGAGAAGATCGGACCCTTCTTTACCTCGAATACCGACTGGCCCTGATTGTAAATCATGGTACCTACCAGGTCGGACGGCAACAAGTCGGGGGTGAACTGCACGCGCTGAAAATGCAAGTGCAGCACTTTCGACAGCGTGCTCACCGTGAGAGTTTTAGCCAGCCCCGGCACGCCTTCCAGCAGAATATGCCCGCCCGTGAACAACCCGATCAGCAACCGATTGATCATATAGTGTTGCCCTACTACCACTTTGCCCACTTCGGCAAACACTTGCTTGATTTTCTGCTGGTAGTCGGGAGCCGACCCAAACTGTGGAGGCATCATACGGAAGCAAAACAGGTCTAATACGCTTAAAGGTAGAGAAACAAGGCCAGTACCCTGCCACTCTGCTTTTATACCTGGATACCATTCTACCGCTACAATACCCATGCTCAGCATAATCAATTCATCTGTTTTATAAAAAATTTATTATTATTTATAACATAATCAATAATGCTTTTCTATCTTCGGATCACTGTTGCTGCTGATATTCCTGTGCTGCTAGCCTTTCCGGCTATTCTACCCGCTGCCTGAGCAGCCCTGCTCCTACTGCCAGTGCTGAGCCTCGGTTCCGGTTACCGGATGATTGTGCCTTTTACCGCCCCACTCACTTTCCATTCCCATTTCTACCCATGAAAGCACTCTGTCTATTTCTGTTGTTACTCAGCAGCTACTTCGCTTCTGCCCAGGCCAATTGGCAGTGGGTAAACCAACTCACCAGCTCCGGATCTGCTGTATCGGCGCGGAGTATTACCACTGATGCGGCTGGCAATAGCTACGTTACGGGCTCCTTTGCCGGCAGTGCCGTCTTTGGCAGTACCACGCTCATCAGTCGGGGCCAGACTGATGTATTTCTGGTGAAATACAACCCGGGCGGCCGGGCTATGTGGGCAGTGCAGATTGGGGGCGACCCTGCCGTGGGTAATGTGTATTACCCTCCTTCGGCCATTGGCAATGATGTAGCACTGGATGGAGCCGGCAACGTGTACTTAGTCGGTAATTTTACCGGTAACCTGGCGTATGGCAACGGCCGCACGCTGCCCAGCTTCAGTGAGGGTTTCCAGACGGCCTTCATTGCAAAAGTGAATGCCCGGGGCCAGGTGCAATGGGCCAAACGGTTCGGTATTAATCAATATAGCTGCCACGCTTACGCTCTGGCCACTGATGCGGCTGGCAACAGTTACGTTACAGGCCAATCTGATTACGGCCAGATTCAGTTTGATAATATTGTAACAATGGGCAGCCGGCGCGTCATGTTTCTGGCCCGCTACACCACCTCCGGTGCCGTTGCGTGGGCAAAATCCTCTACTAATTTTTCCACCTATGGAGCAAGCGGCAGTGATGTGGTGCTCGACGGACGCGGCAACTGTTACGTGGGGGGCTTTTTCAACAACGACATGACGCTCGATGGCACCGCCCTTACTACCATTGGGGCCGACTCCTACCTGGCCCGGTTTGCAGCTGCCTCCGGCAGCTTACAATGGCTGAAGCAAGGTGGAAGCACCGGCACGCCAAATGCCAACAACAACGTCCACATCAACACCCTGGGCACCGACCGGCAGGGCAACGTATACGCAGCCGGCGACTTTTCCGGGACTACTTCCGTGGGCGGGCAGATGTTGGTAGGTAACGATGCTTGGCAGCCGGATATCTTTCTGGCCCGCTATACGCCGGCCGGCGCAGTACAATGGGTTAAAACCACTGGTACCGCCGCCTCAGAATACAGCGTGCAGCTGGCTACTGATGCCGATGGCTACTGCACCTTGGTCGGCCGCCGCCTGAACACCAGCTATGAGTCGAAGCTGCTGCTGCACAGCTTTCAGCCCAACGGCGACCTATACTACTCTGATGTTATTGGAATCAGTGGCAGTTGTACGGGTAATAGCATTACGCAGGACGCAAATGGTTTACTGTATGTGACCGGAAATCTGAGCGGTACGGCCTCTTTTGGATCCACTGCGCTGCAAACCGCCACCCGGACTGATGGGTTTGTCGGGCGGCTCCGTATCCGGGCTCCACAATCGGGCAATGCTGGCGGGGGCAGACCAACGGTAGAAGCCTTTCCCAATCCTACACGCGGCCGCTTAGTGGCCAGTCTTACCTGGAACAAAGCCAGCCTGCTGTTAACCGGCAAAGCCCTACTTACCACCGCAATGGGCGGCTACGTAGCGGCCCAGCCGCTACTAGCTACCAGCACTACCCAGTCACAAGCCGTTTTCGACTGCTCTACCCTACCAGTTGGGCTGTACGTGCTCTGTTTCGTCACCTCCGACGGAGCTTCCTATACGCAGGGCGTAGAGGTGCGTTAAGTCTTTTTAACTGCAAAACCCGCCCCTGCCTAATGCAGAAGCGGGTTTTGCGCTGTACCAGAGACGGGACTCGAACCCGTACGTCCGTGAAGACAAGGGATTTTAAGTCCCTCGTGGCTACCATTACACCACTCTGGCTGAGCGCCTTAAACCATTTCAAACCCGGTAGATATCTACCTAGGCAAGATAGTCAGGGCAAAGTAACTGCAAATTTTCCAATCAATGCTCATTGTTTCCGCCATTGATGTGATGCACTTATCCTGAAATAAGCTCCGCGGGCGGCAACCGCACTGGCATAAAACAAAAAAAGGATGCTTCCGAAGAAACATCCTTTTTGAGCGGGAGACGAGGTTCGAACTCGCGACCTCGACCTTGGCAAGGTCGCGCTCTACCAACTGAGCTACTCTCGCTTTTGATCTTGGCGCCGTAGTGGCGTTTTGATGTGACAAAGGTAGAAGAAGAATCCCTGAAGTCAAGCGCACGCTCTAAAAAAAGTGGCTACTCGCATCGGAAAAAGGCTTTGTCAGCTGATTTTCAGGGAGAAAAATTTCAATAAGAATCCACCCGTTCTCTTGCCACTGCCGCGGCCAGACGCATTTCGCCCCGCCCGATGCCGGTGTATTTCCCTGCGGACAGAGAAAAACCGGAGCGGGCGGGGCGAAAAAAGTGGGTAGGGCGCCGCAAAATTTACTTCCCGCCGACGGCCAGCTTCAGCTCGTTCAGCTTCAGTAGGGCTTCGATGGGCGTGAGCGTGTTCACGTCGAGGCGCTCCAGCAGCTCGCGGACTTTCTCCAGGGCCGGGTCGGCGGGCTCGAACATGCTGAGTTGGAGGCTGGGGCGCGGAGCGTTGTGCACAGCCGCGGCGGGCTGGGCTTTGGGGCCCCGGCGGGCCGGTTCGGGCGCGGCGGCAGCAGGGTGGCCGTTCAGGGGCACTACCTTGCCGCCGGTCGGCTCCGCATCAAGATCGGCCAGCACTTCGTCGAATTCGGTGGGCTGGTCGGCCTCGGCGGTGGTGGAAGTGCGCTCCTGTTCTAGGTGGTGCATGATTTCGTTGGCGCGCAGCACCACCGAGGTGGGCATGCCGGCCATGCGGGCCACGTGGATGCCGAAGCTGTGCTCGGAGCCACCCTCACGCAGCTTGCGCAGGAACAGGATGCGGCCGTCGGCTTCCTTCACGGCCACGTTGTAGTTGCGGACGCGCGGGCAGTCGTCGGCGAGCTGGTTGAGCTCGTGGTAGTGGGTGGCGAATAGGGTTTTGGCCGTGAAGCGCGGGTTGTTGTGCAGGTGCTCCACAATGGCCCAGGCAATGCTGATGCCATCGTAGGTGCTGGTACCGCGCCCGATTTCGTCCATCAGCACCAGGCTGCGGTCGGAGAGGTTGTTGAGGATGCTGGCGGTTTCGGTCATCTCCACCATGAAGGTACTTTCGCCCTTACTCAGGTTGTCGGAGGCCCCTACGCGGGTGAAGATTTTGTCGATGACGCCCACGTGGGCCGCGTCGGCGGGCACGAAGGAGCCGATCTGGGCCAGCAGCACAATCAGGGCCGTCTGGCGCAGCAGAGCCGATTTGCCGGCCATGTTGGGCCCCGTTATCACCACAATCTGCTGGTCGTCCTGGTTGAGGCAGATGTCGTTGGGGATGTACTGCTCGCCGGGCGGCAGCTGGCGCTCAATGACGGGGTGGCGGCCGGCCTTGATGTCGAGCAAAGTGCTGTCGTCCACCACCGGCTTCACGTAGCGGTGCTGTCGGGCCGTGGCGGCAAAGGAAGCCAGGCAGTCGGCTACGCCGATGGCGCGGGCGTTCTGCTGCACCTGGGCCACGTACTCGGCGGCCGTGAGCACCAGCTCGTTGTAGATGCGCTGCTCAATCACGAACAGTCGTTCCTCGGCGTGCAGAATCTTCTCCTCGTAGGTTTTCAGCTCCTCCGTAATGTAGCGCTCGGCATTTACCAGCGTCTGCTTCCGAATCCAGGTCGTCGGCACTTTGTCTTTGTGCGAGTTCGTGACTTCGAGGTAGTAGCCGAATACCTTATTATACGCCACTTTCAGCGACGAAATACCGGTTTCCTGAATGGCGCGCTGCTGGAGCTGGAACAGGTAGTCCTTGCCCGAGAAGGCCATGGCCCGCAGCTCGTCCAGCTCGGCATCCACCTTATCATTCAGCACGCCGCCCTGGTTGGTGAGAATGGGCGCGTCTTCCTTGATTTTGGCCCGAATTTCCTCGCGCAGGGCGGTGCAGGGGTTGAGCTGGTCGGCCAGCTTCTGCAAAGCCCGGATGCCGGAGGCAGCCAGCTGCTCCCGGATGGGGCTGATGGCTTCCAAAGCGCGGGCTAGCTGCAGCAGCTCGCGGGGGTTGATGCGGCGCACCGCCACCTTGGAAATCAGCCGCTCCAGGTCGTTGATCTGGCGCAGGTGCAGCAGCAGGTTTTCCAGCAGCTCGGGCGTCTGGAGCAGGGCCTCCACTGTATCGAGGCGGCGCTGAATCTGGGCGGGCTCCTTGAGGGGCAGCACCACCCACTTACGCAGTAGGCGCGCGCCCATGGGCGTCACGGTCTGGTCGAGGATGTCGATGAGGGGCACGCCGCCGGGGTGCTGGGCCTGCACCAGCTCCAGGTTGCGCACCGTAAACCGGTCGAGCCACACGTATTTATCCTCCTCCAAACGCCCGATGCTGCCAATGTGGCCCACGTCGGTGTGCTTGGTTTCGGCCAGGTAGTGCAGGATGCAGCCGGCCGCCGTGATGCCCTCGCGCAGCCCGTCAATGCCGAAGCCTTTGAGCGAGGTGGTGTTGAAGTGACGGGTGAGCAGGTCGTGGCCGTAGTCGTGGCCGAATACCCATTCTTCCAGCGCAAAGTGGCAGTAGTCGGGGCCAAAATGGTCCTCGAACTCGCGGCGGCTTTTCTTGCAGAACAGCACCTCGGCGGGCTGGAAGTTCTGCAGTAGCTTACCCAGATAGTCGATGGTGCCCTGGGCCACCAGAAACTCGCCGGTGCTGATGTCGAGGAAGCTCACGCCGGCTTCGTGCTTGCCGAAGTGCACGGCGCAGAGGTAGTTGTTGGAGCGGCGCTCCAGCACGTTGTCGTGTAGACTCACGCCAGGCGTGACGAGCTCCGTGATGCCGCGCTTGACGAGGCCCTTGGCCAGCTTGGGGTCTTCGAGCTGGTCGCAGATGGCCACGCGCTGGCCGGCGCGCACCAGCTTGGGTAGGTAGGTATCGAGGGAATGATGAGGGAAGCCGGCCAGCGGGGTTTCGGAGGCCGTACCCGCGCCGCGCTTGGTGAGCGTGATATCCAGAATGCGCGAAGCCGTGACAGCATCCTCACCAAAGGTTTCGTAGAAGTCGCCCACCCGGAACAGCAGCACGGCGCCGGGGTGGGCCTGCTTGAGCTCGTAATACTGGCGCATCAGCGGCGTATCCACCACGGGGGCGGGCCCCAGCGTGCCGTGCGTGCGGATGGGCTTTTTGTTAGGGTCGGCGGCTTTGGTTCTCACGGAAAAACGGAAATTCGGGAATATGGGAGCGTGCCGGGGGCGGCCGTTCGGGGTGCCAGCACGTCATGCTGAGCGCAGACGAAGCATCTCTAATGCTTCGTTTGAATGGCCTTGCAACGAAGCGGTAGAGCTGCTTCGACTGCGGCTGCGCCTTCTCTCAGCATGACGTTCTTTTCGACAGCAAGACCGAGCGGCACTAGCCTAACAGCCGCCACCCGGCCGGGCGTTCCTACCTTTGCGGGCATGCGCAAACTCTCGATGGAAGAGCTGAACCGGCTAACGGTGGCAGACTTCAAAAATACGCGAAAATTCCCCCTCACCCTAGTGCTCGACAACGTGCGCAGCCTCCACAACGTGGGCGCGGCCTTCCGCACAGCCGATGCCTTTGCGGTGGAAAAAATCTGGCTGTGCGGCATTACGGGCCGTCCGCCCCAGCGCGAAATCACCAAAACGGCCCTGGGCTCCACCGAGTCGGTGGCCTGGGAATACGCGCCTACCACGCTGGAGGCGCTGCAGCAGCTGAAGGCCGCCGGCTACCAGCTGATTGCCGTGGAGCAGACCACCGGCAGCGTGCCTCTGCCCGAGTTCCGGGTAGAAGCCGGCCAGCCCTACGCCCTGATTATGGGCAACGAGGTGTTCGGGGTGGAGGATGAGGTGCTGGCCCTGTGCGACGCCGCCGTGGAAATCCCGCAGTTCGGCACCAAGCACAGCCTGAACGTGAGCGTGGCGGCCGGGGTGGTACTGTGGGAGTTTATCAGCCGGATGCATGCAGGAGCGAAGCCATAAACTTGTCACTTCTGGAAAGCTGACAATTATTTCACCTGTTCAGCCGTATACTTCGCAAAAAATCTAGCTTTTGTTGCGTAAATTTGAAACGGGCCGCCCCATTAGGCGGCCCGTTTTGGCTTTAGAATACCTCCGTTTCACACCTCTACCCGCAGTTAATGAAATCAACCTTTACTACTCCGATGGCCCGTACTTTAGCCGTGGCAGCCCTGCTGGCCGTACCGGGTCTGGCAGCCGCTCAAAATGCTCCGCTGGAGCAGGCACTTGGTGCCCTGAAAGCCCGCCAATCCAGCTTGGGGCTACTTTCGGTGGATATAGCCGATGCCGCCGTAACCAGCCAGTATACCGATAAGAGTAACGGTATCAGCCATGTGTACCTGCGCCAGCGTGTGCAGGGCGTGGAAGTGTACGGGGCCGTAGCCGACGTACACCTCACCCAGGCTGGCAAAATAGCCGGGTTGCACAGCAGCTTCCTGACCAACGCCGCTGCTCAGGCCCGAAACGCTACTCCTTCGCTCACGGCAGGGCAGGCAGTAGCCGCCGCCGCCAAAGCCCTGGGGATGCCCGCTCCGCGCAATCTGGATATCCGGAAGGCTGGTTCGGCCACGGAAGGCATGGAATTCAATGACGGCGGTATTTCGCTGGATAAGATTCCGGTAAAGCTGATGTACCTGCCGCTGGCTGACGGCTCCCTGCGCCTGGTGTGGGACGTTACGCTGGCTCCCCTCAACGGTGAGCATTACTGGAATGCCCGCGTAGACGCCGCTACCGGCGAGCTGCTCGACAAAACCGACTACACCATTTCTGAGAGCTTCAGTGTCTCCTCCCTCATCCGCCCGATAGCCCAGGCGGCTTCCGCAGCAGCTCAGCCGGCGTCCGCTCCGGGCACCGCTACAGCGGGCAAGCCCACGGCAGCTAACACGTATAACGTGTGGCCCCTCACGGTGGAAAGTCCCTCGCACGGTACCCGCCAGCTGGTAGCCAACCCGGCTGATGCCACCTTCTCCCCCTTCGGCTGGCACGATGTGGATGGCGTGGCCGGTGCCGAGTACACTATCACGCGCGGCAACAACGTGCACGCCTATGATGACCGCTCGAACCGGAACGTGTACACGGCCGGCACCACCCTTAGCCCCGATGGCGGCGCAAACCTGGAGTTTGACTTTCCCTTCAATGACGCCCTGACTGCCCCGGCTGTTTCCAACCTGAACGCGGCCGTGGTCAACCTGTTCTACTGGAACAACCTGATGCACGACGTGATGGCCTATAAGGGCTTCGACGAAGTGAGTGGCAACTTCCAGGCAAAGAACTACGGCGGCACCGGCCTCGGCAACGACGACGTGCGGGCCGAAGCGCAGGATGCCTCCACGGCAACTACTGTCAGCCTGAACAACGCTAACTTCTCGACTCCGGTAGATGGCTCCCGACCCCGCATGCAGATGTATCTGTGGGATAAATCGGAGCTGGCTATCAACATCACGGCTCCTAGCACGCTGGCTGGCTCGCTAGTGGCTACGGAAGGCTCTATTGGCCGTAAACTCAACCGCGTAGGACCTGTTACCGGCAACCTGGTGCTGGTGAACGACGGCACTACCACGCCCAGCCTTGGCTGCAACACCACGTACGCCAACGCGGCCGACGTAAGCGGCAACATTGCCCTCGTTGACCGGGGCACCTGCAACTTTGGTCTTAAAGTGAAAAACGCCCAGCTGGCTGGTGCCCGCATGGTGGTAGTTATTGACAACGCCGTGGGTGGTACCGTTCCCGTTTCTATGGGCGGCTCCGCCGATACAGTCGGGGTGCGGATTCCTTCGATTGCCATCCTGAAAGTTGATGGTGACCGGATCAAAGCGGCCTTGCAGGCCGGTCAGACGGTTTCCATCACCGCCTCGGGCAATTACTACATGCGCGACGGGGACTTCGACAACGGCATCGTTGCCCACGAGTATGGCCACGGCATCTCTACCCGCCTCACCGGCGGCCCCGGTAACTCCAGCTGCCTGAGCAGCGCCGAGCAGATGGGAGAAGGCTGGAGTGACTTCTTTGCCCTCTGGATGACCACCAAACCCGGCGACGTGAGCACCACGGGCCGCGGTATCGGCACATATGCTTCCTTCGAGCCCGTAACGGGCGGCGGCATCCGCCCCACCCGCTACAGCACCGATATGAAGCTCAACCCCGCTACCTATGCACTGGTGGGTACCGGCATCTACAATACGTATGTTGACGCCGCTGGTCAGACCCGCAACCAAGTCCACAACATCGGCTACATCTGGGCTACCACGCTATGGGATTTGAACTGGGCCCTGATTGACAAATACGGCTACAACGCCGACCTAAAAGCTAACACCGGCGGCAACAACGTAGCCCTGCGCCTCGTGCTAGACGGCTGCAAGCTGCAGCCCTGCAACCCTGGTTTCCTCGATGGCCGCAATGCCATCCTGAAGGCCGATTCCATCAACAACAAAGGCGCTAACTCCGGCCTGATCTGGCGTGTGTTTGCCCGTCGGGGCATGGGCTTCAGCGCCGTACAGGGTAGCAGCAGCGTCCTCACCGACCAAACCGCCGCCTACGACCTGCCGGCCATCCTGAGCAGCAGCAAGCAGCTCAACGAGAAGCTGCTGGAAGTGTACCCCAACCCCGCCAACGGCCAGGTGCTGGTACGCACGCAAGTGAGCAGTACGGCCCCGGTACAGGTAGAAATGGTGTCGTTGCTGGGCCAGCGCGTGAGCGTGCAAACGGCTTCGGCCGCCCGGCTGCAGCAGGAAGGCGTAACGCTGAACACCGCTAAGCTCGCCGCCGGCGTATATATGGTGCGCCTGACCACGTCGGAGGGTATCATCACCAAAAAAGTAGTGGTTCAGCACTAAGCGGCCGACTTTTACGTCCCTTACATTGTTAACAACCGCCCGGCCCTGCGCCGGGCGGTTGTTTTGCTATACCCCCTTTCCCCTCCTCTGCTGATGTCTGCTTCCCGCCCCGACAATATGCTGCTGGCCCTACGGCCGGTTATTGCCACCGACGCCTCGGTGGCCGATGCACCGGACACGCCCGGCTATTTTCTGCACCACACGCTCCGGCCTGTGCTCAAGCTGCAGAACGAACTGCTTCTGGCTGTTGTAGCCGATTTTGTGCGTGACCACCGTGTGCCCCTGGCTACTGCGGCAACCACTGACCAGCAGCGCTTACTGACCGACCTGCTCACTCGCAATACTAAGCTGCGTTACACTGTGGTAGGGTTGGTGACGGGCTTGTTCATCACTGAAGAGCTGGGTATCTACCGTCGGCACCGTGCTGAACTCAACCGCCGCCTGCTGGAACTGGCCACCCGGCGCGTGCAGGATCAGGCCGCGGCGGTAGCAGAGCTGAGCATCACTGATTGACCCTTGTGCTGCCTGCTGCTCAACAAAAAGAGCCCGTAGCATACACTACGGGCTCTTTCGTTATCTAACAATTTGAAGCTTAGTCGTACTGCGAGTCGCGCAGATGTACGGGCGTAGCCTTCTTGCGCAAACGCATGTTCAGCACTTCCACAATCAGGGAGAAGAACATGGCAAAGTAGATGTAGCCTTTCTCGATTTCTTTGTGGAAAGCCTCCATCACCAGCATTACCCCAATCATAATCAGAAAGGACAAGGCCAGCATTTTGATAGTGGGGTTCTTGTTCACGAAGTCGGCCACGACGCCCGAGAAGGCCAGCATCACGCCCATAGAAAGCACCACGGCCAGAATCATAATCAGCACGTTATCCACTAGGCCCACGGCCGTCAGGATGGAGTCGAAGCTGAATACGATGTCGATAAGGATAATCTGGAAGATGATGCCGCCAAACGAAGCGCCGCCTTTGCCCCCTTCTTCGTGTTCTTCCTCGCCCTGCAGCTTGGTGTGAATTTCAGTGGTGCTCTTACCAATTAGGAACAAGCCGCCGGCCAGCAGAATAAGGTCGCGGCCCGTTACCCCGAAAGGCTCCGTCATCCAGGGCAGGTTCACCGTGAACAATGCCGCCTTCAGCCCCACAATCCAGCTGATACTCAGCAGCAGCCCAATGCGGCATAGCAGCGCCAGCACCAACCCGATGCTACGGCCCCGCTTCTGCAGCTCCCGGGGCAGGCGGTTGACAATGATGGAGATGAAGATGATGTTGTCAATACCCAATACAATTTCCATGAACGTAAGCGTCAGCAGGCTTACCCAGGTTTGTGGGTTGGAGAAAACGGAAAAGTCGAAGTGCATTCGGAAAGAATGTGAGAAATGGGGAGAATGAGAGGAATATGAAAAATAGGCGGGATGTAGTGGAGGCAGAACGACAAAGTGAGCCAGTAGTACCGGGGCACATCTTTCATATTCTGCACATTTCCCACATCAGCCGTTAGCTTTTCATATTCACGAACTGCAACGGCTGCCCGATGGCGGCCTGCCGTACGGCCGCAATGGCAGCCTGCAGCTCATCGAGCTTCTTGCCGGTCACGCGTATCTGGTCGTCCTGCATCTGGGCTTCCACCTTTACCTTAGCATCCTTGATGGCTTTGATGACTTTGCGGCCGACTTCCTTATCTACCCCGGCGCGCACTTTCACCACCTTTTTCACCATGGCCCCGGTGGGCTGCTCCTCCTCCGAGAAGTCGAGGGCCGTTCCGTCGATACCTTGTTTTACGATGCGCGTGAGCAGGATATTTTCCAGTGCCTGCACCCGCATCGAGTTTTCGGAGGTGAGCGTAATGGTGTTGTTCTTCTTATCCAGCTCGATGCCGCCCTTCGTGTCGCGCAGGTCGTAGCGTGTCTGAAGCTCTTTTTTGGCCGTATTCACCGCGTTTTCGAGGGTTTGCGGATCTACTTTGCTGACAATATCGAAGGATGCCATAGGATGGGAAGAAAGAAAAGAGAAACCTACCGGAACCGGTCGGGCTGCCAAAGATAGTGAGGGGCGGAAATGCGGCCGCCCAACCAAACGAAATAGTCCGTTACTTCGGCTTTCCGCCTGCTGCCCGTGCCCCTATGTCCGTTATTCCTCCCGACTCTCCCGCCCAGTGGGCCGCCTATTACCGCCTGCGCTACGAGGTACTGCGCCAGCCCTGGCATCAGCCCGAAGGCTCAGAGCGCGCCGACGATGATGCCGCGGCTACGACCACGCACGCGCTGCTGCTGACTCCGGAAGGCTACGCCGCCGCCGTGGGCCGCCTGAGCCCAGCCGAGCCGGGTCAGGGGCAGGTGCGCTTCATGGCCGTTCACCCGGTCTGGCAGGGCCGGGGAGCAGGCCGGCAGATTTTGGAGTATCTGGAGGAAGCGGCCTGCCGCCAGGGTTTCACGGAACTGGTGCTGCATGCCCGGCAACTGGCCGTTCCGTTTTATGAGCGACTTGGCTACACAGTGGTTGCGCCGTCGCACACTCTGTTTGGTAGTATTCCCCATTTCCTGATGCGGCGGCAGCTGGTAGGCGAACGGGTAGATACAGCCTAAATTAGCTGCTTTTCCAGCCTCTCCTGCTTCTCCTAGTCCCCCATCCCAATGGAACAATTGCCCGATGTAGCGACGCTCGTTGCTATCTACAATCAAATCAATACTTACGGTCGGGTAAATGGAATGGAATTGCTGGTCAATGAGCCCGGCAACGTACACTACACCATGACTATCCGTGACGAGCATCTGTCCTCGCCCGGCACCTGTCACGGGGGCGTACTGGCCGGCCTGATGGATGCTACCTTAGGCGCGGCGGCACTTTCGCTGGCTTTCACGGCCGGGGAGTTGGTATCCACCGTGGAGTTTAAAATCAACTACCTGCACCCTGTGCGGCTGCACGACCACCTGCTGGCGCACGGCGTAGTAGAACACAGTGGCAAAACTCTGGTAGTCAGTAGTGCCCTGATCACCTGCCCTACCCGCGACAACCTGGTGGTAGCGCGCGGCCTGGGTACCTTCAACCGCTACCCCGCCACCAAGCGCGACTTTCATGAGCTGCTGTTCCCGCCTGATACCAATTAGGCCCAAGGCATAAAAAGACGCCGGCCCCCATGTGACATGGGGGCCGGCGTCTTTTCAAACTACCGAACCGAAAAGAGGCGGGTTACAGGCGCTCAGGCGAGTCAGCCGACTCATGTTCGTGCTCATCCTGAGGGTCGTACTCGTCATTTTCGTCCATTTCCGGGGCTTCCACTTTGCGTACGTTGCGGGCACAGTCTTCGTCGCGGTGGTTGCGGCCCACGGTGAACTCCACCCAGTCGCCTTCGCGCAGTTCGTTAAAGTCGCCTTCCGCCATATCGGCGTAGCTGAAGAACAGGTTATTCGGCGGCATTACCACGAAGCCAAACCCATTTTTCAGGTTCTTGATGGTGCTGATGCCTACCGTGCCAACGGGACCGGCAGCCGTAGGGCCGGTAGGCCGCACGGGCTTCACGGTGGGGTAAGCCACAGGCTCGGGCGTATTCACAAACATCGACTCAACCAGCTCGTCGCCGGTGCTCAGGCCCTGGTCGATGATTTCGTGCATCTGTACCGGGTAGGTAGCCTGATCCAATAACTGCTGCGAAGCGCGGGTAACGCGGTTTTCGCCCTTGAAATCGGTGTATTTGAAGTCCCAGTTCAGCAGCATCACGCGGGTGCCTACCGTATTGAGTTTCTTGATGAGGGGAGCGTAGTCGGAGTCGCCGGCAATGAGGACCACTACATCGAAGCTCTTATGGATAGCCAGTTCCAGGGCTTCCAGCGACAGCCACACATCAATGCCCTTCTCCTGCAAACGACCATCGCGCGTTTTCAGGGGCATGTAGTGGGTGCTGATGCCCATGTTCATCAGGATATCGTCGAGCAAACGGTCATGAAACAGACGGTCCTTGTCGCGGGCTTCGGTGGCCGAAAGGCGGCCGCGGAAGAAGTGGGCGTCAATAATCTGACTTAGACGCACGTCTACATCCTCTTCCTCAGCTACCTGATGACGGATAAATTCATGGAGACCTTCCAGGCTAATACGGGCCTTACGGTCATGCTGGAAGTAGTAGTAATCACTGATTTTCAGGAAATAATTGCCGTCGTAGAAGACGCCGATCCTAATCAGGGGGCTATTCATCTGGTTCATACAAGAAACGGTTTGAGCGCAAAAAGGTGTGTGTGAGTAAGAGCGGGTAGTTTGGTTCGGTGCGGGCTGGTATACACGTAGGCCCGGTCAAAGATACATATTGGCAAACTTACGGTATTGTAATAATCCATAGGCGGGGGCATTTTACCACATAATCATGTGAGCATGATTGGAAATAGGAACGGCTGAAAGAGGTTTGCTACCGACAAGCCCCCCGATGAGATGAAAGGAAAATGAACGAGCATGGCTTGCGGCTCAAAATGAGCACTCTGCCTTCTTTTCCCGCGCAGCACCAGAGTCACAATTACCTTACAATATTAAATCATATATATGTTTTATACGAATTTAAAGAGTACAAATGCCATGAGATTAATCTAACCGACGCGTGCCTTACGCGTCAGAGCATTGGGCGGCCAGCTGCACGCTGCTTCACTCTTAAATCCAACATTTGATGGAACGAGGTGCATACTATTACAGTGAAAGTACATGTCAGCCGTAAGCCTAGTGCAGGAATTCGGCCGATATAGCTAATTAGTAGTCCAACCTGGCACAATCACAGATCAATAGACGAAAAAACGTCTGTCGGATTGCAGGACAAAGCTACAGTTTATCAACTTATTTTAGAATGTTTCTAAAATCTCATCCGTCCAATAATCAATCCCAGAACCAACAGGGCATATCCCGCGCAGATGGCCACCTCTAGAAAGTTGCCACTTTTGGAACCCGTCCGGATGAGCGGAATCTTCAGGCACAGGTCCGTAATCGGCATAAACCACTTGATACCGGCTTTGGTGAGCGTATCGGCCAGCAGGTGTGATACGTAGCCACCACCCGCGAATAAGGCTACGCCATGCCAGCCCAGACTTTGGTTAGCTAAGTGTCCGATGTAGGTCCAGAGGCCGGCAGCCCAGAGAGTATGTGTCCAGGAACGGTGGGAGGTAAACGGAGCTACCGATACAAAACACCCCAGCATACTCAGCCACACAAACCCCGTGTAGAGGCCCGCCACCACTGTACAGAGCCCCGTGAAGAGCAACGCCAGCTTGCGGGTAGAATCGCCCTGCATAGCCGCGCCGATGAGGCCAAACGCCAGGGCTGCCGTGAAACCCATGCGCCGGTCGGGACCCAGGGGCAGGACAAAATGGGAGTATAGAGCTAAAGCCGCCGCCGCCGCCACAAAGGCCCAGCGCACGTAATTCTGGGCGAAGCCCAGCCGCTTACTGAGCCGGGAGCCAGGATGGTCGAGGTCGGGAGCCAGGGAGGAGAAGCCGGCCAGCGCAATGCCGGCCGGCGAAAACGGAATACCGGGCACCAGCGCGGCCACGGCGACGCCGGTAATAAGGCCAATGGCCAGGTGAGAAGAACCGCGCACGCAGAATCGGGATACAAAATAAAACGGGTGGCAAAGATACCACGCGGCTCGTGCCCCCGCCCGAATTTAGCGGCCCCGCCCTGCTACCACTTGCCGGAACTGCCCTTGAGCGTGGTGCGGATGCCCTGCACTTCGTTTTCCAGGTGCGCCAGACCCTGCCGGAAAGCATCCTCTACTTCGGCCCGTTCCTGCTCGGGCAATGGGCCGTTTTGCTGCACCTGCTCCCGGATCTGGCGCAGGTGGTTCAGAATAGAATCCCACTCGTCGGCGGGCTGGTTGGTCGCGGGGGTAGTCATGAGATAGGCGAAAGGCCGGAGAAAACAAAGACTAGCGCGGGTGGGGGTTGGGAAGGTACAACCAATAGCCCACACTGGTTCGGAAACTTTCGGGGCGCGGCCGTGGTATTGAGAAGCGCGGTTGGCTCCGCGCCAACCGTCATTCCAAGCGAAGCGAGGAATCTGGGCTTATCCTTGTAATAAGTACCCCGGGGTAATTCGCTTCGTTCGGAACAACACCTAGCCGCAACCCCTGCCCGACCGGATTTTCATTCGGCCGGGCTTCTACCTTTGCCTCCTCTCCTAGCCGAATTCCGTTTTGAAGGTCACCGATTTACTGAAGCTCTACGCCCTCGACCCCACCGGCATGACGCTGGGCGCGCGCCTGAACCCGGCCACCCGCCACTCGCTGCGGCCCGCCGACAAAGCCGAAACGCCCGTGCGCCTGCATTTGCGCGGCCTGGTGGGTTCCCAGGATGCCGTGCTGGCCGCCGCCGTCCACCAGGAGTACCCCGACCAGCACCACCTGTTCATCCTGCACGACCGGGACGAGGCCGCCTACTTCCTGGCCGACCTCCAGCACCTGCTGCCCGAGGAGGAGCCGCTCCTGTTCCCCACGTCCTACAAGCGCCCCTACAGCTTCGACGAGACGGAAAACGCCAACGTGCTGATGCGGGCCGAGGTGCTGAACAAGCTCAACTCGCACCGCGGGCCGAAAACCACCGCTGAGCAGGAAGCCGACGACGCAGCCGACGACGCCGAAACTGAGGGCCAGCCCAAAAGCAAAAAACGCGGCAAGGCCAGCGCCAAAGAAACGGCCGGCGCGCTCATCGTCACCTATCCGGAGGCCCTGTTTGAGAAGGTTATCAACAAAAAGAGCCTCGTGGCCAACACCTTTCTGGTGAAGGTGGGTGACAAGCTGGACGTGAACTTCGTGAGCGACATGCTGGCGGAGTACGACTTCGAGCGGAGCGACTTTGTGTACGAGGCTGGCCAGTTTGCCGTGCGCGGCGGTATCGTGGACATCTTCAGCTACGCCAACGAGCTGCCGTACCGCATCGAGCTGTTCGGGGATGAGGTGGAGACGATTCGCACGTTTGACCCCGAAACGCAGCTGTCGGTGGAGAAACGGCAGCAGGTGAGCATCATTCCGAACGTGCAAACCAAGCTGCTGCAGGAGACGCGGGAGGCGTTTCTGGAGTTTATTCCGAAGAACACCGCCGTGTGGGCCAAGGACGTGCGCCAGACCCTGGATGTCGTGGACGAGTACTTCGACAAGGCCGAAGCGGGCTTCCAGGAGCTGCTGGCCGTGGCGGGCGGCACCCAGGTGGTGAGCAAGCCGGCCGAGTTGTTTGAGTCGGCCAAGACGCTGCGCAAGCTGCTGGAGGGGTTTGCGGTGGTGGAGTTCGGCAAACGGTTTCACTTCAAGACCGGGGCCGAGGAGCTGCAGTTCAGCGCCAAGCCCCAGCCCAGTTTCGGCAAGGACTTCAACCGCATCGTGAAGAACCTGCACGACAACCAGGCCAAGGGCTACACCAACATCATTGCCGCCGAGCAAGTGCGCCAGGCCGACCGCCTGCGCACCATCTTCGACGAGCTGGACAACAACGTGCAGTTTCAGCACCTGCTGCTGGGGCTGCGCGAGGGGTTCATCGACGAGACGCTGCGCCTGGTCGTCTACACCGACCACCAGCTGTTCGAGCGGTTCTATAGGGCCCAGGAAACCCGGAAGTTCTCCAAGAAAAAGGCCCTCACGCTGAAGGAATTGAGGACGCTTGTTCCAGGCGACTACGTGGTGCACCAGGACTACGGCATTGCCCGCTTCGCCGGCCTCACGCAGGTGGAAATCAACGACCGGCTGCAGGAGGCCATCCGGCTGGTGTACCGCGACGACGACGTGCTGACGGTGAGCATCCACGCCCTGCACAAGATTGCCAAGTACAGCGGGGCCGAGGGCACGCCGCCCACCATGAGCAAGCTGGGCTCGCCGGAGTGGGAAAACAAGAAGAAGTCCGTCAAGAAAAAGGTCAAGGACATTGCGGCCGAGCTGATCCGGCTGTACGCCAAGCGCAAAACCGCGCCCGGCCACGCCTTCGCCCACGACTCCTTCATGCAGGCCGAGCTGGAATCGAGCTTTATCTACGAGGACACGCCCGACCAGGCCAAGGCCACCGAGGACGTGAAGCGCGACATGGAGGTGCCCCACCCCATGGACCGCCTCGTGTGCGGCGACGTGGGCTTCGGCAAGACGGAAGTGGCCATCCGGGCCGCCTTCAAGGCCGTGGCCGATGGCAAGCAGGTGGCCGTGCTGGTGCCCACCACCATCCTGGCCATGCAGCACTACAAAACGTTTCGGGAGCGGCTCGGCAACCTGCCCGTGACGGTGGAGTACGTCAACCGCTTCAAGAGCACCAAGCAGATCAAGGAAACGCTGGGCCGCGTGGCCGAGGGCAAAACCGACATCCTCATCGGCACCCACCGCCTCACCAACAAGGACGTGCAGTTCAAGGACCTGGGCCTGTTGGTGATTGACGAGGAGCAGAAGTTCGGGGTGAAAACCAAGGACAAGCTCAAGGAAATCAAGGTGAACGTGGACACGCTCACGCTGTCGGCCACGCCCATTCCGCGCACCCTGCACTTCTCGCTCATGGGCGCCCGCGACCTGAGCGTGATTGCCACGCCCCCGCCCAACCGCCAGCCCGTGCAGACGGAGCTGCACGTATTCGATGAGCTGCTGATCCGCGACGCCGTGTCGCGGGAGCTGAAGCGGGGCGGGCAGGTGTTTTTCGTGCACAACCGCGTGAAGGACATCGAGGAGCAGGCCAGCATGATTCTGCGCCTCGTGCCCGATGCCCGCGTGACCTACGTGCACGGCCAGATGGACGGCGACCTGCTGGAAAAGCGCATGATGAAGTTCGTGGACGGCGACTACGACGTGCTGGTGGCCACCACCCTCATCGAGTCGGGCCTGGACATTGCCAACGCCAACACCATCCTCATCAACCGGGCCCACATGCACGGCCTCAGTGACCTGCACCAGATGCGGGGCCGCGTGGGCCGCTCCAACAAAAAGGCCTACTGCTACCTGCTCACGCCTCCGGTGGCCGGCTTGCCCTCCGACGCCCGCAAGCGCCTGAGCACCCTGGAGGAGTTCTCGGACCTGGGCGCGGGCTTCAACGTGGCCATGCGCGACCTGGACATCCGGGGCGCGGGCAACCTGCTGGGCGGCGAGCAGTCGGGCTTCATCAACGACCTGGGCTTCGAAACCTACCACCAGATTCTCGACGAAGCCGTGCAGGAGCTCAAGGAAACCGAGTTCCGCGACCTGTTCCTCGGCGACCCCACCCAGCGCCTGCAGCAGGCCGCCGGCACCAGCGGCCCCAAGGAGTGCAACATCGAAACCGATTTGCAGGTGCTCATTCCGGACCGCTACGTGAGCAGCGTGTCGGAGCGCCTGCAGCTCTACAGTAAGCTGGACCGGGCCAAAAACGCCGAGGAGCTGCGCAAGCTGCTCACCGGCATCGTGGACCGCTTCGGGCCGCTGCCCCAGGAGGTGGAGCAGCTCGCCGACATCGTGCGCCTGCGCTGGCTGGCCTGCCAGACCGGGTTCGAGAAACTCACGCTCAAGAAGAACCTGCTCAAAGGCTTCATCCCGGCCACCAACAACGAGCCCTACTTCCGGGGCGCCACCTTCGGCAACATCCTCAGCTACGTGCAGACCCACCCGCGCTCCGCCTCCATGAAGGAGCGCAAAGAACAGCTCATCATCTCCTTCGAGGACGTGAAAGCGTCCAGGCCGCCAAGCGCATTCTGAGCGAGCTGGTGAGTGAGGAAACGGTGGGGGTGTAAAAGATAGAAGTTGAGTACGAGTAACATAAAAGGCCTAATTATCAAATTTGATAATTAGGCCTTTTATGTTACTCGTACTCAACTTCTATCTGAGCTGCTATTTCATCAATTTGCTTAAAAAGATAAACAAATGAATGAAATAAGCTTCGATCCTGTTCCTTCACTATTTTTTTTGCAAATTCAGTTTTTTTACTATCTTTTATTTTATAAACCATTGGAATCGGTGAATTTTCAACTACACCAGCTTCGACTAAATAATCATCTGAAAAATAATGCTCTATCGCAAACGTATTATAACGCTGATCATCTATTAAGTAGTACTCTTTTTCTGGAGGAACTGGCAACTTAATAGCATATACATTAGCAGCTATATGCTTTTTTACCCGTTTTGACTCTTTCCAAGGTTGAAACAAAGCAGAGTTCAAACCACCGAATTCTTGCCGGCCCTTATCATCGTTATCGAATATACCAATTACTATTTCATCATCTGAATCAATTATATTATCAACAGATATCAAAAAATTAGCCAGAGCACGTGCTCCACTATTCATCTCACCTCCCACTTGCCTTATATTCCAATACGGAACTTGTTTGGTCAAAATGTGGTAAGCATGTTCAATTATTTGAGCATCTGTCTTTCCTTCAGTATACAACCTAACCTTTTTAATTGGTCTTATTCTATCATATTCCGTTAATCTTAAAAAACCCGCAGGCGTTTTAGAAAAAATATCAGTTACTTTATTAGGGATATACATAGTCCTAGTGTCATTTTTAGAATATTTGGACTTTAAAATCGAATCCTTCAACTTATCCAGATCCTTATTTCCCGCTAATTCTACTCCGAATCCAAGTAAATTTTTATAAATAGGATCATCCAATAGAGAAGTATCATAAAGTAATCTCTCCATCTTAGAACTATCATTAAGTCTCTTATTAGACACAGTTAAAGCCAGCGTAAATAACTTAAAGGCAATATTGTTCTTTAAATCTACATTTAAAGAAATATCTTTTGTAAACTTAATAAATAACTCTTCAAAAGCTGCAGCAAGTGGCGCCCTAACAGTTATTGAGTTAAAACTATCCATAAACCACATTGTACTAATTATTGTCACTAATGGTAGCGTTAACTTTTTAAAGAATGCTACTTCGTCAGCACCCATTTTTTTCATTCCATCCAAGAGCATTATTGTTAAATCCAATGATGCATACACAGCTTTCTTCCTAACATCATCATCTGTCAGATAAAGAGCTTGAGAGATATACCCCAAACCAGAAACTCCTTTCCAAGCCTCTGCTATTGTAGTAGCATGTGACGCTCTGTCGATAATCTTGTTCATAAAGCTTGACATATCCTTCGATCTACCAGCATAAAATATTGCTGTATACTGCCAACTTATATCTAGAAAGTTTTCAACTAATTTATTTTCGTAATCATCTCTTCTGTAATAGAATATTTCTCTTGATGCGTAATATTCTAAATAAGACTCGTGCCTAAACCTTACATACTTATCTTCTTCTAGTATTAAAATACCTGTATTTTGAATAATATGATCTAATAACACCGGCAGCAACTCAACTTTTACCGTGCCAGATATAGGACTAAAAAACTTCTTGAAAAATTCAGTAAACTCTTCTTTACTCATTGCTTTATCATTTTCTCTTTCGAGTAATTCTAAAGCATATTTTGACAATATCCTCTCACGTATATTGATGTCAAAAAACTTAATTCTAGAGTCAATTGTCGACCTACCCAAAAGAAGATTGTTAAAATTATCATATATATCAGTTATAGTAGCTGGTATTTCGAAATTATTTTCTTCGTAAAGAATTGAAATTAAAGATAAATTCAATGGCGTTATTGGCAATCTTTCAAGAATTTTATTTTCTTGAATTGATTGAATTAAATCATCAGCATGACTAGAACTAGAAAAGTATTTATTAATAAATTGCTTTACTTGTTTATTGTTAAATTTATCTATTACAACCTCATCATATTTACCAATAGAATCCATTCCTTTTATTTCTGATGGCAAATTTGAATGAGTACCCATCAAAAATTTTGCTCCATTCTTAATCAATCCAGAAGATTCATTAAGAATATTTACTTTATCGCCTTCATTAAATTCATCAATAGTATCTAATAGAATAACTAATTCATACTTTTCAACAATCTCTTCTATAGTATAAAGCGGAAACGAAGTTGTCAACTTATTAAACAAAGCAATTCCTAAACTAATATTTCCGCTATCATCCTTCGATTCAATTAATCTAGTTGCATTTAAAAATACAGGAAGATACTTTTTGCCTTTTTTATTTGAATTATCTTTTATAAATGAATGGCCTAATTCTCTAAGCAACCTAGTTTTGCCGCTACCAGAATTTCCTTCAACTATAATAGGAACAAAACTTTCCTTTATCTTTTCAACATTTACAGTCACTAAAGCATGATTAGGAGATTCATTATCTCTGACTTTCAAAGACATTCTTGGCTCAATAAAAATACTGTATAGTTTCTCATAACTTGATTTCAACTGTTTTATTCTACCAAAAGACCATTCATCTTGAAGTTCATCACAATACACTTTTTCGTAAGCAATTAAATCTTGATCAGCATGACGCCAGTATTCAGGATACAACGCATCTATTCGATTAACTAATTCATCTCTATCCCAAAAATCAAATAAAATATTTTTAAAATCTTGCTTTATCTTAGACTCTATACCTTTAGAAATATATTTACTTGACACTATAAAAATATTAGAATAAACATTGCTATTTGTAACTTTATTTAATCTTTCCTTAAACTCATTATAATGTTGATTACTTTTATTTATTTGCTCAATAATAATAAAAAATCCATATTGCTGAATCCCTAAGTTATTTATCGTAAATTTAGCTTCAATAAAATCAGAAGCAGTCCGATTAATTTCATTCATGGACAAGCCTTCTAGTAGCACTGTAACTATTTTTACAATTTCATCGATGCTACTTATCTCATCAATGGTATTGAGTTTGATGCTATGCTGGCGTGCAGTCATTGTATTAATTGTAAGTCGTTGTAGATGATATCAAAGATAGACGATTGAGCAATACTTGGGTGTAAATCCCTCTTTCTTGCGCGAGCTTGTAGCTCGTGCCTATGTTTGATGATGATGTTGCACCTCATCTGCCGCAACGCGGCAAACCGGGGTTGTGCCATCTTGGCCTATCGGGTGAGGCACAGCCTCACGTCAAGGGCAGGCACAAGTTACAAGCTCGCGCCAGAAAGGTGCTGAAGTTTCGGCGGGCTGAGGGCGTTGCGCCCCCTTTACCAGCGGATGCTACCCGGTTAGCACGCCCGTCACAGCTAGTCGCGCCGCTGCCAAAGTATCTCGCACGGCTGTCAAAGGGCATCACGCGGTTGTCATTGCCTTTCGCACGACTGTCATTGCTTATCGCACACTTGACATTGCCTTTCGCACGGCTGACATCGGCCTTCGCACGACTGACATTGCCTATCACACTGCCGACACTGCCTTTCGCATAGCTGACATCGGCCTTCGCACGGCCGACACCAACTATTTCGTGCGCGACATATTCAACAAACCCGCTATTCTTCTATCTTCCGCTCCCACTTTAACCCCTTATAGGTATGAATGATAAGCAACGGGCGAAGCTCTCCATGCTGCAAGCCACCCTCGGCGTCCTAACCGACCACGCCGACGTCTACACCACCAACAAGTCGCTCACCGCCGCCCGCCTCCAGCTGGCCGACCTCGTGGACGAGCTGGCCCCCACGGCCGCCGCTCAGCAGGCCGCCGGCCGCGCCCAGAAGCCGGGGGCCATCAAGCAGGCCACCCGCTTGCTGCTCGCCCAACGCGCCGCCGAAGTAGCCGCCGCCCTGCTCGCCTACGCCGACGAAACCGACAACATCCGCCTCCACACCGACGCCGACTATACCGAAAAGAGCCTCCTGCGCGCCACCGACAACGACCTAGCCCGCATCAGCAAAAACATCCACGACCAGGCCACCACTCACCTCACCGCCCTCCAGGACCAAGGCGTCACCCAGCAGGAGCTCACCGAACTGGAAGCCGCCCTCACCAACTTCCAGCAGCAGCAGGCCTCACCCCGCATCGTCGTTGCCGATACCAAGGCCGAAAACAAGGCCCTAGCCACCAACCTGCGCGCCGCCGTAGCCCTGCTCCGTAACCGCATCGACAAGTACCTCGTGCGCTACCAGCGCCCCGAGCCCCGCTTCTACACCGCCTACCAGTCGGCCCGCAACGTCATCAACACCGCCGCCCGCCCCGAAAAGCCGGCCCCGTTGCCCCTGCCCATACCCACGCCCAGCTAAAGGCTAGAAAGCTAGTTCCCCTCCTTGGAAAGGAGGGGTTAGGGGTGGTTGACCTCGCGTTAGAACAAATTTCAGAAATAGATTCTAGTAATCGTTCTGACGTCTATCAACCACCCCTAACCCCTCCTTTCCAAGGAGGGGAACTAGTTTTCTAGTCTTTAGCTGGGCGTGCGCTACTCTTTAGGTAACCATGCCACGGCCGCTCCTACCAAGGGGCGGCCGTGGTTTTTTTTGCGGGTAGCCCGTCCCTTGTCGGGTGGCTGAGGCATACGCCGTGCATGGTATCAGGCGGGTTCCTCACCCTGCGCACAACCACTACCCGACAGCGTACCCGCAGCAGACATTCTCCTAGTTCCCTGACTGTTGCGCTTGGCAAGCCAGCTTCCATTTGCTTTTTTCTGCGTGCAGATTACGGTAGAAGGTGGTAGTTTTGTCTTATCTGTTCCGGCTTCCTTCCTATGAAAACACGCTACTCACTGCTTGCCATCTGCTGCGTAGTCACCACTACCGCCCTGGCCCAAACCACCCCCGGCGGCGTCCGCATCGGTACGGCCGGCACGCCCGACAGCAAAGCCATCCTCGATATTGATGCCCAGGGCAAAGGCCTGCTCATCCCGCGCATGGACTCCATCACCCGCGTTGGCATCAGCTCCCCGCCCACTGGCCTCATGGTTTTCCAGACCAACGGCCGCACCGGCTTCTGGTACGCCACCGGCGGCATCTGGGTCTTTATTCCCGACAAAGCCCGCTCCGGCGACAACCTCGGCAACCACACGGCCACCCGCACGCTCGATCTGAACGACGAGCGGCTAACGGCCTCCGCCACCGCTCCCCTCGGCGACTCCACGGCCCAGGTCCAGATCCAGTCAACCGTGCCCAGCAAGAGCGTGGCCTTCATCACGCGCAGCTACTACGGCCGCAACTACACCCGCACCATGCTCTCGGGCTACGGCACCGGCCCCTACGGCCAGGATATCGACTACGCCGTGTGGGGCAACGCCTACCGCTCCGACGGCTGGGCCGGCATCTTCACGGCCGGCCGCCCCGGCCAGCCCCTGCGCTGGGTGGGCCTGGCCGGCCACCCCGGCTACGTGAATGCCAACGCCGCCATCCGCATCGTCGATGGCACCCAGGCGGCCGGCCGCGTGCTCACCTCCGACGCGGTGGGCAACGGCAGGTGGATGGCCGTCACCGCCGCCGGGGGCAATTTCAACCTGGGCCCCTACAAGCTCACCGCTGATGGCGGAGAAGTGGAAATAGGCGACGCGAACACGCCCACCCTGCTGCTGCACTCCAACACCAACGACCTCGTGACCGGGGCGACCCTGCGCTTTCGCGAAAACGACCTCAACTACGGCTGGAACCTGCGCCACAACACCGGCGGCGCCGAAGCCGGCCAAGCCACCGACCGCCTGATTCTGGAGCGGCTGAACGGGGCGGGAGCCGTGAGTGTGATGAGCTGGAACCAGGCCACCGGCAACGTGGGCATCAACACCCTCAACGCGGGCTACACCCTCGACGTGGCCGGTACCATCCGCGGCAATAACGTATCGGCCTCCGATGTGCGCTTCAAGCAGCACATCCGCCCGCTCACCGGCGCCTTAGCCGCCGTGCTGGCCCTGCGCGGGGTGCGCTACCAGTGGAACGCGCTGGGCGTGCAGCACGGCGGCACGGCCGGAGCCGAGCAGATAGGCGTACTGGCCCAGGAAATCGAGCAGCGCTACCCCGAGCTGGTCAGCACCGATGCCCAGGGCTACAAGGCTGTGAATTACGCCCAGCTCACGCCCGTGCTGCTGGAGGCCCTCAAAGAGCTGCACGCTCAGCTCGCCACCCAGACCCAGCGCGCCGACCAGGCCCAGGCCGCCCAGCAAGCCGACCACGCCGCACTGCAAACGCTACAGCAACAAGTAGCCCGGTTGCAGGCCGCCGTAACGCCCACCGCTCAACTCAACCGCTAACCCCTGCCGTGCCCATAGTTGGGCTCTTGTTAAGTATCCTCCACCTCACCGGCCGCTACCGATCCGACGGGGCCTGGCCATTGCCGACTGGCTCACCCAGTACCCGGCCGGCACCGCCGGCCAGCTGCAGGTACAGGGCCTCAGCGAAACCACCCCCGTGGCCCCAACACCAAATCCAACGGCTCCGACAACCCCGAAGGCCACCAGCAGAACCGCCGCGTGGAGGTTATCATTTCCTGATTCCGGCCATGCCACCCCGATTTAGTGGGGGCATGGCCGGTTTCGGCGGCCCCGGCTGCCCAGGGCCGGACCGGAGTCTTGCCCCAACTATTTCCTACTTTTGGCAGTCACCTCTTCAGGTGATTAGCAATCCTGCCTAGTGAAGCGTGTACTCCTGTTTTGTGGCCTGCTGGTTTGTTTGTTGCCCTGCTTCGCCAAAGCGGATGCTGCCAGCGGGCTGCTGGCCGAACTCAACGGAACTCTGGCGCGCAAGCAGGAATACGATGCGCAGCGGTGGCACCGAATTGCTATCCTGACGGCTGCCTTTGCCTCCAACAAGCGCAACGACGACGCTAAATTCGACCTGGGTCTGCGTATCTACGAGGAGTATAAGGCCTTCAAATACGACTCGGCTTTTGTGTACTCGCAGAAGATTATCCGCATAGCCGAGCAGCTCAACAGCCCCCAAAAAACAGAAGTAGCTAAGCTGAAGCTGGCCTTTATCCTGCTTTCCTCGGGCATGTTCAAGGAAACGTTCGAAACGCTCGACAGCGTCCGCCCCGACCTGTTGACGGAAACGGACAAGCTGGATTTCTACTTTCTGAAGGCCCGCGCTTACAACGACCTGGGCGACTACAACCAGGACCAAGTGTACCGGCCCGCCTATTATGCTAAAGCCCTGGCCTACGCCGATACCGCGCTGCGTTTCACCCGGCCCGGTTCCTACGATTACCTGTCCATTCAAGAGTTCCGGGCCATTAAAACCGGTAATCTGCGGGGCGGGGTTGCTATCTACAACCAGATTCGTCGGCTGCCCCACATTACGCTGCATCAGTTGGCGGTAAGTGCCAGTGCCACGGCCTACATCTATGGGCTGCTGGGCCAGGAAGACAAGGCTTTCGAGCTGTTGCTGGTGTCCGCCACGGCCGATGTAAAGACGGCAACCAAGGAAACCGTGGCCATTTTCCGGCTATCCGACTACTGCTACCGGCGCGGCGACCTGGAAAACGCCTATACCTTTATCAAGGAAGCCCGGGAGGAAGCGGCTTTTTACAAGGCCCGCCAGCGCCAGATTGAAATCAGCCACGTTTTCTCCCTCATCGAAGGGCAGAAAATCAACATTATTGAGAGCCAGCGCAAGTCGCTGAAAACGTACTCCATCATCATCACGCTGCTGGCGCTTTTTGTGGCGGGGTTTGTATTCATCATTCTCAAGCAGCTCCGCAAGCTGCAGAAGGCGGGCAAGCTCATCGACGTGACCAACCGGGAGCTACGGGAACGAAACCGCGACCTGCGCCAGCTGAACGTTGGGCTGAACGAGGCCAACAAGATCAAGGAGGAATACATTGGGTACTACTTCCACAACAACTCGCAGTACATTGATAAGATAGAGGCCCTGAAAAAGTCGCTCGATACGCTGCTGGGCAATAAACAATACGCTACGGTGCAGAAGCTGGCCGATGGCATTAACATCAAGAAGGAGCGCAACGAGCTGTTCAAAGGCTTCGACACGGTATTTCTGCGGCTGTTCCCCCACTTTATCGACCAGTTCAACGCTCTGTTCAAGGAGGAAGACCAGATTCATCCGCCCGAAGACCAGCTCATGACGACGGAGCTGCGGATTTTCGCCCTCATCCGGCTGGGCATTGCGGATAGCGAGCAAATCAGCCGCATGTTGGGCTATTCCATCAACACTATTTATACGTACAAAACCCGGGTAAAAAACCGCTCCATTCTGCCCAACGAGGAGTTCGAAGCCCGCATTCAGGCTATTGAGGCTGTTTAGGCCGCACGGTCCGCGCTTTCGGCCTTTATCAGCTTCGTATGTCCCTGCCCGGCTGATGAGTATCTGTGCAACCTTTGGCTAATTGCCGGAATCCCGGTAGTATCCGTTCATTTTACCGTGTGCATTATGCGTATCCTTACTTTTTGCGTGAGTATCATGGGAGCATGTCTGGTGAGCAGTTGCCAGCAGGATACTGCCAAACCGGCTTCTTCGGAGCTATCCGGTACCCGCTGGATGCTGACGGAAGTAGAAGGAGTACCCATCAGCTTGTCAAGCTACTCGGACACCTACCGCTCCTACATTCAGTTCGACGCCGGTAGCAGCGCTACTGCCGGCCTGGCCCCGTGCAATTCCTTCAGCGGCAACTTTCGGCTGGGCGCTGCTGCCGGCCAGCTGACCATCAGCCAACAGGGCTCCACCCGAACCACCTGCCCGGCACAAACCATTGAGAACAACTACCTCATGGCCTTGCCCAGAACGGTAAGCTATGAAATCAGCGGCCGGGAGCTACGCCTCTATGACGCGACCAACTCCACGAAACCACTCCTGCTTTTCACGGCTGCTGAGTAGCTTTTGGGTATGCCACATGGAAAAGGCCACCTCTGTTGAGGTGGCCTTTTCCATGTGGGGCGTAATGGTACCGTGCTACTAGCAAGCACTCCCATCAAGGCCGCAGGTGGCTCCGTCAGGACCGGCCAGCTGCACGGGCTGGGGGCGGGCTTCATCCCACACTTTGGCCAGCACTTCCTGGAACAGCTCGGTTGGCTGGGCACCCGATACGGCGTATTTATCCTCAAACACGAAATACGGCACGCCCCGAATATTGAGTTGCTGGGCCTGGTATTCGTCGTAGCGAACCTGCTGCTCAAACTTACTGGAGGTCAGCAGTTCGTTCACTTCCTCGGCGGGCAGTTGCAGCTCGGCGGCTAGGCGCGTGAGCGTGGGTACATCGTTGATATCGAGTCCTTCTTCCAGATAGGCTTTGAACAGCCGCTCCTTGGCCGCGTCCTGCCGGCCGTGGTGAGCGGCCAAATGCACCAGCCGGTGGGCACGCAGGGAGTTAGCCGGTACCACCCGGTCGAAGTCAAAGGCCAGCCCTTCCTCGGCGGCCGATTGGGCCATGTTGGCACTCATCTGGCGGGCCCAGGCTTCGGTATTGCCGTATTTCCGGGCAAGAAGGGCATATTGGCTTTCGCCGGGCGTGGGGTTGGCATTGGGGTCCAGCTCGAAACTGCGCCACTGGATGTCCACTTCGGCGGCGTGCTCAAAGGTGGCCAGGGCTTTTTCGAGGCGCCGCTTCCCGATGTAGCAGAAGGGGCAGAGGATGTCGGACCAGATTTCTATTTTCATGGCGAATATGAATCAATTTGAAGCGAGTATAAGCCCGAGAGCCCCCAAAAGGTTTCCAGCCTTCCCGGCTTCCCGTTAAGCAGGCTCGCAGCCCTATTCCATCTACTACGTTGCTCCCAACTGCTACTTTCGAGACTACCCTGGAGCGCGGCGGCCCCAGCTTTATGCCCACTCAGATAGTGGTGGTGCCGCCGCTGGCCCTGCTGGCCCTGGGCAAGAGCACCCGCCGGGTTTCAGGCACGCTCAATGGCCACCCGGTGCGCCTGGGGCTGCTGCCCTTGCCCGGCGGCGGCCGCTACCTGATGGTTAATAAGGACCTGTGCCGCCTCATTGGTATCCAGCTAGGCCAGCGCGTGCACCTAGTACTGGCCCCCGACCCCGAGCCCGACCAAGTGGATTTACCACCCGAGCTGACGGAAGCCTTCGGGGCCTGGCCCGAAGCAGCGGAACAGTTCGCGCAGCTTTCGGGCAGCATGCGGCGGGCAGTGGCCCAGCACGTCAACTCGGCGAAACAGGCCGAAACCCGCGCCCGGCGGACGGTGGAAATAACCGAACGGCTGGCGCGGGGAGCTAACCCATTCCGGAAGGAATAAGCAAACTACTTGGTCAGGACGATGCTGACTACTTTGGTTGGCCCGCCCACCGTGAACTTGCAGTCATCGAAGGCGGGGGGCGAGAAGCGGGGGCGCACGTTATTGGAGAAGGCGAAGGGCTCGGTAGGAATACCCATCATATTTTTATCCAGCTTGTCGTTATTATTCACATCCTGGGTAATGGCCACGGCCCAGTCGCCGGGCGGCAACTCTACGGGCAGGCTTACCTGATGCTGGCCCCCGGGCTTCACCACGCGCATAAACGCATAGCCGCCTTTGGTCAGAAACCGCTCCCGCACATTATAGAAATACAGTTTAACCGATGAGGTAGTGGAAGCCAGCGACGAAATAACGACGGTAACGGAGGTGGAACCGGCTGCCGGTGCGCTGGTCGGAATCAATAGTCCCAGGGCGCAGCCGGACGTCAGGCAGAGGTGTTGGAGTACTCGCATGGCAGAAGATAGGCAATGGGACAATGCCAGGCCAACACGCACCTCTAAAAAAACATTCGCCCGCCGCAATGCCCGGCTCCGGCGCTACGCTTAACCAGCCAGTTCCCGGGCTGCCGCCTCCACCGATGAAACGTACGTAACGCGTAGCCCCGTGGCATGGGCCGTATTCTGAGCGTACTGCTGAATGGCAATCTGGCCAAAAATATTCTCTGGATTCAGGAACACCAACCGACGAATCCCGGCCGCGTAGGCGCGGTGGTTCCAGTCGGCAACGGCCCACTGCTGGTCAGCGGGCAGCATGGCCCCGAAGCGGCGGGCATCTGTTACCCAACCCAGGCTAGGATATTGCCGGGCGTAGTGCTGATACAGCTCCAGGCCTTTATTAAGCAGAAAACGAAGATTCTGGCTATTGACAAAGCCATTCCACCGCACCATCAGGCACGGGACGTGGGGCAATAAAAGCAGCTCACCGTAGGGTTCGGTATGGAGCCGTAGTTCAGACATGGATCAGTGGCCCTTGGGCATTGTTCGTAACCGGCCGGCTCCAGTAGCCAACCCAAACAATTTTACGGGTGCCGCCGGCACGCGGTCCGCCGGCTTCGGCCAACATAGCGGAGCTACCGGCCAACCCCATTGCTTCCTCGCCCAGGCGTTTTCAGGGGGCGTGCCGGAGCCACTCGGCGGCGGGCCCGTACTCTTCAAACGTCAGAATCAATGGCCAGCCAGCCACGGCCACGGAGTTTTCGGCGTAGGAGCGGCCCTGGGGAACCGGCGCATAAATCCAGGCCAGATAGTGCAGGCCGGCCTCAAAGAGCAGGTGCATAATCTGATAGCCGGCCTGCTCCTCCTCGCTGAGGCCCAGTTCCGTTACGCGGGTATTATCGTTGAGAAGCCGCTGGTAGCCTTTGGTGCGCACCAGCGCCAGGACCTCCTCCGAGCCTTCCCGTACCGCATCCAACGTTAGGTACCCACGCCACTGCGCGTGTAGCCATCGGTTCTCCTCATCGTATGTCAGGGTCAGACAAGGCCGCTCAAACAAGATGGTCCGAGCAGAGGCAGAACGGTCATTCGCTGGAGTGCTGGTCACGAGAACTAGTATTACAGGGGTCGTTCTACCAACCGATGGCAAATACCTTTTTATTGCCCTACGGAGAAAGGATAGTCACCAAATTCTAAGGCACCTATCAACCTGATTCAGGGCGAAATATACAAATGCATATTTTTATTTTTATCTCAAATCGAGAAAATTCAGCACCTTTTCACCTCCTTGCAGGAGGTGGTAAGCAACATTCCTACTGAGGCAATGCGTGCAGAATCGACCCGGCACAGCGGGTGCAACCATCGAGCCGGCCGGGTACTCTTTTCGTTGCCTTATCACGCTTTTGTATTCCTTTCGCTAATGTCCGTTCTACGCTGCCTCCTGTTCCTGCCGACCCTTCTGTTCCTTGGCAGTTGTGCCAAAGATGATGAGCCAGTACCGGCCCCCGTATACTTGCTCGACCAGCGCTGGGTGCTGACGGAGCTGGAGGGACAGTCGCCTACATCTCAGTCCAGCAGCGCTATTCCCGACCTTGTGCTGAACTCGGTGGGCAGTACCAACAACGGCCGCGCGTTCTGCAACCAGTACGGCGGCAAGTACACCCTCGCGCCCGGTTCACCTCAACTGGGCTTCTCCATCCAGGCCAGCACATACGCCACCTGCGCTGGCCAAGACGCAGAAACCCGCTACCTCACGCTGCTGCCTACCGTGGCCCGTTACGTTATCAGCAACCGCCACCTCTCCCTCTACGATGCACAGCACGCCGAGCCTTTGCTGGTGTTTAAGGCCGAATGAGTTACAAGGTGAAATTGTGAAGTGGCAAAAGGTGAAGTGACCATTAAGCATACACCCAAACAACCAACAGCCCCGGCGGCGCGACAAGATTATGTCGCGCCGCCGGGGCTGTTTTGGCGTAAACCGGACTTTTGGGCAGCTTATTCAGCGTCTCATCTGTCCGGCACCCTCACTGTCACAATTTTACCTTTCACTACTTCACCCTTACAACTCAAAATCCCACGTTCAGGACCAAGGGCTGGAGTTGCCAGCGTTGGTAGTAAGAGTCATACACCGTACGCAGCCCCACTTCCAGCGGAGTCCGCAGCCGTAGCGGGTTGAACACGGCCGAAACGTCGAAGCCGGCGGAGTAATAGGTGTTGCGGAAGTTGTCCGACACGACCCGTACGCCGTCGGTAAACACGTTAGCCTTGAGCCGCTGGATATACAGCACCCGCCCCCACTCCCAATGCACATCGGCCAGGGGCAGGCGGTACTCGCCGCTGAAGGAGGTGAGGTGGTTGCCACTGAGGTAGGGCAGGTTGCGCGGGTAGAAAATGGCCGATCCGAACCGGTACTCGTTCTGCTGCTGGTGTTGGTAGCCCGCCCGCAGGCGCACGGCGTGGTGCCACCCCAAACCCGGCAGGAACAGGCTACCCTGGGCGGCCAGCTGCCGGGCCGCCAGCCCCGCCCCGAATGGGGTGCCCCGGGCCGTGAGGCTCAGGCTCTGCCCCCAGCGCGGGCCTACGTCGCGGTAGCTCTGGCGCAGGGTGCGGGCAAAGCTGACGCTGCCCAGCAGCGCGTGTAGCGGCCGGCTGCCCACTTCATCAATAAACCGCTGGGTGAAATCGTAGCCCTGGTTTTTTTCCAGCTGATAATAGGCGCCCACGGTGAGCGAAGTGAGCATGCGCGACTGGGTGAATACCAGCGGCAGACGGCTGCCTAGGCTCAGGCGGGTGTACTGCCACTGGTCCTCGCGCACGCCGCCCGGCACCGGCCCAATGGCCCGACGGCCACCGTACTCCACACCCGCATCCAGCACCGGCCACAGGCCCTGGTAGCTCACGTCGGCAAACACGCGACCGGTGCGCTCCACGCCATCGAAGCCCACGCCCGCCACGGCCTGGGTAGTGCTGAGCACGTCCTGGGCGCGCAGGCCCAGGTTGAGGCCGTTGCCCGAGGGACTTTGCACCAGACCCCAGCCGTAGAGGTTAGGGGCGTGGGGCAGGCGGCGGTAGCGGCGGCCCACCAGCGCCGCTACCGCCGCCGAATCGGTGGGGAGCAGGGGGCCGATGGTACGGGTGCCGGGCTCCCGGGCCGTCAGCTCATCGGCGTAGCGGTTGGGGGCCGGAGCGGCGGGCGGGGCCGGGAGCCAGGCGGCCGGATTCAGCGGCATTTCCACCACCCGACTACCCTGGGCCCGGATTTCGTGGAAAGCCAGCCGCTGCCCGTCGGGGCTGACGGTGGGGTGGTAGCTGCCCACAGGCCGGCTGGTTACCTGGCGCACCTCGCCGGTGGTGGTGTGTACGGCATAGATTTCCTCCTGGCCCGAACGGGGCGAGCTGAACAGCACGTACTCTTGCCAGGGCTGGGGCTGAGCAATGTTGTCGTTGGCGGCGGGCAGTAGCACCCGGGCCTGGCCGGTGGTCAGGTCCAGCAGCTCCAGCCGCTTGCCGGCCGCCTCCAGCCGCACCACGGCCGCCGTGCGCCCATCGGCCCCGAAGCGCGGGTGCAGATAGGGCTGATTCGCGGGGTTCTCGAAGGTGCGCAGCACCGCGCCGGAGCCAGCATCCAGCAGGTGCAGCCGGTGCTGGTAGCTGGAATCGGTGCTGACGGCCAGCAGCTGCTGCCCATCGGGGGAGAGGACGGCGGCGGTGTAGCGGGTGCGGCGGCCGGGGCGGCTCACTTGGCCGGTGGCCAGGTCCAGCACCCGCAGCTCGGAGTACACCTGCTGCTGCCAGCGCGGGTCGTAGCGGAATTCTAGCCAGGCTGCCCGGGTCCTGCCCACCGAAAGCTGTTCGGCGTTGTGGTGCAGGCCCAGCACCCACAGCTCCCGCTCGGGGCGGCCGGCTTGCAGCCCTACCAGCCGGGGCGTGTGGCCCAGGCCGCTTTTCAGGGCCAGCACTGTGCCGCCGGTGGAGTACTGCGGATACTGATATTCGGTGAACACCTTTTCGGTGGCGGCCACGGGCAGGTCGGTGGCGGGGGTGAGGGGGCGAGTGGCGGCCTCGGCACGCCAGAGGCTGTCCAGCTCCCGCACGGTGGTGGCGTACAGGTCGTCGGTGCGCAGGCCGGTGGCACGGCGCAGCTTATCCGAGAAAGACAGCGGGTACACCGGGAAGCGGTAGTAGCGGTTCAGCACCGTGCCCCAGATGCCCGCGTCAGGGGCAGTGCGCTTGAGGCGGGTGGTGAGGAAGTAGCCCAGCACGTAGTGGTTGGGCACATTGTCGCGGAAGGAGCCGGCTACGGCCTTGGCGTAGGAGTAGCGCCGGCCGGCCAGCAGGTTAGCCCGGAAGTAAGCGTCGAAGTTGGGGATGCGGCCCCGGCCGCTGCGGGTGAGGGCCGTTTCGGTGCCCACCGCGTCACCCTCGGCAAACCAATCAGGCACGCCCAGGGTGGTGAGGCCCAGGCCACCGTAGCCGCCCAGCAGGTAACCCAGCTGCCCCAGGCCCTGGTGGGCCTTATCAAACTGCACTACGTGGCGATATTCGTGCACTGTCAGCTCATCCAGCCAGTCGAGGGTGCCGCTCAGGAACGGGTCCTGGGGGAAGGTGGTGTAGAACTCGGAGCGGCGGGGAAGCAGCGACACGAAGCCGTTGCCGATGGTGGTGCGGGTCTGCAGCACGACTGAAACCGGCCGCCCGCTCAGGCCCAGCGAGACCCCACCGGGCTCGTGCACCTGCTCCAGGCGGTGGGCGGTGCGGCGGGCGCGCTCCTCGAAGCCGGCCGGGTACAGCACCCGGAAGTGGGGCGTGCGCACCTCGTACCAGCGCACCGAGGCGGGTGCCTGCTGCTCGATGGGCAGCAGTGTTTGGGCCGAAGCCAGCCACGGAAATACCGCCAAGCCCAGGGCCGGCCACAGCGCACGCACAGGAACTTTCCCGCCGAAAAACAAGGTTAGCATCCCCGAAGAAACCACCCTGCCGCCCCGAAAGCAAACGGCCGCTCGCCGGCCCCACGTCCGGGCCGGCAACAGTTGCGTAGATACGCTGTTGCTGTTTCGAACTCCACCTATTTCTCCCGCTGATGACTTTGCTTAAAAACGGCCTCGCGGCCCTGCTGATCCTGCTACTGGCCTCCTGCTCGGAGCGCCGCCCGGCTGAAGCCCAGACTAAAACCGGCCCGCTTACGCGCTCCACTACCGGCCCGGCTCCCACCAACCTGGCGGGCCTGGCTACGGCTACTTTTGCCGGCGGCTGTTTCTGGTGTACCGAGGAAATATTCGAGGAGCTGAAAGGCGTACAGGCCGTGGTATCGGGTTACAGCGGCGGCAAGGAAAACAACCCCACGTATGAGGAAGTAGGCAGCGGCCAGACCAGCCATGCCGAGTCTATTGAAATCTACTACGACCCGAAGCAAATCAGCTACGCCACGCTGGTAGACGTGTTTTTCCGGGCGGCCCACGACCCCACCACCCTGAACCGCCAGGGTCCCGACGCCGGTCGGCAGTACCGTTCGGTGGCCTTCTACCGCACGCCTGCCGAGAAGAAAATCATTGACGACGCCATTGCCCGGGTGAATGCCAGCAAGCAGTACGGCAGTCCCATCGTGACGCAGGTAGTGCCGTTCCAGAAGTTCTGGCCGGCTGAGGGTTACCACCAGGGCTACTACCGCTTGCACCCCGGCGAAGGCTACGTGCAGAACGTCTCGACGCCCAAAGTGGAGAAGTTTCGCCACAAGTTTCCGCAGCTGCTGAAAAGTCCGTTGTAGCCGCCTGCCGGGGCTCGATATATAAACTGTAGCCGCACTCACTACTACCCTAATAGCTCAAGGAGCCCCTACCATCTGTCATTGATGGTGGGGGCTCCTTGTTTATAAAAACTTTGGCTAGGCCACAGAGGATGCTGACGCCCTATATAAGCCGATTTTGCCGCTTCTACAGCGAAGCGTACCATTCCTGAAGATACTTTTTCACCTTTTGGAACTATTTATTGAAAAGTTGGCACCCGGTTTGTAAAAGCCTGTTCGTACTTCTGGCCAGAAGCTGAATGTTGCTGTTTTCGCCACCCGCTATAGGGGCCGGGCAGCGTGTATCCTCTTTATTCTCACCTTCTGCGCCCTATGAAAAAGCTCCTGCCCTTCCTGTTGCTCCTGTGTCTGGCAGCCTGTGCACCACGGGTTTACACGGCCCGTGACTTCCGCCAGCAGGTACAACCCCACCACAAAACGGTGGCTATTCTGCCCTTTAACGTGCATATCCGGCCGGCTCCGCCGCTGCTGGGTCGAGGAGCCCGGCCTTCCCAGCGGGAACTGGCCGAACAGGAATACCAAACGGGACTGGCCGTGCAGAATAACGTATTCAGCTGGCTACTGCACCGCGCGGCCAAAGATGAGTATACCGTGGAGTTTCAGGATGTAGCCCGCACCAACGTTCTGCTCCAACAGGCCGGCCTCAGCTACGAGGATATGCAGACCCGCCCCCGCGAAGAACTGGCCAAACTCCTTGGCGTAGATGCCGTCGTTACCGGTCAGTTGCTACTCAATAAGCCACTGCCGCTGGCCGCCGCGCTAGCCATCAATGTGTTCACGCCCTTCTATGCCGTGTCGGATGAGGTGACGGCTTCTCTGAGCCTGCACGACCAGCAGGCGGGCCGCCTGCTCTGGCGCTACGACTGTCAGCTTCAGGGTGGCGGAGGCTTCACCGATAACGCCCAGAACCTTACTAATTCCCTTATGCGCAATGTAGCCAAGCGGTTTCCGTATCAGCGCAAAAGCTAATTACGGCTTCCGTAGCGCATAGTAGCGCATAGTAGCGCATAGTAGCGCAGTATTCGCCAACTACGTGTCAGAACCAGGTGAAATATTGTTAAAAGGCGCTGACTATCTTCAGCGCCTTCTTTATATGTACTCCGCTGCTTTTTATGGCTCAACCTGCCCTGCTCTCCAAATTGCCCGATGTGGGTACCAGTATTTTTTCGGTGATGACCCAGCTGGCCCAGGAAAACGGGGCCATCAATCTGGCCCAGGGCTTCCCCGATTATGACCCGCCCCGCCCGCTGCTGGAGGCGCTGGCCCGCCAGGTGCTCATGCCCGGACACCAGCAGTACGCGCCCATGCCCGGCCTACCAAGCCTGCGCGAAGCCATTGCGGCCAAAACCGCCCGCCTCTACGGCCACCAGCCCGATCCCGCCACCGACATCACCGTGACCAGCGGCGCAACGGAAGCCCTATACTCCGTGCTAGCCGCCGTGGTACGCCCGGGTGATGAGGTACTGATTCTGGAGCCGGCCTACGACCTGTACGGGCCGGCCGTGCGGCTCCAGGGCGGCATACCGGTGTACGTACCACTCCAGTTTCCCGACTTCCGCCCCAATTGGGACCAGGTGGCGGCGGCCCTTACCCCGCGTACGCGCTTGGTAATGATTAATACACCCCACAACCCTACCGGGGCCATCCTCACTACCGACGACCTTGATACCCTGGCGGCCTTGCTGCGCAACACCGATACCCTGCTGCTCAGCGACGAAGTGTATGAGCACATGGTGTTCGATGGGGCTACCCACACCAGCGTCACGGGCCATCCGGAACTGCGGGAACGGGCCTTTGTGCTGTCATCGTTCGGGAAAACCTACCATGCTACTGGCTGGAAGGTGGGCTACTGCGTGGCCCCGGCCCGGCTTTCGGCCGAGCTGCGCCGCGTCCACCAGTTTGTGACATTCAGCGTGAGTACGCCCACCCAACACGCCCTGGCCGAGGTGTTACCCGATACCACTCTTTACGATACGCTGCCCGCTTTCTATCAGCAAAAGCGCGACCTGTTCCGGGAGCTGCTGGTGCCGGCCGGATTCCGGCTGCTGCCGGTGCGGGGCGGATATTTCCAGGTGGCCGATTTCAGCGCGCTGGCCCCGGGTGTATCGGATGAGGACTTTGCCCGCCGGCTCACCACTGAAACCGGCGTGGCCGTGGTGCCGCTTTCAGCCTTTTACCACAACCGCCACGACCAGAGTCTGATCCGGTTCTGCTTCGCCAAACAGGACACTACCCTGCACGCCGCCGCTGAGCGGCTACGGCAGCGGCAGCCGGGCGGCACCACGCCGCAACAATAGAAATATTTCTTTGTGGCGTAGCATCTTTTTTTGTAAACTTCAAGACTGATCTGTACGCTAAACACCTGTTGCCGTGTCTGACCTCACTGTTTCCTTCGTGCAGGCCGCCCTGCATTGGCATGATCCTGCTGCCAATCACCAGGAGATGAGCCGCCACATTGATGAGATATCCATTGCCACGGACCTCATTGTTCTCCCGGAAATGTTCACCACCGGCTTCAGCATGGAAGCCGCCGCGCTGGCCGAGCCGATGGAGGGCCCCACTCTGGAGTGGATGCGCCTGGTAGCTGACGCCCGCGACGCCGTGGTGACGGGGACCATCATTGTGCAGGAGGAAGGCCGCTACTACAACCGCCTGCTCTGGGTACGGCCCGATGGCTCGGTGAGCTACTATAATAAGCGCCACCTGTTTACCATGGCCAACGAGCACCATGTGTACACGCCTGGCGCGGAGCGGCTGATTGAGGAATGGCGGGGCTGGCGCATCTGCCCGCTGATATGCTACGACCTACGCTTTCCCGTGTGGAGCCGCAACCCGCTCGATACCCCTTACGACCTGCTGCTGTACGTGGCCAACTGGCCTGCCATCCGCCGAACTGCCTGGATGACGTTGCTGCGCGCCCGGGCCATTGAAAACCTGGCGTATACGATGGGCGTGAACTGCGTGGGCATGGATGGCAACAGCCTCGCCTACACCGGTGATTCGGCCCTGCTGGACATGCGGGGCGAGTATCTGGTAGAAGTGGGCAATCAGGAAACCAGCATTACCCGCACCCTGCGCCGGGCCGAGCTGACAGCCTTCCGGGAACGGTTTCCCGCCCTCAATGATGGCGACGAGTTCGAACTCCGGAGTCTAGTCCTGAAATAATTTCGGCCTGGTTCCTTAAAAAAAACCGGCCTGCCACTCAGGTAGCAGGCCGGTTTTTTTATACGAGACAGATTCTTAGTGGCCCCGTACTTCCAGCCGCCGCACGGTAGTTTCGCCGGTCAGGGCCTGGCAGCGCACGAGGTAAATACCAGCCGGCAACTGCGTCACATCCAGCTGCTGGGTACGGGCCGCCGTGGTTGCCGGCCGAAGGACGCGCCCTGTCAGATCGAGCAGCGTGAGGCGCATGGGCCGGGCCGCCTCTACTGTAACCGTACTGCTGGCCGGATTGGGATAGAGCTGCAACAACAACGTCGCCGCCGCTGGCTGAGCAGCTGTAACAACGCGGTTGCGCGGGATAAAGCTGGTAATTCCACCGCCCTCCAGGCCCAGGAACAGCTCCGGGGCACCATCGGCATTTACATCGGCAGCGGCCGGAGCATACCGAAACTTGTTGGCCCGCCCCCACTGCCCGGCCTGAAACTGGGTGGTAAGCGGGTTATAAAACAAGTCACTACGGCCCAGGAAAGCCCCAGTCTGCGCCCGAAGATCGGGGAAGAAGCGAATGTCGCCGCTGGTATCGGCCGTTAGCAGATCAGGACGACCGTCCCCGTCGAAATCGGCCACTACGGGACTGAGGTAGCTGGGGCGCCCCCCGCTGCTGGTCCGGACGCGGCCAAAGTCGCCATCCTGGGGCGTAAACGTCTGGCTCAGGTTGACCGCGCCGGTGTTGCGGTAGTAACGCAAGGCCTGTCCGGGGTAGCTTGCGGAACTGGAGTTAGTACCCAGCAGCATATCTACCCGACCGTCGCCGTCTACATCCGCAAAGCAGGGCATATCAAACACCTGCTGCGGCATGTTGGCGAAGTAGCTTACAGCGCTGGGGTTGAACACTGCTGCCCGCCCGGCTCCGGCAGCATTCAGCAGGAAGGCAATAGGGTTGTCACTGGCGCCTTTTACGTGGGCTGAATACACCAGATCCAAGGCACCGTCCTGATTTAGATCTACCAATACCGGCTTGATAAACGCCAGCTTACGGCCGGTCAGGCCCAGATAATCGGAAGTAACAAGCTGGAAAGCGGGGGCCGTACGCGTCCCCACGTTGCGGTAGAAGCTCAGACTGGCTCGGTAGAAACGCCCGGGCGTATTACGGCTCACACCGCCCACCAGCATATCCAACAACCCGTCGCCATCCAGGTCCCCGAAGGTGGGCGCGGCCAGCTCGCTCACCTCCAGCATATCGTGCTGCAGAAAATCGGGCTGCTCCCGCACCAGAGTGGGTACCGCACCCGTACCGGTATTGCGGTACAGGAGAGCCGTTTGTCGCAGGTCTACGGTATCGATGTTATCATAGAGGTTGGCGGCTACTACCACGTCCGGGCGGCCATCGAACGTCACATCCACCGGGTAAGCGGCCGGGAAATTGGGTACCAGCGCGGCCGTGGTGCTGAACGGTGAATTGGCGTTCAGGCCGTCACTGGTGAAACGGGCTACTACTGCCGTCCCATCGTTGCGGATGGCGGTCAGCTCCGGGCAGTTATCGCGCCCGGTCAGCAGCTCCTTATCCCCGTCGCCATCCAAATCAAACAGGCCGATGTTGTAGCCGCCGGTATGAGTAGGCCGAGGGAGGGGCCGGCAGAAATCCGGCGCAAACGAAAACCCGTTGCAGCCTGACAGACAAGCGGTAAGTCCGCCCCAGTAGTTGGAAGCCTCCCGTAGCGTGAGGCCGCCACAGCCGGCCGTGGTAGTATTGCGGTAGTAGTAAATAGCGGGCGAAGTGGCCGAAAAATCAAACGTCAGCACATCCAGCCGGCCGTCGTTATCCACATCTTCAATAGCGGGCATGTTGTAGCCGCCGGTGGCAATGTTGATGTCCAGGTTCAGGTTGGTATCGAAGTACGTGAGCCGGGAGGTAATCAGCTGGAAGCCGGGGCGGCCCTGGGCATCAGGCACCTGCCGGAACACCCGAATGCTGCTGCCAGAGGCATCGGCCGTGAACAGGTCGGGGCGGCCGTCGCAGTCGTAGTCCCGCAACAGTGCCCAGCCCGTCAGGTCCTGCGGAAACAGGGCGGCGTATTCGGGGGCAAACTGCCAGGCCCGGCCCGTGCCGGCCGCTACACTCAGGAACGGGAAGACCCGGTTGGCAGCCCTGTCGAACACAAACAAATCGGGCTGCTGGTCGGCATTCAGGTCGATGTTGGAAAACTGGGGCGAATTCAGCCCCCCGGCCCAGGCATTGCGCAGCGTATCGGTACCTTGCACTACTTTTGCCAGGGCCTTGTATTCAAAGCCGAACGAGGCTCCGCTCTGGGCCTGCGCCGAAAAAAAGACTCCGCCGGCCAAGGCGCTCAGTACTCCCCGAATCATGTAGTGACGCATCGACAACGGCGTTGGTAGCAACTGGTTATTTTCTCTCGCTTCTAAAGTTACGCACAAAACCGTATGGCAGACCTCACGGCGCTTTACGCCCGTTTCCGGGAATCTTCGGCCGTCAGCACCGACTCGCGCCAACCCCAGGAGGGCACCCTTTTTTTTGCCCTGAACGGCCCCACCTTCCGGGGCCGCGACTTTGCCCCACAGGCCTTAGCTCAAGGGGCCCGCTACGCCGTGGTAGACGACGAAGCCCTGGCCAATACTAACCCGGAACGCTACACCTATGTTCCCGACCCACTGGTGGCCCTGCAAGAACTGGCCCACTACCACCGTCGGCAGCTGATTATGCCGGTGTTGGCCATTACGGGCTCTAACGGCAAAACCACTACCAAGGAGCTAGTGCACGCGGTATTGAGCCGCCGCTACCAGGTGCAGTACACGCGGGGCAACCTTAATAACCACATTGGCGTGCCACTGACCCTGCTCAGCATCCGTCCCGGCGAGCATGAGCTGGCTATTGTGGAGATGGGGGCCAACCACCAGGGCGAAATCGAGCTGCTGTGCCGGCTGGCGGAGCCCACCCACGGCCTCATTACCAACATCGGAAAAGCTCACCTGGAAGGTTTTGGCGGCGTAGAGGGCATTGTAAAAGGCAAGGGAGAGCTGTTCCGGTTTCTGGAGCAGGTAGGCGGCACCGCCTTCGTGAATACGCTGGATGCCCGCCTACCGGGCATGGCGGCTGCCCTACCGGAGCAGATTACCTATCCGGGCCCGACTGATACGTATCCGGCAGAACTCGTCAGTGCCGCGCCTCAGGTTGTGTTGCGGCTGTTCAATGGGGATACGGTGGAAGCTCAGATTACGGGCGGCTACAACTTCCCTAACCTGGCCGCCGCCGCTGCTGTGGGGGCATATTTTGAGGTTCCGGCCACCGATATCGGGGAGGCCCTGGCCGGCTATGCCCCTACCAATAACCGCTCCCAGCTGGTCCGCACGGCTCACAACGAGGTGCTGCTGGATGCCTACAACGCCAACCCCAGCAGCATGGCGGCAGCCTTGCACAGCTTTGCCACCCGCCCCGGCCGCCCCGAGGACAAAGTGGTCATCCTCGGCGACATGTTTGAGCTGGGCACCGAAAGCCAACGGGAGCACGCGGCACTGGGGCATCTGCTGGCCGATCTGCTTCTGGGTACCGTGGTAGTCATTGGTGAGGAGATGCGGCAGGCTGCCGCAACCAACAGGGCCGCGCAGTATTTTCCCACTAAGCCGGCAGCCGTAGCCTGGCTCCAAAGCCATCCGCTCCGGAGCCGCCAGATCCTAATCAAGGGCTCCCGGGGCATGGGTCTGGAAACGTTGCTGGAGCTGCTCTAGAGCACAAAAGAGAAGCCGCCGCGCTTCCGTCGTCCTGGTGGACGACGGAAGCGCGGCGGCTTCTCTTTTGTGCATTGATCTGCCTTAAAATGGACTTTCCAGCTCAGCCAGCGTGGGCAGGATCTGGTCTTTGGCAGAAATGGTAGGCGTTTGCACTCCCCAGTCGATGGCCAGGGCGGAGTCGTTCCAAAGCAGCCCACCTTCCGCTTGCGGGGCGTAGTAGTTTGTGCACTTGTAGAGGAAGAGGGTGTTGTCTTCCAGCGCCGTAAAGCCGTGGGCAAATCCCTCTGGCACGTACAGCATATTGAACCGCTCCGAATCCAGCACTACCGATACGTGTTGGCCATAGGTGGGCGAGTCGCGGCGGATATCCACAATTACATCCAGAGCACGGCCGGCGGCTACGCGCACCAGCTTGGCCTGGGCATAAGGAGGCTTCTGAAAGTGCAGCCCCCGCACCACGCCCCGATCGGAGCGTGACTGGTTGTCCTGCACCCAGTTACCTGTAATACCGGCCGCCTCCATTTTCTGGGTGCTAAACGACTCGAAAAAAGCTCCCCGGGCGTCGCCAAACACGCGTGGCAGGATTTCTACCACTCCTGGGATGTCGAAGTATTTAAATTCCATGTAGCAACTACTGATGACTGGGCGGCTAACAGGCCGCAAGTTAGGCAGATTTACCGGCGGCCGGAATGCCCGGCGGTTACTTCGCGCACCACCTCCAGATATTTGTTGAGGACCAGCCGCTCATCGAACTTGGTTTCGGCCAGCTGACGTCCGGCCCGCCCCATCTGCGCCAGGCCGGAGACAGGCAGGCGGAGAACCTGCAGCATTTTGGCGGCCAGGTCCGAAGCATTGCGCACTTCGCAGAGCAGCCCGTTCTGGCCGTCGACCACGGTTTCGCGGCAGCCGGGCACATTGGTCGTCACGATGGGTTTGCCCATTGCCGCCGCTTCCAGCAGGGTTTTGGGCGTACCCTCACGGTAAGACGGCAGCACCACGCAGTCGGCCTGCCGGATCAGGTCGGCCACGTTATCGGAGGTACCCAGGTACTCCACGTTGCCGGCCTGCAGCCACTCCTCGAAGATGGCCCGCTTCACGCCCACGCCGCCGCTTTCATCAATGCCGCCCAGCAGCTGCACCCGTGTGCCGGGCACAGCCTCGCGCACCAGCTGGGCCGCCTCGAAGTACTCTTCCACCCCTTTCTCGTAAAGCACGCGCCCGATCATCAGGAACACGAACGGCTCCTGGCGCTGGTAAGCCGGGTCGGGCCGGAACCGGTCGGTATCCACGCCGGAGCCGGGCAACAGGTCGGTGATGCGCTGGTCTACTAGGCCGTTTTCGAGAAACAGCTGCCGGTCGTCGCCATTCTGAAAGAACACCCGTTTCGGAAACTGAAAGGCGAAGCGGTAGAGGCCTAACGCCACCTTGCTCACCAGGTTTTTCACAATGAACACCGTGCCCAGGCCCGACACGTTGTTCACGCTCGGGATGCCGGCCAGGCGGGCGGCCAGGGTGCCGTAAATGTTGGGCTTGATGGTGTAGTGCAGCACCACATCCGGCCGTTCCCGGCGGTAAATCCGGTAGAAACGGCGGGTAAGCGCGGCATCCTTCACCGGATTGGTCCCCTTGTTCTCCATTGGAATGGGCACGAAACGGCAACCCAGCTCGGTTTCCAGTCGCTCAGAATACGCGTCGGGCGGAGCAATGGCCAGCACCTCGTGGCCAGCCGCCTGTAGCGCCTTTACTAGGCTCCGACGAAAATTCCAGATGTTCCAGCTGGTGTTAATGACAATGGCAACGCGCATTCGGAAGGGGTAGCAGGGAAGTAAGGCAGGAAAACGGGCGGGCGGGGCGGCAAAGATACGGGCCTTCCGGCGGCCCCGTACCTAGCGCCTTGTTTTTCGGCGGGCGGGTAACAACCATGCAGTACTTTTGCGCCTTCCCGCTTCACCTTAACCTTCGGCTCGTTTGTCTGCTCCCGTTCTGCTGCTAAGCCTGCATACGCTACTTGTGTGTGTGGCGTTCCTGTTCTTTGGCTATAAGCTTATGTTGCTGCTGACGGGCCGCCAGGAGCCGCTCCGCCAACTACGCGCCCGTACCCGCTGGGCCGACAGCGTGCTGCTGGGAACTAGCCTGCTCAGTGGCCTGAGCGTGTGGGCCACTGCCCCTGCTATTGGACTGGGGTTCCTAGTCTTGCTGCTGGGCGCGGTGGCGCTTTTGCTGGCTTGTGTCTGGATGCTACGCCGTGAAAGTGCTTATCTGGCTGTCGGCAACCTGCTGGGTGCCGTAGTACTGTACAGTTCCACACTTTACCTGACGCTTCCCAAGGTACTGCCTAACCAACTCCGGCAGCCAGAAACGGCGGCGCCTTCAGCCTCCGGTCGGGCCGAAGCTACTGCCACACCCGATGCGGCTGCCCCCATCGACACGGCCACTGGCAACCCGGTGCAACTGGCCGAAGACGCTGGCTCGGCTCCTGCGGCTGCCCCGCCCGTACTGGCGGCGGGGAATGCTTTGTACACGCAGAACTGCGCCGTCTGCCACGGCTCTGATGGCCGGCTGGGCCTCAACGGTGCCCGCGACCTGACCAAGAGCAACCTCAACGCCGCTGGCCGCACGTATCAGGTGGCCAATGGCAGCATCAGCAAGAAGATGCCGGCTTTCCAAGGTAAGCTCACTGAGGAGGAAATACAGCAGGTAGTAGAGTACTCTCTGACGCTACGGTAACGACTTACCAGCAATTGCAGTAGCGGCACACCGGCCGGAAGCCGGCGACTTTACTCGTTCCGCCAAGGCGAAATAGTCCGTCAATGCGAGGCGAAGCCGAAGCACCCCAACTCCTACCTTTGCCGTAGAACCGTACGGGAGCCTGCCACCTGGTGAGCTTTCGTTTTCCTTTCCGAACTTCCGATATGGCCAAAGAATCTAAACGCCGCGAGAACAGCACCCGCCACCCCGGCGCCACCGACAACGTGAAGGGCCGCGCCGGCCGTATCTTGGCCAAAGCCTCCAAACACGACACCTACGAAACCGCCCCGGAAGCCGAAACCGCCATTCTGGTGGCCGTACCCGACAAGCGCCAGGCTGATGCCCGCACCCAGGAATACCTCGACGAGCTGGCCTTTCTGGCCGAAACGGCTGGGGCCATAGTCACCAAACGTTTTGTACAGCGCCTCGAAAAGCCCGATATCCGCACCTTCGTGGGTGAAGGAAAGCTGGCCGAAATCAAGGCCTACGTCGACCATAGCGGGGCCAGCATGGTTATCTTCGATGATGACCTATCGCCTTCCCAACTGCGCAACCTGGAGGCTGAGCTGCAGGTAAAAATTGTGGACCGTTCCCTGCTTATCATCGATATTTTCGCCAGCCGGGCCAAGTCGGCTACAGCTCGCACACAGGTGGAGCTGGCCCAGTACCAATACTTGCTGCCCCGCCTAACCGGCCTCTGGACTCACCTGGACAAGCAGCGCGGCGGCGGCGTAAGCCAGCGCGGACCGGGAGAAACGGAAATCGAGACGGACCGCCGCGTGGTGCGGGAGCGAATCGACTTCCTGAAGGAGCGCCTTAAGGAGTTGGACAAGCAGAGCCAGACCCAGCGCAAGTCGCGTACGGGTATGGTGCGGGTAGCCCTGGTGGGTTATACCAACGTGGGCAAAAGCACCATTATGAACCTGCTGAGCCGGGCCGACGTGTTTGCCGAAAACAAGCTCTTTGCCACCGTCGACTCCACGGTGCGCAAGGTAGTGCTCGAAACTGTGCCCTTTCTGCTGTCCGACACAGTAGGCTTTATTCGCAAGCTGCCCACCCGCCTCATCGAAAGCTTTAAAAGCACGCTCGATGAAATCCGGGAAGCTGACTTGCTGCTTCATGTGGTCGACATTTCGCACCCTTCCTTCGAGGAGCACATTGCGGTGGTGAACGATACGCTCAAGGACATCAACGCGGCCGACAAGCCCATGCTACTCATCTTCAACAAGATTGACCTCTACAACCCCGAAGTGACGGCAGAGCACCACGGCGGTTTTGAAGGCATGAATGAGGAAGAAGAGGAAACGCCCCGTCCCACGCTGGAGCAGCTCAAGGCTACCTACATGGCCAAACTTCACGACCCGGTTATCTTCATCTCGGCTCAGGAACGGGAGAATGTGGACGAGCTGCGCGCTATGCTCACGCGCCGCGTGGCGGCCATTCACGCCGAGCGGTACCCATCGGTGCAACCCATCAGCCCCGATAACGAGGAGTGGCAGAGCTAACTATCTGATTATCCCGACTAACTACTTCTTCTGAAGAATAAGCCCGGCCGTACGCCGGGCTTTTTTTTATGCATTTATACAGCCTGAATCCAACCACATGCTGAACATTCCGTATCAACGCACCAATTCCATTGCGGATTTATCAAAAAAACGTACATTTAAATCAAAACCCATCAATTCCTCTCACCACTAACACGCGCATGAACAAAACCTTTTACTCTCTCTCGCTCGGTCTGGCATGTCTTACGTCGTTTTCGGCACTGGCCCAGCACAGCGTACGCGCTAACATCCTCGCCTTCGGTCAGCAGACAACTCAATCGGCAGGTCGCCAGTGCGCTACCATGGAAGTACTGAACGCTCAGCTCGCTGCCGATCCGCAGATGGCCCAGCGTATGGCCGCCGTTGAGGCACAAACCAACCGCTTCGCCGCCAACCCCGACGTGCGTCGTACCGCCGCCGCCGTTACCATTCCGGTGGTTGTGCACGTACTTTATAACACTGCGGTTCAGGACGTGTCGGATGCTCAGGTGCAGGCGCAGATTGATGTTCTCAACCAGGACTTCGCCAAGACTAACGCCGATGCTTCCCTGATTCCGACCGCTTTTGCCGGCCTAGCCGCCAACACGAACGTGCAGTTCACCCTGGCCAAGCGGACGCCCACCGGCACTGCTACCAATGGTATCATTCACAAATACACCAAAACCACTTCCTGGAGCTCTAACGACGCGGTAAAAAATCCCAAGCGCGGCGGCGATGCGCCGTGGGACGCTACCAAATACCTCAACATCTGGGTGTGCAACCTGGGCCAGGGCCTGTTGGGCTACGCGCAGTTTCCCGGCGGCTCAACCAGCACCGATGGCGTGGTAGTACTGTATTCCTCACTGCCTGGCGGCTCGGCGGCTCCGTACAACAAAGGCCGCACGGCTACTCACGAAGTGGGCCATTATCTGAATCTGCGCCACATCTGGGGTGATGCCAGCTGCGGCAATGACCTAGTGAGCGACACGCCCACTCAGCAGACCAGTAACTATGGCTGCCCTTCCTTCCCGAAAGTAACTTGCTCCAACGGGCCGAACGGCGACATGTTCATGAACTATATGGACTACACCGACGACGCCTGCATGTACATGTTCTCCAACGGTCAGTCGACGCGCATGAACGCGCTGTTTGCTTCCGGGGGAGCCCGTATAGGTCTTGCCACTTCCAATGGTGGCACCGCGCCGCTGGTAGCTACCTCCGCTCCTGTTGAGCAGCTGCAGGTATTCCCAAACCCTGCCACCGACCAGCTCTCCATCCGGACGGCGCTGAACACGCCCGCCAGCAACTGGCAGGCGAAAGTGTACGACCTGAGCGGTTTCGAAATGAAGCAGACGCATACCTCTACCGAAGGTACGCTGGACGTATCGGCTCTGCCGGCTGGGTTCTACCACCTTGTTCTGACGGATGGTATCAACACGCAGCACCAGCGTTTCCGCAAAGAATAGAGCCGTACCTATACGCCTGATACTGCATGCCTGCCCGGAAGTAACTCCGGGCAGGCATTGTACTTATTGCAGATAGCCAGAATTACCAGAAACAAGGCAAAGACCACTATAATTTGCAATTACAAGCATCATAAACATGATTTATTTAAATATTTTCAATAATTTGCCCTTCTGTTCCCTTTTCTCACAACCACCACACCTAGTTGCGTAGTACCTGTTCTCATTTCTTACCACAACCATTTACACGTTCCGTATGAAGAAAACCATTTACTCACTCGCTCTGGCTTTCCTGGGTCTGGGGGCTTCTCTCTCGGCTGAGGCCCAGACGCGCCAGTGCTCCACCATGGAAAATCTGGCCGCCCAGCTGGCCGCCGACCCGGCCATGGCTCAACGCATGGCCGCCATTGAGAACCAGACAAGCTCCTTTGTCGATAACCCGCTGGCTCTGCGTACTTCGGCCGTGGTGACTATTCCGGTTGTGGTGCATGTGCTGTATAATACTACCGCTCAGAACGTTTCGGATGCCCAAATTCAGTCGCAGATTGCCGTGCTGAACGAGGACTTCAATAAGCTGAACGCCGACGTAAGCAAAACGCCTTCTGCTTTTGCCGGCTTAGCCGCCAACGTAGGCATCCAGTTCGTACTGGCTAAGCAAACCCCAACCGGAGCCGCTACCACCGGCATCGAGCGGAAATCGACGACCCGCACCAGCTGGGGCACCGATGACGCCATGAAGAAGGTAAGCACCGGCGGCCTCGACGCCTGGAACTCGGCCAAGTACCTTAACCTGTGGGTATGTAACCTCTCGGGCGGCGTATTGGGCTATGCCCAGTTCCCCGGCGGCGCGGCTGCTACCGACGGTGTAGTTATCCTGAGCTCAGGCTTTGGCCGGAATGGCTCGGCAGCGGCTCCGTTCAACCTGGGCCGCACCGCCACCCACGAGGTAGGACACTGGCTGAACCTGCGCCACATCTGGGGCGACGCCAGCTGCGGCAACGACCTGGTGAGCGACACGCCCACTCAGCAGACCAGCAACGGCGGCTGCCCCTCCTTCCCGAAAGTAACCTGCTCCAACGGGCCGAACGGCGACATGTTCATGAACTACATGGACTACACCGACGACGCCTGCATGTACATGTTCTCCAACGGTCAGTCGTCGCGCATGAATGCGCTGTTCGCTACGGGTGGAGCCCGTGCCGGACTGCTCACTTCTACCGGTGGGACGGCTCCCGGCGGTGGCGGCACACCTACCACGCCCACGTATTGCGCCAGCAAAGGCACCAACGTATCCTACGAGTGGGTTGATTTTGTACAGCTCGGTTCCATCAGCCGTACTTCGGGTGCCAATGCCGGCTACTACGACGGTACGGCTTTGGGCACCACGGTAACGGCCGGTTCCTCGCAGACCATCAGCTACTCGGCCGGTTACGCTTCCACGGCGTACACCGAATACTGGAAAATCTACATCGACTACAACCAGGACGGTGACTTCATCGATTCGGGCGAGCTGGTAGCCAGCCGCAGCAGTGCATCGGCCAGCACCCTCACCAGCACCTTCACGGTGCCTGCCACGGCCAAAAACGGCAAAACCCGCCTGCGCGTAGTTATGAGCGACGCTTCTGCCACTACCAGCTGCAACAGCTACAGCTACGGCGAAACCGAAGATTACAGCATCACCATTTCGGGCGGCACGGCGCGTCAGAGCGTAGCTTCGGCCGAATCGGTGGGTTACCGCATCTTCCCGAACCCGGCTACCGATGTGCTCAACATTGAAGTACCAGCTTCCATCGACAACAAAGCCGTAACAGTGACGGTGTACGATGTGCGCGGTGCCCAGATGAAGCAGGTAAGCTTCGATGGCAACCTACTCAACGTAGGCACGCTGGCGAAGGGCGTATACACCCTGCGGATTGCCGATGGGCAGCAGGTAACGCACCAGCGGTTCATCAAGGAATAACAGCGTACCTTTTACAGGCCAGAAAGCCCTTTCTCCGGCGCGGAGAAAGGGCTTTCTATTTACCCCCGGCTCCCCCAGCACGAGTTGCGGTCCGCCTGTTTCCCAAAGTGCCGACCCAAGCGGCTGCAAGCAACTGGCATACCTTTGGCTGCGGTTGAGCCTGGACGCCCTGAAGCCCCCGGCTCAACCGATTTATAGTCCAACAAAACCTTTTCCCAACGCCTCAGTAAAGAGGCCTGCTTACTGCTTTATCTGTTCTGTTATGAAAACGCTGTACCTGATGCGCCACGCCAAATCGAGCTGGAGCTTTGATGATTTGAGCGACAAGCAACGCCCCCTTAACGACCGGGGCCGCGACGATGCGCCGCTGATGGGCCAGGCCCTTGCCAAACGCGACATTACGCTCGATTTGCTGGTGTCCTCCCCGGCGGTGCGCGCCCTGAGTACGGCCGCCCTGGTAGCGCACGAGCTGGAATATCCGGCCGATAAAATAGCGGTGCTGGAGGCTATATACGAGGCCACGGTGCCGGACCTGCTGGCTGTTGTGCGCCAGTTTCCTGATACCGCCGACTCTGTGCTGCTGGTAGGCCACAACAATACGCTGACGGACTTTGCGAACCTGCTTTCCCCCAGTGAAATCCCGGAAATGCCTACCGCTGCCATTGTGTGCCTGAAATTCAGCACCGACCAGTGGGCACGCACTGACCGTGCTAACGCGGAGTTCTACTTCTTCGACAAACCGAAAAACCAATAAGCAGTTGCTGGTTGTCAGTTGTTGGGGGTAGTAGTTCGGTAAGGTTGCGCTAGCCCCCAGTCCTGTCAACTAGCAGCTGACACCTAACAACCGGGAACTGACAACCGGCAACTGGCAACTCATTACCCATGTCCGAAACCAAACAGGCGCAGCCCCGGCTGCTGAACCGCGAATTAAGCTGGCTGACGTTTAACCGTCGTGTGCTGCAGGAGGCTCAGAACCCCGAAGTACCGCTGCTGGAGCGCATTAAGTTTCTGGCCATCTTCAGCAGCAACCTCGATGAGTATTTCAAGGTGCGCGTGGCCACCCTGCGCCGCCTGGTGAAGCTCAAAAAGAAAACCCGCGCCAAACTGGGCGAAGACCCCGCCGAGCAGCTCCATGACCTGCTGCAGGAGGTGGGCCGCCAGCAGCAGGAATTCGGCGACACGTTCCGCAACCAGATTCTGCCGGGCCTGCGCGAGGAGCATATTCACCTTATTTCGGAGCATGACCTGAGCGACGAGCAGCATGCCTGGGTGCAGCAATATTTCCGGACCAATGTGCAGGACTTACTTTCGCCCATTATTCTGGATGAAAACCTGCACCACCTGTTTCTGCGCGACCAGAGCGTATACCTGACCTTTTTCCTGACCCAGCCCGAGAACCGCAAAAAGCACGACGGCGAGCGGGTGGTGGCTATGGAGCTACCCGCTAAGCGCCACGGCAGCCGCTTTGTGCGCCTGCCCGACGTGGGTGCCGAGCGGTACGTGATGTTCCTCGACGACGTGATTCGCTGCTGTGCCCAGGAGCTGTTTCCGAAGTACCAGAAGGTGCAGGTGCACGCTATCAAACTCTCCCGCGACGCCGAGCTGGATATTCAGGAGGAAGTATCGGGCAACCTGCTGGCCAAAATCAAAAGCAGCCTGCAGAAGCGTGAAACCGGCTTCCCCGCCCGCCTCCTCTATGACCCCGCCATGCCGAAGGAGGTGTTGCGGGCCATTATGCAGAAAACCGGCATTGGCAAGGAGGAGTTGGTGGAAGGCAGCCGCTACCACAACTTCCGCGACTTTTTTGGCTTCCCCGATTTTGGGCTGGCCCATTTGCAGTACGCCCCGATGCCGCCGCTGCCCCACCCCACGCTGCCCCGTACGGGAGCCATGCTGCCGGCTATTGCCCAGCGCGACCACCTGCTACACCCCCCCTACCAGTCCTTTGATTACGTAACGCGCCTGCTCACCGAGGCCGCCAAAGACCCGCAGGTAAGTGGTATCAGTATGACATTGTACCGGGTGGCGGGCAAGAGTGAAGTGGCCAAAGCCCTGCTGAAAGCCGTGAAAAACGGTAAGCAGGTAACGGTAGTGGTGGAGCTGAAAGCCCGCTTCGATGAGGAAAGCAATATGTTCTGGGCCGAGAAGCTCCAGAAAGCCGGGGCCAACGTCATCTTCGGGATTCCCGACCTTAAAGTACACAGCAAGCTGCTGCTCATCACGCGGGCCGAGGAAGGCCACAACCGGCTGTATGCGTACCTGAGCACGGGTAATTTCAACGAGAAAACCAGTGAGCTGTACGCCGACCATGGCGTGTTTACCAGCAACCCGGAAATTACGCGGGAAGTAGCCGAAGTATTCCGCTATTTCCATGACCGACAGGATAAAGCCGGCGCGTTCCAGCATCTGCTGGTAGCCCCGTTTGAGCTGCGCGAAAAACTGGTGGCACTGATAGACGCCGAGATTGAGCGCGCCCGGCGCGGGGAAGATGCCTACATTATTCTGAAGCTGAATGCGCTGCAGGATGACCGCATGATTCTCAAGCTGTACGAAGCCAGTGAGGCGGGTGTGCGGGTGGAATTGCTCATCCGGGGTATTTCCTGCCTGATTCCGGACCTGGACGGGCAGAGCCGCAACATCTCGCAGCGCGGCATGGTCGACCGGTTCCTGGAACACGCCCGGGTGTACGTGTTCGGTAATGGCGGCGACGAGAAAGTATACGTAGCTTCTTCTGACTGGATGGCCCGCAACCTGGACCGCCGGGTAGAAGTGGCCTTCCCGATTCTGCAGCCCGATCTGCGCGCCGAAGTCCGGCACCTGCTTGACCTGCAGCGCCAAGACAACGTGAAGGCCCGCGACTGGCAGAACAATTTCCTGGGCCGGGAGCAGGCTGCCGCAGAAGGCCGGGTCCGCTCCCAGTTCGACACCTATGCCTACCTCAAAAGCCTGAACAAAAAACCAGCTGCCCGCCCCCGCAAGCCGGCGGCCAAAAGCTGATTTCACCTATACCCAAACGTGTCACGCCGGCTGGTGGCCGGCTTACTCTCTCTGCGGAGTAGGCCGGCCACCAGCCGGCGTGATGCGTTTAGGCTTTATTCCTGCTTTTTGCGGCGGCTGGGCGCGGTTACGCGGGGCCGGATGGAATGCAGCACAATAACCACCGCCGAGTCGGGGGCGGCTATGGAGTGATGCACAGTAAGGTGTTGCGGATAGCTTACCACCACCACCTGCGGCCCGGCCGGGCCCGCAAAGCGGAACATCCCTTCCGCGTTAGTGCTGGTGGCCATGACGGTACCCTTCAGCAACACCGACGCCCCTGCCAGCGGCACTGCCGCCGGGTTTACCACCCGACCCGTGTACACCACCGAATCGGCCCGCGTCTGGGCCGAAGCCACCGCCGCCGCCAGCAGAAGGACAGTCAGCAGAATATAGCAGGCGCGCATGGCAGCGTCAGGCCTGGGTGTTGGTGGCCGTACGCGCGGTCCGAGGGCGGCGGACTTTGGTTTCGGTGAGAGCTTCCACCTCAGTTGGGGCCGGCAGCTTGCGCAGCTTGGTCAGCTTATCAGCCAGCTGCCCGGCCGTTTTGCTGATGACACGGGTGACCGGCTCCTCCCGCTCCTGCTCCGGCGAGTCGTGCAGGTGCGCATCGAGCAGGCCGGCCAGTTGCTCGGTGAGAAGCTGCCGGTCCACTTTGGTTGGTACTACGGTGCGCTGCTTTTCCTGCTTGACCCGCAGGCGCAGAATCTGGTCGGTGAGGTGCTGTACGGTTTTGGCAATGCCTTTCGGCAGCTTTGTGCCTGGGGCCAGCCCAACGTGCGGCGTAAGGGTAGCAGTAAGCTCTTCCAGCAGGAGTTTTTTGGCAGGTTTCATAGGCAGCAATGGCGGGAGCCGGAAATACTGGCTTGCCGCTACAAAAGTAACGGCCTCTCTGCCCGGGCTCGGGTTATCAAATCATGATGAAATGATTATCGGCAGTACCCATTTGTTGTACTAAGCCCGCGCAGGTAGTTCAGGGGGTCATCTTCGGCTAACGGGGCCTTAACAGGGGAGCGGTACCTTTGCCTCGGATGCCACAACGGCCGAACGATCCGCCTGTATTGCCTGTTATGAAGTTTATCCTCGTACATTCAGGATAATACGGCATGATTTTCTCTGCTATCTTCTTTTCACCCCCTTGATTACAACTCCATGCAACATAGCTCTTTCAGCACGCTTGGCCTGCCGTATACCCCCACTCTCCCTGATTATCACGAGCTGAAAGTCTGGCCCGGCTGCTTTGCGGCCGTCGAAGCCGGCACCAAGCCATTCGATGTGCGGCTGAACGACCGGAACTTCCGGGTGGGCGACGCCGTGCTGCTGTGCGAGTACGAGCCCGAGAGTGAGCAGTTCACCGGCCGCACCACCGAGCGGTGGGTAAGCTACCTGCTGCCGGGCGGCTCCTTTGGGATTGAGGCCGGCTGGTGCGTGCTGGGTTTCTCCGAGCATCCGCCCCTGCCGGCCGGTGTACACGATACCCGCCTCTGGTAACATAACAGCCCCCACCAGCACTCACCGGTCCGGTAGGCGCAAGCCTATCGGGCCGGTTGTCGTTCGGGCCGGCCGCGTCGCGTGGGGGCGTTCAGGCAGATGCGGACGTCAGCTAACGACAACCGACGCAGGGCGTTGGACAGCAGCACACGCCCCAACGCCCGCCGAACAAAACGACAGGTTGCGCGTTTGCCTTCCATGCTCCCGTTTCCGACCACCGTCACAGAGGCGTATCTGACTCAGTACCGGCCTGATCTGCACATTCTTATTCTGCGCTGGCTGCGGCCCCAAACGATGCCCGAAATTCAGGCCTCGTACGCCCAGTTGCTGGTGCTGTCCCAGGAGTACGGGTGTGCCCGTTGGCTGCTGGACGGCCGCCGCGAAGGTCCGCTGGACTTGGCCGTTACGCATTGGCTGAGCGACTTTTTCTTTCCGGAGGCCGTACGGGCACTGGCCCCGCAGCGGGTGTATATGGCGGCCCTCAGCTCGCCGGCTCGCCTTCAGCAATTCCACTCCGATGCTACCGTGGCCCCGGCCGTAACTAGGGCACTGGCCCCCGAGCAGCCCTACCACACGGCCGTGTTCCTGACCGAAGCCGAGGCCCTCATCTGGCTCGACGCCCAGCCTCGGTAGCTGCATAAGTAGCTACTAGTGCGAAGCAAATGCTTCGCACTACTGCCAAAAAAAGCCCGATTTCCAGGACTACACCTTGGGAATCGGGCTTTTTTAGGTGATGACACGAATCCTTTGGTTCGCGTCCTCGCGCCATTTACTTGTTCAGCGTCTTCTTCAGAAACTTGCGCGGCGGCACGATGAATAGCTCCACCGAGGCATAGGGCGCACCGGCCAGCTTGGAGTCGACGATTTTTACCCGGTCATTGTTAGTGCGGTCAAAGGCGTCGAAGGCGTAGTTATAGCGGTAGCCGCCTTCCAGCCCGAACCAGAGGAAATCATAGATTTCCCGCTCCCAGCGGCCCCGGAATTTCACTTCGGTTTCGCGCAGTTCCAGTGTGCGCAGTACGATGTTGTCGTCGCGGCGTAGCGGCTGCCGCAGCTTGATGATGTAGTTGAAACCGTCTACGGAGTAGCCCGCAAAGAACAACGACTTGGGCGAAGCATTGTAGCGGGCCGTCACGCGGGCCGGGAAAATGGCCTCCACGCCCCACCGGTCGTTAAAGGTGCGGTTGTAGAGTACGGCCGGGTAGATACTCTGCCGACCAAAGGTGTAGCCCAGCTGCAGGCCCACCCCCCAGGAAAAGGTAGGGCTGCGCTTCCAGCCGTACAGAAACTCCGACGACACCCGCAGGTAGTCGCTCACGTTCACGCCCTGGGAAGTGTAGTCCCCGCTCAACTCGCCTTTCAGGCGAAAGATATACCAGTTCACGGCATTCACCGGCCGGATGATGGCCAGCTGCGCGCCCAGGGTTTTGAGGCCCTTGTCTTCAATGTTGTCGTAGAGCTCGTAACCGGTAGGCTTCTGTCGGAATTTGAACTCCTCCCGCTCGTAGTTGATGCCCAGCAGCATTTTCAGGTGGGGCTTATTCCAGAACGGGATGTAGCCCTTAATCACCAGCCGGGCGTTTTTCTCGGCCTGCGACTTATAATCCTGCAAGCCCACGGCCTGCCCGTCGGAGGCCACGTTGAAGCGTGGCATCCGCTCGTAGTGAAAGATCAGGCCCTTGCTGGGACCCATGCCTACCACGGAAGGCGTGGCAAACTCCTGGTCCTGGCCCACCTGGTCGGCGGCGGTGGTGTCGGAAGCAGGCGGGGCGGGCGGCGGGTACACGGGTGGGGTAGCAGGCGTCACCTGCGCCTCGGCCACGGTAACCGTCAGCAGGCATACGGCAGCAGCCAGCGGCCGGGCAACACGCCCAATCAGCGTCGAAAATAAGGGCATACGGAAGGATGAGAGGAGCGGAAAAACGACGAAAAGACGTCAGGCTAGCCTTAACGTCTTTTCGGAAAAAAGGATAGGCGGGGTGATGGTGAAATTGTGAAGTGGTGAGTTTGATGCTCAATCAGCGCAAGTGGCGCAAGCGAAACAATAAACTCACCATTTCACCACTTCACAATTTCACCGCTAAAAGAGGAAATCGAAGCCCACGAAGACTAGTTTCTCCTCGCCTACCGAGTAGGTGGCGTTGATAACGGCCTGCTTCAGCACATCTACCCACACGCCCCCGCCCACGGCTGTGTGCAAGGACTTGAGGCCGGTTTCGGTGTCGCGGGAGGTATACACGCGGGCGGCATCGGCCAGACCCAGGATACCGAACTTGCCGGGCACCACATACGCGTTGAAGGAAAACAGCTGAATGCGCACCTCCGCGTTGCCGTACACCGACGAGCGGCCGGCGTAGCGGGTGCGGCGGTAGCCGCGCAGGTTGGTGGTGCCGCCCAGCGTGTTGGCCTGGTAGAAGCGGTAGTCGCCCAGGTTACGGTTGGCTCCGATACGGCCGGCCCATGTGAGCTGGAAGGGAAAGTTAGGCGAGAGGTAGGCCCGGAACTCGGTAGCCAGGCGGCCATACTTCAGCTGCTCCCCGTTCAGTTGGTGGTTGTACTCCACCGAGTTGTACCAACGCAGGCCAATGCGCGGATTCTTGGGCGAGCTGGCGGCATCCAGATTCAGATAGGCCTTACCACCCAGGTAGCGGTTCATCCCAAAGTCGGAAGCCCGGATGCCGGCGGCGGCAGTACCGTCCTGGCCGTTGCCGGCGGCGTCTAGGCCCAGCGCAATTTCACTACCGATCTGGCCCCGCTCAATGTGGAATTGGTCGTACTGCGGGCCAAAACCGAATTTGAGGAAGCTGAACAGGTCTTTCTCCAGCATCGGCGCCACGTACAGCCGCGAGAAGCGGATGCGGTAGGTATCGTTGATGTCCCGGTTACGGGCCTGCTCATCCCCATCCGCCAGCGTGTTGCGCGTGTCGTTGCCGAGGCCGAAGAAGTTGTAGAGCAACTGCGGGCCGTAAAGCTGGGCCGTGAGGCGCAGGTCGGTCTTGCCCAGCACGTCCACAAAGTGGCCCAGGTACCGCACGTTGTAGGCACTCTGGGAAGGCGAATAGTTGGCTGCCAGGCTTTGCTCGGTAGCGTACGGCGACTTGCGGAAACCATAAGTGCGGTACACCGCGCCACCGCCCAGGAACAGGCGGTCATCAATGTTGTACCCAAAGTAGGCCGTAGGACCGAAGTAGTTCAGGGTGTAATCCTTGCGGTCGGTGCGGGTGTGCACGTCGTAGCGGCTCACATCAATGCCGGGCTCCAGGCGCAGGCGGGTGTCCTTGCCGGGCACGATGACGTTACCCGAGTCGGCATCATACACATGCAGGCGGTGACGGAAACCGGCTACATTCGAGCGGTCCACGATGGAGTCCCGGTCGAGGCCCCCGATGATACGTACCAACGGGCCGTCCTTCACGTCGCCTTTCACCTCGTACAAGTCCCGGTCGGCAAAGCCGTAGAGGCGCAGCTCCTTGGTCACCTTGTTATCGAAGGTGCGGTCGAAAAGCATCTTGGTCAGCTCGCCTTCCTTGTTGATTTTCTGCACCGTTACGTGCGTCTTATTATCAGCCAGGCGCTCCACCACAAACTTCTCACGCTTTTTGGAGCCCTTCACCTCCGCCACCTTGCTGAGCATGGTGTAGTAGTCGGCGGCTACCTGGGGCAGCAGCTCACGACGGCTTTTCAGCTTGGCAATGATTTCGGGGCCGTGCAGGGCGTAAATCTGCTGGGGCCACCGCTCCTTGAAGGCCTTCTCGATTACCTCGTCGGTGAGGCCGGCTTTCATTTCCTCGGCCTGCTTCACCCACTCCTCTTTGCTCACGGAAGCCAGGTACACCCGGTCATTGCTGAGGGCGGTCAGGTTCAGGCCCTTCCAGTCGGCGTAATCTGGGCCGAAGTTCTGGAAGTTGCGGATAGCCCACTTGCGCGAGGCCAGATAGGGGAACACACCATCGCCCTTGAAGAAGGCAATGTCGCGGTCCTCGGGCACAGCCGTGAATTTCCGGTCGCCGTCCTTATCCTTTTTCTCGGCCCAACGCCACTGGTCCTCGTGCCGGTCCCAGTCGCCAATCCACATATCGAAGAGGCGGGAGCGGGCAAAGGCTTTTTCGTTGACGCGGTTGTCGTTGTCGTCGGTGATGCGCTCAAACACCTTGTCGGTGCCCACCAGGTTTTTGGCGTTGCCCAGGCTTTCCACGTTGCTTTGGTCATCCTTGGCGTCTTCCTCAATGGCGCCCGGCGTATTGCCAAACCGCTCCAGGTACTGGCCCAGCAGAGGGTCCTGCGGAATGTAGCGCAGTTCGGGGTTGGTGTGCAGAATCCCGGCGGCATCGGCCAGGGGCGGAATTACGATGGAGTTGAAGGGATGCTGGGCCGAAATCTGGTCCTGCAGAATATCGGCCGCCGCGCCGGTGCGCAGGGCTTCGGGCAGCACCGCCGAGGGGTCTTTGTTGAGGCTGCGGATAGTAAAGTTGCGACCTTCCTCATTGCGCACTTTCAGCGAGGCCGTTTGCTTGCCCCCCCCGATTTTGTAGGGCGTGAGGCCGCCTTTCTCGGTAGCCATATCCAGCACCGGAAACTTCACCGGCGTGGCCCACTCCTTGCGGTAATGCTCCCCGAACAGGAACTTGTGGAACTTACCCCGGTCGGCGTAGTCCTTGTTTACGGCTACGGTCACGGTGCTGTCAGCAAAGTTCGGGCGCGGGCCGGCGTTTTGCCCGGGAGCCTCCGCTACCATGGCCTCCTGGGCATACATGGGCGTACGGAATACCAGACGGCCGTTTTCACCCAGCCCTTCGGGTACGTAGAACTCCGTCCATACCTCCCCGTTGTCGTAGTAGTTCACCCGCGAGAACCCCTTTTCCTTGTCGGAAAACAAGGCTTCACCACCAGAGCCGGGCTTTACGTGCTGGGTTTTGCAGCCCGAGCCGCTGACGATGTGGTTGAGGTTGCCTTCTTTGAAAAACTGCAGGTTGTGCTCGTGGCCGGCGGCATATACCACATTGGGGTACTTCTGGAAAATCTCCAGCAGGCCCTTCTTATAGGCCTGATACAGTGGGTGCGCAATGTCCTGGCTAACCCCGCCGTATTTACGGGCAAACGGGTAAATGGAGCCAATGACCGGCAGCGGCACGAAGGCGTACTTGTACACGATGCTGAGCGGGAAGAAATGGTCGCCCAGGGTGAAGTAGCCGCCGTGAATACCGTCGGAAAACAGCGGGTGGTGGGCCACCACCATAATATTCTTGCCCGCGTTGCGCTGAATAATGTCTTCCACCTGGGTGAAGAAGTCAGTTTCGTTGGCTACGCCACAGCCGCTGTTGGCACCGTAAGGCCGCTCACCGGAGGTCTGCAGAAACCACTGCGAGTTGATGGCAATCAGCACTACATCATCCTGCAAGCGGATTTCCACCGGCCCGGGACAGGCGTCGCGGGGCAGGAAAAAGTCGCCGGTATAGGGGAAGGCGGCCGAGTCGCTCTGCAGGTAGTTCTCCACGAAGAACTGCTCCCGGTTCACCTGGTCCACGGCCCCACGCTGGCCTTGTTTCCAGTCGTGGTTGCCCGGAATCATGTATTTCTCGCCCTGGTAGTCGCGCAGAATCTTGAGCTGGCCCACCATGCGCCGCTCCGATTCCTTCCGGTCGTAGGAGCCCTGCTCAGGCATACCGTACTCGTAGATGTTGTCGCCGAGGTAGATGGTGGTGCTTTTGGAGCCAGCCGCCAGAATCTGCTTGCGCAGGTAGTTCAGGGACGGTTCCCCGCCTTCGGCCTCAGGTGCAGGCTTGCCCACGTCGCCAATCAGAAACACCGAATAGCGAATATGGGAGCTATCCGGCGGGGTTTTCGACTCCCAGTTGACACCGCCTTTGCGGTAGTTGGGCCGCGTGGGGTGCGCCGTCTGGGTTTTCTGTTGGGCCAGGGCGGCGGGGGCCGCCGCTCCGGCCAGTGCCAGCAGCAGGCAACAGGACAGGAAATGTCTGCTCATATAAAGAAAGAAGTAGCGCGAAAGCAAGAACCCGGCGGCGCGCCGGGGCAACGAGGCGAATGATCAGGAAATACGGTAAACTTACCGGTAACGGCTGAAGTACGCGTTACGAGGTACGCATGGTGCGCTGCCCTACGCAATTCATCCGGCTACGGTTGGGTTTGCGGGAAGTTGCCAGTTGCCAGAAGAACGTCATTTCAAGCTTGCTGAGGAATCTCGCGTGCTGACGTTGTGGAAGCAACCAGCCACTCACAAAACCCGGAGCCCCGAAACCCGTTGTAAGCCGAACAGCCCGGGCTGTCGTTCTTTTGTAGTTCCCTTTCCCTGATGGAGCCTATTCTTACCCAGAAACCGGCCAAGGCCGAAATTGTCAAAAACGCGAAGGCCTACGTGCTGGCTTTGCTGGAAGAAAAGCTTCCGGCGCAACTCGTGTACCACTCGCCCAAGCATACTACGGCGGTAGTAAAGGAAGCCCGCGCCCTGAGCGAAGCGGCCGGCCTCAGCGAAGCCGACCAGGAAGCCGTGGTGCTGGCCGCCTGGTTTCATGACACGGGTTACCTTGATACTTACGACGGCCACGAGTTCCGGAGTGCCGAGCTGGCCGGCGAATGGCTCACCCAGCAGGGCTATCCGGCTGAGCGCACCGAGCTGGTACAAACCCTGATCAAAGCTACCCACCGCGACGCTACCCGGGAAACCGAGCTGGAGCAACTGCTGGTGGATGCCGACATGAGCGGAATGGGCCGGGACGATTTTTTTGCCAACGCCGAGCTGCTGCGCGCCGAGTGGGAAACCAGCCTGGGTAAAACCTACTCCAACACCGAGTGGGCCGAAAATCAGCTGGCGTTTCTGCTGGCCGGCAAGTACTACACCAAAGCCGCCAAAGACCGGTACCAGGACCAGCACAAGGACAACATAAAGGAGCAGCGCAAACTGCTGAAGAAGACCGAGAAAAAGAAAAAGAAAAAGACGGAGGAAGAGGAAGGCACGTTTGCCGAGCCCAAGCGGGGCATCGAAACCATGTTCCGGACCATGTACAGCAACCACATGAAGCTCTCGGATATGGCCGATAAGAAGGCCAACATGATGATTTCGCTGAACGCGGTGCTCATGTCGCTTATCATTACCTACTTCGGGGCAAAGCTGGGCAGCAAAACGGCGGCTCTGAGCAACGTGGGCGTTATCCGGAACCCGATTATTGCCGTGCCGATGGGCATCCTGCTGGCCACGGCGCTGGCCTCGGTCATCACGGCCATTCTGTGCGCCCAGCCCGACGTGACGAGCTTTAAGTGGCTCAAGCGCAGCCCCCAGATTGCCACCAACCGCCGCGTGAACCTGCTGTTCTTCGGTAACTTCAGCAAGCTCAGCCTCGATGACTTCCAGAGCGGTATGACCCAGCTTATGCAGCAGAAAGACGCGCTGTACACCAACATGGTGACGGACATCTACTACCTCGGCGACGTGCTAACCAAGAAGTACCGGCTGCTGCGTCTGAGCTACACCATTTTCATGGTCGGCCTGATCCTTACCGCGCTGTCGTTTGGCATTGCGCTGCTGTATAAGATGTAAGGGGTGGATTGCTGAACCGTTCTGTCATTGCGAGCAGCGCGAAGCAATCCGTCCTTTTCTTAGCTCCTAGCTTCGACCTACGCAGAAGCCCCTGACGCCAGTACGAACGTCAGGGGCTTTCCTTATTTCAGGGTTTTGAACCGTGTGAAGGACGGATTGCTACGACCTTCTCCCCCATCTGACCATCCAACAATCCACCACCTCACCGTTCCACCAGCTGCGCGAATTGCGCCAGGGAGCGGCCGAGGAAACGGTAGAGGCGGCGCAGCTGGCCGAAACGGATGAGGCGGTGGCTACTGGCCACGTGGCCGTAGCGCAGCTCCAGCGTCAGCAGGCAGCTGTCGAAATCCACGGCTTCCACGCAGCAGAACAGCAGGGCGTTGGGAAACAGGCGGAAGTGCGAAATCTTCTCCACGTAGGTCAGGCGGCCGTCCTCGTCCTCCAGGCACTGTACCGTCTGGAAGTCAATCTGGCCGCTGAACACGTCTACTTTGTAGCTGGTGCCGAGGCGGCCGGCCTTGGTCACGTCGTAATGTACGGCGGTGGCCCCTTCCATCCAGCGCGGGCGCAGACGGAAGTTGCTAAGCACCCGCAAAGCGTAGGGCGCGGGCACCCGCAGCGCGCGGCGCACCTTCAGCACGCAGCCCTGGCCGGTGGGTACGTCGTCGTCTACGCCGGGAGCGTTGAGGAGCAGGCGCAGGGGCGAGAGGTGGGCGTAGTGGTAGGGCGTTTCGCCGAGGTACTCGTAGTAGGTGGAGCCGGGCAGCAGGCGCGTCCAGGCGAATACGCGGGCCAGCTCAGCCGGAGGCTGGGTACGCAGGTAACCGTCCGAGAGCAGAATGTACTCGGAGCCGGCCACGTTGTTCTTGAGCAGCCGGTGCACCACAATTACGTCGCGGCCCATGAGCTTGGTGTGCTCCCGGATGCGGGCCACGCTCACGCGGCCGTAGTGCACCACTATTTTAAGGGTGAGGGCCAGCTCGTGCAGGGAAGCGGCCAGGGCCGAGCCGGTGTCGCGCTCCACCAGGCGCAGGTAGTTCTGGAAGTCGAGGTAGATGCGGCGGCACTGGCGCACCAGCTCCTCGGCCGTGGGGGGCGGGCCCAGCCGGTAAAACAGCACCGCGTCGCCCTGAATTTCATTGACTTCCAGGTCCAGGGTGTTGGCCTCAATGAGGATTTCCAGCAGATCGGCTACCAGAAACGGAGCCTGCGGGTTGCCCGATTCCTCAATGAAGCGGGTGAAGCCGCTGATATCGGGAATAAGCAGCAGGGCCGGCTGCTGCCCGTCGGCGGCCGACCCGGACGCGGTACCGGCCGCGCGGCGCTGGGCCCGCAATTCATCCAAAACACCCATACAGCCGGAACACAAAAGGAAAAACGGTGGAAACCAGTGCCCGAAGATACCAGCGGCGGCCCGGCTTTCTAGGGTCCGTGGACAGTCGCATAGAAAGAAAGAACGTCATCCCGAGCATGTGGCGCATTAAGCCAATGTCCGAGGAATCCCGCGTGCTGACGTGTGAGCACCATGGCAACCTCAGCACGCGAGATTCCTCGCGGGGCTCGGAATGACGTTCTTGCTAGGCGACTGTTCACACAGACTGGTACGCTTTACTCGCCCCGGCTGGTTTGGGCGGGCCGGGCTTTCGGCGTAGCTTTGCGGTAGGGTAACCAGCCGGCTGCGTAGTTCAACGGATAGAATGAGGGTTTCCTAAACTTTAGATGTGGGTTCGATTCCCGCCGCGGCCACAATAAAGCCCGTTTCTGACTCAGAAACGGGCTTTTGTATTTTCGAGGTGCTCGTGTTGTTCTCCTCCAGCATTGGCGGAGCAATGCCACGTGACAAGCTGGTGGGAGAAGGCTAGTGCTAGAGAAGGCTAGTGCTAGTTCCCCTCCTTGGAAAGGAGGGGCTAGGGGTGGTTGACAATCGTTGAACATCATCTAGCTCTAGAACTTGTTCTGGCGTCATCAACCACCCCTAACCCCTCCTTTCCAAGGAGGGAAACTAGCACTAGCCTTCTACTACTCACCTGCCAGGTGGCGGTACGCCCCTCTTACGCCGCGTAGGCCCCTTCCTCCGTCTGGCGGAGCAGGCTGAGGGCGGTGAGCGTATCCAGCAGGGGCTGCACGCGCTCCGGCTTGGTGCGCTTGAAGCGGGCAGCTACCTGGGCGGCCGTAACCGACTGGCCGGCCTGCTGCACGGCATCCCGAACGGCCTGCATCTGCTGGGCCAACTCCGTAGGCCACGGCTGGGGGCCGGTGGCTTCCGCGGCAGGAGCAACCTTGGCAGCGGCGGCGGGTAGGGTCAGCGCCGACTGCTGCAACTCCGGGGCCTGGTAGGCGGGGCGGAGGTAGCGCACGTGGCCCGCCTGTTCCTCCTGGGCGCGCTCGTGGTTGAGGCGCACCAGGCGGGTCAGTATTTCCGCGTCGGGAAGGTCGGCGGGCCAGCCGTAGGCGGCGGCTACGGCTGTATCGAGCTGCTGGTGCAGGCTCAGGACGACGGAGGCCAGGCCCTGCTGGTTGATGGTTTGCTCTTTGGCCGTGGTGAGGGGCTGGCCGGCGCGCAGCTTCTCCACCACGTTGTAGAGGTCGGTGAGGGTGAGGGCGGGGTGCTGCGTTTGCTGGCGCTTGCGGTGGGCGTCGAGCTGTTCGGCTAGCTCCCTGATGCGCGCCTGCTGCTCCGCCGTGGTTGCTGGGAAGGGGAACGGGTCGAAGCAACGAGTTTTGTTGTAGCGGGGGGTGGCTCCAACTCCTAAAATCCCTCCTGCTGCAATAGCCCAAACAATATGTGCTTTAGACGATAATACACCCAAATTATAAGCATCATCTGTCGCAACTACTATACCCGTGCCTTCTGATATCCAATTACCAGGGACAAATTGGAATAGCCTATGCTTTGCGGTTTCTGCAGTTGCTATATACCTGGATAGTCCAATAATAGCCTTACGCATACTTGGTTGATTTTCACCGAATAACCACCAACGTATCCGTCTACTCTCACGCGGATTATGGTCACGTTCAGGCTTGACGTTTAACCATAGATGCTGATAAGCATCGGGGTATTTTGAGATTAATTCATCAGAGGTCAATCCAGTTGCGTCTATGACTGATAATTCCCTAGGGCGTTGGGTCAAGTCTTGTCCGCCAACGAAGTTCTTAATCAATGGCTGGCTTGAAGTTGCAGCCAGCCTTTCAGCATCTGTATTATTGAGTACAAATCCTTGCCCGTAGAACTTCACCCCTAACAATGACATGCTTTCATTAGCCTGCAAAGCAGCAACCGAGGTAACATCTGCTCCTATTGAGAGGTCAGAATTGATAACTCCTTCCGTTTCTGTAACCTCGACATCTATATCCCCATCAGAACTTTGCCACTCACGTTTTAAAGAAGCTAGTGTACCAGCTTGAGCGCCAAGTTGTGCAACAGTCATAGCAATGCGGACAGCTGCACCATCACTGTTATCTACCCAAGGATGATCAGGAATGGCAAAGCTTATAGAAAGAGGATTTAGCTTATCTATCAGGCAAGCTTCAACCACACGTCGATTATAAATTTGCGTTATAGAATTAGTAGTTATAAACCCAAATCTTTCGGCTTTCCCTGCAGTTAAAATTTGTCCTGCTTTATACCACCAATACATTACAAAATCAGCAGCATCAGGAACAACATTGCTGTATGCTTTACGCAATGCTTCTACATAGCCATCCCCCAACGCTTCGCGCATTTTAAGTTTTCCTATGAATGGCGGATTTCCAATAATAAAATCTGCTTTTGGCCATTCAGCAGGCTTAGGGTTTGGATAATCAAAAACCAACACCTGTGCCTTTTCATCAGGTATCTTAAGACCAGTAACAGGATGCATAGTAGTAGTTAACCCGTCCCAGCGCGTTACGGGTTGGCCGTAGGCATCGAGGCGGGGCACGGGCGGGCCGTGCTGCAGGGCCGCATCCTGTTGGCGGATGTTCTGGTACTCATCCAGCAGCGGCTCGCGCAGCTCGGAGGGGCCGTAGGTGCGCAGGTGCCATTGCAGGTAGCCAATGCGCAACACCACGTCGGCAATGGCGGCCGCGCGCGGGTTCAGCTCCAGGCCCAACAGCTGGTGCGGGCTCACGGTGGTGCCGCCGCCCAATTCCAGCAGGCCCGTCTGGCCGTAGCTGTTGATGGCGGCCAGCACTTCGCCTTCCAGCCGCTTGAGGTGTTCCAGCGTCACGTACAGGAAGTTGCCGGAGCCGCAGGCGGGGTCCAGTATTTTGAGGCTGGTGAGGCGGGCAAGGAAGCGCACCAGTTCGGCGCGGGCGTCTTTGGGCTGGCCTTCCTCGAGGCGGCGGGCGGCGGCGGCCTGGGCGGCGGCCCACTCCCGGCGCAGCGGTTCCAGCACAGTGGGCAGCACCAGGCGCTCCACGTAGCGGCGCGGGGTGTAGTGGGCGCCCAGGCTGTGCCGCTCTTTGGGGTCGAGGGCGCGCTCCAGCAGCGTCCCGAAAATGGCCGGCTCCACCTCCGTCCAATCCGCCCGCGCCGACTGCAGCAGCAGCTCCGCCTGGCCGGCGTTCAGGGGCAGGGCGGTGGCATCGTGAAACAGCTTGCCGTTGAAGCGCCGCAGCCGGGCTTTCAGGTCGGAGCTAAAGCCGCCGGTGTCCATCGTGCGCCACAGGTTGGTCAGCGCGTCGGGCAGATATTCCAGCAGCTCCGGCGTGCCGTACTGGCTCAGCATCCCGGTAAAGCTCTGCTTCGGAATCAGGCCCACATCTTCCGAAAACATGGTAAACAGGCAGCGCATCAGGAACTGCGCCACCACGTCGGGCGCGTGCCCGGCCCGTTCCAGCTGCTCCGATAGTTTGGCCAGGCGGGCGGCCAGCTCCCGCGTCACGCGGGCGGCGCGGCGGCTGGGGTCCAGCTCTTTCGGGTCGAGGAAGATCTGGCGGAGCATGGCCCGCGTCTTTTCATCGGCCAGCGCGGCCAGCGGCAGCCGGAACCGGGTCTGGTCGGGGAAGGGCACGAACGAATCACCCACCCCGGCGAAGTTGCTGTACACGTCGAGGCAGAAGCCCACATCGGCCACCAGCACAAACAGCGGGCGGGGTTCCTCGGGCGGCAGGGCGCGCACGTAGCCTAGGGCCTGTTGGCGGGCGGCCTGCATCATTTCGGCCCACTTGGCGGAGCCGCGCACGGCGTGGCCCTTGCGGCGCTTGCTTGGCTCTAATCCCAGCTCGGTGCGTTCCTGCTTTTTCTGTTGGTCGGCGGTGTCGGTGCCCTGCTTGGTTTCCAGCACGAAGCAGCCGCGCTTGTAGAGGTCGATGCGGCCGGTGCTTTTCTTGGGCCCGTCGTTGAACTGCACGGCGCGTTCCAGTACGTATTGATCTTGGGTAGGGTCGTCGGTGGTAGGGTCGGGGCGAGGTACTTCCAGCAGGTCGCAGAGGTCTTGCAGGAACAGGCCGTAGTTGGCCCGCTCCGCGCCGCCGGAGTTCTTCCAGCGGGCTTCAAAGTCGGGGTAAGTCAAAGCGGATAAGGCTAGAGTAGCGAAAGGGAGGGGAAGATAGGCAGGCGAAGGGAATCCGCCCCGCCTATCGTCCCCCAAAGGCCCGGAAAAACCAGCAGACACAGGGTGCCCTCAGGCAGTACGGCAGATTCAGGCGCGATGTAGCGGCGCGACACCTCACGTCTCGTCGTTGAACGGCTGACGTACCGACACCCCGAACGACGAGACGCACAATTCTATCTGGTTTTTGAACGCTTGTCGTCCAGGCCGCTACAACTCACTCATTCACCACCTCATCCGCTACGCAATCAGGCCCTGGCTCATGGCGTAGCGGATGAGGGCGGCCGTGTTTTTGGCCTGGGTTTTCTCGATGATGTTCTGGCGGTGGGTTTCGATGGTGCGCTTGCTGGTGAAAAGCGTATCCGCAATTTCCTGGTTAGTGAGGCCCTCCGCAATCAGCCGGAGCACCTCCAGCTCCCGCCCCGACAGCTCCGCCGCGCCGGCCGGCCGGGTGGCGGCAACGGGGGCCGGAATGTCCGGTACGGGGGGCGTGGGCACCCCAATAGTGCGGTGCAGCAGAGCCAGCCCAATTTCGGTACACAGAAACTGCCGGCCGGCGGCCACCGTCCGGATGGCGTGGGTTATTTCGGTGATGTCGGCGTTTTTGAGCACGTAGCCCAGCGCCCCGGCCTGCAGCATGCGGTACACGTAGTTTTCGTGGTCGAGCATGGACAGCACCAGCACCCGCACCTCGGGGTGGCTTTCGCGCAGGAAGGGCATCACGGCAAACCCGTCCAGCCCGGGCATATTCACATCCATCAGCACCACATCGGCGGCGGTGTGGGCCAGCAGGTCCAGCAGGGCCCGGCCGTCGGCGGCCTCCCCCACCACCCGCATGTCGGGCTCCCGCGCCAGCAGGGCCCGAATTCCGTCGCGCAGAATGGCGTGGTCATCGGTGAGTATAATACGAATCATGGTGGCGGCCAGGTGTCCGCTTCTCCCGGGCCGAATTACTCCGCCGGTGGCTTCCACCTGGTGCGTTAGTACGTAAGAAGCACACCGCAGGCTGCGCACTTACTGGACCCGGGCCTATATTTCGCCGTAAGCTCTTCTGTAATGCCCAACCCCACGCCCACCGCCGATACGCCCACTGCCGAGCTGGTCCGCCTGCGGGCGGAACTGGCCCTGGCCCGCGCCGCCCAGGCCCAGGCCGAAGCCCGCGCCACCTACTACCAGCAACTGTTCGAGCAGCCCCGCAAGGCCGTGGTCATCGTCCGGGAAGGCCGGTATACCGATTGTAACCCCATGGCCCTGCACCTGCTGGGGCTGAGCCGCCGCGACGAGCTGCTGGGGCGGCCCATCGGCTCCTTCTCGGCTCCCACCCAACCCGATGGCCGCGCCACCGCCGTCCGCCTGGCCGATATGCTGGAGCAGGCCCACCGCCTGGGCTGGGCCCGCTTTTCCTGGCTGGGGAAGCGGCCCAACGGCGAGGAGTTCTGGGAGGAGATGCTGATTACGGCCATCTGGCTGGAAGGCGAGCTGCTGTACCACATTACCTGGGAAGACACCTCCGGCCGGCAGCCCCGGCCCGGCAGCAGCCACGAAAGCGAAAACCGTTTGCAACTGGCCCTGGCGGCCACCGCTTCGGGCGTATGGATCAGCCACCTGCCCACCCATAAACTCTACTGCGACCAGCGGACCCGGCAGATTCTGGGCATTACCGAGGCCATCAGCTCCTGGGAAGAGCTGCAGCCCCTGGTACACCCCGAGGACATGGCCCTGCTGCACACCGCGTTCCAGCGCTCCGTACACCAGCAGCAACCCTTCGATATCGAGTTTCGGCTGCTGCACCCCACTGAGGGGACGCGCCACCTGATGGCCATGGGACAGGTGCAGCTTGATGGCCAGCACCAGCCGCTACGCATAACCGGCCTGCTGCGCGACGTGACAGACCGCCACCGCACCCGCCACGAGCTGACGCTGAAAAACCAGCTGCTGGAGCGCATGCTGCAGAACCTGCCGCTCACTCTGGGCCGCTTTGACCGGCAGGGCCGCCTGCTGGAGCTGACGGGCGCCGGGCTGCGCTACCTCCATGTGGCCGATAATGAGGGCGTGGGGCAGCTAGCGGGCTACCTGATACCCGATATGCAGGAGCACATTGCCCAGGTGTTGGCCGGCCACACGGTGCGCTTTGTGGCGCGGGGTGAAGCGCAGGGGGAGCCGGTGTACCTGCAGTGCTTCGGCTTCTTCGATGAAAGCCAGCAGTGCGGCGTGATATTCTCCATCAACGCCACCGAGTCGGAGCTGAGCAAGGAGCGGCTGCGGACGGAGAAGGAGTTTACGGAGCGCCTGCTCAACCACAGTGTGGATGCCATTGTAGCCTGCGACGCGCAGGGCCGCATTACGGCCTGGAACCGCGTGATGGAACGGCTTTCGGGGTGTGCAGCAGCTACCATGCTGGGCCAGCTGCTGCCTGAGTTTCCGGTATTCACGCCCGATACCGCTCAGGGCGCCGCCCTGCACAGGCTACTGGCCGGTCAGCTTACGCCCCATTACAACGTGCCCTTTCACTGCCACGACCAAGACTGCGAGGCCAATCTGCTGCCGCTGCAACTATCCGACGGTGCAGCGCACGGCGTGCTGGTAGTTATCCGCGACGTGACGCAGCGCAACTTCCTGGCCGCCCAGGCAACTCAGTTGCAACTGCGGCGGCAGCACGAAATTCTGGCCGCCGTGCTGGAAGCCCAGGAAACGGAGCGCCGCCGCATTGCCGAGAGCCTGCACAACGGTGTGGGGCAGCTGCTGTACGCGGCCAAGCTCAGCCTGCCGCCCACCGGGGAGGTGCACGGAACCCGCAGCCTGCTGGAAGAGGCCATCCGGGCTACCCGCACCATTTCCTTTGAGCTGACGCCCGGCGTACTGGCCGATTTTGGTTTGAAAACCGCCCTCGAAGAACTGCTCAAGCGCATTCCGCACCATCACCTGCGCGTGCAGTTGCGTATGCAGCACCTGCCGGAGCGCCTGCCGGCTGCCGTGGAAATGGCCGCCTACCGCACCATGCAGGAATTGCTGAACAACATTCTCAAACATTCCCGCGCCTCCGAGGCCACCCTGCTTGTCAGCTACCAGCAGAGCACCCTGCATCTTTCCGCCGAGGATAACGGCATTGGATTCGAGGCGGCCCCACCGACCCCCGAGCCGCCCCGGGGCTTGGGCCTGACCAGCATCCGGCACCGCGTGGAGCTGCTGCTGGGTACCCTCACGGTTGACTCCGGTCCCGGCCGGGGCACCCTGGTTTGTATTTCCCTGCCCTGTAGTCCGGAGGGCCGCCCGTAAAATTACCTACCTACAAATCAGTATTTTATACACTATCCAAATTTCATCTGCGCCGTATAGTCAGGTGTCGGCAGCTGGCGGATGCGGGGCTGCGGCCGGCAGCGTAACGCGGCCCCGTTTCATTTCTTTTATCTACCACCCCAATGGAAGTATATCGTGAAATTCTGCCCAATAGCTACCTGCTGATTCTGGCCGACGACGATGCTCCGACGGCGGAGGCGCAGCTTTCCTCGGCTCTGCGCCTTGCCAGCCGGAGCGGCAAGCCCAGCATCTGGGTCGACTGCAGCCACCTGCACCATCTGCCGCTTTCCTCGCTGCGGGTGTTGTTACGCTACTACCGCCGGCTTCGGGCGCGGCAGGTGCCGCTGGTGCTCTGCCACCTCGGCGACGCCGCCCATCAGCTCCTAGCCAAGCTGCCTACGGCCTCTTGCCCGCCCGTGGTGCCCTCTCTGCTGGATGCCGAGCGGTATTGCCAGTACCGGCATCCGCTCGCCGCTCACCACCGGGTAGCTTCATAGCAGCCCCGCCAACCCATTGATGGCCAAGGCTACCACGGCCGTATTGAACCCAAACGAGAGCAGCCCGTGTAGCAGCGCCAGCCGCCGCATTGTGCGGTCGGCAATGGCCACGTCGGCGGTTTGGGCCGTCATACCTATCACGAAGGCGAAGTAGGCGAAGTCCAGGTAATCGGGCTCCTGTTCATCCCCCGGAAATGCCAGCCCGCCCTCTGCCCGGCCCCCGGTGCTGTCGTAATACAGATGCGCGTAGCGCAGGGTAAACAGGGTATGCACCAGCAGCCACGCCGTGAGCACACCCACTGTAGCTATGGCCACATGGGCCGGCAGCAGCGGATCGGGAGCCGCACGAACGGAGGACAGCAGCAGCAGCACCCCCAGCAGGCTTGCCAGCGCGGCCAGCAGCACCACCCCAAACGACAGTACCCGGCCCGGATCCTCACGGGTGGCAATCCGCCGGATATGGCCCACATCGGCCACCAGAATAATCAGCCAGGTAACCAGCAGGGTGGTGAAGGTAAACCCTGCCCAGGCCGTGAGCAGGCGCATAGGCAGGGGCCAGCCGGCCGGAGTACACGCAAGCAGCAGCCCGGCCGGTAACACCCCGATAGTCAGGCGCTTCCAGGCCGGCAACCCGGCAACCCGGCGAAACAACCAGCCCCCGGACGAAGGCACGGAATGAGCCATAACATGGTCTGAATGAAATATTCTGCGTAAGCTACGGCATCTCAACTGTTGCCTCGCATGAATTCTGCCCCGCTTTCCGGCCTCTACGCCCCCTCCCTCAGCCTGCTCACCGACCTCTACCAGGTTACCATGGCCTACGGCTACTGGCAGCAGGGTTTGCAGGACCGCGAGGCCGTGTTTCACTTGTATTTCCGGAAAGCCCCGTTTCAGGGCGGTTACGCCGTGGTGGCCGGCCTGGCCTACGCCGTCGATTATTTGCAGAACCTGCGCTTCTCCGAGGACGACCTTACGTACCTCGGTAGCCTGAAAAGCAGCAAGGGCGCAGCCATGTTCCCGGCGGAGTTTCTGCAGTATCTGCGTGAACTGAAGTTTACCTGCGACGTGGACGCCATTGCTGAGGGCACGGTGGTGTTCGGCAACGAGCCGCTGATTCGGGTGCAGGGGCCGCTGCTGCAGGCCCAGCTGGTGGAAACGGCCCTGCTCACGCTGGTAAATTTTCAGACGCTGATTGCCACCAAAGCGTCCCGCATCCGGGAAGCCGCCGGCTCCGATACCGTGCTGGAATTCGGCCTGCGCCGTGCTCAGGGGCCCGATGGTGGCCTTTCGGCCAGCCGTGCCGCCTACCTGGGTGGGGTAGATGCCACCAGTAACGTGCTGGCCGGACAGCGGTTTGGTATTCCAGTAAAGGGCACCCACGCCCACAGTTGGGTAATGGCCTTCGGGGATGAGGAAACCGCCTTCACCGCCTACGCTAAGGCGTTTCCGGATGACTCGGTATTTCTGGTGGATACCTACGACACGCTGGAAGGCGTGCGCCACGCCATTAAAGTAGCCCGCGAGATGCGCGCCAACGGCCACGAACTGGGCGGCATCCGCCTGGATTCCGGCGACTTGGCTTACCTCAGCCGCGAGGCCCGCGCGTTGCTCAACGAGGCCGGGTTCAACAACGTGCGCATCGTGGCCAGCAACGACCTAGAGGAAAACCTCATCACCAGCCTCAAGCAGCAGGGCGCTAAAATCGACACCTGGGGCATCGGCACGCAGCTCGTCACGGCCTACGACCAGCCGGCGCTGGGAGGCGTGTACAAGCTGGCCGCCCTGCGCAAACCCGACGACTCGGGCTGGGACTTCACCATCAAGCTCTCGGAGCAGCTGGCCAAAACCAGCATCCCCGGCATCCTGCAGGTGCGCCGTTACGAAACCGACAAAGGCCAGCCCCGCGCCGACATGCTCTACAACGTGGCCGAGCCGTTGCCCGAGCAGCTCACCTTGGTAGACCCGCTGGACGCCACCCGCCGACGCGCCGTGCGCCCCGACGCCCCCTACCGGGAGCTGCTGGAGCCCATTTTCCGCAATGGCGAGCTGGTACACACGCTGCCCACCCTGCAGGAAAGCCGGGCCCGCGCCCACCGCGAAATCCTGAGCCTCGACCCCAGCATCCGCCGCTTCCTTAACCCCCACACCTACCCCGTGGGCCTGGAAGAGTCGCTGAACACGTTCCGCACGAAGCTGATTCTGGAGAAGCGCCCCGTACGGCCGGCGTAAGCGGGCCTTGGAGGCAGAGAACAGTATCCTCCTGTCATCCTGAGCTTGCGAAGGACCTTCGCAAGCTCAGGATGACAGGCAGGTGTTATATTTTCCGAACCGGCTTCATCTCAGCCGTTACGCCACGCCGAACTTCCTCCACAGCTTCGGCAGCAGCTTGGGCAGTTGGCTTTCGGTCCAGTCTTCGCCTTTGGTTTCGGCACCGAAGTCGTAGTTCAGCCCCCGCGCACTGGCCACGTTGCGCGGGAAGGTGTCGTCTTCCTCAGTTTTGCCGGTGCGCTGCTCGAAGGCTTTGGTAGCCACGTACAGCAGCTCCTCGAAAGCCTGATAGCCTTCGTCCATGACGTTGGTCAGGGAATCGGCATTCTGCAGCGCGTTGGTGAACACGGCTTCGCCCTGCCCGATCAGCCAGCAGCGGAAGTACAAGTAGGGGTCGTCGGAGACGTAGCCGTCGATGATTTTCTGGGCGGCCATGATGTGGAAGTGGTCGGCTTCCAACAGGTATTCGCGCAGGCGGCATTCAAACCCGATAATCTGCTCCGGCTCCAGCTGCGCCAGCTGGCTGATGAGAGTGGCTTCCTGCTGCTGCTGGTCGCCGTGGGCGGCCGTTTTGGCGTCTTCGATGAGTTGCCAGAATTCTTTCTTATCCATAGTACCAACGTATAGCGCCTGCGCCCCGAAATACGACAAAATGTGGCACACTGGCGGCTATATGGTCATTTCTTACTCCATAGGCAGCCACCCGGCTGTATTGCTACCGGTTTCGTAGGAGACGCGCGGGGTGTGCGGAAAATCGTCCTGCCCAGTTTTGCGGGTGTACGCGTTGCCCGCCAGATACAGCAGGCTTTCAAACTCCAACCCCACCGGCCACTGCGCTGGGTCCTGCACTACCGTTTCGTAGAAGACTGGGCCGTTGCAGAGTACGCTGCACCGGTCGTACAGAAAAGCATCGGCGGAAATAGAGCCCGCATGTTGACCGGGGTAGCAGGCGGCGGCATACTTCTCACCATCCAGCCGATACAGCTTTTCCGCCAATATGTCCTCGAAGGCGAAGATGTCGGCCAACGGCAAAGCGGCCAGCCGTTTTTCAGCCGGCAGCAACACGGCGTCGTCGTTACCCGTCTTTTTCCAATTGAGCAGACTCAGAATTTCCCAAAATAATTCTTCATCCATTGGCCGGTACGCAGGCGCGAGCTTCTCCGGGATGGATGCCCCTTCGGCTACTTCGTAATAGCCTTTCCGCTGCTTTTCCTGAATCAGCTTCGCCACTTCAGCCGCGCAGGCAGCCGCATCGGCCGCTACTTTCTGATTCTTCCGGCCCAGGGTCCCGATTTTGCCGAAGTCTACCGTGTAGGCGGAATCGTGGATTTCAATGTTCCAGAACTTGTTGGCCTCGCCTTCCTGATTGATAAAATAGCGTTTCATAGAATAATGCTGCGCCCCGAAATACGGCAAAATGTGGCACACTGACGGCTAAAGTATGTACCGCGGACAGCGGGCGGGGTGGCTACTTTTGCCCTGGGTTCGTTGTTACCCGTATCATTCCCAGCAGCTGGCGGCCTTCCGCCGTAAGCTGCTACCTAAATCTGCCGCTTTTATGCCTACTCTGCACTTCAAAACCAGCATCAACTGCGCCAATTGCGTGCGCGCCGTCACGCCTTTCCTCGACGCCGAGCCCACCGTGGAAACCTGGCGGGTGGATACCGACAACCCCGCCAAAATCCTGACCGTGGAGGGCCCGAACGTGATACCCGAGCAGGTGCTGAAAGCCGTGGCCCAGGCCGGGTTCGATATTGAGCCCGTAGCTTAGCCGCCCCCGTCACGCCCAAAGGCCCGCCCGGTTCGGAGGAACCAGGCGGACCTTTTCTTTTTTCGACATCAACTGCCTACTGATCAACAGTTTTCACAGGCGTGGTAGTGTCACCCGGGGCACGAGCGGCGCGTATACAGTTTCTTTGCGGCTGTATTGGCCTCCACCCAGGTTCCCACCCGTATGAAACGCTTGCTTTTGGCCGCCGGACTGCTGCTGAGCCGGTTGGCCCCGGCCCAGGAAACGCCGTATCAGTTTTCACCGCTCCCGCTCGATGCCCACTCGCACCGGGTGGTGTACGCGGGCACCCAGACCGCCCCCGACGCCTCGGCCGATGCGCTACTGGCCCGGGCGGCGGCCTGGCCCACGGCCGGCCCGTACCAGGCCAGCAACCGCCGCACCAACGCAGCCGCCGGCACCACCAGCACCCACGTGCTGCTGCGCCGGGGTCAGGAGCATTACGCCGGCCGCCTGACGGTGCAGGTGCGCGAGGGCGGCTATTCCTACCGCCTCACCGACCTCACCTACACCCGCCCCGACTACGCCCGCGCCGGCAAACACAGCCCCGGGCTCGTCACTACCCAGCTGGAAACCCTGGTGTACACCCGCCCCAGCCGGCAGCGCACCCGGCGGCTGGCCGAGATAAGTACGCTGCTGCAACAGCTGCTCACCCATTTCCACCAGGCCATGCTGCCCGAAGGCCAGCCCACCGTCAGCACCGGGCAATAGTTCGTTTATCGTTGTTCGTTGTTTGTTTATCGCTGCAGCTGGTTGTCGTCCGGAATTTTGAATGACAATGACCAGCTGCAACGAAAAACGAACAATGGTAAACGAAAACTGAGCTATTCCACCCCGGCCAGCTCTTTGCGGTAGGTGCGCTCGAATTCTTCGTCGACGTGGTAGGTGGATTCTTCGTGCTGGCTCAGGTCGAGGCCCAACTCTTCTTCCGACGACTTCACGCGCAGCCCGAACAAGGCATCCGTCAGCTTCAGCAGGCCCCACGATACCACGAAGGTGTAGCCGATGACAATGGCCAGCCCCAACAGGTGGTAGTTAAAGACAGTGGCCGTGCCGTTGACCAGCCCAACTTTGCTGGCAAAAACGCCCGTCAGCAGCATACCCACGATGCCGCCCAGGCCGTGGCACGGGAACACGTCGAGTGTATCATCGATGCCGGTGCGGCTGTTTTTCCAGTGCACACCCAGAAAGCTCACTCCCGAGCCAATCACCCCAATCAGGATGCTCTGGCCGTAATCGACGTAGCCGGCGGCGGGTGTAATGGCCACCAGGCCCACTACCGCGCCAATGCAGGCCCCCATGGCCGTGGGCTTGCCGCCCCGGCTGATTTCCAGCAGCATCCACACCACCAGAGCCGCAGCCGAGGCCAGGTTGGTGTTCACGAATGACAGGGCCGCCATTTCATTGGCCCCCAGCGCCGAGCCGGCGTTGAAGCCAAACCACCCGAACCACAGTAGCCCGGTTCCCAGCAGCACGAACGGCACGTTGGGCGTGGAGAAGGCCGATTCGCGGTTGTTGCGGCGGGGCCCCAGCACCAGCGCCCCGGCCAGCGCCGCCACCCCCGCCGAAATGTGTACTACCGTACCGCCGGCAAAATCGAGCACGCCCCACTTGCGCAGGAAGCCCTCGGGGTGCCAGGTCCAATGAGCCAGCGGGCAGTAGATGCACAAACAGAACAGAATGATAAACGCCAAGTAGCCCTTGAAGCGCACCCGCTCGGCAAACGAACCGGTAATCAGGGCCGGGGTGATGATGGCGAACTTGAGCTGGAAGGCGAAGAACAAGATAAACGGAATGGTGGGCGACAACAGCGGGTGCGGGGCCGTGCCCACGTCGCGCAGCAGCGCGAAGGTGAGCGGGTTGCCAATCAGCCCGTGCCAGGAGGTGCCGTAAGCCAGCGAGAAGCCCACAAAGTACCACACCAGCGAAATCACGCCCAGGGCCACAAAGCTTTGCAGCATGGTGGAAATCAGGTTTTTGGGGCGCACCATGCCGCCGTAGAAGAACGACAGACCCGGCGTCATCAGCAGCACGAAGGCCGAGGCCGTGAGCATCCAGGCCACGTCGGCCCCGTTGAGGGCGCTGGCCGATTCGGCCGCCGGGTGCGGCACCGGCACAAAGGCCGCCACGCCGCTCAGCACCAGCAGCACCAGCAGCGCCACCGTACCATAGTTCAGCCTCGATTTAGGAGCAAGAGCAGTTTCCATTGTTCGATTGGGAGTGAAAAGAAGGTGAAGGGAAGCAGCAGGTCCGGCGCAGGCCAGCCCGCCGAAGTCTTAGAACTTGTACACGGCGGCCAGCAGCGCGCCCACGGTGGTTTTGCGGGCAGTGCCGGCTTTATCGGCAAACAGGGGCGCGCCCTGGGTACTGCGGTCCAGGCGCAGCTCCGGAATCAGCGTGAAGCCGTTCTTGCGCAGGTTGGCGGCCAGGGTGGTTGCCAGCACTTCGCCGTCGAAGCCCAGCACGTTGCGGCGGTCGGAGAAGTACTCGGAGCGCAGCGTGAAGCCCAGCCAGGACCGCGGGTCGAGGTTGGCGTAGAAAGCCGAGCCCCACCAGGCCCGGCCGCTCTGCCAGCCGGTTTCGGTGCGCTGCTGGCGATACTGCATGCTGCCGTTGCCGGAAAAGCTCAGCTGCTCCGACAGCGCGTAGGTCAGTACCACATCGGCCTGCTGCAGGCGCAGCGAGTCCTGCTGCCGCCCGCCCTGGTAGTTGAAGTAGGCCTTGATTTTATCGTCGGCGGTGCTAATGGCTACCTGGGCAATAACCGTTTTGGGCAGGTTGCTGGCGCTTTTCAGGTCGGTGGGGTTGGCCACGCCCAGCATCAGCAGGGTTTTGGGCGCCACCTGGTACTCGGCCTTGATGCCCGTGTGGAAGAAAGGCCCGTACGAGAACAGGTAACTCATGCTGTAAGTCCGGTTCAGGTAGGGGTCTACCGATTCATACCCCACGTGGGTGGCCCAACTGCCGCCCGTGAGCTTAAGCTTCTCGGTGAGGGCGTAGGTCAGGAACAGCTGCTTGATGATGAAGCGGGTGTTGGCGTCGGTATAGGAGAATTCCTCGGCCCGCCGCCCGAAGCCCAGGTCGGCCACCAAGCCCACCTTACCCACCGTGTGCTCGCCTTTCAGCGAAATCATGCCCAGCTCAAACGAATTGTGGCTGTTGGTGAAGCTGGTGAGGTTGTTATAAGGCGCCTCGCGCGGATTCTGAAAATTGTACCGGTAATATCCGTCGGCATAACCCGACAGCTTGTAGGGACGAGCCGCGGCAGAATCGGCCGGCGAGGCCGACACAGGCGCGCACAGCACCGCCAATGCAGTAAAAAGCAACATAGAGTCCGGGTTAAGAGTGGCACACTGAAGTGCAGAAACCCGCCCGCCGCAATTGGGCACAGGGTTTCTGATACGCTTACTCTCACTGCCAGCGGCCATCGGACGAACAAGTGCCGGCGCACCCACTCCTCGCCCCGCCACGGGCAGCGTACTCGGGTATTAGGGGAATTATGCTAACTGGTCCTGCAGTACCAGTAAGGGCCTGTGCGTAACGGGCCTCACCTCACGAGCCAGGGTGGGATGGTACCTGGGGAGGGTGTTCAGAGCAGTATCGACAGCAACCAGACGCTTGCGCGCAGAACAGGCTATGTCTTGATTATAAAGCCAATATATATAAAACTATATTATAAATACAACAATACCCCCTCTAAAACATAGGCATATTTTAATTATTAGCTACAATTACCATCTTACCCTCCCCTCTTTTTGAAGGCTATTTTTCAAAAAAATAAATCTTTGACATCACTACTCTACCCCAGCTGGATAAACCATTGAGCCCTATAATTGCCCGGTCACAACATCAGGCGGCACGCAAAAGCCCCCAGCATCGGTACGGACGCTGGGGGCTTGGTATTCATCAGGAAAAAATGGGGCGGCGGGCCAGACCGGCTCCGCAGCCGCTATGCTTCGTAGCGTAGCTCGCCGGCACCTACGCGCAATACCACGTCGGTTTCCGGGGTGATGCGGCCGGCTACCTGGGCCTGGTAGCCCTGGACGCGCAGGGTTTCGGCTACGGCTTCGGCCTGCTCGGGCTCCGTTACGAGCAGCATGCCGTTGCCCATATTCCAGTAGAGATAGGCTTCCGTGGGCGTAATGCCAGCCAGCTCGGCCAGCTGCTGCATAGCGGGCAGGGGGGCGAACAGGTTGTCGAGCTCCGCTCCTACCCCGCTTTTGAGCACGCGCCGGAAGTTATCGGCAATACCGCCGCCGGTGATGTGCGCCGCCGCATGCAGGGGCAGGCCCGCATCGAGCACCGCCGCCACGCCCGGCGCGAAAATGAGCGAGGGAGCCAGCATTACCTCGCCCCAGGTGTTGGCGTTGGCGGTGGTCAGTTGCTGGTTGCTGGCCTCATCCGCTTCCCCATGCGTACCCGCTGCCTGGCTATACGGCGCTTCGTGCCACTTCTCCCCGAAGGCTTTGGTGAGGGCGCGGCGGGCCAGGGAGTAGCCGTTGGAGCGGAACGAGGGCGAGTAAAGCGCCACCACGGCCTGTCCGGCCCGCACGTTGGCCCCGCTCAAGGGGCGCTCCAAACTAGGGTGCAGCACCCCTACGGCCGTGGAGCACCAGTTAAAGTTCATTTTGGCGCCGGGGTAGCCGCCGATGCGGTTGCCCAGCTCGGCAATTTCCCCGCCTGTTACGGCAATCTGGCTGAACTGCGCGGCGTCGTGCAGGCCGCGCATCAGCTCGTCCACCACCTCGTAATTGAGGGTATTCACGTCGATGATGTTCGAGAGGTTGGTGGGCACGAAACCGGCCACTATCAGGTCGTCGGCCACCATGGCAATCAGGTCGTAGCCCAGCGTATCGTAGCGGTCCAGGCGCTCGGCCACCTCAATCTTAGTCCCGATACCGTCGGAGCCGATACCCAGCCGCTCCGCGCCAAAGCGGATTTCGTTGGAGAAGCCGCCCGCCAGGTCTTGGGCCGGCTCGCCGGGCTTACCAGCGCGGGTGCTGAAGGTTTTCTGGGCCCAGTGGTAGGCGTTCTTGGAAGCGGCGTTGCCTTCTTCGATGGAGTAGCCGGCGGTGGCTTTGAAGTCAGATGACATGCGGGGGGCTAGGTTAAAGCTAGAGGCTAGTTCCCCTCCTTGGAAAGGAGGGGCTAGGGGTGGTTGACGAACGTCAGAACGAGTATTAGAACTAGAGCTAGATGATGTTCAACGATTGTCAACCACCCCTAACCCCTCCTTTCCAAGGAGGGGAACTAGTTTTTAGCTTCTAGTTCTCGTATCATTCAGCATACTAATGCTCAGTCGGCTCGGGGGCTTTTGCACTCACGGACGGAATGACGTCGGGGCCTTTTTTGTCGGTGCGGTGGCTTTGGCGTTCTTCCTGGATGTGGCGCAGGTACTTGGTCACGTCGCCTGTCGGGTACTGGCCGGTGAAGCAGGCGAAGCAGCTGCCGCCGTGGCCTTTCTCTTCGGAAAACAGCGCCTGCAAGTCCTCCACCGACTGGTAAATCACCTTGTCGGCCTCAATGTAACGGCAGATTTCCTCCTCCGTGTAGTTGGCCGCAATCAGCTCGGTGCTCATGGCCATGTCGATGCCATAGATGCAGGGCGCAATGATGGGCGGGGCGCTGCTGATGAAGTACACCTCGGCGGCCCCGGCTTCGCGCAGAATGCGCACGATGCGCCGCGACGTGGTGCCGCGCACGATGCTGTCATCGACCACGGCCACTTTTTTGCCTTCCACAAACTCGCGGATGGGGTTGAGCTTTTTCTTGACGATGTCCTCGCGGCCAGCTTGGCTGCTCACAATGAAAGAGCGGCCCATGTGGTTGTTCTTCACCAGCGCCCGGCGGTAGGGCACGCCAATGGCCTCGGCCAGCCCCGACGCCGAGAAGTAGCCCGACGACGGCACGTCAATCACCATATCCGGCTGAATACCCGACTCGATAACCTTCTTGGCCAGCATCTTGCCCAGCCGCACCCGCTCACGGGCCACCAGCCGGCCATGAATGGTGGAATCCTCGCGGGCGAAGTAGATGTGCTCGAACACGCAGAAGTTCTTCGGCTGCTCCTGCGGGTTTTTGTGGTGCACCTTGAAATCCTTGTCGATGAACACCGCCTGACCCGGGCCTACGTTTTCCACGAACTCAAAGCCTAAGTAATCAAAGCAGGTGCTTTCGGAGGCGAAGGCGAAGACGGGGCCGCGCTCGGTTTCGCGGCGGCCCAGCACCAGCGGCCGGATGCCCAGCGGATCGTTGAAGGCCAGCAGGCCGTGGCCGGCAATGATGGTGATAGTCGCGTAGGCCCCCTTCACCAGCTCCTGCGTCGTCTCCACGGCGTCGAAAATGTCGATAACCGAGAGGTTGTCGAGGTTTTTCAGGCGCAGCTCCGAGGCGAAGGTGTACATGATCAGCTCCAGGTCGTTGCTGGTTTTGGGCAGCACGTGGTACTTCTCATGCAGGCGCTTGGCGGCCGAGCGGAAGTTGATGACGTTGCCGTTGTGCACCATCGACAGCCCAAACGGGTAGCTGGTGGTAAACGGCTGCGCCAGCTCGGCATCACCGGAGCCCTGGGTGGTGTAGCGGGCGTGCCCGATGCCGATGTTGCCCTTCAGCTTCTTGAGCTGCTTGGGGCGGAACACATCGGAGATGAGCCCGTTGCCCTTGCAGAGGTGGAAGTTGTCGTCGAAGGTGGCAATGCCGGCGGCATCCTGGCCGCGGTGCTGGAGCGCGGTGAGGCCGAACACGATATCGTGCGCAACATCATCAGGACCGTAAAAACCTACTATTCCGCACATGTTGAGTTGTCAGTTGTCAGTTGCCCGTTGCCGGGCCGCTGGGGGTGGTGGGTGGGGTGGTGATGTTCTAACGATTCGCCTCACCCCCCGGCCCCCTCTCCTGCAGAGAGGGGGAGCCAGACGACAATGGCGTTGAATGAACGGTGGCCGCAGCCGCTGCAGAAACTGTTGTTGGGGCCAGTTGCTGCTTGATGAGCTGCGCCAGGGTTTCGGCGTACACGCGGTGCTCCACGGCCAGGCCGCGGCGCTCCACTTCAGCCAGGGTGTCGGCTCCGCGCAGGTTCACCGGGTGCTGGGCCAGGATGGGGCCGGTATCGAGGCCTTCGTCCACCAAATGCACCGTGATTTTGGTTTCGGGCAGGCGGTTGTCGAAGGCCCACTCGTAGGCGTGCAGGCCCTGGTGCTGGTGCGTGTCGGCGGGGTGAATGTTGAGGATGCGGCCCGCAAACGCCCGGATAAACGTGGGCGACAGAATGCGCATGTAGCCGGCCAGCACCACGTAATCGGGCTGATATTGGCGCAGCACGTCCACCACCTCGGCGTCGAACTCGGCCCGCTTGCGGCCCTGGCTGCTGCGGCTGGCGGTGGGGCAGCCCAGCGCGGCGGCCGTGGCCAGCCCGGGCGCGTCGGGCACGTTGCTGAATACCACGGCTACTTCGGCCAGCTCCTGCAGCACGCCGTGTTGCACGGCGTTTACCAGGGCCACCATGTTGGAGCCCCGGCCCGACAGCAGAATGGCCAGGCGCGCTTTGCGGGTGCTATGGTTACCAGTTGCCTGCAAGGGTCGGTTCCGGCCGCTGGCCGATGTCGGTGCGGATGTACACATCCTGGAAGTTCACTTTTTCTGCCTCGCGGTACACGTGCTGTACGGCGTCCTCCAGCTCCTCGCCGTGGCCCACCAGCACCAGCACCCGGCCGCCGTTGGTTACCAGCTCGCCGGTTTCGGTGCGCTTGGTGGCGCCGTGGAAAGCCAGGATGCTGGGGTGCAGCTGGTCGAGGCCGGTGATGGGGAAGCCGGTTGGGAAGCTGGCGGCGGGGTAACCGCCCGAAGCCAGCACCACGCCCACGTAGTGGCCGCGCCGCTGGCGCACTACCGTTTGCTGCAGCGTGCCATCGAGGGTGGCCTCAATCAGCTCCAGCAGGCTGCTCTCCAGGGCGGGCAGTAGCACTTCGGCTTCGGGGTCGCCGAGGCGGGTGTTGTATTCCAGCAGTTTCGGGCCCTGGGGCGTGAGCATGATGCCAAAGTACAGGAAGCCGTTGAAATCGAACTGCTCGTTTTGCAGCCCGCGCAGCGTGGGGTCCACAATATCGGTGCGGATGGCGGCCAGCACGTTGTCGTCGGCGAACGGGACGGGGCAGTAGGCACCCATGCCGCCGGTGTTGGGGCCCTGGTCGCCGGCCAGCAGCTGCTTGTGGTCCTGGGAGGGGCTGAGCAGCCGGATGCGGTTGCCGTCGGTGATGCCAATGATGCTGATTTCGGGGCCGGTGAGCTTTTCTTCAAGCAAGAAGCTAAACCAGCCGCTGTGCAGGCGGGCCAAATCATCGAGGGCGGCGTGGGCTTCTTCTACCGAGGAGCACACGTACACGCCTTTGCCGGCGGCCAGCCCGTCAAACTTCACCACCACGTCGCCGTTCAGCTCGGCGGCTTTGGCGCGGGCGGCTTCCATCTTGTCGCTGCGGAACTGCCACGACAGGGCCGTCGCCACGCCGTGGCGACGCATGAAATCCTTGCTCCACACCTTGGAGCTTTCCAACGTAGCCCCCGCCCGACCCGGCCCAAACACCCGGATATCGGAGCCCTGGAAGAAGTCGGTTACGCCCGCCGCCAGCGGGGCCTCTGGGCCTACCACCACCAGCTTCACGCCATTTTCTTCGCAAAAGGTTTTGATGGCCGGGAAGTCAGTGGCGCTGATTTCGGGGTGGCTGTTGGGGATGCCGGCGTTGCCGGGCAGCACGTGCACGGTGGCGCCGTCGCGGGCCAGCTTCCACGCCATGGCGTGTTCACGGCCCCCGCCGCCGAGGAGTACTATGGGTTTTGAATTTGTCACGGTGTCGTTCTAGTGTTGGTTCCCGCAGAGGTCCGCAGGGTTTTCTAACTAATATCGTCAATGGCAATAATCTTCCCATCGGCAAACTGAAACACCGACTTACCCTGCAGCTGCAGCGTGTCGCCAGTCTTCAGGCCATTGGGAAAGTCCATAGCCGCCACGGCTGAGTAGTCAATGAGCACTTCCACGCGGTTGTCGGCTATTTGCCAGTCGGTAACGCGCTGTTCCCGTTGGGAGAAATATTGCTTGGCTTGCTCGGCCTGAGCTTGGAACTCTGCCTTACCGTGGGTGGTCAGGCTGACTTCTCCGCCAGCTACGTTCCGAAATGTTACCTCGTCATGCAGCGGCGCCATCATACCGGCCACATCAAAGCGGTTGTACGCTTCGATGTAGTCGGTTACCAGCTTTTTTGCCTGATAGGAATCCATTTCAGATAACTTCTTTCATGATGCCAGCACGCACTAAGTTGCCCACGAGTCGGGCCTGTACGTCCCCGCCGGGAGTAATTCCGTTGCCGGTGGGCAGCGGAGCGCCTGTGATACGCTCGTAGATATCGAGGTAGCGGCGGGTGGCTTCGGCGGATACTTCGGGCGTGAGGGCGCGGGGATACTGGCCGTCCTGCTTGTTGGCAATAAGCCACTGGCGCACGTACTCCTTATCCATCTGCTCGGCTGTTTCCGGATTCCCAGCGTAATCCTCGGCGCTCCAGAAGCGCGACGAATCCGGCGTGTGGATTTCGTCAATCAGGATCAGCTCCCCGTTCCGCAGCCCGAACTCATACTTGGTGTCCACCAGAATGATGCCGCGCTCGGCCATCCACTGCGAGGCAAAGTTGAACAGTTCCAGGGCCTTCGCCCGCATCTGCTCATAAAGCTCCGCTGATACCCAGCCTTCCGCCACCAGGTTCTCGGGCGTAATCTCGCGGTCCGATTCTTCCTTGGTGGTGGGCGTTACGATGGGCTCGGGGAATTGCTGGTGCTTGGTCAGGCCATCGGGCACCGATACGCCCGAGAAGCTGCGCTGGCCCTGCTGGTAGCCGCGCCACATGGAGCCCGTGAGGTAGTGGCGCACCACCATCTCCACCCGAATCGGCTCGGCTTCCTGAGCCAGCGTCACGTTCGGGTCGGGCAGGCTGATAACGTGGTTCGGGATGATGTGCCGGGTTTTGTCGAACCAGAAAGCGGCCAGCCCATTCAGCACCGCGCCTTTGTGGGCCACGGGCGTTTCCAGCACCGAGTCAAACGCCGACAACCGGTCGGTTACCACGATAAGCCGCTCGCCGGAAGGGGCGCGGTACGAGTCACGGACTTTCCCCCGGTGCAGGAGTTCGAGTTGGGGGGTATCGAAGTGGTTGAGCGTGTTCATATAAATAGGTGTCGACCGGCGAGGCTGGCAGGCGGCTCGTTAGGATGAAAACTGGTGGGCTGCTGGATGCGCTACGGGGGCTGGGCGTTGGCTTTGCACATGCTCCACAATATTCCGGAACAGCCACACCCCGTCGCCTTCCTCAATCAGGCCGGGAGTAGCGCGCTTGCGGCGGGCCCAGTCGGGGTGGTTGTAGAGCGAGAGGAAAGCCTCGGGATGCGGCATCAGGCCGAACACACGGCCGGTGGTGTCGGTGAGTCCCGCGCAGTTCAGGTCGGCGCCGTTGGGGTTGAAGGGGTACACGTTGGTGGGAGCCCCGTCGAAGTCGGCGTAGGTGAGGCAGTTCAGGCCGCGGGCCTCAATGGCGGCGCGGGTGGCTTCGTCCTGGATGATGAGGCGGCCTTCGCCGTGACGCACGGGCACTTCCAGCGTCGTCAGGCCCTTCAGGAACGGCGTGGTGGCGCGGGGGTTAACGGTGAGCTTCACCCAGCGGTCCTCGTAGCGGCCTGAGGCATTGTGCGTCAGGGTTACTTCGGGCGTGACGGTGCCGCTCAGGTCGGGCAGCAGGCCTAGCTTCACCAGCACTTGGAAGCCGTTGCAGATGCCCAGCACGTGCTTGCCGCCGGCCACAAACTCCTTGATATCGTCGAGCAGGGTGCGGCCCTCGGCGTTGCGGCGGTAGCGCAGCTTGTTGGCCAGCACCACGCCCGAGCCCAGGTCGTCGCCGAAGGAGAAGCCGCCGGGGAAGTTCAGGATGTCGAAGTCGTGGATGCTCACGTGGCTGTGCAGCACCTGGTTCAGGTGCACGATGGTAGCCTCGGCCCCTACCAGCCGGTAGGCGGCGGCAAACTCCTCCTCGCAGTTGATACCAAAACCGGTCAGGATGAGCGCCTGCACTTTTTGATGCTTAGTGCCTGGTGCCTGGTGCTTAGGTTGTTCGGGTTTGCTTTTCAGCGGCTCGGCGGATTCGTGGCCGGGGTCCACGCTTTTGTAGCCGGGCAGCACAATTTGGCCTTCGCGGTTCACGATTTCGTGGCCGGGGTCGTCGTGCTGGGGGCGCGGGGGCGTGTGCTGGTCCGGCAGTTGGGGGGTCTGTTCCATGATTAATGCGCGGTTTCGGGGTGGCCGAAGCCGATAATGCGGTTTACCGGACCGTTGGTCCACTCATGGCGCAGGGCTGCCGTACTGGCCGAAATAACCGGCTGGCCGCCGTAGCGCATGGTCAACTGTCCGTCTTGGGTTACCCGGCCTAGGCGTGTGGCGCGCGCGCCGAAGTGCTGCTCGAAGGCCACCACATCCTCGGGAGCCACCGTAACCACAAACCGGGAGTGCGACTCCGAAAACAGCTGCACGTGCACCGGCAACTCTTCCGGCAGCTCCACCTCGGCCCCGAAGCCGTAGCCGAACGTGGCCTCCGCCAGCGCCACCGCCAGCCCGCCATCCGACAGGTCGTGGCAGCTCTGAATCAGGTTCTGGTCGTTGGCCTCGCCCACCAGGACATAGAGGGCTTTGGCCTGCTCGAAGCGCACCTGGGGCACGTTCGCGCCCAGCTCGCCGAAGAGCTGGTAGAACTCCGAGCCGCCTAGTTCGTCGTAGGTTTCGCCCAGCAGGTACACCACGTCGTCGGCCTGCTTGAAGTCGGAGGTGATGGTGCGGCGCACATCCTCCAGCTTGGCCGTCATGGAGTACAGCACCGTGGGCGGCACCGAAATCTTCACACCGTCGGCTTTGAAGTCGTTTTTCATCGAGTCCTTGCCCGAAGTAAGCGGGATGCAGTAGGCCGCCGTGGCGTCGCGCAGGGCCTGGCACATGCGCACCAGCTTGGCCAGCTTCTGCTTGCCGTCGGGGTTGCCCACGGCGTCGTACACCGAATCGGGCACGCAGAAGTTGTCGTTTACGGACCAGAAGTTGCCGTCGCCGTAGCGCAGGTTGGGCAGCTTGCCGCCCACGGCCACAATCTGGCGCACGGCCTCGTCAAACGCGCCGGCCGACATGTGGTAGGCGTCCAAATCACCGAAGCGGGGCAGAATGCCGTTGCTCACGGCCACGCCTTCCCAGCTCTCGAAGTTGAAGCGCACCACGGCCGCATCCTGCGGGGCCTGGCCGGTAGCGCCCATGAGGGGCTTAATGATGGTACGGCCCTTCACCTCGTGGTCGTACTGCCGAATCACCGACTCGCGGGAGCAAATGTTGAGGCTGCCGAGCAGGCGGGTCAGGACGTCGGTGTAGTCGGTGGCAGGAGCCAGCGCGGGCTCCTGCGCCATGGGCTTGCTCCACTCGGCTTCAAGCACTTTGCGCGGCACACCGTCGTGCAGGAAGTGCATATCCAGGTGGGCTACCGGCTCACCGGCGAAGCGCACGTCGAGGTAGCCGTCGGCGGTGAAGTAGCCGATATCGGTCAGCTCCACTTCCATTTCCCGGCCCAGGGCCAGCAGCTCGTCCAGCTTGGCGGGTTCTACGGCCAGCGAAAACCGCTCCTGCGACTCCGACACAAAGATTTCCCAGGGCCGCAGGCCGGGGTACTTCAGCGGCACGCGCTCCAGATCCACCACGGCCCCGCCGCTGATGGTAGCCAGCTCGCCGATGCTCGACGACAAGCCGCCCGCGCCGTTGTCGGTGCTGCACTTGATGAGGCCGCGGCGCGTGGCCAGCAGCAGGAAATCCATGGCCAGCTTCTGGGTGATGGGCGAGCCAATCTGCACGGCCGTGGCGGGCGAGGTTTCGTCCAGCTCGATGCTGCTAAAGGTAGCGCCGTGGATACCGTCTTTGCCCACCCGGCCGCCGGCCATGATGATGCGGTCCTGCGGGTCGATGTTCTTCTCCCACGAATCGAGGCCGGCCAGCTGCATGGGCATCACGGCCCCGGTGCCGCAGTACACCAGCGGCTTGCCGGCGTACCGGTCATCAAACACGATGCTGCCGTTCACAGTGGGCACGCCTGACTTATTGCCACCATCCTCGATGCCCTTGCGCACGCCTTCAAAAATGCGACGCGGGTGCAGCTGGTTGCTCAGCAGCGTGCCGCTGAACTCGGGGTTGCCGAAGCACAGCACGTTGGTGTTGAACAAGAGCCGCGCGCCCCCGATGCCGGTGGCCAGCGGGTCGCGGTTGTTACCCAGAATGCCCGTAATGGCCCCGCCGTAGGGGTCGATGGCCGAGGGCGAGTTGTGGGTTTCCACCTTCCACACAAACAACGACTCGGGGTTGATGCGCACGGCCCCGGCATTGTCCGAGAACACCTTAATCAGCCAGTCGTTGCCGTTGGCGCGCAGCTGGCGGTCCACCTCGGCGGTGGCGTCTTTGATGTAGGTTTTGAACAAGGAATCTACCTCGAATTCCTCGCCCGTATCGGCGTCCCGGTACTTAATCAGGGCCGAAAACTCCTTGTGCTTACAGTGCTCCGACCACGTCTGGGCAATGATTTCCAGCTCGCAGTCCGTCGGGTCCTGGGGTAGGCCGGCAGCCTGGCGCTCTTCCCGGATGCTGGTGTAATGGTCGCGCACGGCGCGCATTTCCTCCAGGTTCAGGGCGTAGAGATTGTCTTTCGACAGCTTCAGCAGCTCCTCATCCGAGAGGCCCACCAGCCCCACCGTCTCCGTAACCGATTCGGCCCCACCGCCCGGCCGCGGCGTGTAGTCGCGGATCTGGGCAATGGGGCCGACTTCGAAGCGGTTGATGAGCTTGTTGCCCAGCAGTTCCTGCGCAAGTTGGCGCAGACTACTTTCGGGCAGGGCTTCTTCGAGGAAGTAAAGCCGTTTCGAGAAGATGTGCTGGGTATGGGTGTCGAGCGGCTCGTTGAGGAAGTCGCCGAGGGCGTTCTGGGCCGAAATACCTTCATCGTCGGTCACGCCGGGCAGCTTGGCAACGAGGATGTAGCTCTGGTAGTGGGCGCCGTGGCGGAACTCGTCGAGGGCTACCTCGTGCAGCACCGGGTCCTGGAGGCAGTGGGTAGCGAAGTCGCGCAGCTGCTGGTCGGTGAGGGGGTAGCGCACCGTGTAGAGGGCGGTGCTTTGCACGCGGCCGGTGTGCAGGCCGAGGTGGCGGTGGGCCGCTTCGGCTACGCGCTGGCCCTCGCCGTCGTGTTGGCCGGGCTTAAGCAGCAGCTGTATGGTTCTTTGGGGAGATTCCAAAAGAGGGAGGTTTGTCTATTTTTCGGGTTTCCCACGCCTGGCGAAATTGCCATCGTGAGGAAGCATACCCGCCCGGGGTACGCCGAAAATGCCTTGCCGCGGGGCCGGTTGCCGCCGTCGGTAGGTTTAAGAAAACGCTTTATCGGGCCGACTGCCCGGTTTCACCACCGGAATGTTTGCCCGGCACAGCGGGCACTCATCGGGTGCGTAGGTAGCCGCCGTGACCGGCAGCAGGGCAAAGTTCGGAAAAGAAAGGTCAGCTTTCCCACTGGTGCGGTCAATTAAACTGGCCACAGCCAAAACTTTTGCCCCCAGGCTCGTCAGTACCCGCGCTACCTCGTTGGTGCTCTTGCCGGTAGTCACCACATCCTCGGCAATGATAATTTTCTGGCCGGGCTCGATGGTAAAGCCGCGCCGCAGCGTCATCTGGCCCGCATCGTCGCGCTCCGTGAAAATGCCGGGTACGCCCAGCTGCCGGGCCAGCTCGTAACCAATCACCACGCCGCCCATGGCCGGGCCTACCACCACATCGGGCTGCAAGCCGGCCTCCTGAATCCGGCGGGCCAACTCGGCCGCGGCCGGGGCGGCCAAATCGGGGCGGCGCAGGAACCGGGCGCACTGCACGTAAGTATCAGAGTGCAGGCCCGACGACAGCCGGAAGTGCCCGCGCAGCAGCGCATCTTCCTGCAACAGCTGCTGCTCCAGGGTTTCGGGGGTGAAGGTAATTTGGGGGGAAGTCAAGGGAGGCACTCTATTGTGATATGGAGAAAAGGACAATCTAGAACGTCATGCTGAGCTTGCCGAAGCATCTCTACCGCTTCGTTGCAATGCCAGCCAAACGAAGCGGTAGAGATGCTTCGGCAAGCTCAGCATGACAATTACTGTGGCAACGTCAGCACGCGAGATTCCTCGCAAGCTCGGAATGACGTTCAGGGTTACACCGTCATCGGCCGCAGCTGATTCATTTGCTCCACCAGTTCCCGGGCGGCAGCGGCGGCGTTTTCGGCCTGCCAGAGGGCGCGGGAGGTGTTGATGAGCAGGCCGGTGCCATCGGGGCGCAGGCCGGCGCGTAGCGTGGCGGCCAGGTCGCCGCCCTGGGCACCTACGCCGGGCACCAGGAACCACTGGTCGGGGCAGAGGGCGCGCAGGCGGGCCACGGCTTCGGGGTTGGTAGCGCCTACCACCAGCCCAATGCCGCCGTGCTGCTCATCGAGCTGCCGGGCCACGCGGGCGGCGCAGTCGGCCAGGGAGCCGCCGCGGGTGAGGGCCACATCCTGCAGGGAGTGAGTGGGCTTGTTGGAGGTTTTGGCCAGCGCAAACACCAGCTTGCCGGGCCGAGCGAAGGGCACAATGGCGTCGTCGCCCATGTAGGGGTTCACCGTCACGCCGTCGGCCCCAATCACGTCGTAGGCGAAACGGGCATAGTGGTCGGCGGTGTTGGCAATGTCGCCGAACTTCCCATCCAGAATCACCGGAATACCCTCCGGTACGCGCTGCACGGTTTCGCGCAGCAGCTGCACCCCGTTTTCGCGGCTCAGGAAGAAGGCCAGGTTGGGTTTGAAGGCGGCGGCGTACTCGCTGGCCTGGTCAATCACCTCGGCCAGGCGGCGGGCTACCTGGGCATCGTCGCCCACGGGGTCGAGCCCCACGCAGAGCAGCGTGTGGGCGGCTTGTACTCGGTTCAGGAGGGTTTGCATGGGGTGGGTGGGATGTAGCGCGAAGCCTTTGCTTCGCGTAAGGTGGCTGATGCTGAACAATTACTGCCAAACAGCTCCATCTATTGCTGTTCAACTACAAGCGAAGCAAAGGCTTCGCGCTACTGCGCTACAGGCTGGCCGGAACCAAATGGCCGCACTCGGTAGCTAGGCGGGCCGTGAGGCCGGGTTCCAGCCACTCCCCACTTGCAATCTGCACGGCAGACGCGCCGCAGCGCAGGTAATCCGTCACGTGGCTGGCCGTGAATACTCCGCCCGTCCCGAAGATAGGCAGGGTAATCCGCTCATCGTGGGCCAGTTCCCAGACGCAGCGCAGGGCCACCGGCCGCAGTGCTTCGCCGGAAAGGCCACCGGCCAACGGAGCAGCTGTAGCATCGTCGGGCAGGTGGAGGGCTTTAAGCAGGTTGGTAGCGGCTAGGGCGGTGGCTCCGCCTTCCTGTGCCCCCAGCGCCAAGCCCCGGATATGTTCGGGCCACGGCGGCAGCTTCACAATGACGGCGGCCTCGGGGCTCAGCTCATTGCGCACGGCCTGGGTGGCTTCGCGGACAAATCGGGCGCTGAGTTCTTCCCCCTTTCCGGTATCAGGCTGGGCAATGTAGACTTCTACGCCGGCAATCAGGCTGCCAGCTTCGCGGGCCAGGAAGCGCGCAATCTTGCGGAAGCCGGGAATACCAGGGGCCGTGATGCTCACGAATACCGGCACGCCGTAGCGCCGCAGATTGGGCAAGTGCTCCTGCACCAGAATTTCGGCGCTTTCGGTGCGCATGTTGGTGGCATTGAGCAGGGTTTGCTCGTTCACCTGCCAGATGCCTTCTTCGTAGAGTCCGGGCTTGGGCTCCATCGTGACGGTGCGGGTGAAAATAGCCCCCAGACGCTCGTAGCCCGTTCCATCCAGCTGCCATGAGGCCGCCGCGAGGCACACCGGATTCTGTAGCGTGAGTTTGCCGAGTTGCATAGGTCTTAAAAGGCTGTGATTTTGCCGGCAGCCAGCCCTTTTACCGAAGCTGACTGCCAACAAAATCAGATGAGTACGCTACCAGCGGCTAAAGCCGGGGCAACTAATTACTAGTTATCAAAACACCCGAAACGCGGGGTGGCCAATTTGCGGACCGACATATATGTCAGAATCCCCCCTGATTTCTATCACCCCGCTCTTTGTACCACCCCGCCCCGTTTCCGCCGTTGGGTGGAAAACGGGTTTTCGGAATTTTGTTTCTCGTTGTCAGCTTTTCGTTAGAAACCTTCCGACTCCACGTACTTGCGGGTGGCGGCCGAAGCGGCGGCTACCATCTGATGGGACAGGATGGTGTTGTCGTTCATAGTGGATACCAGTGTGGGGAAAGGATCAGAAAATGTGAAAGAGAGAGAGGCTGCTTCAACTGCACCAACCGAAACGACTGGACACAAAAAAACCGCTTCAAAAACCGAAGCGGCAAAAAGGGCAAAACCAATAAAAACGAAAGAGTCAGCGGGCGAAACAACCTTCCGGTCATTTCGCAGGACGCTCTCATGGAAGGTCCCGCGCTCCATCAGCTTGTGTTGAATGAGGTGAAGCACGTCGCAAAAGTACTACTTCTATTTGCTTCACCAAGACAATTCAACTTAATCTAATATTACTAAAATGTTACGCTACTCTATGGTACCTCTTAGAACAACCCAAAGAACCTTGCATCTATATAACTGTCTTTCAGATATTTTCAACTCCATAATTCTATTTGGCATGTTACTGAATTGCTACCTATCTTTGCTTTTTACTCCTGTTAACTACTGGACTCAGCCACCTTACAATAGGTGACTAGTCAGGAATAATACAATATTAAATCGCCGCGTATGCTATAGTAAGTAGAGTAGGACGGACGGAGGAGAGAAAATTCATGATTTCGCAACATAGACTACCGCCACTCACTGCTATCCGTTGCGGATACTCTGGCTTTTACTTATCTTAACATATTCATAATACCCCCCCTTTTATCCAAGCTCATTCAAGTCGCTTACTTTTGTTGTTCAATAGTTTTGCCGCTGGCTTTTCTTCTTTTTTGCATAACACCATGAAAAAAGTGCTACTAGGTTTGTTGTTAGGAGGGATGCTGGCACTTGCGCCAAATACCATGGCTCAAACGAATACGCCCGCTCCGGTAGAATACAGTGAGCGGGTGCCGGCAGAAGGCTCCGGGAAGCTGGCCCTCTACAATCGGGCACTGGACTGGGCGCAAAACAAGTTCTCTTACGCGCCCAAATCTGGTTTGAAAGCGGTAGAATCCGCCGGCTCTATCCGTATTACGGGCACCGGCACGCTGAAGCAGCTTGATGCAAAAGGCAAAGACCAGCCGGTGACCGTACGTTTTGATTTCGTGTTCCAGGCCAACGACAATGGCTACAACTACACGGTAGGCTCATTCCAAGTGGCTCCCGATCCTAAGCAACCCGACCAGTTGGTAGCTTTTGACGAGTACCGCCTGCAGCTTCAGACGGAGCGGAACAATGAAAAAACCCGTAATGACCGCCGGGTTACGGCCCAGGCCAACTCCATGGCCAGCGAGGCCGCTATGTCGTTTCGCTCTTACATGAACAGCCAGCCAGCTGAGGGCAACGTTGGTATAGCCGGCGGGGAGAACTAGCCTTAATCCCCTGACCCTGCTTTTCGTCCCGGCCGGCCACATGTGTGCGCCAGCCGGGACGTTTTTTATGTCGTTGGTAGCGGTGCATCTGGGTAGCGGCTTAGCAGGTGATGCGTACGTGCCGGCAATTCGCGCGCGTCCAGTACCATAAAGCCATCGAGGCAGTTGCTGAACCGTGGGTCGAGGTTGAACCCGATAATGCGGGCATTCTGCTTCAGATACTGCCGCAGCAGCACGGGCACCCCGCTCCCACCCGGCTCCAGACCGGCAATCAGCTTTTGTAAATCCTGTAGGTCGTGGAGGCCGGCCTGGAGTACGTCGGCTTGGGCCGAATGATCAAGCGGGCGGTAGCGAAACTGCTTACGAGGACTTATCAGGGGTGCCAGCGCGGCATCGGAAAAATGAGCCTGCAGGTAGGCCACCATTACGGCTTTCGAAGCGGATGAAAACCGGTTGCTGATGCTTACCGGACCGATGAGGTAACGGTACTCGGGGTGGCGGGCAATGTACTCAGCAATGCCCTTCCAGAGTAGGGCCAGGGGCTGCGGTTGCTTCTGGTACTCGGCCCGGATAAAGGAACGCCCCAGCTCCAGCGACTCACGCAGCAGCGGAGCCAGTTCTTTTCTGAGGCGGAATAACGAGTGCAGATAGAAGCCCCGCTTGCCGAATTCGCGCAGAATGCTGCGACCCCGCCCCACCCGGTATGCTCCCACCAGCTGCCTGGTGGCCCGATCATACAGGAACAGATGGCGGTAGTATTCATCGTACTGATCCAGGTCGGACGCCTGCCCGGTCCCTTCTCCTTCGCGCCGGAACGTGAGCTCCCGGAGCCGACCAATCTCCTGCATTACATGCGGTATTTCCGCTTTTTTCGCCACGTACACCTCCCAGTTGCGGCACCGCAGCAGGCAGCGGCTGGGGCGTAGCGTGTTGATATCGGCTTCTAACAGTCCCGCCGATAGCGCAGGCACTACAGCGGCAGGTGGCAAGGCAGGGAACAGCGTACTGGCCGCCACTTCCCACGGAGAGCCCAGCGCGTATACCCGAGCCCGCAGATAAGCCAAACGGTCAGGAGCCGGCAGGCGGCCCAGCTCGGCAGCAGCCACAGGCTTCCCAATCCGGACGCGCACCGTGTGGCCGCGCTTGTTAAGGAGTTCGGCCGGCAGGCGTGCCGTTCGCAACAGCGGGTGAACCAGCCCCAGCAGGTTAAATGAAGTGCTATTCTGCCCACTCAACCAGACCGGTAGAGCCGGTACCCGGGCCACTTCCAGCAGGCGACCAGCCGTAGGATTCCAGTGAGGATCCAGCGCGGGCCGGAAAGGAGCCGACCGGTGCGCTACTTCTCCCGCCGGAAACAGGCCCAGCGGCACGTCGTTGTGCAGGTAGCGCAGCAACCGGCGCACTCTAGGCACGTTCCGACGGGCCTGATTTTTTTCGGGGCTAACGAGGGTCAACTGGTTGGGTAGGTTAGCCAGCAGCGGGGCCAGTACGTCGTTGGCTACCGCCACAAAATCGGGCCGCACTCCCCCCAGCACGTACAGTAGCACAAGGCCATCCAGCATGCCACAGGGGTGGTTAGCTAGGGCCACGAAGGCTCCCTGAACCGGAACCCGACGCAGTTCAGCGGGGTCGTATTCTATCGTAATGTTCAGGTCGTGCAGCAACTGCCCGATAAACTCGCGGCCCGTGAGGTGCCGGCTTCGCTCATATAGGTGCTGCAACTCCCGCAACTGGGCCAGCCGCTGCCACAACGGCCGCAGCAAATCGGCGGAACGGCGCCCGAAGTCACCAGCAAATACCGAATGTGAATCAGATAGCAAATCCATAGACATCAGCCACGGCTGGCCCAACAGGGGCCGCCTCTCCGATACCAAATTCCTAAATCCAGATTAGCACCGGGTTATGGACCGATTATGAAACTATTATCAATGAGCAGTAAAGCAAGAAGCCGCGTTGCAGCGCGGCTTCTCTGGTTCCTCAGCACATAGCTTCCTTTTTCACTTCACTCACTGCAAAACTACGGGGTTTTATCGGGCAGGGCTACCGCTATTAGACTAAGTAACAGAAAAATAAAGATGAGTGATGCATTTATATCGGCGAAAGGAAATATCAGCCCTGCGGAGAGAAGTATCACTCCGCAGTAACGTAACGAGCCCGGCCGTATACGGCCGGGCTCGTTGAGAACAAAAGCAGGACAACTCAGCTAGTCGGGCCGTTATCAACCCGCGCTTCCACGGTAGTCTGCACCGTTGAAGATACCGCTGACAACAGGTCGTAGCCCGTGGCAGCCTCAATGGCATTTACCGTAGTCCGGTACGTACCCCAAGTGGTGCTTAGCGAGTTATCATTGGGCGTATCAATGGCAATAACACGGGTGCTAGTGGTTACCCGGGCAGCGTCGCCGGTACCCACGGGCAACACCACAATTACCTTCCAGCAACGGGCGGGCACTGTGATGCGGCCAGCATCAATGGTGGCAGCGTAACCGTTGGATCCGGTGCCTCCTTTGCCATAGCTTCCGCAGATAACATACAGCTCATTGCCCGCATTCACGAGCGTACGGCAGTAGTTCTCCAGGTTAGCCCAGGTGCGCTGGTTGTTGTTCGGAGCCTGGGGCATCATATTGGTCATCAGAAAGGTAGCGGAGTTATCAGCTACCGAGCCCGTACGGTCGGCGGAAGGGCAGTTATGGCCCCGGTCGAAGCCGGAACCGCTGTAGCTGCTGCTACCCGCACGGTACCATCCTGATGGCAACGTGGCATCGGCCGCAAAATTATCCTGACGGGCAGTGCTGCCCAGCCAGGCACTGCTCAGGTGCCAGCTAACCCAGTTCGGAATGCCTCGGTCGCGGTGGTACGACATGGCGAACTGCGTTTTGCTCATCAGATAGTTGGTGTAGTTGCTGGTGCTGGTGGTGGCCCCGCTGGGGTTGCCCATGGCTAGGTTACTGTCGCGCGTGGCAGTAGCATCGGCACTTTGCGAGGAAGCGCTGGGGCTACCGGCGGGTACCACGGCATCTTTGGAGCAGGAAACGGCCACGCTGGTAAGCAGGGCTAGGCTGAGGAAACGGGTAATGGTACGCTGCATGTAGAGAAAGGTGTGGTTGGTTGGAGAGGTGAAAGAGATAGGAGGAAGCCGCTTTCCAACCGCAAAAATGGAGCTTCAATCCCGGCTGTACGTTACCGGAAGATTATCATTTTCCGAAGTGGGAAAGCCCTGACAAAATGCGAGTTTCCTGAAAGTATTGTACTACCTTCTTCCAAAAATGCCATAATTATATAGCCGCCCTGCAAAGTCCGCTACCAATTCCTTTACCCTTGCTTTCTTCGACTCCCATATAGAACCCTCTGCTCGTGTTTCAGGGCACGTTTATCTCCCTATCCGTGCCCGATAGCAGGCTCAAGCGCAGACTTTGTCTGCGCTGCTTTTCGCGTACCCATTAAACATGAAAATCCCCGCTGACCTGCAACAGCGGGGATTTTCGTACAACGAACGATAGGGATAGTAGGGTGGATATGTATAGATAAAGGACTTAACGGTTATTGCTGGACAACCAGACGCTGCGTGCCGATGCGCTGACCAGCTTTGTCCAACAGCGTTACCTGATACAAACCGGGCGTGAGGCTGCCGGCCGACATGGAAGCCCGGGCACCGCTTACCGTTTGCCGGCTTACTTCTTTGCCCAATTGATTGTACACGGCAACCTGATATTTAGCCCCCACCTGACCGGGCACTTTCATGCGTACCTGCTCCGTGCTGGAAGCGGGGTTCGGGTACAGTTCAAACACAATTACCGGGGGCCGCAACGACACTGAAATAACGTTCGAGTAGGTTTCTTGACCATTTAAATCAACCTGCCGCAGACGGTAGTACAGATTTGGTGCGTTTAGCGAAACGCCATCATAGTCGCGGAACAGGTACTGACGGGTGGTTGTGGAGTTACCGGCAGCGTTTACCCGGCCCAGGTCCTGAAAATTTCCGTTTGCCGACAAAGAGCGCTCCACAATAAAGTGGCTGCTGTTGGCTTCTGCGCTGGTCTGCCAGCTTACGTCAATGGCGCCGTCGCTGCTTACCGCTTTAAAGGAGGTGAGGGTAACCGGGGAATTTACCGGCGGCGTGATAGAAGAAGGGAAGCCCGAAGGAGTGTCCTCGGCAAAGGCGTAATAGATGCGCGTATCGGCCAGTGCAGCAATACCGTTAGTCAGCACCACTTCCACCCAATCGAAGTCACGCGTCGTGCGGAACGACAGTTCCTGCTTGCCATTTGCCAGCAACTCCAGCGTAACCAACGACGGATCGGCAATGGTTTCTACCAGTTGCGAGCCATCGGTACCGGTGCCTTTGGCAACCCCCGTGTAGGTGCTCACCTGAATGCGGGACAATAGCTGCGCGTCAATCAGGCCGGTTCCCAGGCCCAGTACCACTCCGGCGCGGTTGCCGGCTTTGGCCGGGCCGTTCAGCTGCAATTTCAGCCGCGTACTTCCTCCCACGGCCAGCGTGGCATTGTAGGACGCATAGTTAGTGGTGAGGTCCTCGTCGGCAGCAAGCTCTGGATTGGAAATACCGCAGTTGGCACACAGCAGGCTGCCATTTACCTGGTGGCGGCTCGTAGGAGCAGCAAAGCTGGAAATACGGGCAGCCTGGTCGCGGAATACGCGGGGCTCCAGCCCGAAGCCATAGTATACCCGCAGGTTATCCAAGGCCCCCAGCAGGCTCACACGCCGGATTTCAACCCGGTCGAACGGCTTGGTTGCCGCCATCCGGATGTGGTATTTGCCCCCGGGTAATACACTCAGGCTCAGGAGGCCGGCACCCGTACCGGTTTCCTGCACGGTATTGCCCAAATAGGTAGTCAGGCGCAGGCCCGACAGCACGCTGGCATCAAGCAGGCCGCCGCTGCCCAGCACGAAACCGGCGTAGTAGCCGGCAGGGGCTGTGCCTTCCAGCTGCGTTTGCAGCGTGGTAGGGCAGCTCAGATCCAACAGCGCACCCATGGTGGCGTAATTGGTCAGGTCCGTGTCCACGGCGTTAACCGGGTTGCTTACGTTGGAATTCACGCAGACGGTAATCCCGTTATCTACTGCTTGGGTGCTGTAGTTAGCAACCGAAGGCGTTGCAAAACGCGACACATAACCTTTGGCCGTGGTAATCTGGTTGGTACCGATACCGTAGGCGTAATACACCTTCAGCTTGTAGCCCAACGATACCAATGAAGCCGCTTCAATTTCAATCTGATCGAAGGGCAGCTCAGCAGTAAACTCCAGTGGAGTAGGCCCAGTGGATGAACCCAACAGCACCGCCGCCAGATTCGCATCCACAATTTTAGTTTCCTGGAGCTGGGAGCTGCCGCCGTTGCCGCTCAGGTATGTGCGGATTTTAATAAGGGAAGCAGCATTAACGCCCACCAGATTCAACACTCCGCCGTCGCGCTCTACCATGATACCGGCCCGGTGCCCGGCTGGCACCAAACCATCCATGTCCATGCGCAGCTTCAGCGTTTTGGTCACCAGCACACTCAGCGGCACATTCATGGTGGCAGCCGTCGTAAAATCGGCATCGGTGGCGTACCCCGGGTTGCTTACCGACCCAAAGCAGGTGGTAATGTTCAGGACCGTGTTGCAGTCGATGATAGGAGTAGCTCCTGAATTCCCGGAATTAGAATAAATAGGTGGAGTAGTCCCCTGCCCGGATGCCTGACTTAGGGCAAACAAGCTTGCGCAAAAGGTGGAAATCCAGCGCCGGGTGGCGGTTGTGTAGAACTGAACCATGTACAAGTGAAAATTAGGGGAAGAATTGGCGTCAAACACCTGACAACCAGCAGAGTAGTTGGCAAGAAGGTTACCAATTCTTATTTTTCACTTCAAGTAATTGATTATCAATGTTTTGAGTAATATTAAGTTTCCGTATATAGTTTCAAATCGGAACAATTATTCCTAAATAGAGAAACGTTAGTATCCCAGAAAAAACCCTCCTATACTCGCAGATTCGCCCACTTTCCCAAAAACAAAAACCACCAGACTGTTTTACCGTCAAATGGTAACTCGTTGTGCTGTGTACCCGTCCTTTCCTTTTCTCTTTGCTGAGCTATGAGCATTGCATTACCCATTACCATCTTCATTGTGGAAGATAACGCCTGGTATGGCGAACTACTGGAATATAAACTTGCCCAGAACCCCGATTATACCATCCGGCGCTTCACTACCGCCCAATCCTGCCTGCAGCACCTGCACGAGAAACCCGACATTATCACTCTGGACTACTCCCTTCCCGATGGCAAAGGCGACCAGGTGCTCCTCCAGATTCAGGAGCGTTTGCCGGAAGTAGCCGTTATTGTCATTTCGGGACAGGAGGATGTGCGCACGGCTATCGGCCTGCTCCGCCAAGGGGCTTTCGACTATCTGGTGAAGGATGAAGAAACAGCTGACCGCCTTTGGAATACGGTTGGCAACATCCGCAAGCAATTGGCTCTGCGCCAGGAGAACACCCGGCTGAAAGAGCAGATCGGGCATAAATATGACCCCCAACGTGCCATTCTGGGCAATAGCACCCAGATTCAGCAACTCTACACCCTCATTGATAAAGCCGCCCGCACCAACATAACCGTTTCCATCAGTGGCGAAACGGGAACGGGTAAGGAATTGGTAGCTAAAGCCATTCACTTCCGCTCAGAGCGTCGTGAAGCTGCCTTTGTAGCCGTAAATGTGGCGGCTATTCCGCGGGAGCTGATTGAAAGCGAATTGTTCGGCCACGAGAAAGGGGCCTTCACGGGGGCCGTGGGCCGCCGGATCGGCCGGTTTGAGGAAGCACACAAAGGCACCCTGTTTCTGGATGAAATTTCGGAGCTGGACCTGGCGTTGCAGGCCAAACTGCTGCGGGTGCTGCAGGAACGGGAAGTAACCCGCGTAGGCGGCAACACCCGCATTCCGTTTGATGCCCGCCTGATGGTAGCCACGCACCGCGACCTGGGCCAGGAAGTAAAAGAAGGGCGGTTCCGGGAGGATTTGTACTACCGCCTGCTGGGGCTGCCCATCCTGCTGCCACCCTTGCGTGAGCGGGGCCAGGACGTGCTGCTGCTGGCCGATGCATTTCTGCAGGAGTTCTGCACCCAGAACAACATGGTAACGTGTGTTCTCTCCGACGCGGCCCGGCAGAAGCTGCTGCACTACGCCTTTCCGGGCAACGTGCGCGAGCTGAAAGCCGTGGTGGAGCTGGCCGCCGTACTGGCCGAAAACGACCAGATTCAGCCTCAGGATCTGCCGTTGCGCCACCCACAAGGCACGCAGCCGGATACTGCCGTGGTCGGCAATGAGTCGCTGCGCACCCAGATGTCTACCATTGTGCAGCGGTATCTGGATGCCCACAACGGAAATATTTTGCAGGTAGCCGCCAAGCTGCAAATCGGAAAGTCAACTATTTACCGTATGGTTCAGAACAACGAAGTCCGGATTCGTTGATTCAGGTTCTTTTCCATATGCTATGAGTTCAACCAGTCATCGGCACTGGGGCAGGCAGCTACGCCATGCCCAGCGCACCGCGCTTGCCGCCCGTACGGCCTGTACCGAAGCTAACCAGCAACTGACGGAGCTGCGGGCCCGCTCCCAAGCCTCGGCGGCACAGGCTGCCGCCCTGCTCCAGACGATGACCACGGCTATTCTGGCGGAAAACCAGGACCACCTCGTCACGCTCATCAACCAGCGGATGTGCGACCTGTTTCATTTGCCACACGAAGCTACTTACTATACCGGCCAGCCCGCCGGGCGGCTCGTGCGCGAATGTGGGCAGTTAGTTGATCCGGAGGCCATTCTGGCGCAAAACCAGCAGTTGGTAGCGGCCCAGGAGCGCAGCAGCGGCGTGCTGGTGAAGCTGCGCGACGGCCGGATCATGCAGCAGGACTATCTGCCGGTAGTGCAGAACGGCGTGACGGTGCTCCATATCTGGAGCTACGAGGATGTAACCCAGCAGCAGCTGGCCCAGCGGCGGGTGCAGGAACTGAGCCAACTGGCGGAGCAAAGCCCCCAGCCTATCATTCGCTTCAGTCAGTGCGGCCGAGCTCTGTATTCCAACCCGGCGGCGGCTCCTGTGCTGGCGGCCCTGGCGCAACCCACGGAGGCCGCCTGTCGGCACTGGCTGCAGCAGGAAATCAGCCAGACCCTGGCAGCGGGTCAGCCTCGTACAGTAGAGCACCCGCTGGCCGAGGAGTTCTACCTCTGGACTATTGCGCCGCTGCCCGAAGAGCAGGAAGTAAACCTGTACCTGACTACTATTACCGAGCGCCGCCGGGCAACAGCCGATTTGCTACGCAACCAACTGTTTACGGCCCGCATCAACGATACGGTACCCAATATCGTTTTCATCTACGATCTGCCAACTCACAGTATTCAGTACTGTAATAAGCAGGTAGAAGTCATTTTGGGGTATAGTGCTGAGGAGATTCTGGCCATGGGCTCTGCCATGGGGGAGTTGCTGGTCCACCCCGATGATGTATTGATTTCGCAATCAAAAGGTCGCCGACGCCACTTGATGCAGGATGGGGAGGTGATGAGTTCGGAGTACCGCTTCCGGCACCGCAACGGCTCATGGCGGTGGCTGAACCTAAAAAGCACCTGCTTCACCCGTCACCCTAACGGATTTGTGTGGCAGCTGGTTGGCTCGGCAGCTGATGTAACGGAACGGCGGGAAACGGAAGAACAGCTCCGGCAGAGCAGGCTGTTTGTGGAACGCGTCACCAACACCACCCCCAATCTGATTTACATCTACGATGTTCTTACCGAGTCGAACATCTACTGTAACCGCTTTGTAGAAACCACTTTAGGTTACACGGAGGAGGAACTAAAGGCTATGGGCAACCGCATGATTCCCAGCCTTATGCCAGAATCCGAGGCCCAACGGCTGCAGCAGCACTTTGCAGAAGTAGCGAACTGCCCGGATGGCGAGATTCTGCATCTGGAGTATTTCCTGCACCACCGCAACGGCTCCATCCGCTGGCTGCGCATCAGCAATACGGCCTTTGCCCGCGACGAGCAGGGCCGCGTAACGCAGATTGTGGGCTCGGCGGAAGATATTACCCGCTGGAAGATTGCCGATGAGCAGCGCCGCTCGGCCAACCGCCGCCTAGCCGAGCAGAACCGCCTGTTCCGTCAGGTAATCGATACGGTTCCCAACCTGATTTACCTCAAGGACAGCAGCGGCAACTATATTCTGGCCAACCAGGCTACGGCCCAGCTGTACAGCCTCTCCAACGAAGCCCTGCTCCAAACATCGGCCGTTGATCTGCTCAAGAGCTTCCCGGACCTGCAGCGCCACCAAGTGCAGGATGAGGAAGTGCTCCGTACCCGGCAGGAGCTGGATATGGAAGATACCTTCGCCGATGCACAGGGCCGGCTGCGGTGGTTCCGAACAGTGAAGCGCCCTTTTGTGCTGGCCGATGGCACCGTGCAGGTGCTGGGCGTGGATAATGATATTACAGAGCTGAAGCAGACGGAACAGGCATTGCAACAGGCTAAAGAGGTAGCCGAACAGAATGCCCAAGCCCGCCAGACGTTTCTCACCAACATGAGCCACGAAATCCGGACGCCCATGAATGGCATTATGGGCTTGGCGGAGTTGCTTTCGAAAACGGACCTGACCACCGACCAGCGGCACTATCTGCACCACATCCGTCATTCAGCTGAGAACCTGTTGGTTGTTATCAACGATATTCTGGACATGGCGCAACTGGGTGCCGGGCGGGTAAAGCTGGAAACGGTGCCGTTTGAGCTGCAGGAAGTTCTTAAGGCCAGCTGCCAGGCCCTCATGCCCCGGGCTACCGAAAAAGGCATTGGCCTGCGCCTGCAGCTGCCCCCGGAGCCCGGCCCCATCTGGGTATTGGGCGACCCGTACCGCCTCCGGCAGATTCTGCTTAACTTACTCAGCAACGCCATCAAATTCACCGAAAAGGGCCAGGTGTTACTGGTGTGCAAGCAGCTCAGTGCCCCCCATGAGTCGCCCCAATTCCTCTTTTCCGTACTGGATACGGGCATTGGCATATCGTCTGGGCAGTTGCAGCAGTTGTTTGAACCCTTCACCCAGGCCTCGGCCAGCACTGCCCGCGAGTATGGCGGCTCGGGGCTAGGGCTAAGTATTTCCCGCGGGCTGGTAGAATTGCTGGGCGGTGAGCTGACGGCCGAAAGTCGCCTGCACCACGGCAGCACCTTCCGCTTCGCACTACACTTCACTGCGGTGCAGCCACCCACACTGGTAGCGCCCAGTCCGGCTCCCAACTACCAAGGGCTGAGTGGCCGCCGCGTGCTGCTCACCGAGGATAACGCCGTAAATCAGCTGCTGGTACAGGTAATGCTGAAAGGCTGGGGCCTGGAGGTAGACACGGCATCGTCCGGGCCAGAAGCTCTGGCGCTGTTCCGCCAGCACCGCTACGATGTGGTATTGATGGACATTCAGATGCCCGGCATGGATGGCGTGGCCACTACCCACCTGCTACGGGAACACCCCAACGCGGACCGGGCCGCCACGCCCGTGGTAGCCCTCACAGCCCACGCCATGCAGGGCGAAGCCGAGCGGTATCGGGCGGCCGGCTTGGATGCCTACCTTTCCAAACCGTTTCGGGAAGAAGCGCTGTTTCGGGTGATTACCGACCTGCTGCACCCAGAGGCCGCTACCACCACTCTGCCGTCTACTCCCCCACCATCTATGCCTGCTGTTACCACCCAGGAGCCGCTTTACGACCTAAGCGGTCTGCGGCAGCTCACGAATAACGACGAAACATTCATTCGCCGCCTCACCAACTTGTTCATTGACACCACCCCGCCCGTGGTAGCCGAACTGGAGCAGCACCTGGCAAACCAGCAGCTGGAGCAGTTGGGGGCAGCTGCGCATCATTTGAAAAGCTCCATTGATGGCCTTCAGGTAAAACAGCTGCGCACCGTACTGCGCGACCTGGAAGCTGCCGCCTATGCTCCCGAAACAGCTGATTGGAGCAGCCTCGGCCAGCAGGTTCGGCAGGTTCGCCTGACTGTGGAGGAAGTAATCCGGCAGCTACGAGTAGAATTTCCCACCTGATTTGTGAAGCGGCGCGTACCTGTGCATCATGTTTGCTACCAACTTCCCTGCTTCTGCCAGCTCCCCGCTGGCCGTTGATACGCTGATCATCGGAGCCGGGCAGGCTGGGTTGGCGGCGGCCTATTACCTCCGGCAACGCGGGGCCTCCTTTGTAGTGTTGGAGGCCCAGCCGACCGTGGGGCACATTTGGGCCGCGCGCTACGATTCGTTGCGACTGTTTTCGCCGACCTGGGCCAGCGCCCTGCCGGGGCTGCCCTGGCCCGGGTCGGCCAACCGCTACCCAACCAAAGACGAAGCGGCAGCCTACCTGCAGCACTACGCTGGCCACTTTGCCCTACCCGTTGAAACCGGCCAGCGCGTAACACTGGTGCAGCCCGCCCCCACCGGTTACCTGGTTTGCACGGCAGCGGGCCGGCAGTACATGGCCCGCCGGGTTATTGTCTGCACCGGGCCCTACACTGCCCCGCGCGTTCCGGCTTTTGCAACGCAGCTGCCGGAAGCGGTTATGCAGCTGCACAGCAGCCAGTACCAGCGCCCGACGCAATTACCCGGGACCGGGCCGGTAGCTGTGGCAGGCAGCGGCAACTCGGCTCTGCAAATTGCCGCCGACCTTGCCGCTACCGGCCGGCCAGTGCTGGTGGCTTTTGATGACAAAACGCCGGCGGCCCCCAATAACGCGGCCATGTGGCTTTTTCTACTGGCTACCGGTATACTGGAAGCAGGCCGCAACACTTGGCTGGGACGCTACATGCGCCGACAGTCCGAGCCCGTGGTAAGCGGCGACCTGCACCGGCTGCGGCAGTTTCCGAACGTGCAGTTTATTGGGCGGGCGCTGGCCGTAACGGCGCTGGCGGGCCTGCAGGGCCGGCGGGCAGCTACGCCCCCGCTGGAGGCCGTGGTGTGGGCCACGGGTTTCGGGCCGGCGTATGCGTGGCTGCAGGTACCCGGGGTACTTTCCGCTACCGGTGAGCCAGTACATGAGCGAGGTCTCAGCCCGGTTGCCGGCCTGGCGTTCTTGGGATTACCGTGGCTGCATAACCGCCGCTCAGCACTTATGGGCGGAGCAGCGGCCGATGCGGCCTACGTGGTAGATAACTTGTGTAAAAGCACATAATTATGCTGCAACTTCGGCGGGGTTCTTGCGGTTATAGAAAAGTACAGCTGCCCGGGCAGATACTACCTTGACGGATGGTGTCGTTGTGAGGCAGCTTCTCTTTTTAATTGTTTTTGTATGACCCTGCTGATTTTCTTCGGAATTGCCCTGGCTACTGCTCTGCTGGCTCTCGATACGGTAAGCAACCTGAAATCTGCCCTCCAGCCGATTCCGGTACGTGCCCGCAACAACCGCTAATATTCTTTCTGCTCCACGTACAAAAAGTGCTTTTGCCCTGGCAAAAGCACTTTTTGTATTTCTGCCGGAAAGCATCGGGACCATGGTATAGTATGCACAATGCTACTGGCGGCTTCTGCGCGGTTTTATTAAAGCATAAAAAAGAGCCGCTTGCGGGCGGCTCTTTTTCTATCGGAAGTGCAGAAGCTACGGTTACCGAATAACCAGTTTGCGCATCTCACTTGAAGTATCTGATTCCAGTTTGATATAATAGAGCCCGTTGGCAAATTTGCTCAGATCCAAGGTGCGGGTGTACCGGTCGTTGAGTTCCGTCAGCGTTTCGCGGTACATAACCGTCCCAATGACGTTCAGCACCCGCAGTTCTAGCTTGCGTCCCTCAAACCCGTTAATGGCAATATGCACGATGCCGGTGCTGGGATTGGGATACACTAACAGGGCTTTTTCCTCCCCGGCAGGGCGAGGCGCAGTAACCGGCCGGACAGCCATCGGCTGCGCCTCAGCCGGCGACATGCTGCTACGCAGCCCGGCCGCCAGCAGTACCAATAAAGAGAAAATGCGTAGGCGTTGCATCATAGTATAAATTGAGTGGGAGCAAATGTGTCCGGGCGGAATATCAGTAACGTCGGACAGTCATTTAGGTTTGCAAAAATACTATTGCTTTTGGCTTGACCACCAGAATATAACAGAACTTCGATAAAAGAACTTACTTTCTCTTCTTACTCACCTTTTTAGCCGTTAAAATAAGTTGGACGTTGTCATTATTGGCGGAGGGTTAGGAGGGTTGTGTGCAGCGCTGGATTTGCGCCAGCGCGGCCACGCCGTTACGCTGGTGGAGCGGCAGTGCTACCCGTTCCATCGGGTGTGCGGCGAATATGTTTCCAACGAGGTGCTGCCCTACCTGCACCGCTTGGGGGCCGATCCGGCCGCGCTGCAGCCTGCTCGTATTACGGAATTCCAAGTCAGTTCCCCGGCTGGTCGGCTGCTCACTGCACCGCTCGACCTGGGTGGTTTTGGCGTGAGCCGGTACCGGCTTGATGCGTTTCTGTGTCGGCTGGCCCAGCAAGCGGGCGTAACGGTACTGCAACAGGCTACTGCTACGGATGTGCAATTCGAAATGGCTACCAACCAGCACCAAGTAGTACTGGCCGACGGCCGTGCCTTGCCGGCCCGCGTGGTGCTGGGCACCTACGGTAAGCGCAGCTCCCTGGACCGGCAGCTGAAACGGCCGTTTTTTACCCGAAGGTCGCCTTACATCGGAGTGAAGTACCATGTGCGCTACCCCAGCATGCCGCGCAACCTCATTGCGTTGCACAACTTTGCCGATGGCTACGCGGGAATTTCGGCTATTGAGGAGGACAAGTACTGCTTTTGCTACCTCACTACCCGCCAGAACCTGAAGTCCCACGGCACCATTCCGCAGCTGGAAGCAACAGTGCTGGCCCGCAACCCCCGGTTGCACCACCTCCTGACCACGGCCGAAGTGCTGTACCCGCAGCCAGAAGTCATCAACGAAATTTCCTTTGCGCCCAAATCCTGCGTGGAGCAGCACATGCTGCTGGGTGGGGATGCCGCCGGCCTTATCACGCCGTTGTGTGGCAATGGTATGGCCATGGCTATACATGCGGCCAGTCTGGCAGCCGCCCGCATCCACCAGTTTTTGCAGGGCAACATAACCCGCCCGGCCCTTGAAGCGACGTATACTGCCGACTGGCACCAGCACTTTGGCCGACGTTTGCAGGTGGGGCGGGCAGTGCAGCAGCTGTTCGGGCAGCCGCTGCTGAGCGAGCTGGCCGTTAACGGTTTGCGCCTGTGGCCGGCGGCCGTACGCAGCCTCATGCGGCAGACACATGGCACAGAATTCTAGCTGCCAGCACCGGAAGGCCCGAATCTTTACCCCGAACACGCCCGAAAACCTGTAACCCCTCCCCTCCCTTTTTTACGTAAACTGCGCTGATGAGTAGTTACCTGTGTGCCATTGGCACGGCCAACCCGCCCCACCGTATTCCGCAGCTGCAGATTGCCGATTTCATGGCCAATGCCTTGGAACTGGATGAGGGTGGCACCCGCAAGCTCCGCGCTTTGTACCGGGTGTCGGGTATTGCGCATCGCCACACCGTCCTCCCCGATTATGCCCGCGCCAACGGCGAGTTTGAGTTTTTCCCGAATACTCCGGGCCTGGAGCCGTTCCCATCAGTGGGGCAGCGCATGGCCGAGTACCGCCGGCACGCGTTGCCCTTGTCGGTGCAGGCTGTACGCGCCTGTCTGGAGCAGCTGCCCGAGGTAGAAGTACGTTCCATCACTCACCTGATTACCGTCAGCTGCACTGGTATGTATGCTCCGGGTCTGGATCTTGAGCTGGTAGCGGCCCTGGGGCTGCCGAGCCATGTGCAGCGCACCTGCGTGAACTTCATGGGCTGCTATGCTGCGCTCAATGGCCTGAAGCTGGCGGATGCTTTTTGCCGGGCAACCCCCGGGGCCCGGGTGCTGGTGGTGTGTACTGAGCTGTGTACGCTGCATTTCCAGAAAAGCCCCGAAGACGACCATCTGATTTCCAACGCCTTGTTCGGTGATGGCTCGGCGGCGGTGCTGGTACAGGACCGGCCGGCGGTTACTGGTCCCAGTCTGGCCCTCACGGCTTTCCACTGCGACCTGGAGCCCGATGGGCATGCCGATATGGCCTGGCACATCAATGATTTTGGGTTTGAGATGACGCTTTCCTCCTACGTGCCGCGCATGATTCAGCAGGGCATCGGGCAGCTTACCCAACGCCTGTTGGCCGATTTGCCGGTTCAGCTGGCGGATATCCATGCGTTTGCCATTCATCCCGGGGGCCGGAAAATTCTGGAATCCATTGAGCAAGCCTTGGGGCTGACCGCCTACGACAACCGCTTTGCCTACCAGGTACTGCGCGACTACGGCAATATGTCGTCGGCTACGGTGCTGTTTGTGCTGCGGGAGCTGCTGCGCACCCTCACCCCAGCCGATGCGGGTGCACCCGTGCTCAGCTTCGCATTCGGCCCCGGCCTCACGCTGGAGTCCATGCTCTTGACGGTGGCGTATGAGGATGCGGAAAATGAGCAGAATGAGGTGAAGGTAGAAAATGTGGCCGCGCATGCCTGACTTTCGCATCCGTTCTACGCAGGAGGAGTTGATGGATGACCTGACACTGGCTTCGGAAGAGCTTCGGCAGAATCTGGATGAGCTGGAAACCATCAACACCTGGCTGGGCGGCTATGCCCCGGTGTTGAATGCCCTGGCCCGGCTCCGGCCGCAGTTCCCGCCCGGCCGCCCGCTTCGGCTCGCCGACGTAGGCAGCGGCGGTGGCGACACCCTGCGCCAGATTGCGCGCTGGGCCCGGCGGCACGGGGTAGCGGTGGAACTGGTGGGAGTTGATGCCAATGCGTTCATGCTGGAGTATGCCCGGACGAAATGCCGGGACTATCCCGAAATCAGCTTTCAGCAGGCTGATATCTTTTCCCCGGAGTTTCAGCGGCAGTCGTTCGACATTCTGACGGCCAGCCTGTTCTGCCATCACTTCCCCGATGCACAGCTGGCCCCCATGCTGGCTCAGTGGCACCGGCAGGCCGGCCTGGCTGTCATCGTGAATGATTTGCACCGCCACCCGCTCGCCTACCACAGCATCCGGTGGCTGACTTGGCTGCTGAACGGCTCCCGCCTCGTGCGTCACGATGCGCCCCTCTCGGTAGCCCGCGCCTTCACCCGCCCCGACTGGCAGCAGCTACTGCACCACGCCGGTATCCGGAGGTACAGCCTGCGCTGGCGCTGGGCCTTCAGGTGGCAGCTGGTTACGGTGAAATAGTGAAGTGGTCAGATGGTGAGTTTGATGTGCAATCTGCGTAAATGGTGCAAACAGAACGTCAAACTCACCATCTCACCACTTCACTGTTTCACCGTCTTACCACAAATCGGCCGCAATGCGAAAGGTATTGGCGTGGGCATCCACGATGTCGGCGATGCGCGGAGAGTAGCCGCCGCCCATGCACACCACCACTGGCAGACGGTGCTGATGGCAGAGGCCCAGCACGTAGGCGTCGCGCTGGCGGCAGCCCTCCCGGCTGAGGCTAAGGTGACCCAGCTTGTCGGTAGCCAGTACATCCACCCCGCTCAGATAAAACACAAAGTCGGGCTGGTGCTCGTCCAGCAGGCGGGGCAGCGTGTTGCGCAGCAGCGTTAGGTAAGTCGTATCATCGGTGCCGTCGGGCAGGGCTAGGTCGAGGTCCGATTTCTCCTTGCGGTGCGGATAGTTGCGCGCCCCGTGCATGCTGAAAGTGAACACGCGCGGCTCGTGCCCGAAAATAGCGGCCGTGCCGTTGCCTTGGTGCACATCCAGATCTACGATGAGCACCCGGCGTACTCCCAGGTCGGGGCGGGCCAGCAGGTAGGCAGCAGCGGCGGCTTGGTCATTGAGCAGGCAGAATCCTTCGCCCCGGTCCCGGAAGGCGTGGTGCGTACCGCCCGCAATATTCAGGGCCACACCGTCCGTGAGGGCCCGACGGGCGCACTCCAGCGTGCCGCCCAGAATAGCAGTTTCACGGGCCATCAACTCAGGGCTCCACGGAAAACCGGTAGCCCGTTCCTCGTGGCGGGTCAGCTGGCCGGTTTGCAGGCGGTGGTAGTACTCAGGGCAATGCACGCGCAAAATATCCGCTGTTGGGGGTGATTCGGGCCGGAAGAAGGCGCTTTCGGGTACCACACCTTCGCGCAGCAGCTGCTCAGGCAGCAGCTCGTACTTAAGCATGGGAAACCGGTGGTTGGCGGGCAGTGAGTGGGCATAGAGCGGAGCCCAGGCAATAGAGAGCATAGGCTCCAAACCTACGCAGCCTGCTTTTGTGCGGCTGGCTTACACAAAAATAACCGCCGGAATACGGGCGGTTATCTTCGGATTCGGGTGGTTTTGCTGGTGGGGCGTATCGGGCTCGAACCGATGACCCCTACCTTGTCGAGGTAGTGCTCTGAACCAACTGAGCTAACACCCCTGCACAAAACCGGCTGGCGGCGGCCGTAAAGGGCCAAAGGTAAGTTTCCGGGATTGATTATCCTTTTACCCTACGTATAAAATTTCTGCCTTTCCCTAAAGCCCCCTGTAACCTTCTGAGCGCGGGCAAGTATAGCCGCTTACACTGACCGCTCCACGCACGCTGTGAGCGGCTTTTCCTCCCCGATTTCACCGTTACCACCCTTATGAAACACCTTGCACTCCTATTGGCCGGTTGCGCCCTGAGCACCACGGCAATGGCCCAGACCGATGGCCCCAGCGGCGTCCGCTCCTCTGCTGACTACTCCCCCGGCACGTCCGATTCCCGTAATAACGGCTTCGGTGTAAAGGGCGGCTTCACGGCCTCCAACTTCCGGGGCGACGACAAGAAGAACTTCGGCAACGAAGGCATTTACAATACCTTCCACGCCGGGGTGTACGCCCAGTTCGGCTTCAATGACAAGTTCTCACTTCAGCCCGAAGTACTGTACAGCCGTCAGGGGTTCAAGGGTAGCAACACGGTAAACCCGGCTCAGGGCACTTACACCACCCGCCTCGATTACGTGCAGGTACCGGTGCTGCTGGTCTACAACTTCCTGGATAACGTGAGCCTGCATGTAGGCCCGCAGGTTTCTTTGCTCACGAAAGTAAAAGAAGGAGACCGGGAGCGAAAAATTGCTGATGAAAACAACATCCACGGCTACAGCTACAATAGCCTCGACTACGGCTTGGCGGCTGGCCTGGAGGCTCGCGTAGGCCCGGCCCGCGTGGGTGGCCGTTACACGGCCGGCTTCGCCGATATCATCAAGGACCCTTCCACCACGGCAGCGCAGTCTATCAATAACATCAAAAATGGCATGTTCCAGGTGTATGTAGGATTGGGAATTTCCAACTAACCTCACGGCCACTTGGTTTGAAAAAGGAAGTCCTGCGGGACTTCCTTTTTTTGTGCTTTCTCCACTCGCTACGTTATGCCTGCCACGCCTGCCCTCAACCTTATCAATCACGCCCGCGAACTGCTAGCGGAGCGCGGTATGGCCGTATTGGGCGCTTGGGCTCTGCTGAATCTGGTAGTCAGCGGCTACCACGTAGCCCGCACCGATGCGCGCACGGCGCCGCACCATTTCCACCTGATGAACGTGGCCTGGAATGTAGTGAATACGCTTATAGCCGTGTGGGGGCTGCTACAGGCACACCCGCAACAAGTGGTGGGCCTCACGCTCCCGGAAAGCCTGGCGGCTCAGTCGCACTTTGAAAACGTCCTGCTGCTCAATGCCGGACTCGATGTGGGCTACTTGGCCATTGGGCGGTGGCTGCAGAGCCGGGCCGCTACCGCCGAGCGGCCCGAGCGCATGGTCGGCTACGGCCACTCAGTGTTGCTGCAGGGCGGATTTCTGCTGCTGTTTGACCTGAGCTTTTACCTTGTGTATCACCGTTACGCGGCCCAGCTGCTGGCCCTGGGCATCTAGATGGTGAAACACGGGTATTGAGTAGTGAGACGAAATTTGATAGTCAGACGCTCGGCAGAAATCCAACTACTCAGTACGCACTTCTTACTACTTAACCCGCTGGGCCGCCCATAAAAAAACGCCCCGCCGACAACTAAGGTCGGTGGGGCGTTTCTGCCAGTGGCACCGGAGGATGGCCGCCGAGGACTTATTTTTTACCTATCAGGACTTCCTTGATCTTTTCGTTGAAGTTGGGAATATCCTGAGGGTTGCGGCTGGTGATGAGGTTACCATCAACAACCACCGTTTCATCAACCCAGTGGCCACCAGCGTTTTTCACGTCAGTTTTCAGGCTGGGCCAGCTGGTGATTTGCTTGCCGCGCACGGCATCGGCTTCCACCAATACCCAAGGGCCGTGGCAGATGGCGGCTACGGGTTTGCCGGAGCGCACAAACTCGCTTACGAAGCTCACTACCGCAGGTTCGGTGCGCAGTACGTCGGGATTCATCTGACCGCCGGGCAGCACCAGAGCATCATAGTCAGCTACTTTCACGTCGCCGATTACTTTATCTACATCTACTTTGTCACCCCAGTCCTTTTCGTCCCAGCCCTTGATGGAGCCACTTTTCAGGGAAATGACGTGGGTTTCGGCGCCTTCGCCTTCCAGGTATTTCTTGGGTTTTTCGAGTTCCGACTGTTCGAAGCCGTCGGTGGCTACAATGGCTATTTTTTTGCCTTTCAGGGCGTCGCTGCCAAAAATGCTCATGGGTTCGGGTGTTTGGATTGGAAAGGAACAGGTGCTAAAAAGCCGACCACGCAGGACGCGGCCGGCTTTGCTTTAACGGTTGCGGCATCGAACAGTTGACGCAGGATTTTGGCTTTCCGGCCGGATTAGTCCTGCTCGTGCCGCTCGCGCTTGAGTGTTTTGCGCAGGCTGCGCACCCGCTCATCGAAGCCGTCGGCATCGTAGCTGATATCCTCCACGTCCAGTTCTTCCAGCATATCCATCAGCTCATCGGAGTGCTCGGTGCGGGTACCGGCGGGCACCTTCACGAAGGCCATTTCCGACCACAGCACGGCTTTCAGGCGCAGGCCGTCCTCACTCAGCATCTGCATCTCCACCACTAAGTTGGAGTTGTCGAAGTGAATGAGCTGCGTACGAATCCGGACCTGCTCGGCGTGGTTGGCGGGCCGCAGATAGGCCAACTGGTGCTTGGTAATCACCCAGGCTGCTTTCGACTCGCGGGCTAGCTCGCCGAGGTTGAGGGCATAGTGCTGGATGGTATGCTCCTCGCGGGCGTTCAGAAAGTAGTCGAGGTAGCGGGCGTTGTTGAGGTGACCCAGCATGTCGCAGTCCTGAAAACGGACGCGGTGCAGGGTTTCGGGAGTTTTTACGAGGGGAGCGGCCATAAGTAGAAAAGCAGGCAAATACTTGAAACAGGCCGCAAGGTAGGCCTACCGGTCCGAAGCGGCAGCCGGGGCTGGTAGCCGTACGGCATCGGCAGTTACTTGGTGCGGGGCTGGTTTACGGGCATCAGTCGGGCTGTCGAACACCAGCAATACGTGGGTTTCATCGAGCAGGGCCATGCCTTCGGCTTTGTCCTGGCCGGCGGTAGGGCCGCTACCGTGGGGCACATCAAACAGCCGCTGAAGCTTATCGGGGCCGATGAGGCTGTCCTGGGGGCAGCTCAGGGCCTCGGGCCAGCGGTACACGGCAATGGTGCCGTCGAGGTCCATGGTGGGGCCGGCCAGCAGCAGCAGGTCGGAGCCCTGCTGGCGTAGCTCCCGTAGTCCCATACCGCCCAGATCGAGGAAATGCTTTTTGTAAAACTTCTCGGTGGCCCCGGGCACTTCATCCAGGCGCAGGCGACCGTGCTTGTCTTCGCGGGGCAGCACTTCCAGCACCACGGCCCAGCCGCGCAACACCGGTCCGCGCAGCCCGATGAACAGCCGGCCATCGGGTGCTACGGCCAAGCCCTCAATATCGAACCCGTTGTCCTTGCCCGGAATCTGCATGAATGGTTTCAGGTGCGGGTCTTGGGCCAGCAGATCGAGCAGATCGTTGGACGTATTGGTGCTCCGCAGTTGGGCGGCCCGGAGCGTCTGGTCTGCATGGATAGGGTGCGGGGCTTCCTTGTGCAGCTCGTAGTCGCCGGTTTTGGCGTTTAGCAGCAAGGGCACACGGGCCAGCAGGTAGCGGCTGGGTTCCTCTTCTACCTTAGCCAGCTTCGCAATCTGCTTCGCCACGTCCTCATCGTCGGGTTTGGGCTGCTTGCGTTTGAGGCTGTGTGAGCCGATAATCCAGAGGTAATGGTCACACTCCCCCAAGCCTTCAATATCTATTTCCACGTCCTCGGCCTCGTTGGTGAGGTCAAGCAGGTCGGCCAGTTGGTAGCGGCAATGCTCCCCGAACTCGTGGGGGCCAGTGAGGCGCAGCCGCTCAATGGACGTGCGCTCGTCGCAACTCACCCACAGGTTGTCGCCGGTGCGCAGCACCGTGGAAAGCCCGTCGCGGACGTGTTTGCCGGCTTCGTTGAGGCTGAGTTTGGGGTTGAAGTGGAGCGTGTAGGCCTGGTGGCGCATGGAGGGGAGGAAGGAGGAAAGAAAGGGAATCAAAGCGGATACATCAGGAACGGAGCCGCGCTCCGCAGATGCTACTTTTCGCCGCCGGCCTTACGGGCCTGCATTTGGGCCTGTACCTGGCGCTGCTTGGTTTTGAGCTGCTGGTACTGGGCCGGCGTCAGAATGCCTTTCAACTCCTGCTCCGAGGACGCATTGATGCGTTTGAGCTCCGCCAGCAAAGCCGGCCGGTTGGTACCCAAACGCTGTTTGGCGCTGTTGGCCTGCTCGGTGGTGCTGGTGAACACGGCTCGCACTTTGGTCCGCTGCTCGGTGGTGAGGTTGAGTTCTTCAGTCAGCACGTCGGTCAGGTCACGGGCGGCGGTGGGAGCTACCACAGGAGCCGGTGTGGCGGTGGAAGCTACCGGAATATTAGCCTTGTTGCGGCGGGCGCAACCGGCCAGCAGACTGGCCGCCAGCAGCACGGCCAGGGGTAAGCGGGAGGTAAGCATAGGGGAAGAAAAAGGAGTGTGCTTCTCCCTACGCGAAAACCCGGCCAACGGGTACACGGCCCAGCTTAGTTTACCGCCGCTCTCATACCTGTTCCGGCCGGCACGCTATTTTTCAGGTGCTGGGCCGTATGATGCGCCAGGGCCATGATGGTGAGCATAGGATTCACGCCACTGCACGCCGGAAACGCCGAGGCATCGGCCACGAACAGGTTTTTGACTTCGTATAACTCACCGGTGGGGCTGGTGGGATGCGTGGCCGCGTCGCCGCCCATGCGGCAGGAACTCATCTGGTGGGCGCTGTAGAGCCCGAACTCGTTGGCTTTCCAGCTCAACTGCGGCAGGCCGCTCAGCACTTCCGGATTGAGGAGCATACCGTTTTCAGCGCGCAGCATGGGCAGGGTACCGTGGGGCAGCAGCACAGTGTGGGCCCCGGCTGCCGCATGAATGGTTGCCGCCGCCCGCACGCCTTCCAGCAGGTGGGCGCGGTCGAAGTCGCTCAGCGCGTAGTCGATCAGGGCCGTACCGTGCTTGTCCACCGTCACGCGGCCCCCGTCCCGGTCCCGGGTCAGGACAATGAAGGAGCCCAAGTGGGCCGCCTGGGCCATTAGCTCCTTGTGCTGGCGGCCCGAGCACCAGGGCAGTACCATGCTCATCAGGCCGGGGTGAGCGGGTGGGGTTTCAATCTTGGCTCCGAAGTTCGTACCGTCGAGCATCGTACACCCATCATTCACCACCGACATCATAGGGCCGTGCCAGGGGTCCATGCGCTGCTGATACAGGCCCGAAACCACCACTGTAGGGTGCAGATGCAGGTGGCGACCTAGGTGCGGATGCCGCAAACCGCTGCGCAGCAGCAGAGCCGGCGTCTGCACCGAGCCCCCGGCCACCACCACCCGGCGCGCCCGCACCGTCACGCGCAGCCGGCGGCCATCGGGTGCGGTATACACGGCCTCGGCCCCGGTGGCATGGCCCTGGGAAATGGTCACGCGTTCCACCCGGGTATCGCAAAGCAGGCGCGCGCCGTGGTCGAAGGCCGTTTGCAGATACGTGTTGAGCGTGCCCTGCTTCACCCCGTACCGGTCCCCGAAGCAGCTGTAACCCAGTCCCTGAAACTGCTGCTCCGACTCGGTGTGGTGTCGCTCGTTGCGCGGAATCAGCTTTACCTCCTGGCCCAGCCGTCGTGAGCCATCCAGCAGCGCCTGGTTCTGGCCGTTGTGACGCACATAGTCGATGTTCACACTCAGCACCCGGCTCACCGCGTCCAGACTTTCGCGGAAGGCAGCCGAAGTGAAGTGCGGCACCTGGTGCTCCTGGGCCCACTCGCGCAGCACGTAATCGGGGGTGCGGAAGGCCCCGGCCCAGTTGACGGTGGTGCCGCCGCCTAAGCAAGAGCCGGCCAGCAGGGCCACGCCGCCATCCTGGGTGCTGAGCGTGCCCCGGGCATCGTACAGCGCGCCCAGCATATCCACTTCCCGCTGCGAGAAATCGGAGCCGTGGAAATACGGGCCTTTTTCCAGCACCAGCACCTCGTGTCCGGCAGCGGCCAGCTCCCCAGCTACCACCCCGCCACCCGCGCCGCTGCCAACTACCAGCACGTCGCAGTCGTATTGCACATCCTGCGTCGGGCGGAGTACGTGCAGCGGCTTTTCTGCTGCTACCGGCTCATCCGTAGCCTGTGGGCCAGGGTAGCCGATGTACTCCCACACAAACTGCCCCTGCTCGGGGGTGGAGCCGCCGTAGTAGAGAAACACACACAGCTTGCGCAGGGCCTGAAATCCTTTCCGGAACTGCGGAACCGCCGACACCGCCCAGCTTTGCAGCAGCTTTTCCCGCTGCTCCGGCTCCAGGCGGGCAAACGGCCGCAGTGCCCCAAACCACGTCAGGCCCAGGGCGGGCGAATCGAGCAGTTTCAGCAGTTGCAGGAACTCCTGTTGCGCCCCGGCCGGCTGCTCCGATAATGCGGCGGCCATTTTGCCCAGATCAACTCCTTCCGAACCCCGACGACCCCAGTACACCGGATCAGCGGCCGGAGCAGGCGGAGGCAACATAGGAATAAATGTATCGGCGAGGGCGCGCAGGGTAACGCGCTGGGCTTCGGTGAACTGCATAACCGGGCGGGAATCAGGAACGAAACCGGCGGTGGGGAAAGCCGGCCCTAAAAGTTCGGTATTTTCCCCGACATACTCGGCATGCATACGAAAAGGCGAGATAGTGAAATGGTGAGTTTGACGGTCTGTTTGCGCCATCCGCGCCACTTGACCGTCAAACTCACTATCTCACCTCACATCCACTTCACCAGCCAGTTCACCATCTTTTTCACCTGCGGGGTGTAGGGTGGGTAGATGGGCTTGAGGGCGGTGCGGCCGACGCGCTGCCGGAGCACAGATTTTTCATTGCTGAAGGCCAAGAAGCCGGCGTGGCCGTGGGCCCGGCCCAGGCCGCTGTTGCCGAAGCCGCCGAAGGGTAGGTCGGGGTGGCCCAGGTGCAGGATGGTTTCGTTGACGCAGGCGCCACCGGCCGGAATGTTCTGGAGCAAGTACCGCTGGTTTTCCGCGCTTTGGCTAAACACGTACAGGGCCAGCGGCCGGGGGCGGGAGTTCACCTCATCAGTAGCTTCCATGAGGTTACGGAAGGTGCGGATAGGCAGCAGCGGCCCAAAGATTTCCTCCTGCATCACCCGGCTTTCCAGGGGCGCGTTGAGCAGTACAGTAGGCTCCAGGAAACGCTGGGCCGCATCGGTAATGCCACCTACGGCCACGGTAGCGCCGCTTTGCTGCGCATCGGCCAGCAGGCTTTCCAGCCGCTGAAAGTGGTAGTCGTTCACGATGCGGGCAAAGGAGGCGGAGGCGGCCACGGGCTCCCCACCGGGGGCATAAAACCGGCCGATAACCTGCCGGATTTCCTCCACCAGCTCGTCGCACACCCGCTCGTGTACCAGCACGTAATCGGGGGCCACGCAGGTCTGGCCGGCGTTAATGCCCTTGCCCCACACGATTTTCTCGGCCGCGTCGCGCAGGTCGGCAGTGTCATCTACTACGGCGGGGCTTTTGCCCCCCAACTCCAGCGTGACGCTGGTCAGGTGCTCGGCGGCGGCGCGCATCACCACCTTACCCACCTGCGGACTGCCGGTGAAAAAGATATGGTCGAAGGGCAACGCCAGCAGCTCGGTGGCCACGGCTTTGTCTCCTTCCACCACCGTTACTTCGGCCGGGTCGAAGAGTTCCTGACACATGCGGCTGAGCAGAGCGGCCACAGTAGGAGTCATTTCTGAGGGCTTGATGATGACGCAATTACCGGCGGCCAGGGCCGAAATCAGTGGGTCAACGGCCAGATAAAACGGATAATTCCAGGGCGCGATGATCAGGCAGACGCCTTTTGGCTCGGTTTGCACCCAACCGCGCGTGCCCACCAGAGCCAGCGGAGTACCCACTTTGCGGGGGGCGGCCCACTCCTTCAGGTGGCGCAACGTATGCTTCAACTCGGTTTGGGAGGACCAGATTTCGGTGACGTCGGTTTCGGCGGCGGGCTTACGGAAATCGGCATACAACGCCTGCTGGATGGCGGCGCGGTTATCGGTAATCCAGGCACTGAGCTTGCGCAGGCGGGCCGCCCGCGAGTCCACGGCTTCGCGGCGCAACGCTTCGGCACGAGCCTGCTGACGAGCAAACAGCTCAGCTACGTTTGCCGGGCGGGCGGGAGCGGGAGCACTAGTAGTATCGGGAGAAACCATGAGAGCAGCGGCCGGAGCCAGAACGAGAAAAGTGAATAAAAGTCAATGAACTCCCGCAGAGTTCCAATCACATACCCGCATCTTTACGCAATTGTTCGGTTCAGCAACTGCGCCGCACGCGCCGGACCCACTACTCGCCGCCTACTCATCTATCTGCTATGCAACAGGTTTGCCGTCGTTTGTATGAGTTGCTGGAACTGCTGAATCATGAGCTGCCCACGTTTTCGGCGGCAGAACTGAGCGTGCCGCCCGCGCCGGGAAAATGGTCACGCAAGGAAATTCTGGGGCACCTGATCGACTCGGCCGCCAATAACCACCGGCGCTTCGTGCTAGCTCTCACCCGGCCCGAGCCCCTGCTCATTATCCCGTACGACCAAGACGACTGGGTCCGATGCAGCGGCTATCAATTCTCCCCCCCGGTGGATCTGCTGAACCTCTGGACCACTTACAACCGCCAGCTTATCCGCCTGATCGGGCAGGTACCAGCTACCGCCCACACATACCGTTGCGAGTTCGAAAACGGCTATTCCGTTACGTTGGGCTGGCTAATTGAGGATTACGCCATGCACCTGGAGCATCATGTACAACAGATTCTGGATCGGACGCCGCGCTGAGCGGGGCACTTTTTGAGACAAGCCCAACGTTAGGGGAGCTTGTCTTTGTCTTTTTCGATGTTCCGAGTACCCTTTACTGCCTTGCGGCCCCATCTGGCCGTTTTCCTTTTCCTGTTCGCAGGTAACCTGCTGGCTCCTCTTGCCGGTTCCGCTGCTTCTTCCTCGCCGCCTCTGCTGCGCGTCCGGCCCGTAGCCCCCGATATCTTCGTGCCCACCCTGTACTCCCGCCCAAATGGGGCGGCGCTGCCGGTGGCAACCAACGGCCTCATCATTCGCACCACAAAGGGCATTTTGCTGATTGACACGGCCTGGCCCACCGAGCAAACCCGGCTGCTGCTGCGCTGGGTGGCCGACAGCTTGCACCAGCGGGTGCGGCTAGCCATTGTTACACATGCCGGAGCCGCTACACCCGGCGGACTCGTGGTGTTGCGCGAAAATCATGTGCGGGTGTACAGCAGCCCGCTCACGGCCCGGCGGTGGCGGAGCCGGAATCCGGCGGCAGAGGGCCCAACGGCTGCGCTGAAACCCTATACCGTCGTTCGGGCGGGCCGGACACGGGTAGAGCTGTTTTTTCCGGGAGCCGGCTTTGCGCCCGATAACCTGGTTGTCTGGCTGCCGCGCCGCAAGGTGCTGTTTGGGGGCGAGCTGGTCCGGGAGCAGGCTACCGCTTCGCTCGGCTCCTCACCAGAGCCAAACCTGAAGCAATGGTCCATTGTGCTACGCACTCTGGCGGCTCGTTACCGCAACGCCCGGGTGGTAGTGCCTGCCCACGGTCCTGCTGGCAGCCTCACGCTGCTGGCCCATACCCAAACGTTGCTGCGCGAAGCAACCCGCCGCAAGCCTCAGACCGCCCTGAACGGCCGGCCGTAACTATATCCAGGAAGATAGGTGGGTGCAGTGTTCAGCTTGCGGGTAAAACAGTAGCTTGCCGGCTCCTTCTTCACTCCTTTCCTTCCAAACGATGCTTAACCGGCGCGCTTACTTTATCCGGGAACACGCGGGCGTGTTCAAACTCAAGGACACGTACGACATTCTCGACCCCGAAACGCAGACCCAGATTGGATACGCCACCGAGGTAACGCCCTCCTGGGCCGTGTGGTTACGCCTGCTGGTCAAAAAGCGGAATCTGCCTGTGACCATTGCCGTCCGGGAACAGCCCGAATCGGCCCCGTTGTTCCGGATTGAGCGGGGCTGGACGTTCCTGCGCGCCACCGTGCATGTGGTAGATGCTCAGGAGCAGCGCATTGGCTACTTTAAAAGCAAGCTCTTCACCCTTAATGGTGGCTTCTACGTGTTCAATATGCAGGATGAGCAGATTGCCGAAGTGAAAGGCAGCTGGAAAAGCTGGGACTTTTCCTTTGTCAGTGCCTCGGGGCAGGAACTTGGCGTGGTAACTAAAAAATGGGCGGGCCTGGGGCGGGAGCTCTTTACCACCGCCGACAACTACCTGATTTCCATCCACGACATGGGTGAACAGCAGCCGGCTTCCAGCGCGCTGCTCCTCGCGGCCGGCCTGGCCATTGACACCGTATTCAACGAGCAGCAGTAGTGGCTTCCGTTATGAAGGTTACGTTAGGGCCCACTGAAACATGTATTCAGCGGGCCCTAACGTAACCTTCACGGCTTTTTTGATCAGGATACCACGGAGCTTGGGCGCTGGGAAAGCGGCCGTTTCCGGCGGGCCCGTAGTAGCCGGGGTGCCCGGCCGCACTGCATCCAGTCCTGCTCCGAGGACGGCAGTTCAGCATCGGACAGCCAGTCCAGCGCGGCGGCCGTTTCCGTGAAATACTGCACCTCATAAGGCAGCGCGCGACGGGTGGAAGTCCACAACAGGCCTTCTACCACCATCATATTGTACACGTCGGCGGGCAGCAGCACCGCCAGCCGCTGGATGCCCGACAGACGCAGCCGGGGCAGCCAGTTGGTTTGCAGCCATTCTTGCAGCACCAGGCTAAGGGGCGGTAGCTTTTGCAGATTCAATATCAACTGACGAGCCTTGTAGCGGACAATGGCCGCCAGCATTACCTCCAGTACGTCAGGGAGTTGGAGCGCGTCCTGCAGTTCGCGCCGCCACAGGCGTAGTAGGCCCAGGCGGTAATTATAGCGGATGATAAGCCGAGGGGTAGCAGTTTTGTCCATGGCCGTAGGTGCGTGAAAATCGGAGGGCAAGTTGTACCTTAAGATACGAGATTATCAGCCGCCGCCGATTCCCTGTACACAGCCTTTCTGGCCTATCTCCGACGAAACCAGATCTTCTCTCCTACCAATCCACCAGTTTTCCCTGCCAATTTTCGGGCAGTCTAAATTCGGGACTACTTTCTCTGCTTTTTCAGATACGCCCGCGCCTCGTTGTACGCTTCCGATTTGCGCTCGGCCTTCTCCTGTACCTCTTTATAATAACGCACGGCATCGGCCGGCCGCTTCTGCTTATCGGCAATGCGCGCCATATTCAGCAGAGCATAGAGGTAGAAACCCTGCTTGGTATCGTTGGTGGTTTCAGCAAATACCACGCACCGCTGGTAGTATTCCTGGGCTTTGTCGAGGTCCTTGTACTGGTTCTGCATCAGGCTGCCCAGAAAGAACGTGGCGTACCGGCCACTGATGGCCTCGTAGCCTGGCAGGCCCCGGTTAATCTTATCCAGAATATCCCGGCTCACCCGCTCACACTCGCGCAGGTCGCCTACCTGGTAGCTCATCAGGGCGTAGAAGCGCTGGAAATAGCCGTTATCGGGGTAGGTAGTGGCCATGGCCTGGGCTAGCGGCAGGGCTTCGGTGGGTTTGTTTTCCTGGTTCTGCAGAATTTTCATCAGGAACACCTTCGCCTCCGTGCCGGTATAAAAACCGTTGGCCGATACGCCCCGCAACTGGTTTAACCCCAGCTGCTTATTACCGCGCGGAAAGAACAGCAGCACTGGTTTCAGCAGCGGGTAGTTCTCCGAAATCCAGGGCGAGTAGTAGTTGATCAGGGCCTGTCCGAACAGGAACTCCGGGCTGAGGCCGTTGGCTTCCTTACTCTTTTCCAGGTACTCCAGCGCGTTTTTGCTGGCGAAGGTGGCCTTACGCCAGTTGTGCCGCTCGGCATTCAGGCGGGCCGAAAACCCGTACGCTGCCGACAGGAAAAAACAGGCCTCGTAATTCCTGTTGTCCGCCTTATACAGCCTTTCTCCCTTGGTGATGGCCGTATCCATGTAGGCCAGGAACACCTTGTCGTACTGCTCGTTGGTGATATTGCTGGGCATGATTTTCCACCACGTCGTCAGGCCCAGCAGAAAGTAGGGCATCGGGTGGCTGGGGTAGCGGCGGCGCAGGCTGCGAAACTGCCGCTCGGCCTTATCATGCTTGAAGTTGTAGATGTTGTTCACCGCCCCTTCCAACTCTGTCTGGATGTCCTTATCCAGCAGCAGCCAGCCCGATATATCCACGGCGGCCGGGGCTACATCTACATTGGAAAGGTCAATCTGGCGGGCCGCACGGGCCGTGTCGGGTTGCTGAGCCTGCGCCCCAAGGGCGAACAGCAGCAAGCAACCAAGCAGAAAAAGGCGCATAAAGTACAACTTGGAACCCCTAGTATAGAGGAAATGGGCGGGAGACGCGCCCTATCATACGTACCGGAACAAAAAAAAGAGGCTGAAGCTCCCACAGCCTCAACCTCTTTTGCGTTTACCGAGTGCTAAAAGCGCCCGGGAAACGGCCAGCGGCTAAAATTCCCACCCAAAGCCGCTGGATGTCTGTTCCGAAAAACAGGCCTAACGGCCGGTTCCGGGCTGGCGGATAAGCCAGCTATATGCGTTATACTGACCCGGCGTAAAAATGCGGGCCAACTCCTGCTCGTACGTATCAGCAGCTTTTAGGGCTGCCGGGCTTGGCAGCAGGCGGGCCTCTGTGGCAGAGGCTACCATACCGGGGCGCTCCGTGGTTTCTCCCAACGTGGCCAGCTGCTGAAAATACTGCCGGGTGCTGCGTGAAACAGCCTTTTGCTGCTTACGGGAAAGCTCCAGCGAAGCCGCCAAGTAGCGGGCTACCCGGGTGCTGCGCACGTCTACCGCTTCGGGCTCAGCCACGGCCGGACGGGCCTGCGCGAAGTGTGAGCCAACCACCAGCAGCACTAATAAAGTCAGGGCCAGCAGGTAAGGATAGAGCGTTTTCATTGGGGCAGCACGTTTAGTATATCAAAGGTCCGCATGGAATACGCAGATTACTACCGCTCGGTTCGCCATTTTTGGTGCCTTATTGATCAAATGCATTAACTTCACGTTCCCACCCAAGCCACTGAGGCATTACCGCGCCGTGAAATTACAATTTGAGCCCATTCATCCCACTGTTGACAGCTCGTTTACGCTCCTGCACTACACCGAAGTCAGCAAAGCCGAGCTGCTCTGGCACTATCATCCTGAGTACGAGCTGGTGTACATTCCGCAGGGCCACGGCCGCCGCCACATCGGCCAGCACATTTCCCGCTTTGAGGAAGGAGAGCTGGTCCTTATCGGCCCCGACCTGCCCCACCTGACCTTTAGCTATGGTCAGCCGGTGGGCACTCCGTTTGAGGAAATTGTGGTGCAGCTGCGCGGCGACTTTTTGGGCACCGACTTCTGGGACCGGCCTGAAATGGCGGCCATCCGGCAGTTGTTGGCCCGCTCCCACGAGGGCCTGTCCTTCGGGGGCACCACGCGTACGGCCGTAGGGCCGGCGTTGCGGCAGCTGCTGTCGGCACCGCCGTTCATGCGCCTGCTGCTGCTGCTGCAGGTATTGCAGGAGCTGGCGCAGGCCCCCACCACCGATATTCAGCCCCTGCACGCGGGCACCGGCGGACAGGGCCTGAGCGGGAAGGAGCAGCAGCGGCTGAGCCGGGTGTACCAGTTTGTGGAGCAGAACTACCAGCGCGCCACCCTCTCGGTGCAGGAAGTAGCCGATGTGGCCTACCTCTCGGTGCCGGCGTTCTGCCGCTACTTCAAGAAGATGACCCGCCACACCCTCACCGATTTCCTGCAGGAATACCGCGTGGGCCAAGCCTGCCGCCTGCTGCTGGATGACGACTTGGCCGTGACCGAAGTGTGCTATGCCTGCGGCTTCAACAACCTCTCGCACTTCAACAAAACCTTCCGCAAATTCACCGGCCAGAGTCCCACCGAATACCGCCGACAGCGCATGGGCAAGTAGATTTCTCCCTTCCCAGAAGTTGGGCAGCGGGTATTTCCCCCGGCTTTTGGGCACTCCGGAACGAGCAGCGCAGAGCAAGTGTCTACCTGTTAGATGCTTGCTCTTCTTTTTTCCCTTCTTTTCCACTGGAATCAGCTCCGGTTGCTGCTGGTTGACGCAAACCCGGTTTTCGGGCCGCCGCCCACTGAGAAGCCACTGGTGCTGCAACCAGGCGCGCTGACCTTTTCCCCGGTTCTTTTCACCGTGACCAGCCTGCGTGATGCGCGACCGGGCCGGCCGGCAGTAGCATGGCTGCTGCCTGCAACCGCCACGGCTGGCGCAACACCTCAACCGCTGGAGCTGCAGGGTGGCACCGAAGCGGCCCTACGGCAGTTTGTGGCGCGTAGTTTGCCCCGGCAGGCAGCCCGCTACGCCGTGACGGTGCGGGTGCTGGAATGCAGGGTGCAGGAAATGCCAGGGGCCAGCCGGCAGGTAGCCGGGCAGGTGACGGTACGGCTGGCCTTCGACTGGCGTAACTCGGAAGGTCAGACAATTACGCTGACTGAATACCGGGGTGGGGCGCGGTACCTGCGGCCCCTCACCAACCGGGCAGTGGTGGAGCCGACGTTGCGGCAGGCGTTGCTGAGCGGCTTTACGTATTTCAACCAATGGCTCACGCAGGCCCTGCCGCACGATGTACGTCTGGCCTCGGCTGTGCAACCGGTTTTTCGGTATGAAACCCGCCAAACGGAGCCCGATACACTGTTCTACGACCCGGCCCGGCCGCTCACCTGGAATGATTTTACGGGTCAGCCGCGCCCGAAAGGCCGGTACGCGGCGGCCGTGTTTCCGGGGTTTGCCTACCAGGGCCGCCCGCAGGTAGTAAACGGCGTGGTAGCGTTGGATGTCCGCCTGAAAATATTCGTGGTACGCAGCTCTTCCTGGGTAGCGCCCGGGCAGCAGAACCCCATCAACCTCAACCACGAGCAGCGCCACTTCGATATCGTGCGGCTGGTGGCCGAGCGGTTCCGGCGCAAGGCCACGCCCGACAGCCTCACGGTGCGGGATTACCAGAGCATTCTGGGCTGGCAGTACCTGAAATCCTTCACCGAAATGAACCACCTGCAGGACCAATACGACCAGGAAACGCAGGGTGGCCTCAACCTGACGGCCCAGGACCGTTGGAACCGCCGCATCGATGCGGAACTGCGGGGCTATGGCATCATGCCGTGATGCGGGGCTGGTCTGCAAGGCAAAAAGCCTCCGGTGTATAATACACCGGAGGCTTTTCAGATACATGTAGGGTAGACGGATAGGAACACCTTAATAGTATAGCATTACAGTGGCGTAGCAGCCGTAGTGGTGCGCACAAACAGCATGGCGTCGTAGGCTTCGGAGAGCTTGAAGGGAAAGTAAGCATCCTTGCCGCTGTCGGGACTGTACCCTACCAGGCGGTGGCCCCGGCGCACATCCTGCGCCTGCAGCTGGCTGGTGTTCAAATAAAATACCGGGGGCGTGAGAGCCTGCAGGCTGGCCTCCCAGGAACCCGCCACGGGCGCTTCGAGGGGATAAGAAGCCATGGGGCTGACGGAGGAGATAAAGCGGTGCTTGGTAGCAGCTACTGTACCCGTGGCCGTGGTGGTGCCCAGCACAAAGTACTGGCCGGGAAACATTCGCTCCAGAAACTTGCCGGTGCCGCCGCCGTTGTTGTCGCCGGGTACGGCCAGGCGGCGCGATACGTGCGCATCATGCGCCCACACAATGACTTTGCTGCCTTTATCCCGCACCAGAAACCGGGTCATTTCGGCCATCAGACTGTCGCGCGAAGACTCCTGCTTGTTTACCTTAGGCTGGTAGAACGTATCGAAGTAGTGGTGCAGGTTCTTGAGGGCGCCGGCCACTACCGGGCGCTGCCGCTGCGTCAGCTTCAGGTTGGCCAGGGCCTTTTCCAGCTTCTCGGTGGCTTCGTAGCCGGCCCAGCCGTTGGCTAGCATCTCGGGGCGCTTGAACGGGATGCTCCGGTCGTTGAGGTCAACCCACACCTTATCCTGGTACTGGGTACGCTGCACCAGCTGCTCAGTAAGGGCCTTTACCTCGGGCGTAGCGGTGGTCAGCTGTTCGCGCAGCACCTCGGCGGCCGTGGTGCCAAACATGCCGTCGATACCGGTCAGCTCCAGTTTGCGCAGGTGGGACGTATTGTAGGTGTGCATCCAGTTCAGCATTTCCTCCGTTTCACGGTTTTGCCAGATGCTGAGCAGGTGCTTTTTCATCAGCGGCTTCAGGTCGTCGATGGTGGCGGAGTGCATGGCTTGGTTGAGGCGGTAACAGTCGGCGTACGTGTTTTCAAGCGCCACCTGGTTGAACCCCTCATCTTCCATCAGGATGCGCGTGAGCCAGAAGCGCAGCTTGTAAAACTCGGCCGAGCCGTGGGTGCCTTCGCCCAGGGCTACTACTTTTTTGCCGCGCATTTGCTTGATGAGCGGCTGCACCGCCTGACGGAACAGGAAGTAGCTCTGGGTATTCACGGCATTCACTACTGAGGCGTCGAGGGTGATGCGGGCAGTGTCGGAAGCGGCGGCCGGAGCAGTCTGGGCCGAGGCAGCGGCAACAGGAGCAGTGAGCAGCGTGGCGGCTAGCAGGGAGCGGAAGAGGGTTTTCATAACGAGGAACAGGAAAGGTGTCGGGGGAGAAAGGCCAGCCGTTCAGCGACTGGCAACGACACAAAGGAATAGCCCCCGGCAGGCGAAAAGAAGCTTTATTAGACCAGAGCGGGCCGCGAGGCGACGAAGCAAGGCGGCCGGATTTTTGGTCGAAAAAAACACCCCCATTAGTCGAAAACCGGGGGCCGGCATGCGGCAGGCGGCAGGAAAAACCACCAACTTGGCCCCATGCAAACGCCCTCCCCCACTCTGCTCCCCGACCGGCCCAGCCGTTTCCCGCTCGTGTTTGAGGGGCTGGCGTGGGTACTGTACGTGGGCATGTACAAGTACAATGGGTTCATGGAGGCCGTTGCCCAACGGCCTACTGACCGCGCCAACTTTCCTTATCCGCAGCTCATGCTGTTTGCCGTGGCGGCCACGCTCTACATCTTTCCCTACTACCGGGGGCTGGTGCCGGCCCTGCTGCGCCGGCGGCGCTACCTGCTGCTGGGTGTGGGGTCGGTGGGGTACCTGTGGTGGGGCATCAAGCTGAACATGCTGCTGGCTCACGGCGCCTTTCAGCACGTAGCCAGCCCGCCGCTGCTGGCGGAGTACTACCACGCGGGCTACGCAACGGCCGTTGGTCAGCTGCTTACCCGGACTCAACCGTACCTCAGCCTGCTGTTCACCGATTTGCTCACGTTCAGCTGCGTGGCTTTTATGCGCGTGGCCTTCGAGCACGAATACCGCCGCCGCCACCTGGAAAAAGACCACCTGGCCCTGCAAATGGAGCAGTTGAAAGCCCAGTTGCAGCCGCACTTTCTCTTCAACACGCTCAACAGCATTTACGGCCTGAGTCTGACCGGCTCCCCCGAGACGCCGCGCTTTATTCTGCTGCTCTCGGAACTGATGCGCTACGTGCTGTATGACAGCGGCAAGGCCCGGATTGCGTTGCCCGAGGAGGTGTCGTTTCTGGAGAATTACTTCGAGCTGGAGCAGCGAAAATATGCCGGAGCGCGGGTGGAGTTTCGGGCAGTGGGTGCCCCGGAGGCTGCCGCTATGCAGGTACCACCGCTGCTGCTACTGCCGCTGGTAGAAAACAGCTTCAAGCACGGCCGCCACCATTTCTCCGATGATGCTACCGTGGAGGCAACGCTGACGACTACGCCCGGCCGTCTGCACTTTCTCATCGAAAATGATATGCTGCCTGAAGCTCCGGCCGCCTCGCCCAAACGCAGCGGCGGCATTGGCCTCCGGAACATCCGCCAGCGCCTCAACCTCTACTACCCGAATGCCCACGAGCTACACCTGACCGAACAGAACGGCCGCTACCGCGCCGAGCTGACGCTGCGGGTGTAGTCATCAATGCTTGCCTCCTTATTCATTACCCACTGTTCATTGCTATGACCACTACCTCTGCCCCCGTTCGTTGCCTTATTGTGGATGATGAGCCGCTTGCTCATCAGGTGCTCACGCAGTTCATCGGCCAGACGCCGGGCCTCACGCTCACGGGCAAGTGCCGCAACGCCATGGAGGCCTACGAGCACCTGGCACAGCACCCCGTAGACCTGCTGTTTCTGGATATTGAGATGCCGCTGGTGACGGGCCTGAACTTCCTCAAGAGTCTCACGCATCCGCCCAAAACCGTGCTGACCACCGCCTACCGCGAGTATGCCTACGAGGGCTACGAGCTGGACGTGCTGGACTATCTGCTCAAGCCTTTCAGCTACGAGCGGTTTATGAAAGCCGTGGCCCGCCTGCCCGCCACCCAGCCCGTGCCGCCTGCCGATGCTACTACCGAGAAATACCTGCTGGTAAAAGAGCGCCAAGGCTTGCTGAAAGTCCCGCACCGCGACATAGTGTACGTGGAGGGCTGCAAGGACTACGTGAAAATCACAACGGCTACCAAAACCTATCTGCTGCACCAGACCATGAAGGATATGGTGGAAGTGCTGGGCGCGGCTTTTCTGCGGGTACACCGCTCGTTTATCGTGGCGGCGGCCCACATCCGGATGCTGCAGCCCGATAACGTGCTGCTGCTGGATAACACGCTCATTCCCATCGGCAACTCCTACCGCAGTGAGCTGCTGGCCTATTTCCGGAAATAACTTCTTTTGCTGCTGCTATTTTTCTCTGTCCTCCTTATTCCCTCGCTGTATGTTCCGCAAATCCCTTTCCCTGCTTGTGCTGCCGCTGCTATGGGCCGGCACTTCCCTGGCCCAAACGGCCCCCACTGCCTTCAATCAGCCCCGGCTCGACAGCCTGCTCACGGCCCTGGATGCCAACCACAAGCTGGCCGGCACCTTTCAGCTCACCCAGAATGGCAAGGTAGTGTACCGCCGCGCTATCGGGCAGGAGCAGCCGGGCGTACCGGCTACCACGGCCACGCGCTACCGCATTGGCAGCGTGACCAAGCTGTTCACGGCTACCCTAATCATGCAACTGGTGGAAGAAGGCAAGCTGAAGCTGGACGCGCCCATTGCTACCTGGTTTCCGACGCTACCCAACGCCGGCAAAATCACCGTGGATCAGCTGCTGCACCACCGCAGCGGTCTGGGCGATTTTACGCGGGACCCGGCTTACGGGCAGTTCATGAGCCAGACCAAAACCCAGGCAGAGCTGCTGGCCATCATCCAAGCGCGGCCCGTGGATTTCGAGCCGGGCGCGAAGTATGATTACAACAATTCCAACTATCTGGTGCTGGGCTATCTGGTAGAAAAGCTCACGAAACAACCTTACGCCCAGGCGCTGCAAAAGCGCATTACGGGTAAGCTAGGCCTGAAAGAAACGTACTACGGCGGCCGCCTCGACGCCCGGAAGCACGAAGCGGCTTCGTTCAACTGGGATGGCAAAACCTGGAGCATCCAGCCGGAAACCGACATGAGTGTGCCCGGTGGCGCGGGTGCCATCACCTCCACTCCGACCGACCTGACGCGCTTCATAGAGGGCCTGTTTGCGGGCAAGCTGGTGAAGCCGGCTACCCTGCTACAGATGCAGACCATGCAGGACAACTACGGCGCGGGCCTCATGCCCATTCCGTTCAGCGACAAACAGGGCTATGGCCATTTCGGCGTCATTGATGGGTACCGCTCGGCCCTCACGTACTTCCCTACCGATAAGCTGACCGTGGCGTATTGCGGCAACGGCATCAGCAGCGGCTATACGGTCAATGACCTGATGCTTGGCGCTCTGGCCATCTACTTCAATAAACCCTACCGGCTGCCCAACTTCAATGCGCCCACGCTTACGGAAGCCGAGCTGAGCACCTACTTTGGCACGTACGCCAGTACCCAGATGCCGCTCAAAATCACCGTTACGGCTTCGGGTACCACGCTTATGGCGCAGGCCACGGGCCAGAGTGCTTTCCCGCTCACGCCGGTTTCCAAAACGCAGTTCACCTACGCCGCCGCCGGCCTCACCATGGATTTCGACCCGACGGCGCACACCTTCACGCTACACCAGGGAGCCAACAATATCCTGTTCACCCGCGAGTAACGCCTGACTACATCGTACGCCAAACGGCCCCCGCCCGGAAAATTCCGAACGGGGGCCGTTTTGTGCGGGGCGGGTGCCGGCAGGTTAGTTCTTCACTTTCACCTGTCCGTCGTCGGCGTCGCGCTTTACTTTGGTGCCGTTTCTATACTCCACTTTCGTGTCGCCATCCTTGTCGACTTTCACGGTTTTGCCGTTGGAATACACGATTTTGGTTTCGCCATTGGCCTTTTTATCGTACTTCACGATGCTGGGGCCGCTACGACGGGCGGGCGTGGTGGTTTCGCGGGTCGTAACTACTGTGGTGGTGTACGGCGTGCCCTCGTAGTAGCTGCCCCGGTTGGAGGCGTAGGTGTTGTACTGCGGCTCCGTTACGTAGGTTTTTACCTGCTGATCGGTTTCATCGTTCACCTGGCGTAGGGCGGCGTAGCGGCCGGTGGTATCGGTAGTGTAGCGGGTATTTACCTCATTGAGGCGGCGGCCCCGGGTGTAGTAGGTGTTGGTCACCTGCGTTACTACCACGGTATCCGTCAGCTTCAGGTCGTCGGCAATGCGGGAGGCCAGGCGGTCGGCTTCGGTGCGGTAAGCCGCCGTATCGGTGGTCATGGCCCCGTCATTCACTACCACGGCCGTGTCGGCCGAGGGCGTAGTGGCCGCGTCCACGGCGGCGGGTTTGTCCTGGTTGCAGGAAGCTACCGCCAGCGTGGCGGCAGCCGAAAGGAAAAGCAGAGACTTATTCATGTAAGGGGAAGTAAATGACAAGCAGCCGCCCAGATATAGAGCCGCCGCTATAGTTGGGGCTGATACGGTGGGGCTTGAACACGGGTTGCGGCCCGTCTGCAGAAAAAGCCACCCCGCCGGGCAACGGTTCGGGCCGGTTGGCCATCTACCTCACTATCAGCCGATGCTCCATCTTCCACGCTTTTCCCTGATCAGATGAAAACGAACTTTTTCCTCGCCTCTCTCGCCGCCACAGCTTTGCTCAGCGGCGCTACCACCCTGACCGCCGCCGCCCAGCAAACCCGCTCCGTGAGCGGCTTCGAGCAGGTGAAAGCCAGCGGCGCCATTGATGTGGTGCTCACCCAGGGCAGCGCCACCAGCGTGAAGGTGGATGCCGATTCCGACGTATTGGCCAGCGTGAAAACCGAGGTGCAGGGCAATACCCTGGTGCTATTCCGCGAGCAGGGCCTGCTGTCGATGCTGTCCAACAAGAAAGTCACCGTGTACATCACCTGCCCCCGACTCACGGCCATCACGGTCAGCGGGGCGTCCGACGTTAAAAGCACCACGCCCTTTATCGCCGACAGTTTCACCATTCAGGCCAGCGGGGCTTCCGACGTGACGCTGAACCTGAACGTAAAAATCCTCACCGCCTCAGCCTCCGGGGCCAGCGACCTGCGCCTGACCGGCCGCGCCGACCGCCAGAAAATCCACCTCAGCGGCAGCAGCGACTACAAAGGCTACGACCTGCAAAGCCGTTCCGCCGACGTACACGCCAGCGGCGCTTCCGATGCCTACGTAGCCGTAGCGGAGGAGCTGCAAAGCCACACCTCCGGCTCCAGCGACGTGCATTATCGGGGCAAGCCCCGCGTAAACCGCTAAAACCGGCCACTCAATCAACCCCACCCTACCAAAACGGCCCCGCAACACAGGTTGCGGGGCCGTTTTGGTAGGGTGGGGTTGATAATATTACTCCTTCACGATAACCGCCGTACGGTGCCCGGTGCCGGAGGCATAGCGCACCAGGTAGTGGCCCGCTGCCAGCTCGGCCACATTCAGCGGAGTAGCCGTAGTGCCGGGCCTGCTCTGGAACCGGGCTACCAGGCGGCCATCGAAGGCGAATACGGAAACCGTGGCCCCGGTCGGAGCGGCCGGGTGGCTGAGCGTGAGCTGGCCGGTAGTGGGGTTAGGAAAGGCGGCCAGCGCCAGCTGCCGGGCCGCCAGGGTGCCGGTAGTGGTGGTGCGGTTGCCTTTCACAACTACGTTCTGGAGCAGCGCGTAGCGGCCGGGGCTGGAGCTGCCGCAGCTGAAGTACAGGCGCACCGTGAGCGTCTGGCCGGCCGTGAGGTTGATACCGGTGCCGCCGTTCAGAGCCAGCCGGTAGCGGTTGGTGAGGCCGTTGATCTGGTTAGCCAACGCAATGGGCGTGGCGAAGGCACCGTTGGCGGAAGCCGCCAGCGCGCCGCCCGGTCCGGTGCCGCCGGTTACGTCGGTGGAATCGGCGGTGAAGTTGCTGCGCGAGTACACCACGGCCAGTTTGGTGTTGCTGGAGGTGTTGTAGAAGCCCGCCGTGAGCAGCAGCGAATCGAGGCGCACGGCCTGGCCAGCGGCGGCCGTCACGGTAAACTGCTCGTAGAAGCGGCGGCTGGGCGTGCCGCCCGGTCCGCCCGAAGCCGTGCCCCAGGAACCGTCGCCGTTGCTTGTGACGCCCAGCGCCTGCCCAAAGGCTGCCGAGTACGCCGGCACCGTGGCCACGGTGGTACCGTTGGACACGAACAGCCGCTTGAGCGTGGGCGTGCTGGCCGTAACGGCCGCGCTACGCACGGCGGCGTCATCGGCTGCTGAAACCGTGAGGGGCCACTGCTGCAGCACTACCGATACTACCTGCTGCTGGTTGGTGGCGGTGCCGGTAACGGCCGCCGTAACGGCCACCGCCCCGGTGCTGGTGTGGCTGATGCTGCCCGCGTAGCTGCCCACCGCCGCCGCGTTCAGCCGCACGCTGACCGTCGTGGCGGCCAGTACGCCCGCCGTGGGGGCCAGGCTCAGGGAGTTGGCGCTGGTGCTCCAGGTGGTGCCGTTGGCCGATACCTCGTAGCCGGCCGGGGGCGTGATAAGCACCGGCGCGGTCAGGTTCTCGCCCGCCACCGTGTACGACTGCGCCGCCGAGGGCCCGCCCGCGTACTGCGTAAACGCACCCAGGCTGCCCGTTACAGTCAGCGCAGGCACGCTCGATACTAGCACCGAATCGGTAACGTGCGGGGTCTGGCCGGTTTTGGCAGCCCGCACAAAGTAGTAATACGCGCTGCCCGAGGGCGGCACGGCATCCGTAAGCTGGAAGTTCACGGTAGTGTCGGTGGCGGCCGTCAGCTCGCCCACTTTGGTGGCGGCGGCGCGGTTCACCGAGCGGAACAGTTCGTAGGTAATCTGGGCCTGGGGCCAGCTGGTGTTCCAGCTGATAGTGGACGTGGTGGCTCCCTTCTCGGCTTTCAGATTGGCCACGGCAATATCGGGCGGGGCGGTAGCCGTGCCGAAGCCGGCAATGGCAGCCGGGTTCCAAGTGCCGAACAGGGTGCTGGTGAGGTAGGCCGCGGTATCGGCCACGGCCAGCTGCTTCGACCAGGCCACGCGCTGGGCCACGGGCACCAGCTGCCCCCCGAAGTAGCGGCTGCGGAACTCGCCATAGGTAATCAGGCTCACATCGGTGCCCGCATCCCAGGTTACCCAGCCCTCGGGCCGGATGCTGGCGCTGAGGCGGCTGTTGATGAGCACCGTTTTGTTGTTGGCCAGGGGGCTGCTGCCGGTGGAGTTTTGCCAGGGCCGGCCCAGGGCATACTGCGTGGCCCCGGTGTTGGCCGGGAAGCGGGTTTTGCGGAACACATAGCCCGCCGCCTGCCCCGCCGGGGTGTTGGCGGCCGTGATAAACGAGCTGCCCGCCGTGGTGCGCGACTTGGCGTACACCACGCAGTTTTCAAATACGCCAATGGAGCTGCCGAAGATGAAATCCACGTTGCCATCCACGTAACAGTCGCGGAAGTAGTGGCGGGGTGTGCCGTTGCCTTTGGTGTAGAGTGTATCCTGGTTACCCAGGAAGCGGCAGTTGCGGAAGGCGGCGCGGTCGGCATTCACCAGCACGGCCACGGCCTGGGTCCCGTCGCCGTAGGAATTCTCAAACGTGAGGTTGAGGGCGCTGAAGTCGTTGGCATTCACCGTGAAGCTGGCCGAGTTCTGGGTGCCAATGGTGCCGCCCCCGGGCAGCGGCGTGCTGGCCCCGTCGTTGTAGGTCAGCACGGTGTTGGCCACATTTTCGCCCACCAGCTGCAGAAACGGCTTGGTGGCGGGCACCGTAATTTTCTCTCGGTAGCGGCCCTTCTTGATGAAGATGGTGTAGAGCGTGGTGCCGTTATCCGGGGCGGCGTTGATGGCGGCCTGCACCGTGCGGAAGTTGCCGCTGCCATCCTGGGCCACCACGGCATTGTAGGTGGTGGTCTGGGCGCGGGCGCTGAACAGCGTGGTCAGCAGCAAAAGCCAGCTGGTGACCAGCCAGTACCGATAGGTAGAGGTGTTGGGCATACGGAATGGGGGAATTTGGTTGGTGGAAAGCAGAGCGGAAAGCGGGCAGCTACTCCTGCGCGAAGCGGGTGAGCAGCTGCCGGGAGCCGTCGAGGAAGCGGAGCAGGTAAGTGCCGGATTCCAGGGGCGGCAGCGGCAGGCGAGTTTCGCGGGCGTTAGGCGCTACCGCGGCGGCAGCCACCTGCTGGCCCAACGCGTTGTACACCACCACCCGGGCACCGGGGCCGGCGGCGGGGTGCGCCACCTGCAGCCGCCCGTCCTGCACCGGGTTGGGGTACAGCTGCAGGCCGGTGCCCGACGGCCGGGCGGCCGGCGCGGTCAGTACCACGCTGGTGAGGCCGTTGAGGTAGTTCTCGAGCTGGGTATAGCCATTGGCAGTGCGGACGTTGCGGTCGGCGGGGTTGGCGGGGTTCAGTCCCCGGGCCGTTTCCCAGGCATCGGGCATACCGTCGTGGTCGGCGTCGGGCGGGGCGGGCTGGGAGCTGAGCACGGGCCAGGCTCCGGTGGTCTGGGTGTAGGGCGTGCCGTGGGGGAAGCCGCCCTGCACGTCAATGAGGCTGCCGGTGCGGTTGCGCACATCCTGCACAATGCGCTGGTCGTGGGCGTCGCGGGCGGGCAGCACGGCTCCGGCTCCGGTCAGCACCGCCTCATAAGCCTGCTGGGCGGACTGGGCCGTGACTAAACCGGCAAACGGTCCGGCCGCCTGCGCCTGCGCGGTATCGGACTGGGTGCCGCCGTTCATGGAGGCCCCGCGCCAGTTGCGGGCCGTGATGCTGGCCGAGCCCTCCACGTAATTTCCGCTCAGGTAATAGCGGCCGTAGGGCAGGCTGCTGCTCTTGTAGGGGTTGATGATCTGGTAGCGCACGGGCACGCCCACCGAGGAGCCCGTGGCTGTGGAGGGCCCGGCTTTGTAGTAGTTGCCGATGATGTTGTAGTTGCCGCCCTCGCCCCCGTTGGTGGTGTAGCTGGCCCAGTTGTAGAGCACGTTGTTCACGAACTCGGCGTTTTCCTGGCCGGGCGTGTTGGGCGAGAGGTTGCGGCTGCCATCAAACCGCGGCAGACGGCCCCGGCAATGGGCCAGCAGGTTATGGTGAAACGAGGCGTGCCGCCCGCCCCAGATGCCCCCATAGGCGTGGCGCTCGAAGTCGGTGTCGCCGGTTTCGAAGTGGTAGGAATAGTCCAGCGGCTCGCTGATGAGGTTCCACTGCAGCGTGATACTGTCGCCGGCGTACAGGGAGCAGGCCTCATCCGCCGACCAGCTCATGGAGCAGTGGTCAATCATCAGCTTGCGGCGGCCCACCCCGTTGAAGGCGTCCCCGTCGCCGCTGCCGTTCACCATGCCCAGGTTCTGGAACTTGTCGCCCAGCCGGAAGCGCAGAAAGCGAACCACCACGTTATCAGCGGCCACCGAAAACGGCTGGTCGGCCAGGCAGATACCGTCGCCGGGGGCCGTCTGGCCCGCCAGGGTGGTGTTGGGCTGCTGCACCTTCAAAGGCGTGAGCAGATGAATGGTGCCCGATACCCGAAACACCACCGTGCGGTAGGTGGCGGGCTGGGTGAGGGCATAGCGCAGGCTGCCGGGGTTGAGGTCGTCGTTGAGGTTGGTGACTTCGAACACCGTGGTGGCCGTGGTGGCCGTGCCCCGGCCGCCGCTGGTGAAGCGGCCGGCCCCTTCGGCTCCCGGAAACGTGGGCAGCTGGGCCAGGGCTGGCCCGGCGGCCGTCAGCAGCAGGCCGCCGGCCAGCAGGGCCCGCAACGCGGAACGCCCCGGCCGACGCTGGGGTAGAGGTAGTAGCATACAGGAAGGGTGGGAATTGGGTAGAAACCGGTCCCGGCCCGCGGGCCGATACGCCGGCAAAAGCGCGTTCAGAGCAGTATTCTACTGATTTACAGGGGCTATTCAGGGTCGCGCTGAACAGTTTATTTGCGCAAACGTTGCCGGCAACGTTGCCGGCCCGCGCCCGGCCCGACGGCTGGTCGACAAATTCCGCCGGATTTCTATATTCGCACGATCTGGCCGGCTTCGGCCGGCAGCTCCGCTCCTGTTCTATCCTTCCTTTCCTTCCGCTGAATGCAAACGTATTACCTCGAATTCTCCGAAGAAGAAGCCTCCGGCAGCTCCCACAAGTTCTACGAAGCCGTGGTGGATGGCACCCTGCTCACGCTCAGCTACGGGCGCATCGGTACGGTCGGCACCAGCACCAGCCAGGTGTGCGCCTCCGAGGAAGCCGCCACCAAGCTCGCCCTCAAAAAAGTGGGTGAGAAGAAGCGCAAGGGCTACGAAGACGCCGTAAAGGGCGTGCGCCAGAAGCGCACCATTACCCGCCGCGTCATCGAAAGCCGGCCGTCTACGTCCAAGAACACGGCCCCGGTGCTGTGGCGCTTCCGTACCAACTCCATTGCTTTCGGGATTTTTGTGGATGAGAAGGGCTGCTGGATTGGCAACCAGGAGGGCCGCGTGTTCAAGCTCAATCATGAGGCCGAAGTGCAGTTGCAGTACCAGCTCAGCGAAGGCGTGAAGTGCATCGTGTCGGACGGCTCCTGGGTGTACGTGGGCTGCGACGACGGCAACGTGTACGACCTAGCCGGCAAAACCCCGCGCCTGGCCTACGAAATCAACCCCGCCATCGACATCTACTGGCTCGACATCCGCAACGGCCTGCTGGCCGTGTCCGACGCGGGCGGCAACCTCACCACCGTCAACTACGAGGACGAGGAGCAGTGGGCCGTGAAAACCGCCGGCAGCCAGGCCTGGATGGCCCGCTGCGACGCCGCCGGCCGCATCTTCTATGGCGACAGTGCCGGCGTGAGCTGCTACTACGGCTGGGACCAGGGCACGCGCGTGTGGCAGCAGCCCACCGGCGGCGTGCTGTTCGGCTGGCTTGATGCCGACCACGTGTACGCCGGCACGGCCCAGGGCAAAGTGCACAAGTTCACCCGCGAAGGCCAGCCGGTGCAAACCTTTCAGGCCGACAGCGCCGTGTTTTCCTGCGCCACCTCGCCCGGCGGCCGCCACGTGTTTGCCGGCGACAACAGTTCCTCGGTGTACTGCTTCGACGAGAACGGGCAGCGCCTCTGGAAGCTGGCCACCGGCTGCGGCTCGGCCTGCTCTATGCAGTACTTCCAGGAGCGCCTCTACCTCGTCACCACCGACGGCTCCCTGGCCTGCCTCGACGTGAGCGAAGCCGCCATTGCCCAGGCACAGCAGGGCGTGGTGCAGGCCGCCCGCAGCATAAAGGCCCCCGCCGAAGCCGTGGCCGTGGTGCAGAGCGACGTGCTGGAAGCCGCCCCCGCCGCAGCCCAGGGCGTGGTGCTGCGCTGCGTGAAGGAAAGCGGCAAGCTGCGCGTGAAGGTGGAAACCACCGGCTACCACGCCGACTGGAACGTGCAGTTTCCTAAGAACCTGCGCCGGGAAGGCCAGCGCTACCTCGCCGACCAACTGGAGCCTGCCGCCCACGGCCACTTCTACCGGGTACTGGGCAACATCTACGCCCTCAACGCCGGGCGGTAAGTACATGGGTTGCTGTGAGCCAGCTACAAGCTATCAGCTACAAGCCGCAAGCTTGCGGCTTGTAGCTGATAGCCTGTAGCTGATAGCTTACCGCCGTACCTTTGCGGGCCTATGACCGAGCACCGCCACTTTCTGCTGTACAAACCCTTCGGCTACCTCAGCCAGTTCATGAGCAACAACGCCCGGGAGGCCCGAAAAAAGAAGTTCCTGGGTGATTTGCACGATTTTCCGGCCGAAACCATGGCCGTGGGCCGCCTCGATGAGCACAGTGAGGGCCTGCTGCTACTCACCACCGACGGCCGGGTAAGTGAGCGAATCCGCCGCAAGGACGTGGAAAAGGAATACTACGCCCAGGTTGACGGCGTACCCACCGACGAGGCCATCCGACAGCTGCAGGAGGGCCTCGAAATTGCGCACCGCAGCGTGCTGTACCAGACGCTGCCGGCCCGGGTGCGCCGCCTGGAGCAGGCCCCCGACTTCCCGGCCCGGGGCCGAAAAATCCGCGACGAGCGGCACGGTCCTACCAGCTGGGTGAGCATCATCGTGACGGAGGGCAAATTCCGGCAGGTGCGCAAGATGACGGCCGCTGCCGGCTACCCCACCCTGCGCCTGGTGCGGGTGCGCGTGGGCTCCATCTGGCTCACGGATATGCAGCCCGGCGAGGTGCGCGAAATGCCCGAGCTGATGCCCCCGGACGCCGCCAACGAGGACAATGAACCAGAATAGTCTGTGTAGTGCTTAGAGTGTAGTTTATTCAACTTCCTTTCCTTCTTTATCTGCTGACACCTTTACCTTTTTATCGTGTTTACAACCCTATCCCGTATCCGGCAGGCTGGCCTGCTGCTGGCCGGCTGGCTATGGTGCCAGTGGGCAGCGGCCCAAGCCCCTGCTATTCTGTGGGACCGTTCCTTCGGCGGTTCCGATTTTGAACACCTGACCGGTGCCCTGCGTACGCCCGACGGCGGTTACCTGCTCAGCGGGCCATCGGCATCGGGGGCTTCCGGCAATAAAACATTGGTGCAACCGGGCTTCTGGGTGGTAAAGCTGACTGCTGACGGCAACAAAGCGTGGGAACGAATCCACAATTTCGGAACCGGTAATCAGCCCACCCTCCTGCGCCTCACTGCCGATGGTGGCTACGTACTGGGCGGTATCAGCGGCAGCACTGCCCTGCCTAATTATTGGATTGCCAAGCTGGATGCGGCCGGCAACCAGCAATGGACCCGCTCATTGGGGGGCAACAGTACCGATGATCTGTCGGAAGTACAGCAAACCGCTGACGGCGGCTTCCTGCTGGGCGGCTTCTCCAATTCCGGTATCTCGGGCGACAAAACCAGCGCCTGCCGGGGAGAATATGATTACTGGGTGGTGCGCCTGAACGCCAACGGTACTACCCTCTGGGACCGGACGCTGGGCGGCACCGGATACGATGAGAGCACCTGCCTGAGCCCCACCCCCGATGGTGGCTGCGTGGTGGGCGGTTTTTCGGTGTCGGGCATTTCCGGCGACAAGTCCGAAGCCATCCGGGGCTCAGTGGATTACTGGGTGGTGAAACTGGATGCCACCGGCCGCCCGCAATGGGACCGGACGTACGGCGGCGACATCACCGACATCATGACCAATGTACTGCCTACCCCCGACGGCGGCTACGTGCTGGGCGGCTTTTCCGGCTCCAACCGCAGCGGCGACCGGTCCCAGCCCTGCCGGGGAGGCGATGATTACTGGGTGGTGAAACTGAACTCGCTGGGCCAGAAAGAGTGGGACAGCAGCTTCGGCAGCAACGGCCAGGACGACCTGCGCACCATGTCCCTCACGCCCGATGGCGGCTATCTGCTGTCCGGTGAATCGTCGAGCTCCGCCTCGTTTGAGAAGTCGCAGCCCAGCCGCGGGTTCTTTGATTATTGGGTAGTGAAAACCGACGGCCGGGGCCGCCTACAGTGGGAGCGTACTCTGGGCACTCCGGAGGGTGACCAGGCCTCGGGGGTACTGCAGGCGCCCGATGGCACGTACTTCGTAGCGGGCACATCCAACGGCAGTCCTTCCGGGGAACGCACCGCTCCCCTCTGGGGCAGTAGCGACTTTTGGGCCCTGAAGCTGGCGGCCTCGCCTCCTACCCGTTCCCGCGTCGAAATCCGGGGCGACTCGCTGCTGTGCAGCTCGCAGCCGCTGCTGCTGACGGCCACCACCAGCGTGCCTGCCGCCTCTTACCGCTGGAGCACCGGTGCCACTACGCCATCCATCACGGTAACGCAGCTTGGCACCTACACCGTCACGGCCACGTTTCCGGACGGTCAGACTAGTACCGACCAGCAGGTGGTGGCACCCTTCGTACCGGACCTGCGCATTGACGGCGACACGCTGTTGTGCGCCGGCTCCACCGCCCGACTCACTGCCGTTTCCCCTAGTGCCACGAGCTACCTGTGGAGCACCGGCGACAGCGCCAGCGCTATCACCATCCGACAGCCGGGCACTTACCATGTAACGGCTTTTTACGGTGTGGCCTGCTCCGTAACCCAACGTTTAATTGTTCGCACACCCACAGTTACTATTGACGGTGGGCCGCAGGTATGCTCCGGCGCATCGACGGACCTGACGGCCAACGCGCCGGGGGCTACGCAACTGCGCTGGAATACCGGTGCTACCACGGCCACGTTGCGCGTCACGCAGCCCGGCACCTACAGCATAGTAGCCAGCTTCGCGGGGGGGTGCACGGCTACGGCCACCATCACTATTACCACGCCGGCAGGCAGCCTCCGGATTACCGGCGACTCGGTACTGTGCGCGGGACGACCGGTGCGTCTCACGGCACAAACACCCGGGGCTACCGCTTACCGCTGGAGCACGGGCGCCACCACCGCCAGTATTGAGGTAGCGCAGACGGGCACCTACTCGGTAGTAGCTACCTACGCCGGAGGCTGTACCGATCAGGCCCGGCAAGTAGTGCGCCCGGCTCCGGACTTTACAGGTTTCAGCCTGGGACCCGATACTACACTGTGCGAGAATCAGGTGCTGCAGCTGCGGGCTCCCGCCAACCTACCCGCGGGAAGTCAGTACCAGTGGTCGGATGGTTCGCGCAACCCTACCCTGGAAGTACGGCTACCGGGCTTGTACTCCCTCCGGCTCAGTACTCCCTGCGGCCCCCTCACTGTCAGCCGCCGGATTGCTGTGACGGCATGTGCCCCGCCCGCCAACATCATCACCCCCAACGGCGACCTGTTCAATGAACGGTGGGTTCTGCAGGGGCTGCCGGCCGGCCCGTACTCACTGGAGCTTTATAACCGTTGGGGCCGCAAAGTGTACGAGGCAGCCGAATACCGTAACGACTGGGGAAACGGGGCCGAGCCTGGAACCTACTACTACCGGCTTCGGCACCACAGTAACGGACAGTTGTACACAGGCTGGCTTACCGTCAGACAGTAGCGCATTGACTACTGATGGCCTACATTCGGCAGACCGAATAGTTGTCTACGCCTATGCCCCTCCGCTTCCTGCTCCTTTGGCTGACGTGCGGCCTGCTGCTGCTGGCCGCCTGCTCAGCCCCCGAGGCCCCGCCCGCCGCCGACTACCTCACCCGCATCCCCGACCCCAAGACGCTGGGTGAAGCCTACGTCAGCAACCCCGACAGCCTGCTGGCCCCCACCACGGTGCAGGAGCTGAACGCCACCCTGCAGGCCCTCGACCAGAGCGGCCGGGCGCATATTGACGTAGTGGCCGTGCGCAGCATTGGCGAGGAAGTCCCCAAAACGGCCGTCACGGCCCTGTTCAACCGCTGGAAAATCGGCGACAAAGACCGGAACAACGGCCTGCTGCTGCTACTGGTGCTCGACCAGCGGCGGGTGGAAATGGAAACCGGCTACGGCCTCGAAGCCGACCTGCCCGACGTGATCTGCTTCCGCATTCAGCAGCAGTACATGGTGCCCCTGCTGCGCGAAGAGCGGTATGACGAAGCCGTGCGCCAGGGCGTGGCCGCCCTCATCCGCCAGCTCAGCACCGGCTCAGCGGCCCTAACCGCTTCCGACTCCGCCACGGCAGTACCCGAGACGTTGCAGGCGGTGCCCGAAACCGCCCTGGCCCCGGCGGTGGTGGAGGAATTTGTGGATAACAGCTGGAGCGGGCTGACGGTGGTGGCCGCCTGGGTACTGGGGGTGCTGTGGGTGATAGTAACAATTGCCCTGAGCGTGCAGAAGCCTACCGTAACGGCCCCACGCTGGGTGTTGTGGCTGAGCTTGATAGTAGTGCCGCTGTACACGGCCTGTGCGGTGTTCACCAACTGGCCGCTGCCGGGGCTAGGGCTGCTGACGTTATGCTACGGCTTCCCGCTGCTGTACACTTGGCTGTATCTGCGACGCGTCAACCAGCAGTTGCGGACTGAATACGCCACCAAAACCCGGCACGAGCAGTACGTTTTTCTGGATAAGGCCCACCACAACCTGGGCTTCACGGCCTGGGTGCTGCCGCTGGGGCTGGCGTTCTACTGGCCCCGCTACCGCCAACGCCTCCGCGAGCTGCGCGAAGCCCCGTACGCCTGCCCCACCTGCGCCGCCCCCATGCACCGCCTCGATGAGCAGGCCGACGACGAAAAGCTGGCCCTGCATCAGGTGGCCGAGGAGCACGTGCAATCCGTGGACTACGACGTGTGGCAGTGCCCCCAATGTGAGCATAGCTTCACGCTCGACTACCAAAACCTCAGCACCGATGTGCTGCCCTGCCCCGAGTGCCGCCACCGCACCCTGCAACCCCAGCCCGACCAGGTTATGCACTCCGCCACCACCTCGTCGGAAGGCTGGGGCTGGCACATTCACCGCTGCTACTTCTGCAACCACGAGGAAAAGCAGAAATACACTATTGCCCGCATCTCCACCTCCTCCGGCAGCTCGTCCAGCAGTTCCGGCTCGTCATCCGGCAGCTCCAGTTCCAGCAGCAGTGGCGGCTCCTCCGGTGGCGGCGGGGCCGGCAGCAGCTGGTGAGTGAATGGTTTAAATGGTTAAATGGATGGACGGGTGGATTGCTGGATTGTTGAATTGTTAAATAGGTGGACAGTCCCATCCAACCGTCCACCTATTTAACAATCCACCCATTCAACCACTCACAGCAACAGCACATCAATACGGTGGGCGTGAACCATCTGGAGAGTTTCCGACCAGGCGAAGACGGTGAAAAAGCCATCCTGGGAAGCTACCAGGGCCAGGGAGTCGCGTTGGTCGTGCACGAACTGGGCGGCGGCTAGGTGGCGCGTGCCGCCGTTCTGAGCCGGATGTAAGTAGCGGGCCGTGCTGTCTACTACCGGCTCGGTTACCACCATCCGGTCTACAGGCACACTGGTTTCGGCCCGGGCTACTTTGGCCCCGAAGGCCAGCAGGTGATAGTCGCGGTTGATGATGGTGGCCCCATCCACGGCCGTAAAGCCGCCCACCAGCCCAATGGCCCGCTGGATTTCCTCCTGCCACTGCCACCTGGCCTGGGCGTGCTGCCGCACCTCGGCAATGCCGGTGTAAGCGGGCTGCACGGGGTAGGTCATGGGCTGCACAATAGAGGCCTGCCAGCCAGCTGAGTCAGGTGGCACCACCAGCACCAGCCCGCCCCGGCCGTGGGCCCGCATGGCAGCAGCCAGCTCCACCAGCACGTTGTCGGTTTCGCCGGTGGTGGCAGCGGGCAGCCCCCGGCCCGGCAGAAACGCCTGCAGTGCTGAGCAGTCGGAAACAGCCAGGTTTTCGGCATCCACCAGCTGCAGCTGGTCGCCCCGCAGAATAGCCACGTTCACAAATTTGCCAAACCCATCGGCCCGGCGGTGTTTGGCTACCAGCAGGCCGGGCTCCACCACTTCCAGCACAAAGCACAGCGGCGGAATACCGGTGGCCGTGCCCCACACGTACAGCCCCTGCTCATCAAACCACACCCCCAGATGAATACCCGGCTGCTCCACGGCCGGCGCCAGCTTCAGCAGGTTATAGGGCATCAGGCGGCGGCGCTGCCCGAATACTACCGGCTGCTCAGCCTGCCCGGGTTCCAGCAGGGCCAGCGAAATGCGGGGCGGGTGGCCTTCCTCCCGGCGCAGACTGGCCCAGAAGGCAGCATCGATAATAACTTCAACCAAACTGGCGGCCGGGGCCGGGGCCAGTTGGCTAACGTGTTCGGGCAGCGCGGCGGCACGGTGCCGGGCAAAGTGCGCTTCAATCATGGGCGCTACCATGCGCGCGGCCAGGTAGGTGGGTTCAGAAAGCATACGGGCAAGTACGGGCCTTTTAGGCAGCAGATAATGACAAAGCATCTTCCTGGGTATTGCCGACAGGAAGCCACCTATAACCCGCTCGTCGGCAAAATGGCCCGCGCCAGCTGGTAAATACCGTTGTCCGCACCAACCTGGGCGAGTTGCCGGGAGTTTATGCTGAATTGCAGGAATTAAAGGGTAACTTTACCTCGCAGCTACACCATGCGCCCGCAGCCCCCGTTTTCCGTCGGCGGCAGCAGCGGTGCCCATGTTTCCAACCGGCTTCTCAAGCGTTTCCTGCCAGGCTCACCGTCTTTCCATCCCGGAACGGCGGGGCATTGCGGGCCGCTTGTTGGGCCGTTACCTCCGGAGTCCCTTATATAGGAACTTTACTAGGTTCTGGATTGTACTGCATTGATACGTTGCTTTACACTTTGAGGCCTCGCTTGGCAAAGCGGCCGATACCATAAGACTTAACACTACGCATGGGTAGATCACAAGCCACCTTCGGCAAGAGGGAAAATGAAAAGAAGCGGCTGAAAAAACGCCAGGATAAGGAAGAGAAGAAGGAAGAGCGCCAGGCCAACGCCAAGAAAGGCCAGGGCCTCGACGAGATGCTCGCCTATGTAGATGAGAATGGCAACATCTCCTCTACGCCGCCCGATCCGAAGAAGAAGAAAGACATTGCGGTGGAGGACATCCGCATCGGTGCCATCCGTCAGGAGGACATGGAGCAGGAAGACCCCATCCGCAAAGGCACCGTTACGTTCTTCAACGAATCGAAGGGCTACGGCTTTATCAAGGACCAGGTAACCGGGGAAAGCGTGTTCGTCCACGTCAACCAGGTGCAGACTTCGGCCCCGCTCAAGGAAAACGACAAAGTGACCTTTGAGGTGGAAATGGGCCAGAAGGGCCCCAGTGCCGTGGGCGTGAAGCTGGCCGTGGCCGTATAGCTGCACCCCAGCAGTTCGCAATTCCGAAAGCGCCAGCTACTCCCGCAGTAGCTGGCGCTTTTTTGTGCGCGCCGGGGCTAGTGCGGGAAACGTTTCGGCCGTAGGCATAATGAGTGGTCTGGCGTCGCTCAGCGGGTATACACCCACTTGTAATAGTGCGTCATGCCCGTGAATACATTCCTCTGCCGGATTACTACCCGGTGCGCATTCAGGTCCGATATGGTATAGGTTTCGGTGAGGGGGAAGTTGAAGCCGGAAGGGCGGTTCAGCGTCACCACAATGGTGGTATCCTTCTGCCGGTATACGCCGTCTTTGGCGGCACTATAGATATAGTCGGGCTGCAACACCCACGTCGAATCCCCGATTTCCAGGGCCTCCCCCGTTTCGCCGGGCCGCGTGTAGTCGTTGCGGCTGGTCAGGGCGCCGGCCGCATCGAAATACAGGATTCCCCGGTATTCCTGCTCCAGTTTCCACTTGCCGGGCAGCTGTACGTCCGGCTCTGGCTCCTCCGCTTCGTGGCAGGCCGCCAGCCCCGCACAAGCCACCAGTAGGCTCCAGGTACAGGCTGTCTGTGGGGTAAAATTTCTCATAGGGCACGTAGCTTTGTTGGAATATAGCGGCCTGCAGCTTTTGGCTGCGACCTGGAATGGCCCAATTTACGTGTGCTTCCGCGTGCGAACAACAACGCCGTTCAGGCAGTGCGCACAAGCCCTGAACGCAACCTCGTGTTTGAATTGGCCCTAAAAATACCACTGCCGACGCAGATCCTGCCGCTACTGTATCCTGGCGGCGCCTGCTTCAACAATACGGCTGCTGCTTTCCGGCAAACCCGTATTTTGCGCGCCATTGCGCCTATCTATTTTACCGTATGCTGTTCGTATCATTTCGGGCTTTCCTCTGCGGCTTGCTGCTGCTGTTATTTGGCACTACCCACGCCCAGACCACGCCACCCGAGCCCGACCTTACCGCTTTCTATGATCAGCTGAACGCCTACCGCACGGCCCGCTACCAGCCGCTGCCGGATCTGGAAGCGTTGCAATTGCCCTCCACGTTTTCGGGAGCTGAACTGAATGCCCTGCGCCTGCAGGACCGCCACATTGTGCGCATTGATCTGGTGTATACAGCCTTTAAGCTTAACCCTACGTTCAATCAGCGCCAGCTCAACCTCAGCCGCATCCGCAATCTGGCCGCTGCCGTGCCGGGGTTGCTGCAGGATGAATCAGTGACGTGGACGCTGGTGGAGCAGACCGGCTGCACCAGCCCCAGTGAGTGTCAGCCGTTTTTCCACGGCTTTATGGTGTACGTGGCCCGGCACGCCACCGCCGCCACCAGCCGCGCCGACCTCGACAGCCTCACACGCAAGCTGCGCCTCCTGGAAAAGAAGCGCCCCAAAGCCAGTAAGAAGGTTCAGGGCAAGAAAGTGGCCTGCAACCTGCCCGGCTCCCGCTTCAGCAACCGCCAGATGGCCCGCAGTCTGCGCCGCCTCTACACCTGCCCGCAGCGCGAGGCGCAGCTGGTGAAATTTCAGCTGACTGTGGATGCCCGGGGCACCATCCGGACGGTGAAGGTGCTGCCCACCGCCCGGCCCGTGTGTGTACCGGAGCTGGAAGACGCCATCCGCAAAAGCGTGGCCTTCGCCTCCGGCTTCCCCATCGACCGGAAGATGTTTGCCTTCACCGCCAAGGGAGCCATTCGGCTGCCGCTGGGGCCGCTGCAGCTGCTGGGCCCGCCCGATATGGGCTTTACCAGCTTCGCCCTGCCCGATTCGGCGGCCCGGCTCTACCGGGTGTTTCTGAAGAAGAAGAACAAGCAGCACAAGAACGACTACTGCGAGGCGCGCATCACCAAGAAAGGCGAGCTGCTGGCCGCCGCCGATACGGCCGCCGAGGAACCGGCCCTGCCGCCCGATGCCAACGTGGTCAGCCGCGTGATGCAGCGCCACCCCGAGTGGAGCAAGGAAGTGGTGGTGACGGACGTAACCGGCAGCATGTTCCCCTACACCTACGATTTGCTGGCCTGGCTGCAGCTCAGCGCCCTTGAAGACGAGAAAACCTTCGTGTTCTTCAACGACGGCAACGACCAGCCCGACAAAGACAAGCGCTTGGGCAAAACCGGCGGCCTCTACCACGTGAAAACGGATAGCTATGAGGCTATCAAAAACAAGCTCATCGAAACCATGAAGGCCGGCGGCGGCGGCGACGCACCCGAAAACGACGCCGAAGCCCTGCTCTACGCCCAGCATCTGGCCGCTGCCCCCGACTCGGCCGAGCTGATCCTGCTGGCCGACAACTACACCTTCCCCCGCGACGCCCGGCTGCTCAAAAACACTACCGCCCACGTCCGCATCATCCTCTGCGGCGTGCGCGACTACATCAACCCCAAGTACCTCGCCCTGGCCCGCAAGCACGGCTTCAGCCTCCACACCATCGAGGGTGACATCATGGACCTGAGCAAGCTGCTGGAAGGCGAAACCATCACCATCCAGGGCCAGCAGTACCAAGTGACGAAGGACGGGTTTAAGTTGGTGCAGAAGACCTGATTAACCGCCCTCCTTCTTTACAATTACCCTTCCCGGGGAGTCTGTCAGCAACCGGGCAACGTGCTTTCCTTTTTTCTCTTTTCACTTTACGCTACCCATTATGTCAGAGCAGGAAATCGAACCAGAGAATTCGTCTTCCGGGGCACCCATTTACCGCTATGAAAATGTAGAACCCGAACCGTTCAGCCTGGCATCCGGCGACGAGGAATCCATTGAGGCTATTTCGAGGCACATCGAACAGCACGTGGGCCCTGTTACCGGGGTTTTTCACGAGCTTATCTCGGACAAAGTGCACTTGGACGTGCATATCGTGGCTCCCACCAAGGATTTTCCCTTTTACACGCTGGTCACGTCCGGCATGAGTGACTTGCCCATGACTGTGCCCGCTGATGCAGAAAGCTCAGCGTACGCGGAGCTGTGCATTCTGTTGCCCAGTACCTGGCCTCTGTCAGACGTTGGGCAGGCAGCCTCTACCCCAACGGACGAAGCATATTGGCCCATTGGCTGGATGAAGTTTATTGCTCGTTTTCCGCACGAATATCACACGTGGCTGGGGTCCGGCCACACCATCCCGAACGGGGAACAAGCCGAGCCTTACGCCGCTGACACGAAGCTAGGCTGCATGCTACTATTGCCTTCTATCAGCTTACCGGAGGAGTTCCGGGAACTGCGCGTGACAGACGAAAAAACCATCCACTTCTACTGCTTGTACCCCATTTACAAGGAAGAGATGGAGCTAAAAATGAAGAAGGGCGTTGATGCGTTGCTCGACAAGTTTGATGAAATCGGTATTTCCGACGTGATAGACGTAGCCCGTCCCAACGTAGCCAAGAAAAAGGGCTTCTTGGGTTTATGGTAGCTGGCTACATCATCCACTAACGAAAAAGCGGCGGTAGCTCTTAGAGGCTACCGCCGCTTTATTTTCCGCCAAAACTGTGGCATTAACCCAAATTCCAGGTTTTCCGGACATTCGCCCAGCGCAAGCCAGCCCACTCAGGCATTTCCTCTTCGCAAAAGCCGCCCTTTCTGGAGAACACCCACTGGAGTGTGCCGGCTAGATAGGGAGTCCGCTTGCTGGAAGAATCATACCCGATAATGTAAGCCGGCACGCCTTTGCCTGTGGATACAATTACCAACTTCATTGGTACAGACAGCGCCCTAATATGCCACATAGTAGAGTCCTCGCTGCCTCCAGGATGGGTATCGAATTCAATGAGCAGCCCTGATATTGTTATTAGGTCGTTGACTACTTCATCTATAGCAGGTGCTTGATGCGCAAACGTGAATTCCTGTACTATCGGGGCTGCCATAACTGCTGAAAGAGTTAAGCCGAATCAACCTTAGGTTCGAGCAAATAAAAATGGCTGTTAATCCGGGAAGGACCAACAGCCATTTTCAAGTTACATCGTTATACGCCCTTTTACATGTGAATCGCGCGGTTCTCGGTGGCGGCGAGGCAGGCTTCCTTCATGGCTTCGGCATAGGTGGGGTGGGCGTGGCTCATGCGGGCTACGTCCTCGGCGGAGGCGCGGAACTCCATGGCCGTTACGGCTTCGGCAATGAGGTCGGCAATGCGGGGGCCAATCATGTGCACGCCCAGGATTTCGTCGGTTTCCTTGTCGGCCAGCACTTTCACGAAGCCGTCGAGGTCCATGGAGGCGCGGGCGCGGCCCGAGGCGCGGAACGGGAAGGAGCCGGTTTTGTAGGCTTTGCCCTGCTCCTTCAGTTGCTCCTCAGTGTAGCCCACTCCCGCCACTTCGGGCCAGGTGTACACCACACCGGGAATGAGCAGGTAGTTGATGTGCGGCTTCTGGCCGGCAATGGTTTCGGCCACAAACACGCCTTCTTCCTCGGCCTTGTGGGCTAGCATGGCGCCGCGCACCACGTCGCCGATGGCGTAGATGCCGGGCACGTTGGTTTGCAGATGCTCATCAACCTTGACGCGGCCCCGCTCCTCCATCTGTACGCCGGCGGCTTCCAGGTTCAGGCCGGCAGTATAGGGCACCCGGCCCACGGCTACCAAGCAGTAGTCGCCTTCAAACTTCACTTCCTCGCCTTTCGGGTTGGTAGCGGTTACGGTTACGGCGTCGCCCTCACGGGTAGCGCCGGTTACTTTGTGGCTCAGGAAAAACTCGATGCCGATTTTGCCCAGGATGCGCTTCAGCTCCTTGCCGAGGCCGCGGTCCATGGTCGGAATCAAGGAATCCATGAACTCCACCACCGACACTTTCGCGCCGAGGCGGGCATACACCGACGCCATTTCCAGCCCGATTACGCCGCCGCCAATCACAATCATGTGCTTGGGCACTTCGCGGATGTTCAGGGCCTCGGTGCTGGTGATGATGCGCTCCTTGTCCTGGGCAATGAACGGCAGCACGGTGGGCTTGGAGCCGGTAGCAATGATGACGTTTTTCGTCTCAATCTGCTGGGCCTCGCCACCGGCCGTGGGCGCAATGCTGATGTGGTTCTTATCGACAAACGAACCAACGCCGTGGATGACGTCGATTTTGTTTTTTTTCATCAGGAACTGAATCCCGTCGGTATTGGCCTTCACCACCCCGTTTTTGCGGTCGATGAGCTGGTTCATGTTAATCTGCAGGTCGCTCAGCTCAATGCCGTGCTCCTTAAAGGTGTGCGCGGCGTTGTGGTAGTGCTCGGTGGAGTCGAGCAGGGCCTTGCTAGGAATGCAGCCCACGTTGAGGCAGGTGCCGCCCAAGGTGTCGTACTTCTCAATGAGGGCGGTTTTGAGGCCCAACTGGGAGCAGCGGATGGCCGCCACATAGCCGCCGGGCCCGGAGCCGATGACGGTAACGTCGTATTGGTTCATGCTACGATGAATTCGGTGAGAATCAACTGGGGCGAAGGTACGGACGGTGAAGTTGTGAAGTGGTGAAATTGTAAAGTAGTTCCGGGCTGGCGGGTGTAGCCCGTCGGACCGATGGCCGCGTGATGTGTCAGCACGACGATGTAACAACGTCAGCGTCCGGCAACCGGCCCGACGGGCTGCGCCCTCCCGACCGGAACCGTTCTTCAGTTCTGCGCCCGCCCGCCAAAACGCAACACGGCTCCCCTGCCGGCCGGAGCCAGCGGAGGAGCCGCTAAACGACAGGATGGAAACTGAACCCGGTGGCTTTCCTTTCGGGCGGAAAGGCCGGTAATTCGGTGCCACAATGCCGGCCGCCGGATAAAGCGCCGGCTGACTGAAAACTCCTGGGAGGTTTCTCCGTCAGTATTTCCGGTGGGCCGGGGCCCCTGGAAAAAAGAGCGAAGCGCCGCCTCACTTCCGGGCCGCCCGAACGGCTCCCCTGCAGCTACCCAGGCGGCGTTGCAGCAGCACTTCGCGTTACGCCGCCCGCAGGGCCGAAGCTGCGTCCAGCTGTTCGGCCCGCGTGCGAAGAATGTCCCGGGCTAGGGCCAGGTTGGTGGTCTGAGCATCCACCACCAGCGAAATCAGCCGCTCGCCTGTGCTGCTAAGCCGGAGCAAGTGGAGTTGGCTGGACAGGGTTATCATAATGTCCTCCAGCTGCTCATCGGGCAGGTTCAGGGCGGCCAGGGCCTCGTGTTTGCGCTGCACCAGACCAGCCTGAAACTTCGCAGCCGTCAGCAAATCCAGGGTGGGCGAAGACGTATGCGCGGCCAGACTAGTGCCCGAAGCTACATCCACCACGGCCACGGCCAGTAGCTGAGGCAGCTCGTTGCGGAGTTGCTCCACCACCTCGTTGGCCCGGCTTAGCAACTCCAGCTGCCGTTTGCGCACGGCAGGCTGGCGGGTAGCTTTCTTTCGATACGACTTCGGTTTCACGCAACTTGAGGACTAAATAATCAGATAAAGCAGCCAGGCCGGCCGGTACGTTTCAGCAATGCAGCAAGCTCGTACCGACCAGCTATCCGGTGCGCTAAAACTGCCACCAGTGGCGTTTACCGGCTTTTGCGCGGGGCTGCAGCGTTACGTCGGCCGAGCCAGTGGTTTGCACGCTCATCTGGGCATCCTGGTAGCCGCCGTAACCATAGTGCAGCGCCGTGGTGCCAGCCGGTACCTGCAGCACGTACTCGCCCTGGGCGTTGGTAGAAGTGCCCCGGTAGCTACCTGGCTGCAACACGGTAGCGCCAATCAGCGGCGCGCCGTTTTCATCCAGAATACGGCCCCGGACCGTGAGCATGGCGCGGGAGCTGCTGGCCTCAGCACTGGCCATCGTACCAGCTTCGGCAATGGTACCGGCGTCGGCTACCAGCGGCGTCAGCTCGGTGGGCGTGCTGTCGCTCACGGGCGTGCGCTCGGAAGGCAGGCGGGTACCGGCAAATACCATGGTGCCCACCAGCACAGCGGAGGCTACTAAGCCCGTAGTCCGGCGGCGGAACCGAATCGGCTCGGTGCGGATGTAGAGTAGCTGCTTCTGTACCCAGGTGGGGGTTGCTTCGGCTTCGTCGGCGTCGCGCAGATGTTGCCAGCGGCTGAGGGTTTCGTGGGCCTTGTCGGCGTCGCGGTGGAGGTAGGCTTCTACGGCCTGGGCCGAGGCTTTGCTCAAGTCACCGCGCAGGTAAGCGTCGCGGTACACCGGCAGCAGTTCGCCGGTGGTGGGGTTGAAGGGAGAAGCAGTAAGTTTCATGCAAGCAGTGGGGCTAAAAGGGTGAGAAAAAGAATGAACTACCCGAGCACTGGTGTCACCGCTACCCCCTCAGATCCTTCAGGTTTCGCAGGTGCGCATCACCTCCCGGGCAATGCCTAAGTTGGTATCACGACAATCCACGGCCACGTACAGAAACCGCTGCCCATCGGGCAACAGCCGCAGCAGGTGCAGCTGGGTGCGCAGGGTAATCAGCAACTCCGTCAACTGTTCATCGGGGGGCAGTTGCAATGCCTGCATGGACTGCCGCTGCTGCCGGATCACCTCGGCGTTGAACCCGATAATTTTGGCGGGATTGAAGTCGCGCGACGTGGTGTAAGAGGCCAGTAGCTGGCCGGAGGCAATCTGCCCCACGGCGGCGGCCAGCAGTTCGGGCAAGCCGCGCAGTACGTGCTGCAGAATCTGCTCGGCGGCGAGGCGTACCGGCCCGGCCGGGGCCACACCCACAATTTTATTGACGGGCGGCCCGGTAAGGGTCTGAAGTTGACTCAGAAAGGGTATTTGCATAGCAGAGGCCACCAAAAGCGTTGCGTACCAGCCGCTCGCCCCCGGCTGAGCCGGTTGGTGTAGCCGGGTTACCGGCTGCCCAGGCCAGGGAGCCCGGGCCCGACTCAGCCGGGACAGCCACCAGGGGTGGGGCTGTCCCGGCAAAGGGAGCCGCAGCTGCTGGCTTAGTTCAGGGCCGCTGCGTGGTTGCGCAGTACTTCCCGGGCAATGGCCAGGTTGGTATCCCGCGAGTTCACCACTAGGTAAATGAACTTATTATTCTCGGCCAGCTTGAGAAGGTGAATCTGGTTAGAAAGCGTAATGAGGATATCCTCAATGGTTTCGCCGGTCAGCTTGAGGGCAGCCATAGCCTTCTGCTTCTGCTTTACGACCTCCGTATTGTAAGCCGCAGCGGTGTCGGGGTTAATGCTGGGCGAGTTCGTGTGCGAAGCGAGGCTCATGCCGGAGTTCGTGTCAACAACGGCCACGGCTACCAGTTGGGGCAAATCGTTGAGGATTTCTTGGATGACTTTGCCGGCAGCGTTGTTCGTAGAGTAAGCCATAATTACAGGGGGGGGAAGTGAAAATGTGTGGAAGTGAAGAGTCAGCCACCTACGTTTCTGATTATTACCTGAGTTCCACTGATCCACGCGTTGACTCGCAAAACCCGTTTTGGCAATTTACTCAGAATCACAAAGAACAGCTACTTAATACAACTGCCGGATAACAGCCGGTAGCTTGCTGACTTGCTCTACAAAACTCCCGCATTTACCCCCTAAATGAAATGATCCGCATCAATCATACAAATGATTCTAATTAAACTTTTCCCGTTCCATTCACTTTGGGAACCCACAATGGGATAACTATAATACTATTTCAACAATCTTACGCACAATCCTTGAAAAAGCAAAATCCCCGGTCAGCAGAAGCTGGCCGAGGAGATACGCGGCAGGCAGTGCCTACGGATATTCAATTGTATTATTTCAATCATACAGGCTAGCTAGATGACTCAACCTCTCGTGTTCCAATACGGTGATGCGGCTACCCTGCGTGAGCACCAGACCTTCGTTGCGGAACTCGGAAAGCAGACGACTAGCCGTTTCCTTAGTGGTACCGGTGAGGGCGGCCAGATCCTCCCTGGAAACGGGAATGCTGAACGGCTCGTTGGTGGCGGGCTGGAAGGCTTGGTGCAGCAGCAGCAGGGCCTCGGCCAGCCGCTCACGCACGGGTTTGTAGGCCGTATGCAACAGCCGTTCCTCTGCCTCGCCCAGGTTGCGGGCCATCAGGCGGAGCAGGGAATGGGAAAATTGCGGATTCTGCTCCAGCAGACTAAAGAAATCGGGGCGCGGAATGAGGCACACCACGCAGTCGGTGAGGGCGGTGGCGGCGGTGGTGCAGAACTGGCCCATCATCAGGGAGCGATAGCACAGCACGTCGCCCTCCCGGGCTAGGCGGATGATCTGCTCCTTGCCATCGGCGCTGAGCTTGGAAATCTTCACCTTGCCCTGGTACACACAGTACAGGCCGGCGGCCCGGCTGCCCTGCTGGAAAATCACCTGGCCCTTGCCGTACGACTGGTGCAGTTTGCCCCCAGCTATCAAGGCCATTTCGGCGTGCTGGCAGTTACCCAACAAAGAGCGTTCAACGTGGGGGCAGGCCTGACAAGTGAGGGGAACAGAAGGAGCTACCATACGCTTTGCGCTCAGCGAAAAACCAGCCCGGCGTACTATGCCAAAAACTACTTTTTCTTATATAAAATACCATTGAGGCGCTTACACGCTTATTATTCTATGCTTCTGGAAACCAGAGGCAGAAAAGGCAAAACAAAAGCCTTCAACCTCATTGAAAGCTGTAAGCAGCCGAATTTACACGTTTCGCAAGGAAAAGATTCCAACATGCTGCTTTATATATATAAAAGAGTAGCGCAGTATATTTCCCAATTATAGATTGACATATAGAAGAATAAGACAATTTACCTTCGCGCTATTCAAATAACGTTCCTACGTAGTAGTTTTCGGTATCTACCTCCATATTATCTCGTTTCAAATTGGGAACAGCTAACGACTGAAAAGTAGTGGTGACAGGTACCGTCTGGTAGCTGCCGCCGCGTTGGCGCAGGCGCACCGGTAGGGCAAAGCCGGCTTCATCGGCAATCCAACGGGCCTGGGGCGGGCCATTGGTAGGAAAGCGCACCTCCAGCACCGGCAGGCCTGGATGGCGCAGGTACTGGTTGAATACGGGCGTGAGGTCCTGGCCCAGTTGCTGGTTGAAGTAACCGACGACCTGCTCGGTAGTAATGGTCTGGTGGAAAAAGCGTTGGTTGAGGCCGCGCAGCAGCTCCCGCCACCGGGCATCATCGGGCACGTAGGCAGTACGGAGCATGTTCAGCAGGTTGCTGCCTTTGTCGTACATGTCGGAGGATCCTTCCCGGTTTACGCCGTAGGGCCCGATGATAGGCGCATCGTTCTGGATGTTGCGCCGCTGGCCATGGATATACTGCTGGGCGGCTTCCTTGCCGAACTGGCTTTCCACGAACAAGGCCTCGGAGTACGTGGTAAACGACTCGTGAATCCACATATCGGCAATATCTTGGCTGGTGAGGCTGTTGCCGAACCACTCGTGGCCGCTTTCATGGATAATGATGAAGTCCCACTGCAGGCCCCAGCCCGTGTCCGATCGGTCGCGGCCGAGGTAGCCGTTCAGGTACTTGTTGCCATACGCCACGGCACTCTGGTGCTCCATACCCAGGTGCGGAGTTTCGATTAGCTTATAGCCATCCTCATAGAACGGGTAGGGCCCAAACCACGACTCCAGCGACTTGAGCATGGGTTTTACGTTGGCGGCGAACTGCGTTTTGGCTTTGTTCAGGTTTTCGGGCAAAACCCAGTAGTCAAGCGTCAGGCGGCCTTTCTCGCCGGCGTACTCGTCGCTGAAGTGGGTGTAATCGGCCACGTTCAGGGCCACGTCGTAATTATTTATGGGGTTGCTCACAAACCAGTCGAAGCGGGTGGCACCGCCTTTCAGGGGCACGGTGCGGCGCAGGCGGCCGTTGGATACATCCTTGAGGCCTTTCGGTACGGTCACGCTGATGAGCATGCTGTCCACCTCATCGGCCTGCTGATCTTTGGTGGGCCACCAGATGCTGGCTCCCACTCCCTGACAGGCCGTGGCCACCCACGGCTTGCCTTTGGCATCCTGCGTGAATACAAAGCCACCATCCCAGGGCGCATTTTTGGCCTCAATAGGCTGGCCGCCATAGAATACTGTGAAGCTGGTTTGAGTGCCCTTACGAATGGGTTCAGGAAAGGTGACAAATACCGCGTTGGCCTCTCGGGTAAATGGTACGGCCTTACCCTGGTACTCTACCTTCTCCACGGCCAGGTTGGCAAACAGATCGAATTGCAGACGGGTGAAGTCGCGGGTAGCGTTGAAGTGAAATTCGTTGGAGCCGCTGATGGCCTTGCGGGCTACGTTCAGCCGCACATCAAGGTGGTAGTAAGTGATGTCGTAGCAGGTGCGCAGCGGTGAGAGGTAGCCCCGCAAAGAATCGGCGCGGGTGAAGGCCGGCTTAGGCTGCAGCAGCTGCCCCGCCACGGGACGCACGAAACCGCACAGCGCGGCCAGGAACAGGAAGGAGAAAAAGCGCACGGCGGCAGAAATTAAGCAGGGTTCAGGTTAAAGAACGGGAAAGGAGGCCAAACGCTGCGTACAGTGTCACTTTCACCAATGGGCCGGCAAACTCCCGTAGGTTTGTGCTTCTTCAGTTCGCTTTTCACATGACGCAACCACCTGCCCCCACCCGCGCCGCCCTACTGCTGGCCTTCGCGGCCGTGTATATCATCTGGGGCTCCACGTACCTGGGCATCCGCTTCGCCATCGACTCCATCCCGCCGCTGCTGATGGCCGGCTCCCGCTACACGCTGGCCGGGGCACTGCTGTACGGCTTTATGCGGTGGCGGGGCGAGCCGACTCCTACCCGCAAAGGCTGGCTGACGGCCGCTGTAATCGGGGTGTGCCTGCTGGGCTTCGGCAACGGGGGCGTAACGCTGGGCGAACAGTACATCCCCACGGGCCTGACGGCACTGTTGGTAGCCACAGTGCCCATGTTTCTGGCGCTACTAGGCTGGTGGAGCGGCGTGGCCGCCCGCCCCCGGCCGGTGGTAGCCGCCGGCCTGGCAGCTGGCTTGGCGGGGGTGTACCTGTTGGCCCGCACGCCGGGAGCCAGTCATGTTGCCAAACCGGGGCACGAGGAACTAGGCATCGGACTGGTGCTGGTGGCGGCCCTGGTGTGGGCCATTGGCTCCCTGTATTCCAAAAACCACCAGCCTACTCCCTCGCCGTTTCTTTCAGGCGGCATGCAGATGCTGTGCGGGGGCGTGGCTATGCTGCTGGTAGGGTTGCTGCGCGGCGAAGCGGCCGGTTTCAGTCTGGCGCAGGTTACGGCTACTTCCTGGCTGGCCTATGCCTACCTGGTCACGTTCGGCAGCATTGTGGGCTTCACGGCCTACATCTGGCTGCTGCGGGTGGTGGAGCCAGCGCTGGCGGGCACGTATGCCTTCGTGAACCCCGTGGTGGCGGTATTGCTGGGCTGGCTGTTTCTGCACGAAGTGCCCGACCCGCAAATGCTCGGGGGCGCGGCCCTTATTGTGCTGGCCGTAGCATTGGTAGTGCTGGGCGGGCGCGGTAAAAAGTAACCAGCCGGCCTAGCTGCGGAGCAGCAGGATTTCCATCGGACAGCGGCGCATGGCCCAACTCGGCTTGGTTAATTTTGCAACCGGCTTTTCTACCTGACTTCTATCCCATGGCTGTTCCTTTCCGACCGTTATCTGCCGGCTCTGTTTTCTGTCGACCACGGATATTTGCTTGCTGCAAGACGGCGACGGACTGGAGCTGGCGAGTATGGATGGTGCTGTGGTTGCTGACCTGCTCTTTCAGCAGCGTTGGCCAGCTGCCCACGCTGCACGGCGGCACGCTGCAGCGGCTGCCTGACTTCCCTTCCCGCTACGTGCAGCCCCGTGCCGTAGATGTCTGGCTACCTGAAGGGTACGTACCGACCAAAAAATACGCGACGCTATACATGCACGATGGGCAGATGCTCTTCGATAACACCACCACTTGGAACCTGCAGGAATGGCACGTGGAGGAAACCATGAGCCGGCTGTTGCGCGAGCAGAAAATCCGGGACTGTATTGTGGTGGCCGTCTGGAATAATGGCGCGGCCCGGTTCGCCGAGTATTTCCCTCAGAAAGCCCTGACCTACCTTCCGGCTGCGCTGCGTGACACGCTGGTCCTGCGGGAGCTGGGCGGCCGGCCGCAGGCCGATAATTACCTATGTTTTCTGGTTCGGGAGCTGAAACCGTATATCGATGCCCATTTTGCCACCCGCCCTGAAGCCGCCAGCACCTTTGTGGCGGGCTCCAGCATGGGCGGCCTGATTTCCCTGTACGCCGTGTGCGAGTATCCGCGCGTATTTGGCGGCGCCGCCTGCCTTTCCACGCACTGGACCGGCAGCCTGCGGGGCACCAACGACGCCATTCCGCAGGCCTTACGGGCCTACCTGCTGAAATCCCGGCCCAGCCCGGCCACGCACCGACTGTATTTTGACTACGGCACCGCGGGCCTGGACGCAGCGTACAAGGCGCCGCAGCTCCTGGCCGATGCCTTGCTGCGGCAGGCTGGCTATACTACCCGCAACCTTCTGAGCCGGGAGTTTGCCGGCGCCGACCACTCGGAAAAGGCATGGAGTCAGCGGTTGGCGCTTCCCCTGGAATTCCTGCTGGCACCGGTCTCCGGAATTGGCTCCGTGCGCTAGCAATCCGCTTCACTTGTCTGCTACATTAAGTATGCTCCGCTCCTTTCTCTGCCTGCTGTTACCCGCCGTTCTGCTGGTCGCCGGCTGCACCCAAACCCGCCCTGCGCGTACTACGGCGATGACAAACTCCGTGACCGGGCAGCCAGATGTGCTGGAAACGATGAAAATTACCGTGCCTCAGTCGGCCAACCGGGTGGCTTCTTTTACCAACAAAGCCGCTGCTTACTACTGCGCTCAGACCCACGAGGTCAACCACCCCGAGTACAGCTGGTTTGAGGGACTTAACGTGGCCAAGAACCGGGTATTTGGGGGCTATGAGTTTTTTGTGGCCGGTCAGCCGCTTGATAACCGCGTGGCCGAGGTAACAGTGTATCCGCACAAGCTGGTGCGCCGCCACGGCCCGACAGTACAGGAAGAGCTGTGGCTGTTTGATGAGAAGAACCTACTGGAAATCGACCTGACCGGCACTGCGCAGCCCATCGGCATTGAGCTGAAGGGTGAAAAGGTGCGCCTGCTCCGGCAGCAGGATGACGTAGCTTTTTTCTCGGCGCGGGAAGGCCGCTTCGTGCTGGCCGTGGCGGCCTCCCGTCCTCAGCCCATTACCGTGGCCGGCCAGCGCGTGGTAGCGGCCGGTGCCAAGGGCTTTTTGATTGCCTGCGGGGCTGAGGAGGCCGATGCAACCGCTTTGCTTCGGGAAGGCCAACGCAACGGGCCGGCCCTGAAGCTGGCCCGGGAGCAGCGCATCCGTCAGCCGCTGCAAACCAGTGCCTACGTGGCCGCCGATAACGACTCGCTGACCCTGGCCCTGCGCTGGCTAACTACCACTACCGACCAACTAGTGAGCCGCCAGCAGGGCGACGGGATTTACGCCGGCCTGCCGTGGTTCAACGAATACTGGGGCCGCGACGAGTTCATTTCCTTCTCCGGCACGATGCTGGTCAGCGGCCAGTTTGCCGCCGCCCGCCGGATTCTGCTCTCATTTGCCCGCTATCAGCAGCTCGACCCCACTTCCAGATTCTTCGGCCGGGTGCCCAATATCGTTAACCCGAGCAACATCGATTACCATACCACCGACGGCACGCCCCGCTTCGTTAGTGCGCTGCAGGACTACGTGCGCTACTCCGGCGACACCTCGCTGGTGCGGCAGCTTTATCCCAATGTGCAGGCCAGCATTGCGGGTGCCCTCACGTACTGGGTCGATAAAAAAGGCTACCTACTGCATGCCGACAACGAAACCTGGATGGATGCCCGCGACGCGCAGCTGGTGGCCTTCACGCCCCGTGGCAGCCGCGCCAACGACATTCAGGCCCTGTGGTACCAGCAGCTGAAGGCCGGAGCCTACTTTGCGGCTTTCGTTCAGGATACGGCCAGCCAGAAGCGGTGGGAGCAGCTGGCAGAGCAAGTGAAAAGCCACTTTGCCCAAGACTTCCGCCGCCCCGGATACGACTACCTCGCCGACCGGCTTGACCAGCAGGATCGGCCTGATTTCAGTCTGCGTCCCAACCAGCTATTCGCGCTGGATATGGTACCCGACGCGGACTTCGCCCGCCAGGCGTTACGCAAAACCTGGACGGAATTGGTATATCCGTGGGGCGTAGCTACCCTTGACCGGCACAATCCGCAATTTCATCCGTATCATTTGGCTCCCGAGATGTATCACAAGGATGCGGCTTATCACCGGGGCACTATTTGGCCCTGGCTCAACGGCATTGCCATGCAACGGATGCTGGAAGCCGGCCAGCCGGAAACCGCCTGGCTGCTGTTCGCCAGCTCCAACCGCCAGACCCTGACCAGGGGCGTGGTAGGCGGCCTGAGCGAAAATCTTGATGCCTATCCCCAGCCCGGCCAACAGTTGCCAAAGCTTACGGGGGCCTATTTACAGGCGTGGTCAAACGCCGAGCAGCTGCGGGTGTGGCACCAGTATTTCCTCGGTATTCGCCCCGACGCGGCCCACCATCAGCTTATTCTCGCTCCTCGGCTACCGATGGCCGTGCGGCAGCTCAGCTACAGTTTCACGGTGGGGCAAAGCCTGATTACTGCCGAATACCAAGCTACCCCACACCCTTCCCACACCTACCATCTGGGCCCTGAGTCCACCACCGTTACAGTGGATATTACTCCCTTCGAACCCATCCGACTGGACGCGCCAGCCAACGCGACGTTGAAAGTTTTCGTGACGCCGCCGCAGCTCACGGTAGTCTTGCTGGATGCAAAGGGCAAAGAGCTTACACGCCAGACCGCCACGCCCTCGGCCGCCCGACTGGCCCGGCAGCAACAGAATGACCAGACGTTGGCGAACCTGCCCTTCGCGCAGCCACTGCCGCTCAGCCAGCATCCGGTTACCCGGCAGAAATAGGTATAGGGCGTTTAGGAGCTGAGCCCTGGCCCGTGGATTTAGCTAGTTGTCGCTCCAACTGCCGGTAGTGCGCATGCTCAGGACGTGCAGGGTGGCGTTTCGGGGTGTCTGGCGCAACGGTTTGCGCCCTTCCCGGTGTAGCTTCTGCTGCTGCGGCCGTCACGCCCACCGTATCTTTGGAGCGTTACTTTCATATCGGTTACCGCATGGCAACTACTGCTTCTCCCGCTCCCCTGCCCGATATCCGGACGGAAACTGATGTACGCCGGCTGGTTGATGCCTTCTACCAGCGTGTGCAGGCCGATGACCTCATCGGCCCCATTTTCGAAGCAGTAGTGCAGGGCCAGTGGCCCCGTCACTTGGCCACGATGTATGATTTCTGGAGTGGCTTGCTGCTGGGTAGCAGCCGCTACCGGGGCCGCCCGTTTCCCAAACACCTGGCCCTGCCTATTGACAGCCGCCACTTCCGCCGCTGGCTCACGCTGTTTGTGGAAACGGTGGAAGCGCACTTCCAGGGAACGGTTGCCGATGAGGCTATATATCGGGCAGGCACTATTGCTGCCGTGTTCGAGCACCGCATTGCGCAGGCCCGCAACTCCTTGCATATTCTGTAATAAATCGGCCTTAATTGGTATCCTTTCCGGTTTTTTAGTCGTACTAAGGCCCACCTCCGACAACTATTTGCGGGATAAAGACAAAAAAGATTTTTCGCTAATGCGCGAAAATTCCAAAACCTGCGTAAATTCGCTGCGTATCCACTCGTAACTACTCCTCTTCGTATGGTTACCCTGACTACTCTTCCTGATCTGCGTACCGAGGGCGACATCAAGACGCTGGTGGACACTGCCTTTAGTAAAGCCAACGACGACGAGTTACTGGCCCCGCTCTGCCACGCGGTAGCCCGGGTACACTGGCCCCGCCACCTTACCTCCCTCTATGATTACTGGAGCAATGCCTTGCTTGGCACCACCCGGTATCAGGAAGGGCAGTTGGTACCGTTGCATTCCGCCCTGCCCATGAAGGGCCCGCACTTCCAACGGTGGGCCGAAATGCTGCAGCGCACTGTCGAAGAAAAATTTGCCGGCTCCAAAGCCGAAGAAGCTATTCATAAAGTAGCAACGCTGGCCTCCAACTCCCGCGCTGCCTGACTTCTTACCGGTTCACCCACCCCCAATTCCCACCCGTTCTCCTCACACATTCACCCATCCACCCATACAAAAAGCCCCCCGGACTTGAATCCGAGGGGCTTTTTATTTGCGCGCCAAATTAGGTTATGAGAAATCATGCCGCTTCTTGTGAGCAAAATGAACTTCCAGGTAACGCTCTACGGCTGCGAACTGACTGTATTCATAGCTGAGTAAACAGATGTGCCCGCTGTCTTTAAAATCAAAATGTAGCCCTCTGCCTGCACTCTTTCTTCTTGGGTCCTCTCCAATCCACCAGCCAACCAGGGTTTTCATGGACAGATGATGCAGCACTTTGTCAGGTTTCTGCTTCATGTGGAACACCTGCTGGCTAATTGTAAGCGTAGAGCGTTTTACAGTGGATTGATAATACCACGGCAGGAGTACTCCTACGAGTACCACTAACAGCAAACGACCTCCCAGCGAATCATATACGTGCTGCCGGTTAGCGTCCATTATGATGGCGAGACAGATAGCGCAGCTGACAGCAATGACAGCGTAGCATGCCGCCTTAGTAGTGAAGTGATTTGATTCAACCTCGATAGTGTCTTCCTGCATAGCCGATAAACGAAAAGCCGTGCCCCACATTAGAGGCACGGCTTTCAAAAGTATGATTCCTGACGGTTACACGCCCAGCAACAGGCGGGTCGGGTCCTCGAGCAGCTCTTTCACGCGCACCAGGAACGACACCGACTCGCGGCCGTCGATGATGCGGTGGTCGTAGCTCAAAGCCAGGTACATCATGGGGCGGATTACCACCTGGCCGTTTTCGGCAATCGGGCGCTGCACGATGTTGTGCATGCCGAGGATAGCCGACTGCGGGGCGTTGATAATCGGGGTGCTCATCATGGAGCCGAACACGCCGCCGTTGGTGATGGTGAACGTGCCGCCGGTCATCTGCTCGATGGTGAGCTTGTTGTCGCGGGCCAGGCCAGCAAGGCGCTGGATTTCCTTCTCGATGCCGTCAAACGACAGCTCCTCGGCGTTGCGGATTACCGGTACCACAAGCCCTTTGGGGGCCGATACGGCAATGCTGATGTCGCAGAAGTCGTTGTACAGGATGTCGGTGCCGTCGATCTGGGCATTTACGGCGGGCCACTCTTTCAGGGCCACGCACACGGCCTTGGTGAAGAACGACATGAAGCCGAGGCCCACGCTGTGCTTCTCCTTGAACTTGTCCTTGAACTTGTTGCGCAGGTCCATAATGGGCTGCATGTTCACCTCGTTGAAGGTGGTGAGCATGGCCGTCTCGTTCTTCACCGACACCAGACGGCGGGCGACAGTCTTGCGCAGATTGCTCATCCGCTCACGGCGCACGTTGCGGTTACCGCTGGCAGCCGGAGCCGCCTGGGATGCCGCAGCCGGCTTGGCAGCGGGAGCAGCGGGAGCAGCGGCGGCCGGAGCCGGCGCGGCAGGCTTGGCCTGGGCGTTCTGGGCATCTTCTTTCGTGATGCGGCCGTCGCGGCCCGAGCCCTGCACGTCGGCGGGGCTAATGCCTTTCTCACCGAGGATTTTGCCGGCTGCCGGCGAAGGCGTGCCCGTGGCGTAGCTGGTGGTTGCCGAAGCCGCCGGAGCAGCAGCGGCCGGAGCAGCCTGGCCAGCAGCTGGTGCAGCGGCGGGAGCCGGAGCGGCGGCACCGTTGCCGCCTTCGATGCGGGCAATGGTAGCACCGATACCGATGGTTTCGCCTTCCTTGGCGGCGTGGCGCAGGATGCCGGTGCCTTCGGCGGGCAACTCAAACGTAGCTTTATCCGATTCTAGTTCGGCAATGATTTCGTCGCGCTGTACCTGGGCGCCATCTTCCTTCAGCCACTTGGCCACCGTCACTTCCGTGATGGATTCGCCCACGGCCGGAATCGTCATTTCCACGGTAGCATCGCCGCCGTTGCTGGCGGGAGCCGCAGCCGGAGCGGCGGCACCACCGGCGGGCTGACCGCCGTAGCCGGCCTGGTCGCTGGCGGTGGGGTTCTGCTCGCCCTGGCTTACCGGGTCGGCAGCGGGAGCGGCGGGGGCACTGGCTGCCGGAGCAGCCGCGGCCGGCGCGGCCGGCGCGGCAGCCGCACCAGCACCGTCGATTTCGGCGATGGTAGTGCCGATGCCGATGGTTTCGCCCTCGGCAACGCGGATTTTCAGCACGCCGTCGGCCTCGGCGGGCAGTTCGAACGTGGCTTTGTCGGATTCCAGCTCGGCCAGAATCTCGTCGCGCTTCACGGTGTCACCGTCGGCTTTCAGCCACTTGGCAATGGTTACTTCGGTGATGGACTCGCCGACGGCGGGGATTTTAATTTCCAGACCCATAAGTGGGAGTTTTGAAGGGTTTCGGTGGGGAATGTCGGGGAAGTTGTCATTCCGACGCGAGAGGAATCTGGGTGAAGCCGTTGTCCGTTTTCACTCAGATTCCTCGCGCTGCTCGGAATGACCCAGGACTAGTCCTGCTTCTTGGCTACTTCGGCGGTGGCTTTGATGTTATCGTCGGCCACGGCTTCCTTGGGCTTGTCGAAGGCGCGGGCCACGAGGTCCTTCTGCTCCTTCACGTGCACCTTGTTGTAGCCGGTAGCCGGCGAGGCCGAGGGCTTGCGCGAAATCACGTCTTCCAGCTCGCGGCGCATGAAGCGCAGCAGGTAGTTCCAGTAGCCCATGTTCTCGGGCTCTTCCTGCACCCAGTACACCTTAGCTTTAGGGTACTTGGCCAGCTCGGCGTCGAGCTGCTTTTTGGGGAAGGGATGCAGCTGCTCCAGGCGCACAATGGCCACGTCGGTGCGGCCCGACTGCTGCTGCTCGTCCAGCAAATCAAAGTACACTTTACCCGAGCACAGCAGCACGCGCTTCACCTTCTTGGCGTCGGCGTACACGTCGCCGAGCACCTCGCGGAAGTGGCCGGAGGTGAACTCCTCCACCGGCGACACGCACAGCGGGTGGCGCAGCATCGACTTCGGCGACATCACTACCAGCGGCTTGCGGAACTCCCAGGTCAGCTGGCGGCGCAGCGCATGGAAGAAGTTAGCCGGCGTGGTCATGTTGGCCACGATGATGTTGTTTTCGGCGGCCAGCTGCAGGAACCGCTCGGGGCGGGCGTTGGAGTGCTCCGGGCCCTGGCCTTCGTAGCCGTGGGGCAGCTGCAGCACCACACCGTTCATGCGCTGCCACTTGCTTTCACTGCTCACAATGAACTGGTCAATCATGGTCTGGGCGCCGTTGGCGAAGTCGCCGAACTGGGCTTCCCAGATTACCAGGGCCGTGGGGTTGGCCATGGCGTAGCCGAATTCAAAGCCCAGCACCGCGTATTCGCTCAGCAGCGAGTTGTAGATGCTCAGCTTCTCCTGGCCTTCGCCGATGTAGTTCAGCGAGTTATACGGGGCCGAGGTTTCGGCGTCGTGCAACACGGCGTGGCGGTGCGAGAACGTGCCGCGCTGCACGTCCTGGCCGCTTACGCGCACAATGTGCTTCTCATCGAGCAGGGAGCCGTAGGCCAGCAGCTCGCCGGCGGCCCAGTTCAGCATGCGCGTCTCGAAGAACATCTTCTTGCGCTCCTCCATCAGCTTTTCAATCTGCTTCAGGGGGCGGAAGCCTTCGGGCAGCGTGGTCAGAGCCTTGCCTACTTTGGCCACCACTTCCTCGCTGATACCGGTTTCCGGCGACTTCTCGAAGTCCTCGGGCTTGCTGCGGCGCAGGCTGCGCCACTCGTTTTCGAGGGCCTGGTAGTTGTAGGGCAGCGGCTTCTGCTTCACCATATCCAGGCGGGCCTGCAGGGTGTCGCGGAACTCCTTGTCCATCTGCTGGGCCAACTGCGCGTCCACGTCGCCGCGCTGTACCAGCATGGCGTTGTACACCTCGCGGGGGTTCTGGTGCTTGCTGATGAGGTTGTAGAGCGTGGGCTGGGTGAACTTGGGCTCGTCCGACTCGTTGTGGCCATGGCGGCGGTAGCACACCATATCAATGAAGATATCGGCGTGGAACTGCTGACGGTACTCGGTGGCGAGACGCACGGCAAATACCACGGCCTCGGGGTCGTCGCCGTTCACGTGCAGCACCGGCGCGTCGATGATCTTTGCGAGGTCGGTGCTGTAAATTGAAGAGCGGGCGTCCTCGAAATCGGTGGTGAAGCCCACCTGGTTGTTAATCACGAAGTGCAGCGTGCCGCCGGTGCGGTAGCCTTCCAGCAGTGACATCTGGGTCAGCTCGTAGCCGATGCCCTGGCCAGCCAGCGCCGCGTCGCCGTGAATTAGGATGGGCAGAATCTGGTGGTAGTCGCCACCGTACTGGTGCTCAATCTTGGCGCGCACGAAGCCTTCCACCACCGGGTTCACCGCCTCCAGGTGGGAGGGGTTGGGGGCCAGCTTCAGGTTCACTTTCTTACCACCTTCCGTTTCCACCTCCGACGAATAGCCCATGTGGTACTTCACGTCGCCGTCGCCCATGGTTAGGTCCGGTACGGCCGTTCCCTCGAATTCTGAGAAAATCTGCTCGTAGGTTTTGCCCATGATGTTGGCCAGCACGTTCAGGCGGCCGCGGTGGGCCATGCCAATCATCACCTCCTGCACGCCCAGCTCCGAGGCCTTGTTAATAATAGCATCGAGGGCCGGGATGGTGGTTTCGCCGCCTTCCAGCGAGAAGCGCTTCTGGCCCAGGAACTTCGTGTGCAGGAAGTTCTCGAACACCACGGCCTCGTTTAGCTTCTTGAGGATGCGCTTCTTGTACTCCACGCCAGGGTTGAAGCTCAGCGAGTCCTTCTCCACCTTCTCGCGGAACCAATCGAGTACCTGCGGGTCGCGGATGTACATGTACTCGAAGCCGATGGTGCGGGTGTACACCTTCTGCAAAGCGGCCACAATCTCGCGCAGCGTGGCTTCCGAGCCCAAGCCCAGCACTTCGCCGTTCTTGAATTTGGTATCGAGGTCGGCGTCGCTCAGGCCGAAGTCGGCAATGTTGAGGCGGGCCTTACGGTCCTTCCGCTCGCGCACCGGGTTGGTTTTGGCCACCAAATGGCCGCGGCTGCGGTAGGCGTGAATGAGGTTGCGTACCTGCGTTTCCTTGTCGGCCGCCACCGTATCCACAGCCCGGACGGCGCCGGCCTGGTTGGTGCTGGCCGAGGTGGTCAGTACGCCTTCGCCATCGGCCTGCGGCATCCCGTCTTCGGGGTACTGCTGGGCGAAGTCGAAGCCTTCAAAGAATTTCTGCCAGCTCGCATCCACCGACTGCGGGTCGGCCTTATAAGACTGGTACAGGTTGTCGAGGTAGTCGCCGTGGGCGTTGGCGATATAAGAGTTGGCGTCCATGCGGTGGGAGCTGGTGGTGTCAGGGGGTAAAGGTAAATAGCCTGATCAGGAAGTAAAAACTGATATGCGCATGTACAAATAAACCTGTTAGTCAATTAGATAATTCTCCCTGCGTTTCTTACACAGGTACCGATGTCCAATCTATCAAATAAATACAAAAGCCGCTCCCGTTGAATTGGAACGGCTTTCGCTGAAGTAGTAGCGCGAACTTTGCAGTTCGCGCCCCCGAACGACTACCGTTGCTACGGCGCGGGGACGCGAACTACAAAGTTCGCGCTACTGCTTGCGGTGCTACTTCAATGCCATCTTGAAGATGTAGTAGGGTTGGTCCTGTTGGCCGATACCCTTGTTCCAGGTGGCGGTTTTGTGGATGGCCGAGGTGGTCACGTACAGCATTTTGCCGTCGCCGGAGAAGGCAAACGTATCAGGCCACTCCAGGCGCGGGTCCTGCACCACCGTCTCGATTTTGCCGGCCGGCGTGCGGCGCTTAATCGAATGATCCTCGAAGGCACTCAGGTACAGATTGTTCTGAGCATCGATTTCCATGCCGTCGGAGGCGGGCACTTTGCCCAGATCCTCAATTTGGGCGGCCAGCTGGGCATCGGTGAGGGCGGGGTTGCGCAGGGCTTCCGTTTTAATGCGGAACAGGGTGTAGCTGGTCAGGGGCTTCCAGTACAGGTACTGCATATCCTGGCTCAAGGCAATGCCGTCGGCGTTGAACTGGGCGCGCTTGCCGGTGGCATCAATGAGTTCCTTACCGTCGGCCTTGATGTTGAGCGTGGTGTCGCCCATCATGGACGAGTGGCCCGCCAGCAGTTTGCGCGCCTTGCCCGACTTCAGGTCCACCACCACCAGACTGCCCACACCCGACTCGGTGATGTAAGCATATTGGTTCTGGGTGTCGATGCGGACATCGTTGAGGTAGGATTTACGCGAAGCCACGCTTTCCGGGATGCTGATATTCTGCACCACCTTGTCGGTTTTGGGGTCAATCTTGACCAGCTTAGGGCCGCCGGGCACGGTGCCTTTGATGCCGGGCGAGGCCGGATCGAGTACCCATAGCATGCCGGTTTTATCGGCATGCACGCTCTGGGGGCAGATCCAGTGTTTCTGGGGCTCGTTTTTCACGGTTTCGTTCCAGGCGCACCAGTCGGCGTCGGGGTAGCCTTTCACCGAGCCATCGGGCATCACCTCCGCAATGGGGTTCACGGGGTTGTTGTCCCAGCGGGGGAAGTCGGCAAACACGCGGCCGTCGGGCAGCACGGCCACGCCCACCATCTGCGGCTCCCGGAACTGGGCCACCACCTGCAAAGGCGAGTTGGCCGGCGCTACGGGCGCGGTAGCCTGCGTGGAGTCAGTGGCAGCGGTGGTACCGCTGGCATCGGTAGCGGGCGTGGAGGGCGAGGAGCAGGCCTGCGCAAACAGGGCGGCCGCCAGCAAACCGGTAGCGCGCAAAGGCGCGGAGGCGAAGGGCCGGGAACTAGTTGACATGCGGGTGTTGGTTGAGAAGGAACAGAATATGCAGAGCGCGGCAAACCGATGCCGGACATATAGGCCATACGGCTACTCAAACACATAGTTTTTGCCCGCAGGGCCGCTGGCACAACCTCCCGGTTCCGGCTTACGTATGGGGCCAGACTATAGCCAAGGCACGCCTATTTTCGACTAACTACATTAGCAAGCATTCGAAAAGTCGATTTAAAAAAAAGCTGTACCTTTGAGCCCTCGAAAATGACATCATTTTATAAGTGCAATTAATTATATAATTTATCTATATTTACCTGTTATTTATTGGTTTCCACGCTTGTTTCGGCCTTTCTGGCCGCTGACTATACCACAAAGGAGCCTCATAAAGTCTGCTAACGCAGATGGCGCTCTGTCCCACTAGCCGAGTCGGGCCGGCTGTCCATTCTCTCCGGACAACGAGCGAGAGTCCACGAACCCAAACGTCATGTCCATTGCGTTATTCCTACTAACCTTCCTCTTTCCCCCCCGCACTATTTCTGTCCCGGCTCTGGCCCTGCCTTCCACCGTTGCCAGCCTGAGCCCCCGCCAGGTATCCGTCGCCATACCGGTAATTGCCTTGAAAAAGGCGCCCAAAACGTTGTCGTACCGCGTGACGGCAACCACTTACTGGCCCGAAGTGGGCCAGACCGACGCCGCCCCGATGGAAACTGCTGACGGCTCCATCATTCCGGCCCGTCATTCCAGCAAAACCCGCTGGCTCGCCGTTTCCCGCGACATGCTCGATAAATGGGGTGGACCCTTCCACTTCGGCGAAAAAGTACGCGTGAGCGGTATTTCCGACGCCCTCGATGGCGTCTACATCATTCATGATACCATGAACCGCCGCCACCGCCACTGCGTGGATGTGCTGGTGAATGAGCGGGAGTGCAAAAACGGCCTCGAAGGCCTCTGGCCCGATATCCGGCTCAGCAAACTTGCCCCCGAACCCGTTTGGGAAGCCAGCTAAACCCGCTGACTCCCGCTTAATCAAGCATTTACTTCCGGCTTCTTTCAGGCCTCCGGATACTGCGACAGGTATCGGGGTTGGCCGTCCGCATCATACAGGAAGGTGAGCGGGTGAGCCGGGTCGCGCAGAATTTCCGTGAGCGGAATCTGCCACCGTTTCCACATTTCCAACAATGACTGCCCGTAGGCGCTGTTATCCCAGGGATTGAAAATATCCCCAGTTATATCGTCGATGAGCGTATCCATGACCACTTCCGCGTCGCCGGGCTTTACGGAGCGGGGGTAGTAGTCGGGCACTACGTTGAGCAGGTAGGCGGCGTAGTACACCCGGGCCTTGAACTCGGCTACCTGCACCGGGTGCAGGGGCCGGTAGGCATCCTGGTACACGCGGCTCATGGCCTGCCGGATAATGCCGTTATCGACCAGACAGGCCACCAACACGGTTTCATCGAGCTTGATGCTGAAAGCAATGGTGCTCAGGTCGTCGTCGTACTCGAAAGGCATATCGTCCTGGGCGGGGTCAGTTTCCAGCACGAATACGGAGCCGGGCACGAAATCCTCAAACTCCATGGGCACCCGCAGGGCCTGAAACGGCTGGTAAAACGCCTGAAACCGCCGGAGCAGCTGGGCATTTTCGGCCAGTGGATACTGGGGTTTGGCCAGCGGGTCCAATTCGTTGAGCAGTTCCGTCACCAGCACACCATAGAACATCTTTCCCAGCCACAGAAACAGTGTTTGCTCATCCAGGTCGCGGAAGCCACGCGTGCCTTCGCGGGAAGCCAGCTCCACCCGGGCCTCCAAGGGCTCAACGTGGTGGGTACGGCAGGTGGGGCAGCAGGCAATACGCAGGTCCTGGTAGGCGGCAATGCTCATATCCAGCAGCTTGATTTGCCGCTCGTGCAGGCGGTAGCGCGTCATCAGCCACTCAGCAAACACCGGCACCGTATCCTGCGGGGGCGTGGTGGGCGCACCGCATAGAAAACAGTTGCGCATGCTGAAACGCATGTTTTCGAATGGGTCGTACAGAGCGAGGGGGGCGAGCGGCTGGAATTCAGACATAGGAAGCAAACTTACAAGGGCAAAAGTACAGGACACACGAGGTGAGTTGCTGCACCGGCCCAAAAACAGACAGCTGACTACTACGCCGCCGCCCGATTGTTTTGCCCGGAATGCACTGCGCCCTGACCATTTCTTTGGTCAGGGCGCAGTGCATTTGGCATAAATGGCCGCTGGTTAGCGCGACAGAGAGGAACCCAGCTTCACTAGCAGCTTGCCCAGCTGGGCTAAGGGCGCGCTGTAGTCACCAGTAGTTTCTTCGGCTACTTTGGAGGTTTCATTACCTAGGGAAGCCAGGGTTTCGGCCAAGTCATGCGACTGGGTATCAGTGGCCGACAGCTGCTGGTGCAGCGTTTTCAGTTCCTGAATAATTTTAGCTAGGCCCGGCCGCTCGGAGGCGCGCAAAACTTCCGTCCACCGCTCAATTTCGGTAAGGCCATGCTGGCTGTTGTGGCCGGGCGCACCAGCATTGAGCAGGGTGAGGGTGTCTTCCAACAGGGCCGAATTTTGCTGATCGGTCACTTCCAGCGGAACGGTAGGCAGAATCTGATTTTGGGGTGTGGGGGCGGTAGAATCCATGAGCAAGTTCAGAAGGAGGATGCGAAAAGAGGTTACGCAAACGCGCAAAAGGCTATACTTACCACAACCCGGAAAAGTTGGCACATCCTGCTATCCACTTCTGCGTACACCCCCGGCGGCCCCAATTGGCCGGAAAGTTGCGGTTCGCGCCGCCCGCTTATGTTGCACACCTACCTTGCCGCTCCCTTTGCCTCTCCCACCCGCCAGCAGCAGTTTGAAGCTGTTGCGACGGCCCTCGCCGCCGAACCCGGCACTCCGTTCACGCTGCTGCTTGGCAACCTGAGCCTAGCCAGCGCACCCGCTATTGATGCGGTACTGCTACGGCCGCGCAGCCTTACCATTGTGCAGTTGGTACCTGGCGGCGGCGTACTGCACATTCCGGACCTGCGGCAGGCGCCCTGGCATCTGGATGGGGCCGTACTGGAGCTACCTGATGAAGCGCTTAACCCGTTCGTGCGGTTTGAGCAGCAAAGAACCTTATTGGCGCGCTGGCTGGAAGAACAGCTGCCCCCGGAAGCAGCTAATCTACAGTTTATTACCGGGCTGGTATTGTTTGGAGCACCGGTGCAATTTGGGCCGGGGGTAGAGGCCCGCATGGCGGCCGTACCATCCGCCTCTACGTTTCACTTGTTGCCCGACCCGGCCCGCTTTACCCGCCGCCTGGCTCAGCTGGCTACTCCGGAAATTGACCTGACACCCGAAGACCTGGAGCAGCTTCCTCAGCAGCTCGGCTTGTTGGCCGGGTCAGCTGCGCCCGCGTCTACCACCAGTTTCCCCACGGCCAATAACCTGCTGCGGCAAAAAGCCGGGCAGCTCTGGCGGTGGTTGGGGGCAGAGGATATGGCGGACCTTGATCGGACTTCAACAGGCTATGAAATTGATCTGGACGCCCGCAACCGGGAAAAGGAGGAGCTGGAAAACCTGCGGGCTCAGCTACAGCAGGATATGCAACAGCAGCTCCGGGCCCTCGAAGACCGGGAAAATGAGCGGGAGCAGCGCATTGCCCAGCTGCAGCAGCAGCTTACGGTAGCGCCGGTAGCGCCGGAGGCCCCCGACCTGCAAGCGCAGCTAGCTGCTGAAAAGCGCGAAAAGCAGGTGCTGGAAGCCTCGGTCCAGACGTACCGTACGGACCTGGAGACGCGAAATCAGGAGTTGGGAGCCAAAATTCAGCAACTCGAAAACCTGATTGAGCGGCTGGCTAACTCCCCGGTTACCCCAAGCCCACCGACTACTGCGGCAGCTTCCTCCCCGCCGCCAGCTGCGCCGCTTCCACCAACCGGTTTGCCGGTTGCTACCCCTACCACGTTCCCGGCTCCTGACGAAGTGCCCGCTTCTGCGCCCCCGGTTGCTGCCCATCAAGCACTACCTTCTTCCGCCAACGAGCCTGTTCAACGGGCCCAGTTCGGGCGGCCGGCCAGTGCCCGGCAGTCCCTGGGCGGAGCCTGGGCGCGGTGGTGGCCCGTGGCGCAACGGTGGCTGGCGCAGCAACAAGCCCGGCTTCAGCGGAGCCCGCAGCTAAGAAGACTACCCGCTCTGCCCAAATGGGCCGGATACGCGGCGGGCGGCACGGCCGCGTTGGTACTGGCGGTGGGCGTCACGCGCTGCAACAAACAGGATACTCCCACCACATTTGAGCAACAGGGCCGGGTTGGGCTACTGGCGGCCAACGGTGATACGCTGGTGCCCGCCCGCTATACCAGCATCGGGGAGTTTCGGGAAGGCCGCAGCGTGGTGGAGCAGGATGGCGTATTCGGATTTGTGCAGATTGATGGTCAGGAAGTAGTCAAGCCCGCCTACGATGCGCTGTATCCGTACGCCGACGGCTACGCCCGGGCCCGCGTGGGTGGTCTCTATACCTTTCTCACGGAGCAGGGAGAGGAGTTCAGCACATACTATTTCGCGGCCCGCAACTTCACGGAAGGCTGGGCTGCCGTGCTCGATTATCAGGGCTGGCATTACATCAGCGGGCCGGAAGAACCTGCTGCACCAGTAATTTTCCAGGAGGCTTACTCGTTTGAGCAGGAAGTAGCGCGGGTAAAAACCGGCGGCAAATTCACCTTCATCAGCCCCGATTACTTAGCTGATACCACAGCAGGCGTGGCCCCGTTCGGGCGCTACACCAGCGCCACCGACTTTGATGCGCAGGGTCGGGCCCGGGTAGTGCAGAACGGCCGCACGTTTTTTATTGACCGGAACGGGGCTGAAATCAAGGAGTAAGCGGCCAACTCCCGGGGCTAGTCGTCGTGCTTTTTGCCTTTGTGCTTGAACTTGCCTTTGCCCCGGCCACGCAGCCACCCCTGCCACCCCCGAGGCACCGCCGCTTGATAGCGCGCAGCAGCCGGTACTGGTGCTACCGCGCTGGCCAGTTGCAAATGCCCATCGGGGCGGCGGCTGATAGTGGTTTCCTCGCCGAGCAGCGTGCAACCTTGGCCGTCGCGCAGCTCGATGCGGCGGCCGTCGCGCTGCACCACAAATCCGTCGCGGGTGATGAGGCGACCGTTGGGCAGGTGAACATCATGCGGCATAGGTCGGATTTCACCGTTGCGCACCACGTACATCGTACCGTCGCGCCGCTGAAACCCATCGTTGGCCTGCGCCTGAGTTCGGTAGCCAAGGGCAAGCAAGAAAATAAACAGCAGGCTGGTAAATACGCGCATCGGAAGAAAACTAACCGGTTGTAAGGCGAGGGAAGCAAATGCCATACGGGAAGTAGCCGGTGAAGTTCAGCAACAAAACCGGGTCGAAATTCTGTAATCAATGGCGGGTTACCTTCCTGTGGCACGGCCTATTAAGCACTGACCGGCCGGTTAGCGTCGGCTTTCATTTCACCTTTGCCTTCCCAATTTCCATGAAAACCATCTTCAAATCCCTGTTCATTGCTGCCGCCGTTGCTTTCTCCGCTACTTCCTGCACCCAGGAGGGCAAAGAAAACGCCGACGCCGCTGCTGCCAATACCGAAGCTGCCGCCGAAAACGCCGGTGATGCTGCCGCTGCCGAAGCCACCAACGCCGCCAATGCTACCGAAGCCGCCGCTGAAAACGCTGGCCAGGCCATCGAAAACACGGCTGAAAATGCTGCCGCCAAAACCGAAGTTGCTGCCGACAAAGCTGCTGCCGAAACCAAAGAAGCTGCTGCCAACGCCGCCGCCGCTACCGAAAAAGCTGCCGGCGACGCCAAAGCTGAACTGAAGAACTAAGCCGTTGCCGGTTATAAGCCGGTACGCTGTTCCTGAAAAGCCTGAACCAGTTGCTGGTTCGGGCTTTTTCTATGCCGATACTTTTACCGGAATTTTCGCCGACTCCGGTTCCGAAACGCCCGCTAACTCCAGCAATACGCTGTAGTAAGGCCGGCCCTGCACGCGGGCATACAGCCAGCTGTAGAAGCTCAGCGCCTGCAAGTCTTCCTGTTCCAGCGGCACAAACGAGGGCAACGTAGTGGACCGTGCCGCAAAACCAGCCGATTTCACCACCAGCGGGTCCTCAATAATATCGCGCACTAGTTGCAGGTAGCCCAGTACCGCCGCATAGCCGCCGCCGTCGTTGCCGAAGCGTTCCTTGATCAGGCGCTCAATAGCCCGCAGGCGGTTCTGGGCCAGGTCATGGTTACCTAGTTCCAGCTGAATCAGCATTTCGCCCATGTTGCGGTTCAGTACCCATTCCACGCCCATTTCCTGCTCGCACCAATGATCTGTGCGGCCAATGGCCAACAGGGCTTGATTAGCTTTCTGAAACTGGCCTTCGGCGAAGTAATGAAAGCCCAGCCCCAGGCGGGCCGTGAGCTGCTCCCGAGGCGGTAGCACGGTTTTCAGCACTTCTTCCAACAGCCGGATACTATCGGCGTTGCGCCGCAGGAAGGCGTAATTGGCGGCCAGCAAAAATGTATAGCGGCCCCGAAACGCTGTGCCGCGCAGACGCGGCCCCTCCTCCAGCAGCACCCGCAGCCGCTCCAGATACTCCACCGACTCGGTGAACCGGCGGGTGCGGTACAGGGCGTGGGCAATCATGTACAGTAAGCCCAGTTGCGCCTCACGGTGGGCCGGCTGAAAACCATGGCGCTTTTCCATCAGGTGGTAGCAGCGCATTACGAAGGGCGCAAACGTGAGGTAGTCGCGCCGCACCAGCATGGCGGCCCGGGCCAGCGACATGAGCCGGTAAAGCAACGCCGGCCGGCGCGCAAACGCCTCCTGCAAATCGTACTCCCGCAACACTTCCTGCAAAATCCCATCAAACGACTCGCCGGCCCGGCCCTTTACGCGGGCCTCGCGCAGGCGCTGCCGGATGAGGCTGTCGGCAATATTAGCGCGCTCTTCTTCGTCGGCAGCTTTTTTGTTGAGGTGGCGGCGCCGGATAATGTCCAGCAGGTCGTCGGCGTGCTGACTGCCGGCACGTGCAATCTGGAGGTTATACACTGTGTTGAGCAACTCGTACTGCTCATTCTGCTGGGCCAGCTTTTCGGCTTTGCGCAGCATGTTCCAGGCCAGCCGGCCCACGCCTACCTCAAACAGGTACTGGGCCAGCGTGAGCAACCCGCGCACCGAAGAAGCCGCCGTGGGATCCTGCTGGCGTTGGCGCAGCAGCAGAAAATCGGTGAGGTGGCGCATAAGCCGCTTGCGCAGGGCGTAATAGGCCACGGCATTGGGCTCCTCGGGGTAGAGGCGGGCCAGCAGCTCATCGGTAGCGTACTCCTTCTGGTGCAGCAGCAGGTCGCAGAGGCGTACATCCATGCGGCCCTTCTGCTTGCGCCGCTGCCGCTGAATAAACTGCCGGAATTCCTTGCGGTCATCCGGGGAAAACGTGCTGAGCGTGGTACGCAAATCATCCATACCGGTAATATAGAGGCACGGTTTGCAGAACCCAAACACCGGGTCTGACAAGCCTGATCAATTAAATATAAATAACTATCTAACAGATATTTACCTTCAAAAAACCATAAGCAATTAGTCTGAGTAGCGTAAGAGTTGGTTAGGGTTCAACCAATGAACAGGCAACATTCGGGGCATACTCCTCACCCCTGTTTCTGTTCATTATGTCACGTCTGTTTTTACTCCTGATAGTATTGCTGCTGAGCGTTGGGGCACACGCGCAGGATTTGCTCACCAAAACCAGCGGCGAAGAGCTGCAGGTGAAGGTGCTCGAAATTACGCCCACCGATGTACGCTATAAGCGCACCGATAACCCCGACGGCCCGATGATTACCATCCGCCGGTATGATGTGTTCATGATTCGTTACGCCAATGGGACCAAAGAACTGCTGGGAGCCAGCATGTTGTCGGCGCGGCCGGCAGCGGCTTCCACGGCAGCACCGGCGACCGTGCCGGCCACAGGCAGCCTGGTGCCGGGCGACGAGCCCCCGGCTTATGAGGACATTCACCTGAACGGCCCCCGCCTGGGCATTACAGTACTGGCGGGCGGCGTAGCCACCAAAGCTGACCGGGAACTGGGCGTTAATCCCTTCCTGACGCAATTTGGCTGGCAGTTTGAAACCCGCATTTTCCGGATGCCCAACGGCACCTCCGGGCTGCTGGAAATCGTGCCGCTCATCGGGGGCCTGGAGCAAGGTAAGTTCCTGCCCAGCCTGAACGCGCTGATTGGTATCCGGGGGCCGAAGGGACTGGAGTTTGGGCTAGGGCCGAACGTGTCGCCGGCCGGGGCGCACATTGCGCTGGCCGTGGGTACTGCCTTCCGCAGTAACGGCATTAATTTCCCAGTCAATTTTGCGGTAGTACCCGGCAACGGCGGGGCCCGGTTCAGTCTGCTGTTCGGCTTCAACTCCCGCACCCGGTAATTTCCCTGTCTTTCTTTCTTTGCTTTATGCGCTTTTTTCTACTGCTCTTCGGGGTTCTGCTCCTGACCCTGCGCGCCGCTGCTCAGGATGTAATTCTACAAATCAACGGCGAGGAGCGGACCGGCAAAGTACTGGCCATCACGCCCGAACTGGTCACGTACGTAACCCCCACGGCCGATACGCTCCGCCTGGCCGCCATCCAGGTGTTTCTGATTCGGTATGCCAATGGCACCAAGGAAGTATTGAACCATCCGGCAGCTACTCCGACAGCTGCTCCAGTACCCGGCCTGACCAAAGAGGCTGCCTACGCCCAGGGCCGGCGCGATGCCCGCACGCATTTCAGAGCACCGGGAGCTTTCTGGGGCACGTACGCCGCTACGGTGGGCACCATTGGCTACCTGGGAGTCGGGGGTGTGGCTACCGGTGTGGCCGTCTCTATGTCGGAACCCAAACCCAAAAACTTCATTGTGCCCGAGTCGAGCCTGCTGCAAAACCCCGATTACGTGGCGGGTTACCGGCGGCAAGCGCAAAAGAAGAAACTCGGCAATGCGGCCGGCGGCTTCGGGGCCGGTGTGGTTACCGTGGGAGCATTAGTAGTAGTATTATTCTTCATCACAGGCGGCTTTCATCACATATAGCTTTCACAAACCTTTGGCAACCTGCCCTAAGCTGCATCGTACAACAGGTACATTCTCATTCAAAACCCTACCCCCATGGACGCTAATAACAACGGCATCGATGACGCAACCGAGTTGCGCGCACGCGGCAACTGGAACGAAATCAAAGGTCAGACTAAACAGAAGTGGAGCAACCTAACCGATGACGACCTGCATTACGAAGAAGGTAAGCAGGACGAGTGGTACGGCCGTCTGCAGCAGAAAACCGGCGAAACTATCGATGATATCAAGCACTGGTTTCAGCGCACTTTCTAAGTCAAGGCACACAGTGCTTTTCTAACTAAAAAATAACCCGACACCTGCGTGGTGCCGGGTTATTTTTTGCCAGTACCCTATACAATTAATATTAATTATTCAATATTTTTTATAGCTTTAATGACTTCGGAGCAGTATGGTCACAGCAGTAGAGGAGTTGCGTACCCTGGGAAACACGGCCCTGCTCAGATTGCCTAAAACGGCTTTCTTCTGTTCCCGTGATTACCCGGGCAGTATTGAGCGGATAGTGTACCTGTGGGCAATGGAGCAGCGGCAGCTAGGCTATTGCGTGCTGTCGGGTTTTCACTCGCGGCTGGAGCAGGCCATCTTCCGGTTTTTGCGGCGGGGTATGCAGCAGCCTATTGTGTATGCGTTGGGACGTGGTATTCAACCTTCTATGCCGCTGGACTATGAACGAGACTTGCAGCTGGGCCGGCTGCTGTTCCTCACGCCTTTTGAGCCGGACGTAACCACTGTTACACAGGAAACGGCCAACATCCGCAACCTGCTCATCACCGATCTGGCCGACCGTTTCTTCGTGCCCTACATGCGCCCCGGCGGCAATGTGGAGCGGCTTCTGCACAGCGAAGCGGCCAGAGGCAAACCGTTACTTACCCTCAACCTGCCCGGCAACCAGGCCCTGCTGCAACCAGGAGTCCGGGTTTATCGGCCGCCGGGCCTACTGGGAGGCGGGCGCGTCAGCCTTTAAAGCGGAAGTTACGTATGGTACCTTACGTCTGGCACCGGGTGACCAATGGTCATTTCTTCCCGTCTTCTTTCCTCTCCTTTATGTCAACTGTCGATACGCTACGGGCCGCAGTGCCTACTTCTCCCTCTTCCGGTATCCGGGCGCTGGCCCGCTTTGGCTTTGCGGCCAAAGGTGCCGTTTACCTGCTGATGGGCATCCTGGCTTTGCTGGCGGCTACCGGCCAGCAAGGTGGCCAGACTACCGATAAAAAACAGGCCGTTCTTACGCTGCAAAGCCTGCCCGGCGGGCCCATGCTGCTGGGCCTTATAGCCTTCGGGCTGCTCGGCTACATTGTGTGGCGCTTCACGCAGGCAGTAGTAGATACCGAAAGCAAAGGCTCCGATGCCAAAGGCTTGGGCCGCCGCATCGGGTACGCGGGCAGTGGCCTGCTGTACGCCAGCCTAGCCTGGTATGCCGCCAAGCTGGCCATGAACGGCTCTGCTGACGCCGGTGGCAACACCCAGCAAACCCTCACGGCCCGCGTGCTGAACTGGCCGGGTGGCGAGTGGATCATCATTCTGGTAGGTGTAATCATTATTGGAAGCGGCTTGTATCAGATCTATAACGCCTACTCCGGCTCCTTCCACAAGCATGTCAACAGCTCCGACATTCCGGCGGGCCAGCAGAATACCGTGTACCGCATCGGTCAGCTCGGTTACACAGCCCGGGGCGTGGTAATGGCCATTATCGGTTACTTCTTCGTGCAGGCTGGCCGCCAGCACCGCGCTGCCGCCGTGGGCAGCACCGACGAAGCGTTTGACTTGCTGGCGTCTATGGGTCCGGTCGTGCTGGGCATTGTGGCGCTGGGTTTGATGGCCTACGGCCTCTACATGCTGGTGCAAGCCAAGTACCCGGTACTCAAGCGTATCTAAGCCTTCCAACTAACTGGCAATTATTAAAAAGCGGGTCCGTCTGAGTTTCACTCAGGCGGACCCGCTTTTTGGTGCAGCTTACAGCCGAAACTACTAGGCCACGTAGTCGGCTAAATACTGGTACCGCTCGGTGAGCTGGCCGTTGCGGGCAATGGTGGCGCGCTCCACTACCGCGTCGGTGCCTTCATGGATGAGGTGGGGCAGCACGTTGTCGAGGAGCTGGCGGCCGAAGTCCCGACTGGCATTGCGGGGCAGCTCGCAGGGCAGGTTGTCCACGGCCATAACGGTGATGTTGCCGGACGCGGAATAGGCGGGTTCCAACTCACCGGTGGCGGGGTTGTAGTCGAAGGCGGGCTCCTGGATGGTGCTGCTGCGCTTGGTGGTCGGAATGGAGCCGTCCACGTCGCAGGTCACGTCGGCGATGGTATCGATGCGGAAATGGGCGCGGCTGGTATCGGCTTCCTCGAACAAACGCGGCGCGGCCGGGTGCCAGTAGGCGCAGGCAATGAGCAGGTTGGTAACGGGCAGGAAGTTGCGGAACGTGCTTTCGTACTGCTCGGGGTGGCGGTGAAAATCGGGCGTATCCCAGACGCGGCCGTCGCGGCGGCGGTTGTAGTCGGAGCTGCGCAGCTGGGTGTATACCGGTTCGTTGAAATCGAGGTAGAGGTAATCGTAGACGCTCACGCGCCGGATGCCCATCAGATTCAGCACTTCCACCGCGCCCTGGGCCACGCGCCCCGAGCCCGTCACCACCATCTTGATGGGCGGCAGCTTCTTCACCTTGAAAAACTCCTCCTGCATGTCCTCCATGTCCACGCACTCATAGGCGGGCTTTAGCTCATACAGACCATGCTTGCGACCGTACGTCAGCAGGCCGTTGTAGGCGCCCACAATGCCGGCCCAGCGTCCGAAAGCCACAATTCGCTCCCCATTTTCGTTGGTGAGCATCTCGTAGTCAATCAGCGTGATGTTCTTGGCCAGCACCTGCCGCAGCAGCTCCCGGTTGGCGGGCTGCTTTTTCACGGTGTGCGAAAAGAACAGGTAGGTTTTGTTGGGAATGAGCTGCGCTGCGGGCACTTCTTTCACGCCCATCAGAATGTCACAATCGGCTATATCGGAGCGCACTTCAATGCCGGCGGCGCGGTACTCATCGTCGGAAAAGCATCGGATGGGGCTCTCCTGGGCTACAATTTGTAGGCCGGGGAAGCGAGCTTCGGCCTCGGTGCATTTTTTGGGGGTGAGCGGCACGCGCTTGTCGGGCGGGGTTTTGCCTTCGCGGATCAGGCCAATGGTAATCGGACGCATACGGGGTGGGAATGGGAAGTTCGGGGGCTAAATCTGCGGAAAATTGTTGATCTGTCATCCTGAGCTTGCAAAGGACCTTCTCACGCTAGAACGTTACAGCGCCGTTTTCCGCAGAGGTCCGCAGAAGAATGCGCAGTGGGCCGCAGAGTTGTTCAGAGGTGAAAAGGTCCTTCGCAAGCGCAGGATGACAGCTAAGGCCCAAACATTTGCCCACTTATAGGTTTATGGGTGAAGCCTTTTCACGCTACCTTTGTAGGGGCCCTGTTGGGGCCGCTTGCATTGCCACCCTCACCCTTCCCTTTATGTTGCTGAAGACCAAGCCCGCCGATGTGTTCGTGGACCGTCACAACGGCCCCGACGAAGCTGCCGTAGCCGAGATGCTGCGCGTTATCGGCGTGGAGTCGATTGACCAGCTCATCGACGAAACCGTGCCGGCCGCCATCCGCCTCAAGAAGCCGCTGAACCTGCCCGCTGCCCTCACGGAGCGGGCTTTTTTGGCGAAATTCAAAGGCATTGCCGGCAAAAATAAGCTGTTCAAAAACTACATCGGCCTGGGCTACCATGATACCCAGCTGCCGGCCGTGATTCAGCGCAACATTCTGGAAAACCCGGGCTGGTACACCGCCTACACGCCCTACCAGGCCGAAATTGCCCAGGGCCGTCTCGAAGCCCTCATCAATTATCAGACGATGATAATTGACCTCACGGGCCTGGAAATTGCCAACGCCTCCCTGCTCGACGAAGGAACCGCTGCCGCCGAAACGCTGCACATGTTCCACTCGCTGAGCAAGAAGAAAAACGCCACCCGCTACTTTGTGTCGGAGCAGGTGCTACCCCAGACCATCGACGTGCTGCGCACCCGCGCCACGCCCATCGGTATTGAGCTGGTAGTAGGCGACCACCGGACCGCCGACCTCACCGACGAATCCCTGTTCGGGGCCATCCTGCAGTACCCCGCTGCCGACGGCGCCGTGTACGACTACACCGACTTCATCTCGAAAGCCCACGACAACAACCTGTTCGTGACCGTGGCCGCCGATCTGCTGTCCCTGACGCTGCTCACGCCTCCCGGCGAAATGGGCGCCGACGCCGTGGTGGGCAACTCCCAGCGCTTCGGCGTGCCGATGGGCTACGGTGGCCCGCACGCCGGCTTCCTGGCCACCAAAGACGCCTTCAAGCGCGTGATTCCCGGCCGCATCATCGGCCAGAGCATCGACGCGGCCGGCAACAAGGCCTACCGTATGGCCCTACAGACCCGCGAGCAGCACATCCGCCGCGAAAAAGCCACCAGTAACATCTGCACCGCCCAAGTGCTGCTGAGCGTGCTGGCCGGCATGTACGCCGTGTACCACGGCCCGCAGCGCATCCGCCAGTTTGCCAGCAACATCCACGCCCTCACCCGCACCCTCGACACCGAGCTGCACGCCCTGGGTCTGGAGCAGGCCAACGAATTCTACTTCGACACCCTCGATATCCAGCTGGAAAGCAAGGAGTTGCAAACGGCCATCCGCCAAGAGGCTGAGTCGGCGGGCATCAACTTCCGCTATTTCGAGCAGGACGGCACGGCCCACGTGGGCATTTCGCTCAACCAGAACACCGAAATTGAGGATGTGCAGGATATCGTGGCCGTGTTCAGCAAAGTGCTGGGCCGCGACGTACGCCAAGTAGCCCAGGCCGACGAGGTGGAGGTAACCTGGACTGATAACCTGATCCGTAAGAGCGAGTACCTCACGCACCCCATCTTCAACTCGCACCACTCCGAGCACGAGATGCTGCGCTACATGAAGCAGCTCGAAAACAAGGATTTGAGCCTCGCGCACTCCATGATTTCGCTCGGTTCGTGCACCATGAAGCTCAACGCCACCGCCGAGATGATTCCGGTGACCTGGCCCGAAATCGGTGGCTTGCATCCCTTCGCCCCGCGCGAGCAGGCGGCCGGCTACACCGAAATCTTCCACGACTTGGAGAAGTGGCTCTGTGAGGTGACGGGCTTCGATGCCGTGAGCCTGCAGCCCAACTCGGGCGCCCAGGGCGAGTACGCCGGCCTGCTCGCCATCAAAGGCTACCACGATGCCCGCGGCGACCAGCACCGCAACGTGGCCCTGATTCCGGCTTCGGCCCACGGCACCAACCCCGCCTCGGCCGTCATGGCCGGCATGACGGTGGTGGTGGTGAAAAGCACCGAGGAAGGCAACATCGACGTGGCTGACCTCAAGGCCAAGGCCGAGCAGTACGCCGACAAGCTGAGCTGCCTGATGGTGACCTACCCGAGCACGCACGGCGTGTACGAGGAAACTATCATCGACATCTGCGCCACCATTCACCAGCACGGCGGCCGCGTGTACATGGACGGCGCCAACATGAACGCCCAGGTGGGCCTCACTTCGCCCGCCACCATCGGGGCCGACGTGTGCCACCTGAACCTACACAAAACGTTCTGCATTCCGCACGGCGGCGGCGGACCCGGCGTAGGCCCCATCGGTGTAGTAGCTGATCTGGCTCCCTACCTCTCCGGCCACGTGCTGGTAGATGCCGACGGCCGCACGGCCGGTGCCGTTACCTCCGCGCCCTGGGGTTCGGCCAGCATCCTGCCGATTTCCTACGCCTACATCAACATGATGGGCGGCGAAGGACTGACGCAGGCCACGCGCATCGCCATCCTGAATGCCAACTACATCAAGGCCCGTTTGGAGGAGCACTACCCCGTGCTCTACACCGGCTCGAACGGCCGCTGCGCCCACGAGATGATTCTGGAATGCCGCCACTTCAAAAAGGCCGGCATCGAGGTGGAAGACATTGCCAAGCGCCTGATGGACTACGGTTTTCACGCGCCCACAGTGAGCTTCCCGGTAGCTGGTACGCTGATGATTGAGCCCACCGAGTCGGAAAGCAAGGAGGAACTAGACCGCTTCATTGAGGCCATGATCAGCATCCGAAAGGAAATTGCAGAGGTAGAAGCTGGCCGCACCGATGCCAAGGAAAACGTGCTCAAGCATGCCCCGCACACCGCCGCTACCGTGCTAACCCACGAATGGACGCGCCCTTACACCCGTGAGGAAGCTGTATACCCCACCGAGTACGCCCGCGCCTACAAGTTCTGGCCTACCGTTTCCCGCATCGACTCAGCCTACGGCGACCGGAACCTGATCTGCTCCTGCACCCCCATCGAGCAGTACACCGACGCGGAAGAGAAGCTGGTAGAGACTGACAAAGGTCCGTCGTATTAGAGCTTAGGAGCGTAGAATACATGGAAGAGGCCCCGCCGGGTTACGGTGGGGCCTCTTTTTTCTGTTTGTTCGTTTCTAATCACTAGGCACCAACTCCTACCCCGCTATTTGCCGAAGCAGGTGCGGTACATATAGCCGTTCTGGGTTTTACCGTTGGCCGTTACGCGCACTTTCAGGAAGTACGCGTCCACGGTGTCCATCACCTGCACCTCGTTACCAGAACCGATAGTGGTCAGTTGGGGCGAATCCTTGGTCATGCCATCATACAGAATGCATTCCACCACAGTATTATGTGCTACCGGAGTAGTAGACGTACGATTGGAGCGGGATTCATCTTTGGAGGCACTGCAGGAAGCCAGCAAGGCTAGGCTGCCGAAGTAGAGTACGTATTTTTTCATATCAACCGAATGCGGGAAAATTTTCTCTGCAAAAGATAGAGATATTTCGAGATGAAAAGGAATTTGCCGAGGGCAATCCGCTGATAATTATTCGGTAAGCAGCATTCCGAACGGAACGACCGTATACGCTGTAGCGTTTACCAGACAGAGCCGCTTATTAGTGCTGCGGCACACGTTTCCGGCGCTCTTCAACCCACCGATTTCCTTTCTTATATGAACCGCATTTCCCATTTTTTAGCCCGGCCGCTGGCTCTTTCAGCCCTGGGCCTGAGCCTGCTGTTGGGTGTCAGCAGCTGTGCTACTACGGCGCGCGTAGGCGTCACCTCCGATTTTGACCATTCTGTAAACTTCCGTGCCTACAGAACCTGGGCGTGGTATCCGCAGCAACCTACCGATACGGAAGGCGGCCCGGCCAAAGGCTACGAGTCGTTTCTGGACAAGCGCATCCGCACGGCGGTAGAGCAGCAACTGGCGCAGAAAGGCCTGGCGATGGTAGAGAAAAACCCGGATGTATACGTAGCCTACAGTGCCCGTGTGGAGGATAAGCAGCGGGCTACCGGTGGGGCATATAGTCCCTATGGCTTCCCTTACTACGGGTATGGCTACGGTTACAGCAGCCTCTACAACCGAGGTTTTGTAACTGACTACAAAGCCGGCACCGTTATCCTTGACTTTGTGGATGCCAAGCGGAAGGAGCTGGCGTGGCGCGGCCAAGGCCAAGCCCAGGTAGATCAGCAGACGATTTCGGAGGCTGAAGTGCAGCGCATTGTCACGAGCATTCTAGGCAACTATCCGCCCCAGGATGGGCAACCTTCCCAGGCCAGCCGGTAAGAATAGGTACCGGTAGTATGAAAAGAATAGAAAGGGCAGTTGCGGTGACGCAACTGCCCTTTCTATATTTCAGCAGCTCCCATTGCTACATCAACAACTTCAGGCGGTGATACCCCAGGCCGGCGTTTGGGGTCGGGACCGAAGCGGTTAGCACCGGAAGTGCCATCAACCAGCGGAATACCTATTCCAAAGGCATTGCCCGCCCACGGTACTATCAGCAGCCACCACCACCAGCCCGATAAACCAGTGTCATGCAGTCGCTTCACCGTCTGCACAATCACCAGGGCACTGGCTACCAGTAGTAGCAGGTAACTCAGTAGTTCTGCCAGGTCAGGGTCGGCGGCGTGTTGCAACACCAGGTAGCATAGTGTGGCGTACGAACCAACTGCCATGGCATAGATACTGCCTACTCTACCCCAAAAGGCCCGCCGGCGCAACCGCCCCCGGAACAGGAAAAACTCTTTCACTTTCGACTTATACTAGTTGAGTAGAATATCCTTTGCTTTTGCAGCAGCTAAAAACCAGCTAGTGCCCGCTGCCAAAGCTACCCGTTTTCATATGTCTCATGCAAGAGGTATCGACGCATAAAAAAACCCGCTTCCGGACAGAAGCGGGGTAAGAACTGGAGGAAAGCGGAGGCTTAAATCGGTACGTTGACGTGGCGCTCGGCGTGGTAGCTGGACCGCACCAGCGGGCCGCTTTCCACATACTTCAGGCCCCGGCGTAAACCTTCTTCCTTGTAATGCGCGAAAAGGTCGGGATGAATAAACTCGGCTACTTCAATGTGGCGCTTGGTCGGCTGCAAGTACTGGCCCAGCGTCAGGATGTCGAGGCCATTAGCTACGAGGTCGTCCATGGCCTGGTACATTTCGTCCTGCTTTTCGCCCAGGCCCAGCATAATGCCCGATTTGGTACGTTTACCGGCTTCCTTGGTGCGCCGGATCTGCTCCAGGCTCCGGTCGTACTTGGCCTGGGGGCGCACGAGGCGGTAGAGGCTGCCCACGGTTTCCATGTTATGCGACACCACTTCCTGACCACCGGCAATCATAGTTTCCAAGGCGGCCCAGTTGGCCTTCACGTCCGGAATCAGGGTTTCGATGGTAGTGGCGGGGCTGAGCTGCTTGGTTTGCACCACGGTTTCGTACCACACGCTGGCACCCCGGTCTTTCAACTCGTCGCGGTTCACACTGGTAAGTACGGCGTGCTTCACGCCCATTAGCTGAATGGCTTCGGCCACGCGGCGGGGCTCGTCGAGGTCATACTCGTTGGGGCGGCCGGTAGCCACGGCGCAGAACGAGCAGGAACGCGTGCACACGTTGCCCAGAATCATGAACGTGGCCGTACCCGCGCCCCAGCACTCGCCCATATTCGGGCAGTTGCCGCTTTCGCAGATAGTATGCAGCTTATGTTCATCCACCAACCGGCGGACATTAGCGTAAGCGGGTCCCACTGGCAGCTTCACGCGCAACCAATCCGGTTTGCGCGGCTTGGCGGGGGCAGCCGCCTCGGGCTGAATGATGGGGAGAGTCAGCAACAGTTCATCCATGTTGCAAAGGTAAGGGGAATGAGTGGCGGAAAATTCCACTGGTAAGACAATTCCACCAGGCTGGGGGTTTCGGCGAGGCGGTAAAAGCATCGGCCCCGGCCCTCGCAGGGTCGGGGCCGATGCATCAGGCAGCCGTTAATTTCGACTACCGAGGTAGACTGTCAGGTACACAGAGGGTAAAAACCGGTCATTGAGTGATTCGTCTGACACGCCTGCTACCCGAATAATGGGTGGTGCTTTGGAGTAGGCTTCTATCAGGGCGCCCACTTCCACCCCCGCCACGGCGTCGCGGTAACGGCCATATTCGAAGCTTAGTGCGCCCCGGATGTGCGCCCCTATCAGGGCCTTGGTTTCACCCACACCCGAAAACAGCGGTGCCCGGTCCACAATAGCCCCTTCATTACGATGAATCATGGGGTCGTACTGCTCGTTGCGGATGTCCGTGGCCGGCGCAGTGGGGTTGGTGGTGCGGTCAGAGTAGTCGTAGCTGATGTAATACGGCATCACCAGACCAATGGAAGGCCCACCGCTCAGCAATCCGTTAACCTGCACCCCCGAATCGGGCGCTTTACGGAAAATAACCCGCTGAATACCTACCGAGGGGCGAAGAGCAAACATGTAGTTGCTCTTGCCATACACAATGGTGCCACCGTACTGGGTACCCACTTTCTGCTCCTTGGGGTGCTTTATCTCCACCGCTTCGATGCTCCAGAACCGCAACCAGTCCTGGTTGAGCAGACGCGTGGACCGCACGGAGGCCCCGCCAATCAGGCCGCCTCGGGTGTTAAAGTTGATGCCATACGTAAACTCCTTGCGGTAGGATGGCTCATCGTTGCTGGAAGCCGAGGTTTGGGCTTGCTGAGCCTGGGCCGTAGTCCCGCCTCCCAACAAAGCCAGCAGCAGGCTGCTGCCGAAAACAAGCGAAGTACGCACGGGTTGCAGGGAAATAGGAAAGCGGTGGGAAGAATGCTGGCTCAGCAGCTTCCGGCCGCCAACCCTATCGAAAGTACGTAAATTTGCGTGCATACTTAGGTTCTAATTTCACCATACCATGAGCACAGCCACTGCCCGCTACGCCGGCCACCTGCGCACCGAAGCTACCCACGTAGCCTCGGGCAATACTATTCTCACCGATGCGCCCGTGGATAACCACGGCCGGGGTGAGGCCTTCTCCCCCACCGACCTCGTGAGTGCCGCGCTGGGCTCCTGCATGATGACCATTATGGGCATCGTGGCCGAGCGGCACGGCGTGGACCTGACGGGCGTCAGCTGGGACGTGACCAAGCACATGCTGGCCGACCCGCGCCGCATCGGGCAGCTTGACGTGACGTTTCGGCTGCCGGCCTCGCTCCCGGAAAAGGAGCGCACCATCCTCGAAAACGCCGCCCGTACCTGCCCGGTAGCCCTGAGCCTGAACCCGGAAATCCGCCAGGAAGTTCGGTTCGAGTACCAAGGGTGAAATTGTGAACGGTGAAGTTGTGAAAAGCTCAGCAGCTCACAACTTCACCGTTCACAATTTCGCCTTTACCCTACCAGCTCCTTCACCTCGCTGAGCTTGATGGCCATGTGCGAGGAGTCGAGGGTGCATTCGCCGTTCTGGATGAGCAGCAGTTGGGGTGACTCGTGGTGGACGCTGAACTTCTGGGCTATTTCCTGAGAAATGGGGCGGAAGCGTAGCAGATCGAGGTAGTAGATTTTAGCGTTGTCGAGGCCGGCACCGGCCCACTGCCGCTCTACCTTGCCCTTGGCTGCCGCGCTGATGGAGCAGGTGGTGCTGTGCTTGAAGATGATGACCGGCTGCTCAAACGATTCGCGGACGATGTCGGTGAGCTGCTCGGATTGGGTGAGGGGTTGCCAGGGGGTCATAAGGAGAATTCGCTGAAAAATTATTGCGCCCGGGTTACGTCGCGCTTCTTCCGCAGACGCAAATTGATGCGGGATGGTTCGCTTACGCGCGGCGTGCCGTCCCGGTCGAACTGGTAGCTGGCCTGCCCGGGCGGCGGGGCCAGCACTTCCTGCTTGCCCGCGCCCTGGTGCTTGAGTTCCTCCTTGGTCACGGTCAGGTGCGAGTCCTTGTACTTGGCGTTGAACTTGTCGGCGTCGCGTAGGGCCTTGCGGTTGGCCACGCGCTGCTGGGCCGGACTGGTAGATTCCAACTGGGCCCAGGCTGGCGTGCTGGCGAGGCCCAGCAGCAGAAACGTGTTGAACAGGAAGTAGCGCATACAGTAGCGTAGAACGGTGGGAGAAATGGCGACACGGGCGCAGCAGGTACCAGCTGCGGTAATGAGAGCGGGAAACGGCCGATTTGTTTAAAACGGCAGCGTAATCCCCAGGAATTTGCGCTGCCCTACTTTGCGCTTCAGGCGGCGACGCTCCATTTTGGGCTTCTTGAGCAGGCCCTGTTTATCGTAGCTGTTCTTCTGGGTTTTCACGGCCTCCTTCTCTACGTCCAGCACCCGGCCGTCAGCCGATTCGTTATCGGGATTCTTGGCCTTTTTCGACTTTGGCTGGGGAGGACCCTGGGGGTTCGGAATCCGGTAGCTGTGGCAGGCCGGCGCGGCCAGCAGCAACGCAGCAGCCAGCAGACCTACACTCAGGCGACGAAAAGGACCGGGTAATTTCATGATACGTGAGGAAGCTGGCGGGCAGCGGGTTAGGGCAGCAAAGTACGGAATGCTCCGGTCTGGCGGCTAGTAGCTGCGCAACTTGGCCACGGCTTCGCGGAGGCGCTGCTGGGGCAGGAACTGCTTTTCCAGCGGGGGTGCGAAGGGCACGGCCGTATCCAGGGAGGCCACGCGCAGGATGGGCGCGTCGAGGCTGCGGAAGCAGTGCTCGGCAATCCAGGCCCCGATTTCGCCGGCCAGGCCGCCGGTCAGGGTGTCTTCATGGAGCAGAATCACGCGGCCGTTTTTCTCCACCGTCTGGCGCACGGCTTCCTCATCCCAGGGCAGCAGGGTGCGCAGGTCCAGAATATCCGCCGACAGCCCGATTTCCTCGGCCAGGGCCAGGGCCCAGTGCACGCCCGCGCCGTAAGTGATGATGCTCATTTCCTCGCCCTCGCGCACCAGCGCGGCCTTCCCGATGGGCGTGGTGTAATATACATCAGGCACGGGGGCCGAAATGCTGCGGTAGAGCAGCTTGTGCTCGAAGTACATCACCGGGTTGGGGTCCTCGAAGGCGGCGCAGAGCAGGCCCTTGGCATCTACGGGGTTCGAGGGGTACACCACTTTCAGGCCGGGCGTGTGGGTAAACCAGGCCTCGTTGCTTTGCGAGTGGAACGGGCCGGCGGCGGTGCCGGCCCCGGTGGGCATGCGCACCACCACGTCGGCGTTCTGGCCCCAGCGGTAGTGGCTTTTGGCCAGGTTGTTCACAATCTGGTTGAAGCCGCAGGTCACGAAATCGGCGAACTGCATTTCCACCATGGCCTTCTTACCCTTGATGCTCAGGCCTAAGCCCGCGCCCACAATAGCCGATTCGCAGAGGGGCGTGTTGCGCACCCGGCCCTTGCCAAACTGCGCCACGAAGCCGTCGGTAATCTTGAATACGCCGCCGTACTCGGCAATATCCTGGCCCATGAGCACCAGCTCGGGGTAGCGTTCCATGCTCTGGCGCAGCCCGTCACTGATGGCATCCACGTAGCGCTTATCGGTGGTTGGTTGCTCGTTGTCAGTTGGCAGATTCAGGGCCGAATCCGGCTCGAAGGCGCGGTACATGTCGCCCACTTCCTGCTTCAGGCTGGCGGTGGGCATGGGCTCGGCGTCAGCTACGCGCAGGCCTTCTTCGATTTCGCGCTTGATGGTTTCGCGGAAGCGCATGCGGGCTTCTTCGTCGAGGATGCCTTCCTGGAGGAGCCACTTCTCGTAGTTCTCTACCGGGTCTTTCTGGGCCCACTGCTCAAACAGCTCCTGGGGCACGTACTTGGTGCCGCTGGCTTCCTCGTGGCCGCGCATGCGGAAGGTGAGGGCCTCCAGCAGTACGGGGCGGGGGTTCTGGCGCAGGTCCTCGGCTAGGCGGCGCACGGTGTCGTACACTTCCAGCACGTTGTTGCCGTCTACCTGCACGGCTTCCATGCCGTAGGCTGGTCCCTTGTCCACGAAGTAGCGGAAGCGGAACTGCTCGTTGCTGGGGGTGCTAAGGCCGTAGCCGTTGTTTTCAATGATAAAGATGACCGGCAGCTGCCACACGGCCGCCACGTTCAGGGCCTCGTGGAAGTCGCCTTCCGAAGCGCCACCGTCGCCGCTGTAGGTCACGGTTACTTTGGGGCGGTCCTCCAGCGTATCGGCCAGGGCAATGCCGCCGGCCACGGCCAGCTGCGGGCCCAGGTGCGAAATCATGCCCACGATGTGGTGCTCGTTGGTGCCAAAGTGGAACGACCGGTCGCGGCCCTTGCTGAAGCCGTGGGTTTTGCCCTGCCACTGCGCAAACAACCGGTCGAGGGGCACGTTGCGGCCCGTGAATACGCCCAGGTTGCGGTGCAGGGGTAGAATGTACTCATCAGAGTCCAGAGCCATGGTGCTGCCCACCGAAATGGCCTCCTGCCCGATGCCCGAAAACCACTTGCTCACTTTGCCCTGGCGGAGCAGAATGAGCATTTTCTCCTCAATCATGCGCGGCTTGAGCAGGTGCTGGTAGAGGTGGAGCAGGGTTTCGTTCGAGTAGTCCTTGCGGTCGAAGTGCATCGGGAAGTGGCTGAGTTTGGTGGGTGGGGCCAAAAGTACGGGTTTGGGCGGGATGGGAAATTATAGCCGCCGGTTTGTGGAATCGGCCGGCACGCGGCATCTATCTTCGGGGCCCGATTCCCGGCCCTATCCTATCCGCATGATGCGACTCTACTCCCTCGGCCTGTTGCTGCCGCTATCCATCCCCACCCTGGCCCAACAGCCCGATACCTTGGCTTCACGCCGGGTGGTGGTACGGCCGGACAGTTTGCCCGCTATCAAAACACTGATGTGTGGAGTTGCCGGTGTTGCTATATATTCTCCTCCTTACTACCGCACCCTCCCTTTCCAACCTATTCAGGAGCAGCTCCGCCAAGTAGCCGGGGTGCAGGCCACGCCGTACTCGGGGGCACCAGGGGCGCAGATGGCGGTGCGGATTCGGGGGGCGGCCAGCTTGTCGGGCAACGCGCAGCCGCTGTACGTGGTGGATGGGGTACCGGTATTTCAGCACACGTTCCGGCCCAACACCACCACCTCGCCCTTGGGCGTGGTGCCGGCCGAGGTGGAGGAGCTGGACGTAAACCCGCTGCTGAGCATTCCCAATGAGGATATTGAGCAGGTGGAAATTCTGAAAGGAGCCTACGAAACCGCGCTCTACGGCTCCCAGGGCATCAATGGCGTTATCAAGATTACGACCAAACGGGGCACCCAGGGCAAGCCACGCCTGCGCTACGCCGGCTACGGCGGGGTGCAGCAGGTCCGCAACCGCTACGAGCTGCTAAATGCCCGCCAGTACGCCGCTCTGCGCAACGAGGTAGCGCTGCGGTCCGGGCAGCCGGCCCCGTTCTCCGCCCCCCAGCTGGCGGCCCTGGGCCAAGGCACGGACTGGCAGGATGAGCTATTGCGCACGGCCGCCGTGCAGGAGCACCACCTGGGCCTGGGCGGCGGCACGGCCACCACCCGTTATTACGCTTCGGCTGATTATCTGAGCCAGCAGGGCGTGGTGCTGAACTCGCGGCTGCGCCGCTACGCCGCCCACGCCGCCCTCAACCAGCGCATCGGCCAGCACCTGTACCTGGACGGTACCGGCAGCTTCAGCCAGACCGAGCAGCGCGTGCCCGCCTACTACGCTTCGCAGGATGCATTGCTCACCCCGCCCACCCAGTCGCCGACCGATAATCCCAACCCCGGCTACTACGTGAACCCAATCGACCAAGCCCAGCAGAACTACCAGACGCCGGAGCAGCAACGGCTGCTGGCCCAGCTGGGAGCCCGCTACGAGCTGACAAACGGCCTTACGCTGGATGTGCGCGGTAATTTGGAACGGGCCACGCTGCGTAGCCGCTCCTACCAGTCGGCTTTTTCCACGTTCCCGGCCGGGGAGAGTGGCAACCTCACCTCCACTTACCGGCAGTGGGTGCTGCACCCGGCTTTGCGCTTCGCCCGTAGCTTTGGCGGGGAGCGGCACGCGGTAACGGCCAGTCTGGAAGCCCAGCGGCAGGACCGGGAAATTACTACCGAGCAATTCCGCTACGTGCCCGGTTCTCCATCCGGCAGCTTGAGCGCAAGCGGCAGCACCGCCCAGGCCCGCCAGAATTTCTACCAGCTCACGGCCGGCTACACCTTCGCCGAGCGGTACCAGGTGCAGGGGACGCTGCGCCGTGACGCCAACAGCACCTTCGCCCCGACGGAGCGGTGGGACTGGCTGCCGGGCGCGCAGGTGCGCTGGCACGCGGCCAAGGAAAATTTCTGGACCTCGCCCCCCGGCACGCTGGACGTGTGGGTGGGGTGGGGCCGCACCTCGGGAGCGGGCAACAACGGGCGTAACTACTTCCAGATTCTGGTGCCGGGGCAGGGCGGCGTGGGGCAGGCAGTACCGGTGTTTCTGCCCGAGCAAACCCAGCAGTTGGACGCGGGCATTGAAGCTAGCCTGTTTAACAGCCGCCTCACCGCAACGGCCCAGACCTACGCCCGCCGCACCACCAGCACGGTACGCGCGCCGGGCCTGCTGACGTCGCCGGGCACGCTCACCGATGACTACCTCCGTAACACCGGCCTGGAACTGACGCTGCAAGGCAACTGGCAGGCCGGCCAGGTGCAGGGCACGAGCCGGCTGGCCGTCGCTGCCAACCGCAACCGGTACGAAACCACTACTACCACGACCTATTTCTTTCCCTACCAGCGCACCCTCGACGGGCAATCCATCGGCACATTTTACGGGCTCCGCACCCAGGGCTTGGATGCTACCGGCAACCCGCGCTACGAGGATGTGAACGGCAACGGGCAGGTTGATTTCCAGGACCGGCAACCGCTGGGCAACGGCCTGCCCCGGCAGTTGCTCAGCTTTAGTCAGCAGTTGACGCTGGGCCGGTTTGAGGCGCAGCTGCAGGCCGATGGGATGTTCGGCTACCAGATGTACAACACCGGTCTGCAATACCTGGATGCTACCAGCGGCTTCACCAACGCCTCAAGCCGGGTGCTGGACCGTTGGACGCCCACTAACATGGGCACCGAGGTACCAGTGGCGGGCACCAACCTGTCGGCGTTCAGTAACTACACCCTGCAATCGGGCAACCATATGCGGCTTTCGGCCTTGACGTTCAGCTACAAGGTGTGGGAGAAAGACGCCCGCAACGTGCAGGTGTGGCTGGGCGGTCAGAACCTGCTGGTGCTCTCGAAGTACCGGGGCTACGACCCCAACGTCAGCTCCGCCGGCTCTGACAACCAGCAGGCCGGCCTGGACGTGGGGGCCTATCCGGTGGCGCGCACGTTTCTGGTGGGCGTGCGGGCCACGTTGTAGCTCGGCTGCGTATAGCAGCTGCCGGGAGCCGGAAACTTCTGTTTTGGGCTCCCGGTTGTATACCTTGCCGGCCCATTCGGCCGTTTCCTTCCCGACTTTCCCTGCATGATCCATTTCGAAGAATTCACCCTCGCCAACGGCCTGCGCTGCATCGTCCATGAAGATCACAGCACGCCCATGGCCGTGCTCAATGTGCTTTACAACGTGGGCTCTCGCGACGAAGACCCGGCCCACACCGGCTTCGCCCACCTGTTCGAGCACCTGATGTTCTCGGGCTCCGTGAACATCCCCAGCTACGACGAGCCCCTGCAGCTGGTGGGCGGTGAGAACAACGCCTTTACCTCTCCCGACATCACCAACTATTACCTCACCCTGCCAGCGGCCAACCTGGAAACTGGTTTCTGGCTGGAATCGGATAGGATGCTGAACCTGGCTTTCTCCGAGAACGGACTGGAAGTGCAGCGCAAAGTAGTGGTGGAGGAGTTCAAGCAGAACTACCTGAACCAGCCCTACGGCGACGTCTGGCTGAAGCTGCGGCCCCTGGCCTACCAGCACCATCCCTACCAGTGGGCCACTATCGGCAAGGAGGTAGCGCACATCGAAGACGCCACCATGCAGCAAGTGCGCGACTTTTTTGCCAAGCATTACTCGCCCGCCAATGCCATTCTGGTAGTGGCCGGCGACGTGACGGTGGCCGAAGCCCAGCGGTTGGCCGAAAAGTGGTTCGGACCCATCCCCGGCGGCACCCGCTACAAGCGAAACCTAACCACGGAGCCCCGCCAGGAGGAAGCCCGCTTCCTGGAGATATCGGCCGACGTGCCGATGTCGGCCCTCTACAAGGTGTACCACATGCCCGGCCGGGGCGAACCCGCCTACCACGCCGCCGATTTGCTGTCGGATGTGCTGGGCCGGGGCAAGTCGAGCCGGTTGTACCAGCAGCTGGTAAAAGAGCGGCCGTTGTTTAACTCGCTGTCAGCCTCCGTGATGGGGTCGTTTGAGCCGGGCCTGCTGGTGGTCAGCGGCAAGCTAAACGCGGGCGTCACGCTGGAAGAAGCCGATGCCGCCATCGAAGCCGTGCTGGCCGAAATAAGTGCCGCCGAAATTCCGACCGAAGAGCTGGAAAAGGTCAAGAACCAGGCCGAGGTCAGCATCGTGTTCAGTGAGATTGAACTGCTGAACCGAGCCATGAACTTGGCCTTCAGCAAGCTCCTCGGCGACGCCAACCTGGTAAACCAGGAAAGCGCCAAAGTGCAGGCCGTAACGGCAGCGCAGGTGTTGGCGGCCGCCCAAGAGGTGTTGCGGCCTACCAATTGCAGTACCCTCTACTACCGCGCCCATCCTGTGGCCGAACCAGTGGTAACGGAGGAAGTAGCCGAAGCATAACCGCTACATTCAGCCACAAAAAAGCCCGCCTGGTGAAAACCAGGCGGGCTTTTTTGTATTGTTTTTGCGTTGGCGTCAGCCTACCAGCCGCTGCCGCCGCCACCCCAGCCGTCATCGGCTTTTTTCTTGGGGGCAGCTGCTTTCTTAACCGGCGCGGCGGCTTTTTTGGTAGCCGTAGCACCACCTGCCTTCGTGTCGGCCGAAGCACCAGCGGCACTAGCCGTTTTGGGAGCAGGCGTAGGCTCAACTGCCACCGGAGCAGGTTCGGGCTCGGGAGCTACAATGGGAGCGGGCGCTGGGGTAGGCGGCACCGGGTCAGAGGTGCGCACTGAACGGCGGATGTATGGGGCCAGAGGACGTCCCCGGTAGTCGGTAGTTACGCGGCGCGAAGGAGCGGCCGTAAAGCCCGGGGCCAGGCTGGCCCCGATGGGTTGCATTTCAGGAGCCGGAGCAGCGGCGGCACCGCCGCCAGCCGCCCCACCGCTGGCACCCCATTCGCCACCAGCCGGAGCAGCGGCAGGAGCCGGAGTAGCAGCGGGTTCTGGAGTAGGTGCTACGGCTGCTTTGGGAGCAACGGTTTTGGTAGTAGTAGCTTTTTTAGCCGCTGGCTTTGCGGCCGGTGCCCCCCAGCCATCCGAAGAACCCCAGCCGTCATCAGCTTTCTTCTTCTGGGCCACCGCCGGAGCGGCTATCAGTACGCTGCCTAACAGGAGGAGCGGGAGAATTTGTCGAGTCATGGAACAGAATAATAAGCAGCTTCTTACCGCAAAGGTACGGCACCCCGCGCGGGCCCAAAACCCCCGCCACACATTTTGGCCAAACGTAGCCAGGAGCGGGAAGTTCCCCGCGCTTGCTGAAATGTGGTAATTCTCAAGTGTTCTGCCACTTAAAGGCAACGTTGCCGGGTAATTTTTATTACCTTAGAGGCCACCTTACGGCCTTTCACGCCCCTACGGTTTCCCAGCCGATATGGTAGTAGCAGAGCCCACCGGTTTTTTCACTGCTTTTTTCAGAGGCCGGCCCATGTAGTCGGTGGTTGGTGGGCTGGGCATATTCAGCCGCAATCCGGGCGCCAGCTTCAGGTTTTCCTCGTCGCGGCGGGTACTTCGGTCGTAACGGGCGTAGGCTCCAGAACGGGCTTTGGTGCGTGGACCAGTAGTCCGATGGTAAGCAGTTTTGGTCCGCGCCGTTGGCTTGGTTTGCTGTGTGGCGGCAAGTACATCAGCTACCAGCCAGGCAACGGCCAGTAGCACGAAAGGTAACAATCGGTTTTTCATCAGCAGCGAACTAAACGATTAAAAACAAAAACGTTAGCACTCCTGCATACGACAACTGCCCAACCACGGCTATGCCGGGCGGGCAGTTAGTTCATTCTTCCACCAAGGCATTTTTACCAGCCAGCGGCTACCGTTGAGCTGTCGGCGGGCTGTTGGGAGGTGACGGTGTTGTTCGCGGAGACTTTGCGCAGCGGGCGGCCATTGTAATCGGTGCTTACGCTCCGATACGGAGCCGTATTCATGCCGGGAGCCAGCATCACGCCCGACGACTGCATCATGGGGTCGGTCTGGGCAATTTCCACGGAGCGAGGACGCTTGGATTTGGCTTTAACAACGGGCCGGCCGTGGTAGTCGGTGCTGGTGCCTCGGTACGGCGACGAGCTCATGCCGGGGGCCACCAGCACCCCTGATGACTGCATCATGGGGTCAGCCTCGGGCGCAGCAGTGGCCGTCTGGGCGGCGGGCAGGTCCCAACCTGACACTTCGGGTACAGCCCGCTCGGCCTGCGTATCGCTCCAGCCCCACCCATCATCGGCAGCAGTAGCGGCCGGAGCCACGCTGGTATTGGCAGCTTTGGCAGCCGGCACTTTTTTGCTGGTTTGGGCCTGGGCCTGGGGCGCACTGAAGAAGGCGGCAGCTACGGCTGCGGCAAAGAAAAACCGTTTCATCGGAAGGAAAGTCGAGAAAGTAGATAATACGCCCGGTATAGGCCGGGGCTTCTGCATCGGCCGACTGACGGGTGGCGCCCCACGTTCAGTGCCCTGTGCCGCTTGTATCCGGTTCTTTGCAGCAACCGTACCAATTTCTTTTTCCGGCTGAAAAAACAGAAAACACCGGCCTGTGAAGCCTGAAATACTGTTTTTCTCCTGCCCGACACAATCCGTTATCAACAATGCTCAATCAACTTACCTTTGTGGTATGATGCAGGATACCATTGCCCGCGTACGGGCAGAAATTGAGGCCTACGACCTGACTTCGGCGGAACAGCTCGACCAGTTCCGCATTGCCTACACCGGCCGCAAGGGCCAGCTGGCTGACCTGTTCGATCAGCTCAAAACGGTTCCGCAGGAGGACCGCCGGGCCGTGGGTCAGGAACTCAACCAACTGAAGCAGGCCGCTCAGACGCGCTTCGAGCAGCGCCAGCAGGAGCTGGAAGCGGCCAGCGCCAACGCCCCCGCCGACCCCACGTTCGACTACACCCTGCCCACTGTTCCGCAGGCCCTGGGCACCCGCCACCCACTGAGCCTAGTGCGCGAGGAAATTGTGCGCATCCTGGCCCGCATTGGCTTCAACGTGGCCGAAGGACCGGAAATCGAGGATGACTGGCACAACTTCACAGCCCTCAATTTCCCCGAAAACCACCCCGCCCGCGACATGCAGGACACGTTTTTCGTGCGCCGCGAGGCCGGAGAGCCGGAGTGGGTGCTGCGTACGCACACCAGCCCCGTGCAGGTGCGGGTGATGAAGTCGCAACAGCCGCCTATCCGCAGCATCATGCCGGGTCGGGTGTACCGCAACGAGGCCATTTCCGCCCGCGCCCACATGATGTTCCATCAAGTGGAGGCCCTGTTCATTGATGAAAACGTGAGCTTCGCTGACCTGAAGCAGACCGTGTACTACTTCGTGCAGGAGTTGTTTGGGAGTGATATGGAGGTGCGGTTCCGGCCGTCGTTCTTTCCGTTCACCGAGCCTTCCGCCGAAATCGACATCACCTGCCTGATCTGCAAAGGCAAGGGCTGTAACATCTGCAAAGGCACCGGTTGGGTAGAAATTGGCGGTTGCGGTATGGTAGACCCCGCCGTGCTGGAGCAGTCGGGCATCGACCCGGAGCGGTACTCGGGCTACGCCTGGGGCATGGGCATTGAGCGCATCACCATGCTCAAGTATCAGATCAAAGACCTGCGCCTGTTCACCGAAAATGACACTCGCTTCCTGCGCCAGTTCGAGAGTGCGCAATAAGCCTTTTTTTAGATGAACCCTGTTCCCGTTGGCCTAATGGCCGACGGGAGTTTTTTTGTAGCCATACTGTTCCTGCTTTGCGTTCATGCACAAGGCAATAGGAGCCTCATGGTTTCCTAATACCTACCAGTTGCCCTCAAGCGTTACCCATCTTTAGCTCGCTGCCTTATGCTCCTTTCTCTGGTCCAACGCATTGCTTCTATGTTACTCTTGGTGACTATCAGTGGTCTGCTACCTGCCTGTAACTCATCTGGCGGCGACGCTCAGCCCCAGATTCCGCTGGCCGCAGTCAACGAACAGCTTATCCTCACAGATCAGCAGAACAGTGCTTTGCGTTTTGACAATGGGGCCATTACCATCCGGGGCGGAGTCCGGGGCATTATTGTGGTGCGGCAGAACGCCAGTTCGTACCTGGCCTTTGAGCGTAATTGCCCTTATCAACCCCTAGATACCTGTTCGCGGGTGAAAGTGGAGCCGTTTCTGCGCCTTTATGACCCGTGTTGCAAGTCGCAGTTCAGCTTTACCGGTCAGCCCGAAGCGGGCCCGGCAACCTTACCACTCCGGCGCTACAGCACAGCCCTCTCCGGCAACCTCCTGACAATCACTAACTAGAAAATTAGTCTGAAAATTTTCGAAAGACATGTTTGCAGCTTCCGAAAGTTTGCTCTAATATTGCACCAGCAACGGCAAAACACCGCCGCCATAACCGCTTCCTTAGCTCAGCCGGTTAGAGCATCTGACTGTTAATCAGAGGGTCCCTGGTTCGAGCCCAGGAGGGAGCGCCACAGCTTAGAAAGTCCGCCCCTCCCGGCGGACTTTCTTCGTTTTCAGGCTATTATACGCTCTAGGTTACTCAGCGACGGCAACACATCCTAACGAACCCATAACCGAAACCGGGCTACCCTGCTCCGATAAGGAAGCAGAACAGCCCGGGAGGCAAGTTCTGATGTTACTTTCTTGCTGGAAGTTGAGCAGGTGCTTACTGCTTGACGAACTTCTGGACCTCCAAATAGCCCTTGCCTTCCACACGCACTTGGTAGAACCCCGCAGTCAGGCGCGAAACATCCACGGTGGCAGCGGCTGCCTGCACTGACTGGCGAAGCATCAGCTTGCCCGTGAGCGAGTAGACGGTGGCCGTGGCCTCTGTGGCGCCTGTGGGCAGTGACAGCGTCAGGCGGTCGGTAGCAGGGTTGGGGTAAGGCGTACGGGCAGCAGGGGCGGCCGTGGCCCGGATGGCTGTGACGGTGGTGGAGAAAAGCTCCACGTTATCGAAGTTGCACCAGTTGTTGGCGTTGGCATCCGACCACAGCCCGATTTCGCACTGGCCGTTGGTGACCTGAATTCCGGTAATCTGCACCTGCGCCCAGGTACTGGTAACGGGCAGGTTCACGTTCTTTTCCGCGCCCCCAAAGTTCTTGGCGTAGAGCTGGCAGGCCGTCTGGCCGCCGCTGCTCTGCACCCAGGCCCGGAGCGTGTAGGAGCCATTGGGGAGGCCGGTTTTCACCTGGTAGGTACTGACTTGGTAGGCCGAGCCCAGCCAGTGCGTGAGGCGGTAGGTGCTGGCCTGGCCGCCGGCCTCGGTTTTATCGGCGGCGTAGTTGGCGGTGGTATTGGCCCAGCTGGTCCAGCCGGTGGGCGTCTGGGTGGCAGCGTTGTTGGCTTCAAAGCCGGGGTTAGCCAGCACATTGGTACCGGAGGCCGGCGGGGCCGGGGCGGTGGGCGTCACCAGGAAAGCGTTCATAGCGGCAGTAGGCTTGCCGTCATTGCTCCAGGCGCTGAGCTGGTAGCCGCTGAAGCTGCGGTATCCCTCCGGTTCCCAGTAGAATACGCCTAGGCCCTTACCGTTCGGCACGGCGTACACCGCATTCTGCACGGCCACCAGCATATCGTACACGTTCTGGGGCGCGGCCACGGCGTCGCCGCCTACTTCCGCCACTATCACTTCCTTGCCGTAGCGGCTGGCCATATCGTTGAGGTTGTACTGCAGGCTGCTGATGGATACGGAGTAGTCCTGGTTCAGCCAGAAGGGGTAATACGACATGCCAATGACGTCGTACTTGCCGCCGTTGGCCGTGAGCTGGTCGAAGAACGAGCGGAACCGGGCGTTATCATTGCCCTTATCGAGGTGAATAACAACTTTCGAGGTAGGACTCACGGCTTTCACGGCATCGTAGCCTTTGTTGAGGAGCTGGGTGAGCTGACCGAAGTTGGTAGTACGGCCTTCGGGCCAAAGCATTCCGTTGGGAATTTCATTGCCCACCTGCACCCATTCGGGCGTTACACCGTTGTTTTTCAGGGCCGTTAGCACGCTGGCCGTGTGGTCGTACACGTCGGCTTGGAGCTGGGTGAAGCTGTGGCCGGCCCAGGCGGCTGGCTTGTTCTGCTGACCGGGGTCGGCCCAACTGTCGCTGTAATGAAAGTCAATCATGAGGCGGAAGCCCATGTTTTTGGCCCGGGTGGCCATCGTTACCACTTCGGCGGGGCTGCAGTGCCCGTTCACCCAGTCTACCATCGAGGGGTTCACCCACACCCGAAGCCGGATAGAGTTGATACCCTTGTCTTTGAGAATCTGAAAACAATCCTGGCGTATGCCCTGGTCGTTGTAGAAGTAATAGTTGTTGGCTTCCATTTGCTGGAGCCAGCCCGTATCGGCTCCTTTAGCAAACGTTTGCGCAGATGCTGTCAGGGAGCTGAGAAATAGCAGCAGCCACAGGCCGATACTATGCGCCCACAGCGGAGGACAGCACGATGCAAGTAGAAATGTCTTCATTTTCAGGAAGAAGATATATTGTGAGTGGAAAGCAGGGCGAGAAGAAATGCCAAGTAGGCCGATTGTTGGGATTGGCTGTAAGGCCTTTCAACAACCCCTTAAGGAGCTAGCTAGGCGGCGACACAACGCAAGTTACCACAAACGTTTGTGTCAACAGATTTAAGGACTGTTGACCGGCGTGCAAAACATATCCTGGCGAGCTGGACTCCCACCTGTTGTAATAGGATTTTGTCCTCCCGCCTACCACAATCGATACCGATGAACTACCGTAATCGGTTGCGGAGATTATTCTGTAAAAGTGGCCTTATCAGTCGTTTAACTGGGTGTTGATTGAAATATATTCAGGTTCCGAAGGTGGCATAGTTCCCGCGGTAGCTGTTCTTTTTTCCTTCCCACCAAATCCCATCCTGCTATGTTTCGACGTAGACTCCCTGTGCTGCTGCTGCCTTTTTCGCTGCTGGCGGCCGAACTCCGAGCCCAGAACGCGCCCGTTTCCCAACAAGCCGAAACTGGCACCCTCGGGGCCGACTGGACCAGCCCCACGCAGGCCAGCGTGCAGTACGTGACGGTGGTGCCCACGGCCACCATCAACGGCCAGAATCCGGGCACTGCGGCTCGTGTCATTACCTATTCCGTCACGTTTCCAGGGCCCGGCAGCTACGATTTGTATGCCCGGGTGCGCATCGGCAGCGGCGGGGCCAACGACGACAGCTTCTACTACGGCAACGGCTTCGGCAGCAAGCTCCCGGCCGACGACACGAACTGGATTACCGTCAACCAGCTCAACGGCGTGGGCTACACCGGGGCCACGGAGGTGGTGGCCGGGGCCGGCGGCGGCCAGCAGCAGGTGTGGAAGTGGCTGAACCTCTCGGCTTTCAACGGGGGTGAATCGCCCATCAGCTTCACGGTGGCGGCCGGCAGCCTCACCCAGACCTTCCAGATCGGGGCCCGGGAGGACGGGCTGGACATTGATAAGTTTGTATTCGGGGAAACCGGCCGCTTTTTCACGGTGGCCAACCTCGACGCCGGCGCGCAGGGTTCCAGCACGCCGCCCGTGGTGTTCACGCCCACGGGCCTGCCCATGGCGGCGGGCAAATCGAAGTTCCTGGGGGGCGTATACAGCAATCCGCAGAAGCCGTTTTTCAACAACTACTTCAACCAGGTAACGCCCGAAAACGCAGGCAAGTGGGGCAGCGTGGAAGCCGTCCGCAACGTAATGAACTGGACGGAGCTGGACTCGGCCTACGCCCTAGCCCAGCGAAAAGGCTACCCGTTCAAGATGCACACCCTGATCTGGGGCGCGCAGCAGCCCATCTGGATTGAAGACCTGCCGGCGGCAGAGCAGTTACGGGAAATCAACGAATGGTTTGCGGCCGTGGCCCAGCGCTACCCCAACATCGCGCAGATTGAGGTGGTGAACGAGCCCACCAACGATTTACCTCTTAACGGCTCTACCGGCAACAACGGCCCCAACACGCCCGGCAGCGGGGCTGGCAACTACTACAACGCCTTGGGCGGGGCCGGCACCACTGGTTGGGACTGGGTGATTACCTCGTTTCAGCTGGCGCGGCAGTATTTTCCCACCACCCAACTGCTGCTCAACGACTACGGCGTGGCCAGCTCCACGGCAAATGCTCAGCGGTACCTGGGCATCGTGAATCTGCTGGTGGCGCGTAATCTGGTGGATGGTGTGGGCATTCAGGGCCACGCTTTTGAAACCCGCAACGTGTCGGCGGCCAACTTTGCGGCCAACCTTACGACGCTGGCCTCCGCTGGCAAGCCGCTATACATCACGGAGCTGGATATTGATGGGGTGAATGCGGCCACACCGCCACAGCTCGACGACGCCATTCAGCTGGCCGAGTACCAGCGCATTTTCCCCACGCTGTGGGAGCATCCGGCCGTGAAGGGCATCACGCTGTGGGGCTACCGGCCCGGGCACTGGCGCACGGCCCAGGGCGCTTACCTCGCCAACGGCGACAATACGGAACGCCCGGCGCTGGTGTGGCTGAAAAACTACGTGCGCTCCACGGTACTCGGCACCCGCGCCAATCAGGCAAATGCCGCCCTCACGCTCGCACCCAACCCGGCCAGCAACGGCCGCTTCCGGGTGCAAGGGGCCGGGAAAATCCAGGCCATCCGGATGTTTGATTTGAACGGCCGGCTGGTGCAGGAAATACCGGGAGCCAACCCCACAACGGCCGAAGTTCCCCTGAACGTAGCGCCCGGCCTGTACCTGGTGCAGGTGCAGGAAGCGCAGGGCATCACCTCGCGCAAGCTGGTGGTAGAGTAGAAAAGTATCCCGCCGAAACAGCGGGAACACCCCAACAAAACAGACCGTGCGGTACCGCACGGTCTGTTTTGTTTTAGCCCTTGCTCTGCGGCGAAGCGAAAACAAAGTGTGTTAACCTCCCTCCTGCTATCTTGTAAATCAGAAAACGTCATGCTGAGCAGCGCGAAGCATCTCGCGTGCTGAGGTCTGGATAGTAGTACAACATCAGCACGCGAGATGCTTCGCGCTGCTCAGCATGACGTTCTTTTGCTAACTGTCCAGACAGTTTAGCGGGGAGAATCGGCAAACGACAGCCAGTTCAGGCGCAGCAGCTCGCCTTCGCCGCCTATAAACTTCAGGAAGATCTTCTGTTTGCCCGTTAGCTTGGGTAGAGGCGTGGTGAGGGTCTGGTACTGTTTCCAGCCGCCTGTGCTGCTTACGGCCAGCCGACCGATGGGGGCCGAATCCAGCCCGCCCTGGTACACCTCGATGGTAGCGCCGGGCTGCAGGGCGGCCACGCGTACCTGCATCTGGCGGCCGCCCTTACCAAAATCAACCTGGTGGAAAGCTAGCCAGCCGCCGTTACTAATCTGGGTGATGTCCTGGTTTTTTTCGCCGGGCACGTCCTGGCTCCAGCCGGTGTCCGCGCCGTGCCGCTCATCATAGAACTCGGCCTCGATGCGGGAGTTGGCGGCAAACCGGTTGGGCGGCCCCTGGCGCGTCGTCATCCGAAACCAGTCGATATCCACATAGCCGCCGGGCTGGCGGGTGCTGTGGTGAAAAAGGGCAAACCGGTTGCCGGTAAACATCTTCAAACTGAACTTCATGGACAAAGCCGCGCCCAGCGCCCGAAACTGCCGGTTGTCCAGACTGTACGCAAACGTGGCCATATCGGTGGTGGTGTTGGCGCGGGCCTGCAGGTACACGGTATGCGGCCCATCGAGGCGGACGCTGTCGAGGCGGCGGCCCTGCTGCATCATCACGAGCTGGTAGCGGCCCCATTCCCTGGTCACGGCCACATAGGCGTAGGGGTTCTGGAACACGGCCAGCCCGCTCACGTCGCCGTCCTGCATCCCGCCCACCTGCAGGGCCACCGTCGCCACCGAGTACGGCCCGAACATACGCTGGGTGAGGGTATTGCGCGCTACTTTTAGACTATCAGCGCGCTGGGTGGAGGTGAGGCGCAGGAACCCAGGCCGCTGGGTTAGGGACCAGCCGGCGGGGTCGGGGTTGTGATTCCAGGCCCACTGCAGGCCCAGCGTAGGCTGGTTGAACTCGTCGGAGGTGGGCAGCGGCCGGACGGGCCAACTCCGGCCCACATCCGGCTTTTTGTGCGTCACCACGGCGCGGCCATTCTCGCCCAGCAGCGGCCAGCCATCCACCCACGTTACGGGCTGCAGTGTGGGCACCCGCCCCACCCCGCCCCGATCCTGAAAAATGATGCTCCACCACTCCCCGGTCTGGGTTTCTACCAGCGCGCCCTGATGCACCCCCATACCGGTCAGGTTCATGTCGTCGCGGAGCACTATTTTCTCCTCATAAGGCCCGTAGATGCTCTTTGAGCGCAGGGCCACCTGGTAGCCATCGGGCCCGCCATAGGTGGCGAAGAGGTAGTAGAAACCGTTGATTTTGTAGACGTGGCTGCCTTCCAGACCTGGCCGTTGCCCTTTGGCCACAATCACGCTGTCGGGGCCGAGGGGGGCCAACTGCTCATCTACCGCCGTTACGGAGAGTTTGGAGTAGCCGTGCACGATGTAGCGCCGGCCGTCGTCATCGAAAAACAAGCCGGCATCATAATAGGCTTTCGGCAGGCGTTGGAGCGTCCAGGGGCCCTCAGCTTTTTCGGCCGTACACAGGAAGCCTCCCTCGTCGAGGGTCATAAACAACACGTAGAACCGGCCGTGGTGGTAGCGCAGGCTGCTGGCCCATTGCCCGTGGCCGTAGCGGGCGCCGCCCTGCAGGTTGTAGGCCGGATGCACGTCGAGGCGGGGCACCGTGTTGGCCACGTACTCCCAGTTCACCAAATCCCGCGACTGCAACAGAGGCACGCCCGGAAAATAGTACATGGTAGTCGCGACCATGTAATACATGTCGCCCACCCGGATGACGTCGTTATCGGGAAAATCGGACCAGATTACCGGGTTGGTGTAAGTGCCGTATTCGTTATCCGACTGCTGCGCCACGGCTTGACCGCTCAGCAGCAGACACCCCACGATCAACCAGCGAAAAAGCAGCGTCAGATAGGTTTTCATACGCATCGGGAGTAAAGAAAACAGCCACACGGACACCCAGCAGGCACTACCAGACTGCCAAGCAGGCTCTACTTGGCCGGGGTGTACACCGGGTCATTGCCGGCGTACTTCAGCCACTGAAACGCGGCCGTGCTGGTGGTGGGCTGGCCCGAGGAGGTGGCGTACATGCCAATCAGGCAGCCGATAAAGCCACCGGCCACCTGCGTGCTCAGGAACTTGCCATCGACTTTTTCCTTAAGTGAGGTCCAGGTTTTGGCGTTTTCCGAAAACTGGAAGCCGTAGGCATCGGCGGCGGCCGTGATGCGGAGCTGCACCTTGCCGGTGGCCGATTTCAGGGGAGCCTGGGCCAGCAGCTCCGGCTCGGCGGCCTCGGGCCGACTCTTGAGCAGCTGGAGGACCGGCTTGCCGTCGGCCAACGTTTTGCAGAGGTAGTAGTAGTGCTTCTCGTCCTGAAACACCACCAGACCGGCCTTCTCGCTGGCTGATTTGGCGGTGAAGTTCAACTCCGTTTCGGTGGTGCAATACATGTGCTGCTGCCGCTTACCGATGAAAGCCGGGTTGCCCAGCCCGGCGCAGGTTTCGGGCCGGAGCTTCAGGGTCAGGCCGGCGGCTTTGCTCAGCGAGTACAGGGTGCTGTCGTGGGTGCGCAGGAACAGCAGGGCCGGGTCCAACTGCTTCTCAAAGGTGAGCGTGTAGCGGAAGTTGCCGCTCTGGGGCCGGGCCCCGGGCTGCTTCACCTCGCGGTAGTTGGCGTTGTAACTGTACTGTACGCCCTGGGGGCCGGTATTCACGATGGGCCAGTCATCTTTCCAGACCACCGGGGCAATGAACGTTTCGCGGCCGGTGTTGTAGTAATTGGCCTCGTAGGGCCGCACGGCCAGAAAAATGGCGTAGGTCTGCCCGTCGGGGCCCTCTACAAACTGCGCGTGCCCGGCCGAGGTAATGGGGTTCTTGCGGTCCGGGGGCAATGTGCGCTGGGTGAGGATAGGGTTGTGCTCGTAGGGCACAAACGGCCCCTGCACCGATTTGGCGCGGAACACCACTTCGGTGTGGTTGACGGAAGTGCCACCCTCGGCCGCGTACAGGTAGTACCAGCCGTTGCGCTTCAATAGGTGCGGGGCCTCAATCCAGACGGGTTTCTTGCTCAGATCCACGCCCCCGTTTACCAGCATGCGGGCCTCCCCGATGCTTTGGAGCTTCACTGGGTCCAGCTCCATAATTTTGATGGAGCGGTGACCGTCATAGAGCGGCTTGTTGTCGGGTGGGTCGCTGTTGTAGATGACGTACACCTTGTCGTTGTCGAAGAACAGCGAAGGGTCGATGCCCTTCACCTCGGGCAGCCAGATGGGGTCACTCCAGGGCCCGGCGGGGTTCTTGGCCGTCACCACGAAGTTGCCTTTGCGGTCGATGAGGGTGCAGGTAAGGTAGTAGGTGCCGTTGTGGTAGTCGATGGCCGGGGCGAACAGGCCGCGCGTCATCCGGTCGCCCAGGAAGTTCATCTGGGAAGGCCGGCTGATGACGTTGCCCACCTGCCGCCAGTTTTTGAGGTCCTGGCTGTGGAACACCGGAATGCCCGGGAAGTAGGAAAACGTGGACGTCACCAGGTAGTAATCCGGCCCTACCTTCACCACGCTAGGGTCGGGATAGAAGCCGGTCAGGATGGGGTTGGTCAGGGTAATCGACTGGGCCGAGGCGGCTGGAGCCCCCAGCAATGCCCCCGCCAGCGCGGCCGTCAGCCACAAACTGCGTTTCGTGTTTTTCACCTTCATTCGGGTCTCAGATGGATGGAGGGTTCAGGTTTGGGGCCGGTCCGGCAGCGGCAAGCCGTCGGGCCGGTTGTCGCAAGCTGATGTTATTACCGAATTGGCCAGATGGCCCACCCGGCAACCGGCCCGACGGCTTGCCGCCGCCGGACCGGGCATTACCGCTTGCCGGTGGGCGGCGGGCCGAGGTAGGTGGCGGGCAGCGGGCCGGTGCTGATGACCAGCTTTTCCAGCACCACGCCGGGGTCCACGCGCCAGAACCGGAGCACATGCTCGCCGGGTTGGGCCAGGGTGTGGGCGGAGGTTTTGAGCAGGATGTTGTCGGCCACGGCTTTTTCCCAGGGGCGGTTGCCGTTGTCGGCTACCAGGCCGGTGTGCAGATTGATGAGCTGGGGCGCTTCGTCATCGATGGATACGGCGTAGCGCAGGCCCGAGCCGCCGGGGAAGTTGAGCGTGGGGGCCATGTAGGCGTGCACCGTCACGGGGCCGGCTTGGGCCAGCGTGAAGCGGTACTCCAGGTGCGGACTGCCGCCGCCCGGGGCCTCCGTAGCCGCCGCCGTCACCGGGAACGTGGTAACGGCCCCGGCCGTGCGGCCCAGGTCGGGCAGGCGCTGCCAGCTGATGCCCCCGGCATTCATGGCCCGACTATAGTTCTCCGCCTCCACCGATACGTACGCGGCCGGAGCCGGCGCAGTGGGCGGCGTAGCGGCGGGGGTGATTGGCTGCGTGAGCGTCTGCACGGCGGGCATGGCGTTCTGCTCGGGTTGCTGCCAGTAAGTGTAGCCGATGTGGGTCTGGTCCATCATGTGGTTCCACTTGCCACCGGCCAGGGCGTGGTAGCGGCGCGTGAGGGCGGCGTCCTGGTCGTAGAGCAATTTGGCTTTGGCGGCCAGCTCGTTGGTGGTGGCCTGCCCAGTTTTGGCGGCTTCCCGGTTCAGGGCCACAGTGTAGTACAGTTCGTTGAGGTTGGCGCAGGCCAGCACCGGGTGCAGCACCAGCTGGAAATAAGCATCCTGAGAGGCGGCTGGCAGCTGCTTTTCGATGGCCTCAGCGCGAGTGCGCAACGCGTTGTACTCCGCTACCACCGCGGCCCACTCGCCAGTGGCCAGGCTATACGTGTTGGCATCGAGCAGCTCGGGCTTGCGGCGGGCGTTGTACTTGGCGTATTTGGCCAGGATGTCGGCAATGGCTTCAGCGTGTTTGTCGTCGAACTGCCGGGCGGCCCACTGCCGGGTGTAGGCGGCCACCTGGTCGGCGCTGATGCGGGCGGGGTTCCAGGCGTAATCAAGGAAGAAGCTGATGGGCAGCTCCATGGGCTTCAAGTCGCCCACGTTTACAATCCAGATCTGGTTGGCTCCGTACTCGTGCGCCAGGTGCATCTGCTCCCAGATGCGCGGCAGCGGATTGGTGTTGACCCACTTGTAGTTGCGCGGGCCGCCCACGTAGTCGAAGTGGTAGTAGATGCCGTAGCCGCCGGCCCGGGGCTTTTCGCCGGGTTTGGGCAGCTTGCGCAGGTTGCCCCAGTTGTCGTCGCAGAGCAGCAGCGTCACGTCGTCGGGCACGCGCATGCCCCGGTCGTAGTAATCCTGCACTTCTTTATAGAGGGCCCAGAGCTGAGGCGTCTGGGTGGCGGGCTTCCCGGTCACGTCCCCGATGATGCGGCGCTGGTCGGCCACAATCTTCTCCAGCAGGGCAATGTTGCTGTCCTCGCTCATGGGCTCGTCGCCGTCGCCGCGCATGCCCACCGTCACGATGCTCTCGTGGGTGCCCATGTTCACGATGCCCTGCCGCCAGAAGTCCTGGAGCGTTTTTTCGTTGGTCTGGTAGTTCCAGGAGCCTTTGCCGAAGCGTTTCCACTCCTGCTGGGCGCGTAGCATGGGCTCGTGGTGGGAAGTGCCCATCACAATGCCGTACTCGTCGGCCAGAACGGGGCTTTGCTTGTCGTCATCGTTGAAGGCGTTGCCCCACATGGCGGGCCAGAGGTAGTTGCCCTTCAGGCGCAGCAGCAACTCAAACACGTGCCCGTACATCTTGGAGTTGATGCCGCCGAACTTCTCCTTCGCCCAGCCGCTGAGGGCCGGGGCCTCGTCGTTGAGAAAGATGCCCCGGTATTTCACCTGCGGCTCGCCCTGGCTGTGGCGACCAGCGGCCACATGCAGCGCCTTCTGCGGCTTAGTCGGCACATCGGCCCACCAGTACCACGGCGACACCCCCATCTGTTGCGACACGTCATAGATGCCGTAGATGGTGCCGCGCTTGTCACTGCCCGCAATAACGAGGGCCCGCGCCACGCCCGGCAGCGGCTTTTCCACCACCTGCACCACGAAGGTTTCCCACTTGCCGGCCAGGCCCGCCGCGTCCAGCTTGCCGGCCTGCACCAGCCCGTCAATCAGCGGGCTTTTGCCCAGCGTGCCAATCAGCACCACTTCCGGGCCGGCCGGCACATTATCGATTGTGAATGTGGGCGTAGTTTTGGTTACGCGGTTGATATCGGCCTGCAAATCCCGGGCGGCGCGCAGCACGCCGGGCCAGTCCTGAGCACTGGCGTAGAGCGGGGCCGCTTTACCGGAAACGGCCAGCGGAAAGCTGCCGCTGCTCTTTTTGGCGGAAATGTACGCGGCAGGCTGGGCGGCAGCGGAGCCGGTCAGCAGCAACAGGAGCAGCAGGCTCAGCAGCGCGGAACGGTGGAAGGGCATGGGCATGGGGCGGGTGGGTTCAATCTGTCATCCTGAGCGGAGCGAAGGATCTTATCACGCTGGAACAACGTTTTCAGCAGTAAAGCAGACGTGATAAGGTCCTTCGCTCCGCTCAGGATGACAGGTGGGAAATCAGCTTTAGAACTGCACGACTTCCCAGAAAGCCTGCTTGGGCTGCTGGTTCTGGTCGAATAGCAAGGGGTAGTTTTTGCGGCCGGCCACGGGGTAGGTGTCCAGCCAGGAGTACTTGTCCGACACGTTCCAGAACGTGACGCCGGTGAGCACTTTTTTATAGTCGCGGAATACGCGGAAGAACATCTTGTACTGGGCTGCCTGCTGCCGGGCCAGCTCCGGTGTGTAAGCATCCGATTCGTCGGGGCGCTTGGCGCGGCGGTCCTTTTCCCAGGGGTAGATGGACACGTCGAGCTCGGTAATCTGCACTTTCAGACCCAGGGAGGCGTACTGGTCGAGGGCGGCGCGCAGCTCCGGTTCGGTGGGCTCCTGCAACGACCAGTGGCCCTGCAGCCCCACGCCGTCAATCGGCACCTTGGCGTCTTTGAGCTGCTTGAGCAGCTTAAAGATTCGCTCCCGTTTTTCGGGCCGCTCGGTATTATAGTCGTTGTAGAAGAGCTGGGCTTTCGGGTCGGCCTCGTGGGCGTACTCGAAGGCTTTGGCAATAAACTCGTCGCCGCAGATCTGGTACCACTCCGAGTTGCGCAGAAACTCCTGGGGGTTGTCGGCAATGGCCTCGTTTACCACGTCCCAGGCGTAGATTTTGCCCTGGTAGCGCTTCACCACCGTGAAAATATGGTCGTGCAGGCGCTTAAGCAGCACGTCCTTGCTCACGCGGGAGCCGTCGGCGTTTTTGAACAGCCACCGGGGCGTCTGCTCGTGCCAGAGCAGGTTGTGGCCCCGCACCCGCAGCTTGTTGGCTTGGGCGAAGTCCACAATGGCGTCGGCATCGGCCCAGAAGTAGCGGTTTTCCTCCGGATGAAGCGGGCCCATTTTCATGGCGTTTTCCGGCGTCACGCTGTTGAACTGCTGTTTAATCAGCGCGGCTTCGGGGCCTTGCAGCTGGGCCCGGCCCACGGCCACCCCCACCGGGAAATAGTCCTTGTAGTAGTCTTTAAGGCCTTTTTTGGGCGCGGCGGTTTGCTGGCTACTAAGCACGGCAAAGCCCGCCAGCAGCAGACCGGCCGTAGCCAGTCTGCGCCGGGAAGCAAAGAAAGTTTTCACAATGGAAAGGGGTTAGCCCGCTGGGACGCGCCCCGTACCGGTTACCAGTACACGGTATACAGCACGGTGAGCAGAACCATGATGGTCATGGCCCCGATGGCAAAGCCGCGGGTGGTTTTGAACATGCTCCGGTCAACTTCCAGGCCGTTGGTTTGCACCCCGCGGCTGGTTTCGAACAGACTAATCAGCACCATCATGACCACGCAGATGATGAACACGAAGCCCATCCGGTCGAGGAAGGGGATTTCGTAGACGCCGGGCGCGTTGGGCACGGCAAACCCGAAGGGGGCCAGGAAGGAGAGGTTGGCGAAAGTGGGCAGGAACTTGAGCAGCACCGACAGCAAAAAGCCGCCGATGGTGGCGAACAGGGCCGCCGTGGAAGTCGTTTTCTTCCAGAAGAAGCCCAGGATGAACATGGCAAAAATGCCCGGCGACACGAAGCCCGTGTACTCCTGAATGTACTGGAAGCCGCCTTTTTTGTCGATGCCCAGGTGAGGGGCAATCAGCACGCCCAGAATCATGGCCACTACCACGGCAATCTTGCCCACGTTCACCAGCTTCTTCTCCGAGGCCCCGGGATTCAGGACTTTCTGGTAGATATCGAGGGTGAAGATGGTGGCAATGCTGTTGGCCTTGCCGGCCAGCGAGGCCACTACGGCCGCCGTGAGGGCGGCAAACGACAGACCTTTCAGGCCCACCGGCAGAATGTTGAGCAGCACCGGGTAGGCGCGGTCGGGGTTCAGGTCAGCGCCCGAGCCAAACTCGGCGGCCCCGAACACATCCGCCTTGAAAAGCACGTAGGCCGCAATGCCGGGCAGCACCACAATGAGGGGCATCAGCAGCTTCAGGAAGGCGGCAAACAGCAGCCCGCCGCGGGCGGTGGGCAAATCGGCGCCCAGGGCGCGCTGGGTAATGTACTGGTTGCAGCCCCAGTAGTTCAGGTTCACAATCCACATGCCGCCCAGCAGCACCGTGAGGCCGGGCAGGTCGATGTAGTTCTCGTTGTCGCGCTTGAAGATCATCTGGAAATGGTCGCCGGCCTGGTCGGTCATCAGGTTGAAGCCCGCCAGCACGCCCGATTGGCCGTAGTGGTCGGCCACCATGTTCAGGGCCAGGTAGGTGGTAGCCAAACCGCCCAGAATCAGGAAAAACACCTGAATCACATCGGTAAAGCCGATTACCTTCATGCCGCCCAGCGTGATAATCACCGCGAACAAGGCCAGGGCGTAGAGGCAGAACTCCAGGTTGAGGCCGGCAATGCTGCTGATGGCAATGGCCCCGAGGTAGAGGATCGACGTCAGGTTCACCACGATGTACAAGGCCAGCCAGAACACGGCCATAATCATGGCCACGGTACCGTTGTAGCGCTGGCTCAGGAATTGCGGCATCGTGAAGATTTTGTTCTTCAGGTACACCGGAATAAAGAACACGGCCACGATGATAAGCGTGAGGGCTGCCATCCACTCGTAGGTGGCAATGGCCAGGCCCATCTTGAAGCCCGAGCCCGACATGCCCACGAACTGCTCGGCCGAGATGTTGGAGGCAATCAGCGAGGAGCCGATGGCCCACCACGTGAGCGAACCTTCGGCCAGGAAATAGTCTTTGGAGTCGCCCTCGGCCGTGCCGTCGTGACCGGTTTTGCGGCGGTAGATCCAGATACCGTATCCCGAGACGATCAGGAAGTAGGTGAAAAAGACGACGTAGTCGAGAGTCGCGAGTTGGTGTTCCATTGAAACGAGTTGCAGACTGGCCCGAGGGCCGCAAGTGGGAAACGGGGGGAATACTGCCTCCAAGCTACGGCCTGGGAACCGGCCAACAAACATTCCCGACTGATCTTTCGCCCCGGGTTCCCACGCCCTTCGCCAGACCAGCCGGGTTTGTTTGATTGTTAGGAGAAATCAAGAACGTCATTCCGAACGGAGTGAGGAATCTCGCGTGCTGACGTTAGATTATCATTCCAATGTCAGCACGCGAGATGCTTCGGCAAGCTCAGCATGACGTTCTTGATTTCCCCTCTTAGATGTACTGATTGATGATGGCTTCCAGCCATTCCTGCTTACCGCTGCGCATGGTCGGCTCGCCGGCCTCGTGGGCTATGCGGCGCAGATCTTCCAGGGTGAGCTGGCCCTTCTCGAAGGCGGCACCGGCCCCGGCGTCGAAGGAGGCGTAGCGCTCGGTGCGGAACTTGCGGTAGCTGGATTTCTCCAGGATGTTGTCGGCCGTTACCAAAGCGCGGGCGAAGGTGTCCATGCCGGCAATGTGGGCAATGAAGATGTCCTCCAGGTCGGTGGAGTTGCGGCGGGTTTTGGCGTCGAAGTTGATACCCCCGGGCTTGATGCCGCCGTGCTCCAGAATGATGAGCATCGACTCGGTCAGCTCGTTGAGGTTGTTGGGGAACTGGTCGGTGTCCCAGCCGTTCTGGTAGTCGCCACGGTTGGCGTCCATCGAGCCCAGCATGCCGGCATCGGCGGCTACCTGCAATTCGTGCTGGAAGGTGTGGCCGGCCAAAGTGGCGTGGTTTACCTCCAGGTTCAGCATGAAGTCGTCCTGCAGGCCGTACTCCTTCAGGAAGCCGATGACGGTGGCCGCGTCGAAATCGTACTGGTGCTTGGTAGGCTCAGCCGGCTTGGGCTCGATGAAGAACTTGCCCGTGAAGCCCTGCTTGCGGGCGTAGTCGCGGGCCATGGTCAGGAAGCGGCCCATGTGCTCCAACTCGCGCTTCATGTTGGTGTTGAGCAGGGTCATGTAGCCCTCACGGCCACCCCAGAACACGTAGTTTTCGCCGCTGAGGGCAATGGTGGCGTCAATAGCGTTCAGCACCTGGGTGCCGGCGTGGGCCAGTACCTGGAAGTCGGGGTTGGTGCTGGCGCCGTTCATGTAGCGCGGGTTCGAAAACACGTTGGCCGTGCCCCAGAGCAGCTTCACGCCGCTTTCCTGCTGGTGCTGCTTGGCGTACTCCACAATGGAGTGCAGGTTGTGCTCGTACTCGCGCAGGGAGCTGCCCTCGTCCACCAGGTCGATGTCGTGGAAGCAGTAGTAGGGCGTACCCAGCTTGGTGAAGAACTCGAAGGCGGCGTCCATCTTGTCCTGGGCGCGGCCCAGAATGTCGCCCTGGGCGTCCCAGGCAAACTGCTTGGTGCCGGGGCCGAACGGGTCGCCGCCGGTGCCGGTGAAGGTATGCCAGTACGACACGGCGAAGCGTAGGTGCTCCTCCATGGTTTTGCCGGCTACCACGCGGTTCCTATCGTACCACTTAAACGCCAGCGGGTTGTCCGACTCGCGCCCCTCGTACTGAATGGGGCTGATGCCGGTGAAGAATTCGGTCTTAGAAAGCGTGTTGCGTGACATGCGTCGGGAGGTTGGAGGATGAAATAGTTGATGCGTGTAGTTGGTGCTGCAGGGCCTGCTGCCAGCCGGCGTAGGCGGCCTCGTACTGCGGCTGCAAAGCCGGGTCGGGCGTTTCGGTGAGCAGGCATTCGAGCCCGCCGAAGGCTTCGGCCACCGAGGCGTAGATGCCCGCGCCCACGCCGGCCCCGCGGGCCGCGCCCTGGGCCGCGTCGGTGTTGTAAAGCTCCAGGGTGAGGTTGCCGGTATTCACGAAGGCCTCGCGAAACACCGGGCTTAGGAACATGTTGGCGTTGCCGGCCCGCACGGTGTGCACCGCCACGCCCATGTCGCGCATGATGCCCAGGCCGTACATGAGGGCAAACACGATGCCCTCCTGGGCGGCGCGCAGCAGGTGGGCGCGGGAGTGCACGTTCAGGTTCAGACCCAGCAGGGCCGCCTCGGCGGGCTGGTTGGCCAGAATCCGTTCGGCCCCGTTGCCGAAGGGCAGGAACACCAGCCCCTCCGCTCCTACCGGGGCTTCGGCAGCCAGCCGGTTCATTTCGTCGTAGGGCAAATCACCCACCATCCGGCGCAGCCAGCTGTTGAGGATGCCGGTGCCGTTCATGCACATGAGCACGCCGTTGCGGGGCTGCCCGGGGGTGCTGTTCACGTGCACAAAGGCATTCACCCGCGACTGCGCATCAGAAGCCGGGGCTTCCGTGATGCCGTAGATGACGCCCGAAGTACCGGCCGTGGCGGCTATTTCGCCGGGCTGCAGCACGTTCAGGGAAAAGGCGTTGTTGGGCTGGTCGCCAGCGCGGTAGCTCACGGGCGTGCCGGCTGCCAGACCCAGCGGGCGGGCGGCGTCCTCGCTCAGGCGGCCCTGCACCGAAAACGTATCCACCACCTCGGGCAATAGTTCCGGGCTGATGCCGTAATAGTCGAGCAGCTCCTGGGCCAGGGCCTGGTTCTTGAAATCCCAGAACACGCCCTCCGACAGCCCCGACACGGTGGTCTGGAGCTGGCCCGTCAGCTTGAAGGCAATGTAGTCGCCGGGGAGCTGGATTTTGTGGATTTGCGCGTACACCGCCGGCTCGTTGTCCTGCACCCACTTGAGCTTGGAGGCCGTGAAGTTGCCGGGCGAGTTCAGGAAATGCTCAAGGCAATGCGCTTCGCCTAACTCAGCAAAAGCCTGGTTGCCCAGCTCCACCGCCCGGCTGTCGCACCAGATGATGGCGGGACGCAGCACCTGGCCCTGGGCATCGATCAGCACCAACCCGTGCATCTGGTAGGTGATGCCGATGGCGGCCACCTGCGCCCCCTCGAAGCCGTAGGTATCCTGGAGTTGGCGGGTGGCGTTGATGATTTCCTGCCACCACCGCTCGGGGCGCTGCTCGGCCCAGCCCGGCTGGGGCACGTCCATGCCCATTTCGGTGGTGGGCGTGGTGGCCGCCGCCACGCAGCGGCCGGTGGCCGCGTCGAGTAAGGAGGCTTTGATGGAAGAGCTACCGATATCGTAGCCGAGAAGGTATTTCATAGGGTAAGGAAGAACTGGCATTAGCGAATGGCGAGAACTGCCTGCGCGGCCGGGCTGGCACCCAGTACCGTACTCCGCGCGCCCGGCAGCGCGCCGCCCACCCAGACTGTAACGGCCCCGGCGGCCGGCACCGATTTGCCCTGTTCGTCAATCAGGGCCAGCTCGGCGGGCGTGAGCGTGAAGCGCACGGTGGTGCTGGCGCCCGGCTGCAACAGCACGCGGCGGAAGTTTTTGAGGGCGTAGAGCGGCACCTGCCGGTCCGGGCGCGGCGGGTGCGTCAGGTAGAGCTGCACTACTTCCTCGCCGGCCATTTTACCGGTGTTGCGCACGGTGGCCTCTACCTCCACGGACTGGTTGCGGGCCGCCTTCTTAGGCAGCTTCAGGTTGGAATACTCGAATTTGGCGTAGCTCAGGCCGTAGCCGAAGGGGTACATCGGCTCCTGGGCCATGTAGCGGTAAGTGCGGCCGGCCATGCTATAGTTTTCGTAGGCTGGCAGCTGGTCGAGGCTTTTGGGGAAGGTGATGGGCAGCTTGCCTGAGGGCGACACCTTGCCGAATACCACGTCGGCAATGGCGTTGCCGCCTTCCTCGCCGGGGTACCAGGCCAGCACCACGGCGTCGCAGAGCTCGTGTACCTCGCTCAGGTTCATGGGCGAGCCGCCGGTGATGATGGCCACAATGGGCTTGGGGTTCTTTTCGCGCAGCTTGCGCAGGAAATCCAGCTGGTTCTGGGGCAGGTTGTAGTCGAGCCGGTCGCCGAACGAAGGGGAAGCAATAGATTCGCCTTCCTCCCCTTCCAGCAGCCCGTTGATGCCCAGCACCACGAAGGTGGCATCTACCCCGCGCGCCGTGCCGCTCACCCAGTCAACGCCGTTCTGGTTGGGCCGGTCGAGCAGGGCGCCGGGGCGGTACTGCACCTGGCTGGCGGGGCTTACGCCGCCTACCAGGCCTTCCAGCACGGTTTTCATTTCCGGGTTCACGCCGTAGTAGTTGCCCAGCAGCGCATCGAGGTTGGCGGCGTTGGGGCCGGTCACGAAGTACTTGGCCAGGTCGTTGCGCAGCGGCAGCACGCCGTTGTTCTTGAGCAGCACAATCGACTTCTGGGCCGCTTCGCGGGCCAAAGCACGGTGCGCGGGGCTGTTGATGACGGCGGGTGTAAGCTTATCGAACGGCGTGCTACCCTGCGGATCGAACAGACCCAGCCGGAACTTGGTGCGCAGCAGCACGGCCAGGGAACTGTCGATTTTCGCTTCGGTGGTGAGGCCTTTCTGCACGGCTTCGGGCAGGAAGGGGTACACGCTGCCGCAGTTCAGGTTCACGCCCCGCTCCAGCGCCAACGCGGCGGCTTCGGCGGGCGTTTTTACCACTTTGTGGCCCTGGTAGAAGTCCACCAGCGCCCAGCAGTCGGACACCACGTGGCCCCGGAAGCCCCACTGCTTGCGCAGCACATCCTGCAGCAGGTACTGGTTACCGCAGCACGGCTCGCCGTTGGTGGCGTTGTAGGCGCACATCACGGCTTCTACCTTGGCATCGACGAGCTGTTTGAACGCGGGCAGGTAGGTCTCCTGTAAGTCCTGGGGCGAGGCCACGGCGTTAAACTCGTGACGCAGTTTCTCGGGGCCGCTGTGCACGGCGAAGTGCTTGGCGCAGGCGGCGGTTTTGAGGTAGCGCGGGTCGTTGCCCTGCAATCCCTGCACGAAGGCCACGCCCAGGCGGCCGGTGAGGGTAGGGTCTTCGCCGTAGGTTTCCTGACCCCGGCCCCAGCGCGGGTCGCGGAAGATGTTGATGTTGGGCGTCCAGAACGTGAGGCCGCTGTACTGCTGGCGGTAGCCCTTGGCCACGGCCGCGTTGTACATGGCCCGCGCCTCGTCGGAAATGGCCGTGGACACGCGCAATGCTAGGTCCTCATCAAACGTGGCTCCCAGCCCAATGGCCTGCGGAAACACGGTGGCCGCGCCCGCCCGGCCTACGCCGTGCAGGGCCTCGTTCCACCAGTTGTAGGCCGGAATGTCCAGCCGCCCGATGGCTTGGCTGTTGTACATCATCTGGTCGGCCTTTTCCGCCAGCGTGAGCCGGCCCAGCAAGTCCTGCACCCGCACATTCAGCGGCTGGCTGGGGTCGAGGTAGCGCACCGGGGCCGCCGCGGGCTGGGCATACGCCGCAAACCGCAGCCCCAGCAGCATGGCCACACTTACCAGACGTTTCCTGCACAACTGCGGAGCGAAAAAGGACATGAGAGAAGGAGTATAAATGAAGCGTTACCGGCGGCCTGTGGCCCCGGCGGCCGGGTCGGGCTCGGTAGAGAAGGGTGAGGCGGGCAGGCCTTCCCGGTTGTAGAGGTTGGCGCCTTCGGGGTTATCGGCCCAGGCGTAGCGCACCACGGCAGGCACGGGCACCTTGTTGCTCCAGACCACCACTTTCTTACCCTCAATCCGGGCCTCGGCCCACACGAATTTCTTGTCGGGACCGGCCACGGCGAAGCCCTTGAGCGAGCCGCCGCCCTTGGCCACCAAACCGCCCCCGATACTGCCGAAGCTGAGGCTGGCTTTGTTGCCGGTTACCTGCATTTCCTGGTACAGAGGGCCCGAGGAAACCACTTTGGCGTCGCCGTAGGCTACTTTTTGGGCGGCCAGGGCCAGGCGGTGGCCGGGAGTCTGCTTATCCAGGGGGTGAATGTCGTTCCACTCGCCGACGTCGGTAATTACGGCCATGCCGGTGTGGGGTACGGCCAGGGTGCGGCGCTGGGCGTCGCGCACGGCGGCCCAGCCACTCTCGCCAGGCTCCGGCTTCACGGCCATGAAGTTGGCCAGCTGCACGTACAAGAAGGGCAGCTTGGGCTGCTGGAAATAAGTGCGCCAATCGGCAATCAGGCTGGTCATGAGGGCCTGGTAGTCCTGGGGGCGGCCAGTGTTGCTTTCGCCCTGGTACCAGAGCACACCCTTGATGGCGTAGGGCAGCACGGGTGCAATCATGCCGTTGAACAGGCCGCCGGGCTGGTACTGAAACGTGGTGGTGCCGGGCGTGGGCGGCATGGTAGCGCCCAGCTTGTACTGCCAGGGCCCGCGCAAATCCAGCGTCTGGCCGCCGGCCGTGAGCTGGTAGTTCTTATCCAGCGTAAAGCCGCCGCGCCCGCCGTTGCTGATGAGGCGCACCGTTACCACGTTCTTGCCCGCCTTCAGCACGCCGGGCTTCACCTCGTACTTGCGGGGCGGATACTGGTAGCCGGTAGTGCCCACCAGCTGCCCGTTGATGTAGGTGGAGTCGGCATCGACCAGCGTACCCAACTCCAGGCGGGCGGGCTGCCCTGCCATGGCGGCGGGCACGTCCACTTCCTTACGGAACCAGACCACGCCGTTCACGGGGCCGAGGGGCGTCTGGCCGGCCCAGTAGCCGGGCACGCTCATGGTGGCCCAGGCGCTGGCGTCGTAGCCGGGGGCTGACCATTTCGGCTGGCCCGGGGCCTCGCCCTGGTCGGTTTGATACAGCTTCCGGTACCAGTCGGCCACGGCGGCGCTTTCACGCTGCCGGGTGCTGGCTACCAGCAGGCTGTCTTTGTATTTGGCACCCTGCTGCTCGTAAGTGGGGAACTGGCGCAGGGCGGCGGCGCTCAGCCAGGCTTCGGCCGGCGAGCCGCCCACGGCGTCCTTGATCAGGCCCACCGGCACCTGGTACTTGGCGTTGATTTCCCGGGCGAAGAAGTAGCCCACGCCCGAGAACTGCAGCACCGTCTGCGGATCGGCCGCCACCCACTTGCCGCCCGTCACATCGGCCCGGGGCTTCTGGAAGGCGTAAGTCAGGGGCACCTCAAACTGCCGGATCTGGGGGTTGGCGGCCGCCGCAATAACGGCCGGGTACTTGTCGCGCAGGCGGCTCATGGGCGTTTCCATGTTCGACTGGCCCGAGAGCAGCCACACGTCACCCACCAGAATATCCTTCACGCTCAACTCGTTGCTGGCCTTAATATTCAACTCGTAGGGGCCGCCCGCCTTCATGGCCGGCAGCGTCACGCGCCATTGCCCATCAGGGCCGGTAGTGGCCTGGTATGTTTTGCCCTGGAAGGCCACGTTCACCTTCTCTCCTTTTGCGGCCCAGCCCCACACGCGCACCGGAGCATCACGCTGAAGCACCATGCCATTGCTTACCAGGCGCGGCAGGCGCACCTGGGCCGTAGCGCCATTGACAGCGGCCAGTAGGCCAGCCGTCAGCAGCGCGGAACGGAACCATGGGATAAGCGGGAGCGAGTGAGGCATCGGAGGGCGGGAAGCGGGTAAGACGAAGAAGCAAAAGCCACGGCACGGCGCTGGGGCCTCCCTCCCGGAGAAAGGAGGCCCCGTTGTCCGAACCGGATTTAGTAGCCGGTATTCTGGGTGATTTTGCCGCTGGTGCGGTCAATTTCCTGCTGCGGAATGGGGCGCAGCACGTGGAAGGCCTGAATGTTGCGGGCCGCGTTGGAGCCGTACTGGTCGGTGCCACCGGGGATGGGCGAGGGTTTGGAGCCCACGTAGGCCGGCACGTAGCGCTTCACGCGCTCCACCAGCTTGCCGGTGCGCACCAGGTCGTACCAGCGCGTAAACTCACCGCACAGCTCGCGGGTGCGCTCTTCCAGAATGAAGTCGATGTTGAGCTGCGCAGCCGTAATTTCCATCTGCGCGGTGCGGCCGGGCGCGGCGGCGCGGCGGCGGATGGTATTGATCTGGTTCACGGCCTCAGTGGTACGGCCCAGGTACATATTGGCCTCGGCCGCAATGAGGTAGGTTTCGGCCAGGCGGTAAAAAATCAGCGGCCGGTCAGAGCTGTTGTTGACGGCTGCGCGGGTGGCGTCGTCGTACTTGTTGATGTAGGGCGAGAAGTTGGTGGTGTAGGTGCTGGGCGTGCCCACTACGTAGCGACCGTTAGGACGGCTGTTGATGCGAGCCTGCTCGGCGGCCGTCAGCTCGCGGCCAGCGTACCAGGCGGCCGTGTCGCCTACCACGGCGCGGGGGTTAAAGGCAGTGCCACTGTTGCCACCTATGCCGTTCACCAGCCACAATGTGGAAAACCACTTGGCGTAGCGGGTATCAGTAGTACGCCACTGGCGCGGGGTGGTTTCCGAGGCCAGCTTGTAGGAGTCGAGCAGGTAGGGCGTGGAGCCCAGGCGGCCGAAGGGACGGCCATACTGGATGCTACGGGCCATATTCGGCAGCAGGTCGTAGCGCACCCGGAACAGGAAGTTGGTCTGGTTCTGGCCGGCGCCGCCCGCCCCGTTATCGGAAATGCCCGTGAACACGGGGTCGGCGTTGAACTGCACGTTCATCAGCACCTCTTTGCCGTTTTCATTGCCTTCGGCGAATACCTGGGCCGGGTCGGTTTCCAGGCCCTTGCCGTACTTAGAGGCATCCCGAATCAGCTCTTCGGCAAACTGGGCAGCCTTGGTGTAGTCATCGGCGGCACGGGCCGTGGAGGTGGCGCGGGTCAGGTGCACTTTGGCCAGCAGGTGCAGGGCCGTGGCACGCGTTACGCGGCCGGGCTGGGCTGCCGTGTTGGAAATGCCGGTGGTGGGGTTCAGGGCATCGTTCAGGTCAGCTACAATGGCGTTATACACGTCGGCCAGGGGGGCCCGCGCAATGTCCTTGGTGGGCGTATCCACAAATTTGAGCATCAGCGGCACGTCGCCGAAAGACTGCACCAGGTAGAAGTAGTTCCAGGCGCGCAGCACTTTGGTTTCGGCCACAATCTGGTTCACGGCGGCGGGGGCCAGCCCCTGTACCGTACCGGCGTACTGCAGCACCCCGTTGGCGGTGTTGATGTTGCCATAGAAGGCGTTCCAGAGGTTGGTAGCCGTGCCGTTGGTGGAGCTCATCTCGCCCGCGTTGTAGTCCTCGAAGCCGTTGGAGGTGCCGAAGCCGCGCATGAACTCATCGGTACCCTGCGACATGAAGTTGGAGCCGCCTTGGTCGGCGGTGATGTTGCGCAGACCCGAGTACACGCCTATCAGGCCGGCCTGAATGCCGTCGGGGGTACCAAAGAAGCCGGGTACCAGTACCGAGCGGGGGTCTTCCACCAAGGTGTCCTTATCGCAGCTGGTGGCAGCCATGAGCAACGCCAGAGCTGTGCCGGTAAATAGTAGCTTTTTCATAGGAAAAGAGGCGCCGGGGCGCCGGAAGAGTTAAGGGAAGAAATTAGAAGCCCACGTTGATGCCCACGATGAAGGCGCGGGTAGTGGGGTAGTTCACGCCCCGGCCGGCCAGGCCGTTATTCACGCCGCTGTTCAGGTCGCCCTCGGCGAAGGCCACACCATTGTTGACGGAGGTGCTGCCGCTGAAGCGCGTGGAGTACGACAGCGCATCGGGGTCGATGGCCTTGTTGTTTTTGAAGTACTCTTCCGGCGACCAGATCAGCGGGTTCTGCACCTGCACATAGATACGAGCCGTGCTCATCTTGGCCCGACTCACCAAGCTCTGCGGCAGGGTGTAGCCCAGGTCAATGCTGCGCACCTTGATGAAGGTGCCGCTCAGGTAGGCCAATGACTGCGCGTTGGGCACAAAGTCACCGAAGTAGCTCTGGTTGGGCTGCGGGTAGCGGTTATTCGGGGTAGCGGGCGTCCAGTACGGCAGGTTTACCTGGTTGCGACGGCCGCTGTAAGTGGTGAAGTAGGCGGGCGAATACAGCACCGGGTCAATGATGGTGGCGCCCACCCGGGTAAGGGCCACCGCGTTCAGGTCGAAGCCCTTGAAGCGGAAGCGCTGCGTGGTGCCGGCCTCAAACTTGGGCTGGCGCGAGCCGATGATCTGCCGGTCGCCGGCGTCTACCAAGCCGTTGCCGTTCAGGTCCTGAATCTTCACCTGTCCGACTTTGGTGCCGGCTTTGGTAGCCCCGGCAGCCTCATTGGCCTGCCAGATGCCGTCGTATTTGTAATCGTAGAACACGTAGAGCGGCTGGCCAATGAAGCGCTGGTTGCTGATGTCGCTGCGCTGGTTGCCGTTTTCATCCTTGCCCAGGCCCAGGTCCAGCACCTCCTCGCGGTTGCGGGTGAAGTTCCAGTCCGACGACCACTCGAAGCCGCTTTCCGTGCGCACGTTCACCGTGGTCAGGCTCACTTCCAGGCCACGGTTCTGGGTTTTGCCGATGTTGCGCGTAAACGAGCCGTAGCCGCTGGAAGTGGGCAGAGCGTCGGGCAACAGCAGGTCGTTGGTGCGCTGCTGGTACAGCTCCACCGAGCCACTCAAACGGTTGTTGAAGAAGCCGAAATCGAGGCCGAAGTTGGTGGTGCCGGTGTATTCCCAGCCTAGGTTGGGGTTCGGAATGCTGGCCGGGCGCACGCCCGCCACCCCGGTGGCGCCGAAGTTGTAGTAGCCGTTGCCCAGGCCGGTGCCGAGGGAGCCCAGCGTCTGGTAGGGGTTCACGGCGGTGCTGCCAGTGCGACCGTAGCTGGCGCGCAGCTTTAGGCCGCTGATCCAGCCCTGGCTTTGCATAAACGACTCATTGGCCAGGTTCCAGGCCACGGCCGCCGAGGGGAAAGCCCGGTAAATGTTGCTCGACAGGCGCGAGGAGCCATCCACGCGCACCGTAGCCGTGATGGAGTAGCGGTTGTCGTAGGCGTAGTTCAGGCGGCCCATGTAGGAAATGATGTCCCATTTCCCCTCGAAGCTGGTAGCCGAGGTGGGGGTGCCGGTGCCCAGGTTGGAAGCCAGCTGGTAGTTGGCCAGCAGGTTTTGGGCGCCGGTGCCGAAGCCGTCGTTGCGGAAGCCCTGCCAGCTGTAGAGGCCGGTGAAGTTCACATCATGCTTTTCGGCAAACGTGCGGTTATACAGCAGCAGGTTCTCGGCCAGCAGGTTGAACGCAGTATTGGTGGAGCGCCCCGCCGCGCTTTGCTGGTTGCCGCGGATGGTGGTACCGCTGGCGCCGAAGTTCTCGTTGAACTCGGCGCGGGCATCTAAGCCCAGGTTGAAGCGGTAGTCGAGCCCCTTGAGCAGGTTTACCTGGGCATACAGGCTATTGAACGTGCGGATGCGCCGACGCTGGTCCAGGCGGCCGTTCTCGATGTAGTTGGTCAGCGGGTTCGAGTACGCGGTTTCGCCGTCCACGGGGTAGAGTTTGGGCGTGCCATCGGGGTTATAGGGCGTGGCCAGCGGACTAGAGGTCAATATGTTGTACATATTGTTCAGGCCCGGGTCTTTCTGCTGGGTGAAGGTATTGAGCGTGTTCAGACCCACCTTCACCCGCTTGCCGATCTGCTGGTCGAGGGTGCCGCGCAGGGAGTAACGCTTGATGCTCTGCACCGGCACAATGGCCGTTTCGTCGTAGTAGCCCAGCGAAGCCGAGTACTGGGTCTGCTCGGTACCGCCGCTCAGGCCCAGGGCGTGGTTCTGGATGCGGCCGTTCTGGTACAGCAGGTCCTGGTAGTCGAAGTCGCGGCCGGCAGCGAGGTTAGCCTTTTCGTCGTCGGTGAGGAAGCCGGCGGCCGTGTTCGGGTCCAGACCAGCGGCCCGGAAGGCCTCCGAGCGGAAATTGAAGTACTCCTGCCCGTTCTGCAGGTCGTACTGGCCGTAGGCCTTCTTCACACCGTAGTAGGCGCTGTACGTAGCACGCGGGGCGCCGGCCTTGCCGCGCTTGGTAGTAATGAGAATAACGCCGTTGGCGCCACGAGCCCCGTAGATGGCCGTCGAGGAAGCGTCTTTCAGCACTTCCAGGGAGGTAATGTCGTCGGGGTTCAGGTCGTTCAGGCTGCCGTCGAAGGGCACACCATCCACCACCAGCAGCGGGTCGTTGGAGCCGGCGAAGGAGCGGTTGCCCCGGATGCGGATAACCGGGGCCTGCCCGGGGGTGGTATTGGCGCTGCTGATGTTAACGCCCGCCGCCCGGCCCTGCAGGGCCTGCCCGATGTTGGCCACTGGCACATCGCGCAGGGCCTGCTCGTTTACCGACGAAATAGCGCCTGTTACCTGGCTTTTCTTTTGCGTGCCGTAGCCCACTACCTGCACCTCGTTGAGGGCCGTGGTATTGGTAGCCAAACGAATGGCCAGCGAGCTACCGGACACCTGTACCTCCTGGCTGTTGAAGCCAATGGCGCTGATCACCAGCGTGCTGCCCTGAGGCGCTGTCAGAACGAAGCTGCCATCGGCCGCAGTGGAAACGCCGTTGCTGGTTCCCTTCTGAATAATGGTCACGCCCGGCAGACCTTCTCCGGTATCCAGACTGGTAATCTTACCGGAAATTGTCTGCCCCGTTTGGGCAAACGCGCTGCTGGTAAGCAGCAGCGAGCTGGCGAGGGGAAAGCCAACGGCCGTCAGGAGCGGCCAGCTCAGGCCTAGGGCCGTTTTGCGTAGTGGTGTGAACATGGGACTATGGGAATTGGAACTGTGGGAAGTATGCAGGTGGCCCGGTGGGAGCGGACCTTAAAAGCCAATAGAATTGCCGCCATCCACGGGCAGTGAAACCCCGGTGACGTAGCGGGCGGCCTCAGAGGCCAGGAATACGGCGGCGTGGCCAATATCCTGGGGCTGGCCGAACTTGCCCATGGGCGTGCGGCGCATGGCCCGGTCGCGCCGCTCGGGGTCGGAGTTCATGGCGGTGCGGCTCATCTCCGTTTCAATGAAGCCGGGGGCAATGGCGTTGATGCGCACGTTGTCCTTAGAAAACTCCGAGGCCAGCACCTTCACCATGCCCTCCACCGCCGACTTAGAAGCGGCGTAGGCCACCACCCTATCAATGCCATAGTAGGCCGCCATCGAGGAAATCATCAGAATCACGCCGCTTTTGCGGGCCACCATGCGCCGGGCGCAGGCGCGGGTGAGAGCAAACACGGCGTTCAGGTTGGTGTGCAGAATGCGGCTGAAGTCCTCATCCGTCACTTCCAGCGCCGGTTTCTTCATGTTGATGCCGGCGTTGTTCACCAGAATATCCAGCGGCCCGAAGGTGGTTTCGATGTGCGCTACCAACTCTTCCAGCTGGGCCAGGTCGCCCACATCGTTGGTGAGGTAGTGCACCGAGGGGCCGAGGTCGGCCACGGCTTCCTGTAATACAGATTCGCGGCGGCCGGTGATAACCACCGTCGCGCCGGCCACGCTCAGGCAGCGGGCAATTTCGAGGCCGATGCCGGTGCCGCCGCCCGTTACCAGGGCCAGCTTGCCCTCCAGGGAAAACGGGTTGGCCGGAGCCGGCGCGGCCTGTGGGTGAGCAGCGGAAAGAAGCGGATCAGGAGAAACCATACGAAAAAGCGAAGGAAAAGCGGCGGGGAGTTAGCGGAGCTGGTAGATATCCACCAGGGTTTTGATTTCTGGAAGCGTGCGGGTAGGCGGGGCCAGCCCGGGTGGCAACGGGCGCTGGGCAAACGTCTGGAAGTAGAGCACGCAGGCGTCGCGCCACCACTGGGCCTCGCGGTGCTGGATGCGCAGGCGAGCGGCCACGTCGGCGTGCAGGGCCGGGTCGAGGGCCGGTTTGGCCTGCTCCCACTGCCGCTGCATCCACTGCACCGAGTCGGCGCCGGTGTAGTAGCGGGTGGTCAGCTCGTCCCAGAGGGTGCGACCGGTGCTCAACTGCTGCCCCCAGCCCACGTGGTGAAACCAGAGCAGGTAGTCGGGCGGGCAGGTGGCGGGGCTGGCCCAGCGCTGCCGCGCGCCGGGCGCGTACAGCGCTAAGGCATCGGAGCCGGTGGCGGTGCGGTCGAAACCCAGGCCCGCGGCATCGGCTTTGTGGTAGTACACGGCCGTCCAGTCGGGGCGGGCGCTGCGGGCCAGCCAGGGCTCGGGGCCGTAGTGAATATCCTGGCCCATGATGTGGTGCAAACCCAGCGGCGTGGTGTAGCGCACGTAAATGCTGCGCGACTGGTTGAGCACCGGCAGCACGGCGGCCAGCGCGGCGGGCTCCCGGGTCAGGGTCATGCGGGCCCACTCCCGGGCAACGTCCTCAGAGCGCAGGGTGTGGTCCCAGGCCAGCCGCCCGAAGGCGTACCAGTTGGCCTGCCCCACCAAGTGGCCGGTCCAGTTGCGGTCGGAGCCGATGTTGGCCACGCCGGCAATACCGCTGATACTGTGCTTTTCGAGGGAGCCATCCACTACTCTGGCCACCGTGGAGCCGGGTCCCTGGCTATGCGTGTCGGCGTCCAGGCATTCCTTGATGAGTGGGCCGAGGTACACGAGGTGCGTCGCGAAACCCAGGTACTCCTGGGTGAGCTGCACTTCCAGCACCAGCGGCGTGCGCGGCATGGCCCCGAACAGCGGATGAAACGGCTCCCGGGCCTGGAAGTCAATCGGGCCGTTTTTCACCTGCACCAGCACCTTGTCGGCAAACTTGCCATCCAGCGGCTGGAACTCTTCGTAGGCCTGTTTGAACCGGTCGCCACTGCCGGCCTTGTACACGAAGGCACGCCACATCACAATGCCGTCGTGCCCGCCTAGGACCTGGGCCAGCATGTTGGCGCCATCGGCGTGGTTACGGCCGTAGTCTTGGGGGCCGGGCTCGCCCTCGGAGTTGGCCTTCACCAGAAAACCGCCGAAGTCGGGAATGGCCCGGTAGATTTCGTTGGTGCGGGCCTGCCACCAGGCTTTCACCTGCGGATCGAGCGGGTCGGAGGTTTTCAGGCCCCCGATTACCTTGGGCGCTGCCCAGAGTACCGAGAGGTACACCCGCTGGCCGTAGGGGCGCAACACGCCGGCCACGGCCGCCACTTTGCGCAGGTACTCGGGCGTGAGGTAGCGGGCCGAAGCGTTGACGTTATTCAGCACCACCCCATTGAGGCCGATGGAGGCGTTGGCGCGAGCGTAATCCTGGTAGCGTGGGTCAATCCGCTCGGGCAATTCCAGCCACTTCCAGATGCTGGAGCCCGCATAGCCGCGCTCCACGGTCCCATTGGGGTTGTCCCAGTGGTTGAGCATCCGGTACTGAATGCGGGGCTGGCTGCTGAGGTTGAGTTGATCGGGCAGCTGGCCGGTTTGCACTTGCCGCAGCAGGGCAAAGCAGCCGTAGAGCACACCTACCTCGGTAGCGCCGGTAATTTCCAGCGCGCCGTTCTGGCTGCTGATGCGGTAGCCTTCTCGGCCCAGCTCGGGCGCGGCGGCCACCCGCAGCCGGATGGAACCCCTGCCGCCCGGCGCCGCCCCTAACGGCACCGGGCGTCCCAGCAAACCTTGCAGCCCGAGTTGCAGCTCGTGGGCGGCGGTTTGCAAGGTGGGTCCCCCATTTTTATCGACGTTGATGTTCTTGGCCCGCGCCAGCCACGCCTTGCGCAGCCCCTCTTCCGGCAGTTGGTCGTAATTCAGCCACAGACGGTAGCCATCATCGGCCCGCGCCCCGGTTTGGAGCCCGATAATCAGCAGAAGCAGAAGAAAAGACCGGAGCAGCATGGGTGGGAAAGGCAGGAGGCGCGGAAGGAGCGGTTAAACGAAGCGGGTGGCGGTCATATCCCGGTAGTCGGCGGCCACGGGCGGCGCTTCGGCCAAAGCCCGGCGGATGCCCAGCTCCAGGCCCCGCAGCTCGGCCAGCCCCCGCAGCCTTCCGATGGCGGAGTAGCCGGGGTAGGTGCGCTTTTCCAGGTCGTCGAGCATCTGGTGGCCGTGGTCGGGGCGCATGGGCAGGCTGGCCGTTCCCTCGCCATTGGCGGCCCGGCGCAGCTCTTCCTGTACCAGCGCCTGCACCACGGCGTACATGTCTACGTCGCCGGTCAGGTGGTCAGCTTCGTGGAAGTTGCGTGGGTTTTCCTCGCGCTTGGTGGCCCGCAGGTGCACGAAGTGGATGCGGTGGCCCAGCCGCCGCACGATGCCGGCTAGGTCGTTATCGGGGCGCACGCCTAGGGAGCCGGTGCAGAACGTGAGGCCATTAGCGGGCGAATCGTAGGCCTGGAGCAACCCCATCAAGTCGGCCTCGGTGCTCACGATGCGGGGCAGGCCCAGCAGCGGAAACGGCGGGTCGTCGGGGTGGATGCACAGGTTCACGCCCACTTCCTCGGCCACCGGCCCCACTTCCCGCAGGAAGTGGTAGAGGTTTTTGCGCAGCGCGGCGGCGTCAATGGCAGCGTACTCATCCAGCACCCGCTGAAAATCGGCCAACTCAAAGGCTTCCTCCGAGCCGGGCAACCCAAGCAATACGTTATTGGTGAGGCCGGCCACTTCTTCCGCCGACATGGCCGCGAACTGGGCTCGGGCGGCGGCGGCCACGTCAGCCTCGTAGTCGGCCTCCGCGCTGGGGCGGCGCAGAATACATAGGTCAAACACCGCGAAATCCTGCCACACGAAGCGCAGCGCACGGGAGCCGTCGGGCATCTGGTAGCTCAGGTTGGTGCGCGACCAATCCAGCACCGGCATAAAGTTGTAGCACACGGTGCGGATGCCGCAAGCGGCCAGGTTGCGCACTGACTCCTTGTAGTTGGCAATGTACTGCGCCCGCTCGGGACGGCCTTTCTTGATGTCCTCGTGCACCGGCAGGCTTTCCACCACGGCCCAGTGCAAGGGTGCGTACTGCGCGTTGTCGGCCTCAATCAGGTGCTGACGCGCCCGGATTTCTTCCTGGGGCCACACCGCGCCCACGGGCAGCTGGTGCAAAGCCGTAACCACGCCGGCGCAGCCGGCCTGGCGGATGGAGTGAAGCGAAACCGGGTCGTGGGGCCCGAACCAGCGCATGGTGTGCAGCATGGCAAACGCAGGAGTTTGGATTGAAAAAGTTCAATTATACAGCCAGCTCTATCAGCCAGCTACCTGTTTTCATTGCATTCAGCCTGCTGGCAGTTAGCAAGTACTTACTCCCGAAGATAGGAGAACCTAGCCGATAGGTGAAAGCCGTAAAACGGCCTCAGATCGTCATAACTCGACAAAAAATATCGGAAACGTTTTCGAAAACGTTTCCGATAGGTAAATCAGACAGTAGTTTCAGCAAAATATTTTCCGTAGATTATCCAGTAAAACAAAAAAACGGTAGAGCCTTGGGTTTTAGCGAGTATGTGCTCACCTTTGGAATAATTCAATTCCTGGTTATGATCAAATGCACCAAATGCCATCTGGCCGATTCGGTCATGCGGGCGGGCTTCATCCGGGGGCGACAGCGCTACCACTGCAAGGCCTGCAACTACCATTTCACCGACGACAAGGGCGTGGTAGTGCCGGAAAAGAAACGGCGGCAAACCACCATCAGCGACGTGGCGCGGGAGCTGGGCGTGGCTCCTTCCACCGTATCGAGGGCGCTCAATGGCCATTCCGATATCAACATCAACACCCGCCGGGCCATTATGGAGGTGGCGCGCCAGCTTGATTACCAGCCCAACCTGTTGGCCCAGAGCCTGAAAAGCAGCGAGACCAAGACCATCGGGGTGGTAATCCCGGACATTGAACGGCCGTTTTTTGCCACCGCCGTCAGCGGCATTCAGCAGGTGGTGGGCGAGGCCGGCTACCGGGTGATGATCTGCCAGTCAAAGGAGTCCTACGAAATTGAAGTCAGCAACGTGCAGGCCCTCATCGGGAGCCGCGTGGATGGGCTGCTGATCTGTCACTCGCGAGAAACCGAGAATTTCGACCACGTAAAACCGGCCGCCACGCGCGGCATTCCCATTGTACACTTTGATCGGGTGTGCAATGAAGTGGATTCGGCCAAGGTGATTCTCGACGACTGGAACGGGGCCTTCAACGTGACCGAACACCTCATTGAGCAGGGTGCGCGCCACATTGCTATTCTGGCCGGTCCCGAAGGGCTGCTCATCAGCCAGAGCCGGCTGGCGGGCTACCGGAGCGCCTTGCTCAAGCATGGGCTGCCGCTGCGTAACGAACTGCGCGCCCACATCAACTTCCGGCCCGAATCGGCGGTGGCGGCCTTGGATGCCTGGCTGGCCTTACCCGAGCCGCCCGACGCCATTTTCGCCGTCAACTACACCAACGCCTTCGATCTGCTGGTGGCCCTGAAAGCCCGCCACATCCGGGTGCCCGAGGACGTGGCCGTGGTTGGTTTCGGCGACGAGTTCATGGCTTCGATGATTGAGCCCGGCCTGACTACCGTGAACCTGCACCCCTACCGCATCGGGCAGCAGGCGGCGCGGCTGTTTCTGGAGCAGGTGCAGCAGAAGGAGGCCTTCCAGCCCCGCACCTTCGTCATCACCGGCGACTTGGTCATCCGCCAGTCGTCTTTGAAAGGCAAATCCCAGCTTGCCCACGCCGAGTTTTTCAAGCTGGATATCTGAGTATTTGACTGAGGAGTGCAGGCTGTTAGTCAGCAAGAAAAAAGCCCGTTGTGCAGAGCATAACGGGCTTTTTTCTTGCTGACTACTTACGGGTTAATGGTTTCGATGCGGCCGTCGGGGGTACGCCTGAGCTCGGTGACCTTCACGTTGCGCAGCCAGGTTTTGCCCGAAAGCTGGGTGTCGTGGTAGAAGATGTACCACTTGCCGCCGACTTCCACAATGGAGTGGTGGGTGGTCCAGCCTTCCACCGGGTTCATGATGACGCCCTGGTAAGTGAAGGGGCCGTAGGGCGAGGTGCCGGTGGCGTACACCAGCAGGTGGGTGTCGCCGGTGGAATAGGAGAAGTAGTATTTGCCGTCGTACTTGTGCAACCAGCCACCCTCGAAGAAGCGGTGGGTGTTGTCGCCGGAGAGGAAGGGCTTGCCATCCTGCCCCAGAATCTGCACTTCCTTCACGGGCTCCGCGAAGCCCAACATATCGTCGCTGAGGCGGGCCATTTTGGGGCCCAAGGCCGTTTCCTGGGGGCCGGGCTCCTGCAGTTTGGGGTTGCTGGCGTCGTATTTACCGCTGCGCCAGCGCTGCAGCTGCCCGCCCCAGATGCCGCCCATGTACAGGTAAGTTTTACCATCCGTATCGGTAAACACGGCCGGGTCGATGCTGAGGCTGCCTTCCATGGGCTTCGCCTCAGCCTTGAACGGACCGGTAGGCAACTTGCTGGTAGCTACCCCGATGCGGAACACGTCCTGCTTATCCTTGAGCGGAAAGTACAGGTAGTAGGTGCCGTTTTTGTAGGCCGCGTCCGGAGCCCAGAGCTGGCGGCCGGCCCAGGGAATATCCTTCGTATCTAGGGCAACGCCGTGGTCGGTTACCTTACCCCCGATGCTGTCCATCGACAGGATGTGGTAGTCGCGCATGGCGAAATGGTCGCCGTTGTCGTTCTCCGGCATCCCCGTCTCAATGTCGTGCGAGGGGTAGATGTAGATTTTGCCGTTGAACACGTGGGCCGAAGGGTCGGCGGTATAGATGTCCTTGACGAGCGGCTGAGCCAGGTACTTGCGGCCGGTAGAATCGGCAGCCGGCGCGGCAGTTTCGGCGGCGGTGGCCTCGGTGGCGGTGGTCTTGTTCTGGCAGGCACTGAACAAAGCAACAGGCAGCAGGGCCACGGCCGACAGCCGGGAAAAAGCGGAGGCGTTTTTAGGGAACAACAAGGGTGGGAAGTTAGAAAGTGGGCAGACAAGCAGCCGTTCCGGAAAGGCACCGGCCGCAATCAGAAACGGCAGTAGTTCGGCAGGGCCGCTCCAGCGTTGGCAGAACCCCAATAGCCGGAGGTGAAAGACAATGAATGGCGGCCCTGATGGCACCAAATATAGATTCCTCTCGGCCCGGCCGGCGCGCTTTACCGGTACTATTCCCGAAAATAAACTCTGTAAACGTTTGTGGTATGCGCGCGAAAAACGCGGCCCGTCAACCTTTTGTGAACGGTCACAGTACACGCCAATAGGCCCCGAATAGTCGGGAGCCCCGGTTTTACGTTCTCTCCCTGCCATGAATACCGTCCGTTTTCCCCTCTTCGCGGCCCTGCTGGTGCTGCTGACCTTCTCGCTGAGCAGCTGCGACGCCATTGGTACCATCTTCAAAGCCGGGGCCTGGACGGGCATCGTGGGCGTGTTCCTGCTGGTGCTGCTGATCTGGTTTGTGGTGAACCGATTCCGCCGTTCCTAACCTGACACTACCGACAAACACAAGAACGGGCGGCTCCTGACAGGAGCCGCCCGTTCTTGTGTTTGTCGGTAGTGTCAGGTTACTGCTTGATCAATCGTATTGTTTTCAGGCCCTGGGCAGTACGAATACGCACGATATACACACCGTTTGGCTGCTGCTGTAAGTCAATGCGCCCATCTGAGTCAACGGATTGAACTCTTGCTCCAATTACATTCAGCACTTCCGCCTGCACCGTTGAGTTGGCCGCTGGCAGTACTAATTGATACAGACCTGTGCCTGGGTTAGGCGTCAGTACTACCGGGGCAGTTCCCGACACGGTAGCTACCGTTACTACGGAGGAAAAAGCCTCTGTTCCATCCGTATCTAGTTGGCGCAACCGGTAATAGGTAGTTTGTACCGGTGGCTGCGCATCACTATACTGGTACTGCTGGCTGACAGAACTGGTCCCCGTGCCTTTTACGGTACCGATTGGCAGGAAATCCTGCCCGGTGGTGCTTCTTTCTATAATAAAACGGTCGTTGTTCACTTCCTGAGCCGTTTGCCACTCACAAAGTACCCCGCCCGTTGGTTCGCGGCGGGCAGTGAAGTTGGTAAGCGTCACTGGCAACACCCCACCAGCGCGCGACGATACCGCAAAAGGCGAAAAGCTGGTGATGCCGGAGCGGCTGATAGCGTAAGTGGCACCCCCATCGGAGGAGCTGGCACCGGTTACTGCAATGCCCGCATCCCACTTGTTAGTTGTGGTGTTATAGTGCTCCAGACGGGCCGAAGCAGGCACGAAATCATTGCGCTGCACAGTGGCGGGCCATTGCAACTGCAGGGTAGCGTTGGAATTACCGGTTACTTCTTCCTCCACAAACCAAGTGCGCGTAACGTTGCGGTTACGGGTAGCATTGCCGTTGCCCGTGTGGCCATTATAGCTCGGGTACACCTCACTCTGCACCTGCACACTGAATACATCTTCAGACCGAGCGGCGGTTTGGGTAAGATAAGCCGGTGTGTAGACCGCACCGATACCTACCGGGAACTTTACCGGTATACCATCTGCCAGCACCGTTTGCTTAAGCGCGCCTGCGCCATTCGTGCGGATAAAAGCGTTGTTATCGCCACCATTGATTTTGCCACCCCGGATGATGGTCAGATCATAGTCACCCAGCACCAGATAAGACGTTCCACTCAGGGTCAGGTCGCCATTGATAATGGTATTTCCCGTGAGGGTTTTCGGGCTGCTACCATCCAGTATCAGGTTGCCGTAATTATTGCTGGTCAGAGGCGTATTGCTCCCATCACGCACGTACTTCACGGTGCTTTCATTGCCAATGCGGCCCAGAGTGGGCAGTTGACCATTCCCGCGCTGAATATCCAGGGTGGCATTATCCAGCACGTCTACGGTACCCGTAATGCCATTGCCGCCGCCGTTCAGAATCAGCAGGTACGCCGCCGAAACTCCATCACCCACCACAATTTTGGAATTATTGCCGCTGACGGTCCAGTTGGCTGACACCCGGTCATCGGTCACATTCGACAGAATGTAGTACGTCCGGCCGGCTGTGGTGAAGTTGTTGGGGCTGGTGCCGCTGCCGTTGCGGTTAGGGGCCCAGTTGGCCAGCGTATTCAGGTTGCCCGTGCCTTTGTAGTAAAATACGTCCGTTTCAGGAGTCACCGTTACATCATCCACCGACAGGCCGTTGCCGTTGGTGGCGTTGTTGAGTTCATAGCGCCAGCGCAACATGACCTCCGCATTATTGGCCAGGTTCAGATTCTGGATGGTGTACGTGCGGGTACGGCGGTTGGCGGAGGAATTACCATTCTTGTTATCGATAACCGTGGCTGTGGAAGGCGCATCCACATTCAGGGCCGATACGTTCGTCCAGGTGCCACTAGCTACTGAGGTAATGGCGCTGGTGCTGGTCCGATAGTCAAAGGAAACCTGCGCCTGATCCTGGCGGCCGGAGTTATACCACTGCTCAATGGCAAAAGATACACCCAGGTTTTTGATGCTGGTACCCGTGGTATTCTTGAAACGCATAGCCACGTAACCAGTACCATTGGTGGCAAACGAAGCCACACCACCTAGTGCCCGATCAGCCTCATTGGTTGCGCCAAAATGGTAGAAGTTAGCACTTGTATTAGAGCCATCATTAGCGGCACACGGCACCGACTGATAGCCCGCATATTCAATATACACCCCACCAATGGTAGAGTTACTGACGAAGGCTGTCTTGCCGTTGAGGGAGTTGAAGTTCTCGGTATAAGGATTTACCGATGACAGGCTGATCTGGGCGGCGGCAGGCTCAGCAAGTAAGCCGCTGAGCAGAGCGCACAGCAAAAAGTAGCGTTGTTTCATAGAGTTGAAGGGAACGATAGTGACATGGACGTCGAAAAATCAAGTTTTTCGACGCTCACACAAAACTCGCTTCTTCCCTGCAGGAATCCAATTGCTTTTTGAGCATCGCGCAAATTCACAGCTAATTAACTACTGGAGCAGCACAAAAAAAACCCCTCTCACAAGGGGCTTTTTATTAAATATAGCATATCTAAAAAATACTATTTCTTCTTGGGCATGGTGCCAATGATATGGTCCCAGAGGGTGGTGCTCACGCCAAAGGCAATTTCATCTTGGCGGTAGTGGTGCTGGGCATGGTGGTGCCACCAGAATTTCAGGAAGTTCTTCGGCGGCGCGTACACGTGAATGGCGTAATGCACGAACAGGTACAGCGCGTAGCCGAACACAAAGCCCGCCAGTACACCCAGCCCGGCGTTGCCCAGCGTGAAGCGGAAGATGAAAAACAGCAAAGAGGTAACGAATACCGTCAGGATGGGCGGCATGGCCAGCCGGGTTTCGTCCTTCGGAAACTCGTGGTGCACCCCGTGCATGGTGTACTGGAACTTAGCCTTGCGCGGCGTATCGGCATCCATGTGGTACACGAACCGGTGCATCAGGTACTCGGCCAGCGTAAACAGCAGCCAGCCGCCCAGAAACAGGCCAAAGGCCGAAAGGCCGGTGAGCAGGCCCTGGCTCAGACCGTAATATAGGCTCACGGCAGCCACGGCAAAAAAGATGGTCAGCGGGGCCGCAATGTGGGTGTGCGTAAGGCGCTCCAGCACCGGGTTTTCAAACAGGCGGGCCGAGCCCTTGTGCTTAGGTTTGATGGCATCGGGGGTTTTCACCGCCGTTACTTTAACGGCAGGTTCCAGAGCTTCGGAAGTGGTATTCATACCAATACAGGGATGATGAAGGCGCAAAAATACGGATGCTTGCGCAAATGCCGGGCCAGCAGCCTCATATATTACGCGGTGAGGTAGTAGCGGGCCACCAGTTGCTGCACGGCCTCCAGGGAACAGGTAGGGGCTGCACAGCACAGCGGCGCGCGGTCGTAGAACTGTTGGCGGGCAGCTAAGGTTTCACGCAGGCGGCTTTCCAGGGCGTCGGCGTCGGGCAGGGCGGCCAGCAGCGGCCGACTGGCCGCCACGGCCAACAGCCGGCGCACCAGCTCCGCCACCGGTACGGCTAGGTACAGCGTCAGGCCGGTTTCGAGCAATACCTCCAGGTTGTGATGGAAGCAAGGAGTGCCGCCGCCGGTAGCCAGCACCACCTGCGGGTAGCGGGCCACCACGTCGCGCAGCACATCGGCCTCGCGCTGCCGGAAGTACTCCTCCCCGTCCTGGGCAAATATCTCCGACACGCTCCGCTGCTCCTGGCACACAATTTCCTCATCCAGGTCCAGAAACGGCACTTCGTAGGCCGTAGCCAGTGCGCGGCCCAGCGTAGTTTTGCCGGCCCCGGGCATGCCAATCAGGTACAGCCGCATGATCTTGGAATGTGGAAAATGTGATGGGAATGTACTTTGGGAATGTGGGAGGGTGATAATACGACAATGTGAGGTTGAGGCCATCAGGTCGCTTATAGGGAACAGAATGCGTGGACTTTTCGGCTTCTCCGCATCACCACGCACAGTTCAACATTCCCACCACATTTCTCACATGAAGACTCCTCTTCCCGCAGCTACCCCAGCTTCACCCGAGGGTCCAGTACGGCGTAGAAAATATCCACCACAATGTTCACGACGACGAACAGCGCGGCAATGAAGATGGTGGCCCCCATCACCACCGGAAAATCAAGGTTTTCCACGGCGCGGAGCGTAACAGTGCCCAGGCCCTTCCAGTTGAAAATGTACTCGATGAAGAACGCCCCTGCCATGAGCGAAGCCAGCCACCCCGAAACGGCCGTAATAACCGGATTCAGAGCGTTTTTGAGGGCGTGCCCTACCACGGTGCGGTAACCCGAAAGGCCCTTAGCCCGCGCCGTCCGGATGTAGTCCTGACTCATCACATCGAGCATGGAGGAACGGGTGAGCTGCACAATAACCGCCAGCGGCCGGATACCCAGCGCAAAGGCCGGCAGCAGTAGGTTTTTCAACACCAAGTGGCGGCCCGTGAAGGGGTCGGTTTCAAAGAGTTGACCGGTGAGGTTGAGGCCCGTCCAGCGGCTCCAGTAGAACCCGAACGTCATGGCAATAAGGATGGCAGCCACAAACGACGGCACCGAAATACCCAGCACCGAGGTAGATACCAGCGCCCTGTCGAGCCAGGAATGGGGCTGCAGGGCCGCTACCACACCCAGCGTGATGCCCAACACCGCCGCCAGCAGCATGGCGGCTACGGCCAGCCAGAGCGTCCCTGTAAAGTGGTCGAGCAGGATGCTGAGCACTTCCTTGTTACTCTGAAAAGAGCGGCGCAGATACGGCGTTTTCAGCACCAGCCCGGTTTCGGAACCTAGCAGCAGCACCTGCACCCCACCGTACTTAGCCACTCCCGCCGAATCGCGCGGGTGAATACCGAGTGGCGACACATCATTCAGGTAGCCGAGTAGCTGGGCCGGTAACGGCTGGTCGAGGCCCAGGTCGGCGGCAATGGCGGCGCGGGTGGAGGCGTCGGAGCGTTGGCCAGCCAGCAGGGCCACCGGGTCGCCGGGCAGCACCTGAAACAGGAAGAACACAGTGAGTGCCACCCCCACCAGCACCAGCGCCCCCTGCCATAAGCGGGTCAGGATAAAACCAAGCATCTTCTTTAGTTATACAGTTGCCAGTTGTGAGTTGCTTGCCATTGCTGAGTAATAGAATCAACTAGCAACCGGCAACTCACAACTGGCAACTCAATTACAGCAGTTCTTCCAGCTTGCTGGCGTCGGGAATGTCGTGATAGTGGAATTTGCCTTTTACCACGCCGTTCTGCAGCAGAATGAAGCCCGGGTTGGAGCGAATCATGGATTTAAGCACGGTGGCATCGGCGAAGTAGTAGGTGCCGGCCAGGTTCACATCGTGGCGGAAGGCATCGAACTCCTGGGGGCTGCTGCTGGTGACAATGAGGGGCTGAATCTGCTTGCGCGACTTAGCCGTGGCCGCCATCAACTCCCCAATATCCTTGAACCGGTCCCGGTCGGCTTCGGCTGCGCCCTGCACGATGAGCAACAGCTTGTTGCCCTTCAGTACCTCTGCCGTGTGGTCTTTTCCGTCGGCATCGAAGATGGAGAAGTCGGTGATGAGCGGCTTGGATTTCTCCGGGTTCAACACTTCCATACTTTTATACTTCCAGGTGGAGTCGGTGGGGTACTCAGCAAAGGTCTTCGACTCGCCGTTGCGTTCCATCACGTACTGGTAGCGGGCCTGCTCCTGCGGCTTCATTAGCTGCGGAATGTTGTTGCCTACTTTGTAGGGCAGGAAATCAAAGTACGGCAGGTGGCCCAGGGCCCGCACCCCGATGCCAATAGCCACCGCCGAAGCAATGGTAATGTACATGACGCCCAGCGTGCCTTTGGCAAACACCCGGCGCAGGTAGCGCTGGTTGCTGAACACCACGGCCCACAAGCCCAGCAGCACCATGTCCTTGAAAAATGAAGTCCAGGGCGTGAGCTTGATGAAGTCGCCGAAGCAGCCACAGTCGGTGACTTTGTTGAAGGCCGCCGAGTAGAACGTGAGGAACCCGAAGAACACCAGCAGCCCCAGCAGCACCCACAGCGTCTGGCGCAGCATCCAACGCAGCAGCACCGCCACGCCCAACACCACTTCCAGGGAGCTGAGGAAGATGCTCAAAACGCGGGCATGGGGAATGAATACGCTGAAAAACGACCCAAAATCCTTCGAGAATACTTCAAAATACTCCTCCAGCTTGAGTGCCGTCCCGATGGGGTCGTTCAGCTTCACAAGGCCGGAGAAGATGAATACCACGCCCAGCAATAGCCAGCAGATTCGGGTAAATTGTTTCATGAACGGGGGAGCGTAACGGAGTAGCGGCATACCTGAGTACTCATTCAGGCACGCTTAGGCTACGTTGAGAAGACAGAGTTGAAGGTAATGTGCTGAGGCTACTACGCAAAAGTAGGGCGGTAAGCTGCTTACTCAGTTACTCTGCCCAAAGCCCATTTTTATCAGCACGAACACGGCATAGTTGAGCATGTCGCGGTAGTTGGCGTCCACGCCTTCCGACACGCGGGTGAGGCCGTGCAGGTCCTCAATCTGTTTGGTGCGGTGCAGCTTCATCAGAATAATATCGGTGATGCTCTCGATACGCATTTGCCGCCAGGCCTCGCCGTAGTCGTGATTTTTGGCAAACAGCAGCTGGCGGTTGACTTCCACCTGTGCGTCGTAGGCGGCAGCCACGGCGGCGGGCTCCAGGTCCTGGGGCGCGTCGGCGGGCAGCTGCAGCTGCATCAGGGCAATAATGCAGTAGTTGATGATGGCCACGAACTCCTCCTCCACCCCATCGGCCACCAGTTGGGTGCCCTTCTCCTGAATGCTGCGGATGCGCTGGGCCTTGATGTACAACTGGTCCGTTACGGAGGGCAGACGCAGGATGCGCCAGGCCGTGCCGTAGTCGTGGGTTTTGGCCAGAAACAGTGTCCGGCACCGTGCTATTACCCGGTCGTATTCAAGCTGGGTTTGATTCTCCAAGTTTTTGGGGCTATTTTGGAGGGTCTGGGACCCGCCGGTCATGCAGAGCGCAGCGAAGCATCTCGCTCGTGAGAAATCAGCTTACTTTATGGCAACGTCAGCCCGCGAGATGCTTCGCTGCGCTCTGCATGACGGCCTTATTCTTTCCCGAAACCCATGTTCCAGGCCCCGCAAGATACATGCTTTTCCCCGAGGCTGACGCTGCGCTGCCCCGGCGGCCGGGTGCTGGATCTGCGCCGCCCGCAGGTGATGGGCATCCTGAATCTGACTCCCGATTCGTTCTACCAGGGCAGCCGCGTGGCCGCCGAAGACGACCTGCTGCGCCGCGCCGAACAGATGCTGCGCGCGGGGGCCGCTGTGCTCGATTTGGGCGGTTACTCCTCCCGCCCCGGGGCTATCGACATCAGCCCCGATGAAGAAAAACAACGCCTGCTGCCGGCTGTAGCCGCCGTGCGCCGCGCTTTTCCGGAGGCCTTTCTTTCCGTAGACACCTTCCGGGCGGAGGTAGCCACCGAGGCCGTAGCCGCCGGGGCCGACATCCTCAACGACATCAGCGGCGGTCAGCTTGATGCCGAGATGCTGCCCACCGCCGGCCGCCTGGGCGTGCCCTACATTCTGATGCACATGCGCGGCACGCCCCAGACCATGACCCAGTTCACCCACTACGAGGGCGACCTGGTGCTGGAGCTGGTGCGCTACTTCCTGGACAAGCTCACGGAGCTGCGCCGCCACGGCGTGACCGACGTGGTGCTGGACCCCGGCTTCGGTTTTGCCAAAACCCCGGCCCAGGGCCACGAGCTGCTGCGGCGGCTGCGGGAGCTGCACGTGCTGGGCCTGCCGGTGCTGGCGGGCCTCTCACGCAAAAGCATGGTGTACAAGACCCTGGGCCTCACGCCCGAGGCAGCTCTGGCGGGCACCGTGAGCGTGAACACGCTGGCCGTACTCAACGGGGCCAAGTTGCTGCGCGTACATGATGTGGCCGAGGCCGTGCAAACCATTCAACTCGTATCGAACACATATTCCCCGCTTTCCCCGTGATTGGCTCCTTCTCCATCGGCTTCCTGCGCATTGGCTGGATAGACGTCGTGGACGTGCTACTGGTCACGGCCCTGTTTTACCAGCTTTACAAGCTGCTGACGGGCAGCGTGGCGCTGAAGGTGTTTCTGGGTTTCATGTCGCTGTACCTGTTTTACCTGGTGGTGAAGGCGGCCGGCATGGAGCTGCTCACCAGCATTCTGGGCCAGTTTATGAGCGTGGGCGTGTTGGCGGGCATCATTCTGTTTCAGCAGGAAATCCGGCGGTTTTTGCTGAACGTAGGCAAGGCCACTTCCTTCGGCAGTCGCATGCGCATGTTTCCGTGGCGGCGCGAGCAGGAGCAGGAGCGCATGAACCTCACGCCGTTCATTGAAGCCGCCAAAAGTCTGGCCGGCAAGCAGACCGGCGCGCTCATCGCCTTCAGCATGGCCTCCGACCTCAAGTTCTTCGCCGACTCCGGCGACCTGATTGACGCCGCCGTGAGCAAGCGGCTCCTACTGAGTATCTTCAACAAAACCAGCCCCCTGCACGACGGCGCGGTTATCATCACCAACGGCCGCATCAAGGCGGCGCGCTGCATTCTGCCCGTGAGTGAAAACCCCGACGTGCCAGCGGCCCTGGGTTTGCGGCACCGCGCCGCCATTGGCTCTGACGGAAAGTGACGGGCGCCGTGGTACTGGTGGTGAGCGAGGAAACCGGCCAGATTTCGCTGGTGCGCGGCGGTGAGGTCTTCCGCAACCTGGCCCCTGCCGACCTGCGCGCCCGCCTCAACGAGTTCCTGTTCGACGCCGCCCCCAAACCCGGCCCTGTCGCAGGTGCTACGGCGCCGGAGGTAGCGGCGTAGCAGAAGATGTCATACGACGCGCGAAGCAATCCTTCACGAAGCTCTCAACGCTGAGAAGAAGAAAGCCCTTATGCTATGGTGGCATAAGGGCTTTCTTCTTCTCAGCGTTTCGTGCGGGATATCAAGGAAGGATTCTGTCGCGCCGCTCGCAATGACAGCCCATGCGAACCAAGCCATCCTAGGTGTCTTTGGGAGTTGGACCACATGCCGCAAGAAATGACTTGCAGGCTTTTCATACATCTACAGCCGACGCAACTTAGTCGAAATGCCATAGGGTAATTGGTCGAATTAATGCGGCGGCAAGCAAATAAATCCGGTGTTTCGTTTTGTGACGCTGCTGGTAAGGTGGCGGGCAGCATAGTTATTTCTGGTTTCACAACTCGTACAGCATGAGCACTATCCTCGATACCTGTTTAGCAGATTTTGTCGATCAGTTACAAGCAACAGAGCTCGTAATGGCAGTTAGGGACTCCTTTGTGAAGCCGGAGGCACTGTATGCTGCGTTGATTAACAATCAAATGCAAACCCATGCCGGACCAGAAGGCCTGGAACAAATTCGTCAGGTGAGCCGCAACTACTTTACAGGGGTGGAGCTATGCCGGGCCAACAAGCTGCCGTTGGCACACGCCCACTTACAGCACTGCGATGCGCAACTTGCGCAACTTCCGGCCGCAGCCAGGGCTTTAGCAACACTAACCCGCAACGGGGCGTGGAGCAACTATTATTACAAAGCCCAGGATGGTGACCAAGCCATTGAGGTGCTTCGCGAGGGATTCGGGCTGAGCGCAGAAATCGAACGCCAGGGATGTCCGGCCTTTCTGTACTGGCGCATCGGCCACTTGTTCAACATTGTTACGGTGCTATTCAGGAGTCAGGAGTACGAAGCAGGCTATCGGTTACTGAAAAACGCCCTGATTTTCGTGCATTCTGGCCAGACCACTGATTTGCTGACCGAAGACTGGAACGGGGTGCCCATTGACAGTGTACCCGTCTTGCAGGAAAATTGCCTGAACCAGCTGTTTGGTCAACTCGCGCTGCAGAATATGCTGCACATGAGCCACAGCCGTTACGGAGACGCATTTTATCACGCGTTTTTCTTCTGGCAGTTACTGTTGGATATGGAAGCCGAAACGTACAACAGAACCGTCATTTACAACTGGATGTATGCCAAAGCCTCGTACGCCGAACAAGGAATCCATGCCTTTCTCGAAAACACACACGAGTTCCTAACGGACACGGCCATTACCCGCGAGTATGACTTATTCAAAGTCAACTTGCTTGCGCAGGTAAAATGGCTGGTTCTTCAGCAGCCCCACAATACCCAATTGGCGGAACGCATTCAGTTGCTTTCCGACACAGCGTACGGCGACCTTAAATTCAACCTGCATAAGCTAAAACAAACCTGAGCAGGCAGTACCCTCCGGCCCGGCAGTTGCACCGCACCCGAATCCGGAGGGCTACCTGCATGAAAAAGAAAAGGTCCGCTCATGAGCGGACCTTTTCTTTTTTATGCAGTTTCAAGCAGGGCCCGTTTGTTACGCCCTGCCAGTTACTTCAGTACTTCCAGCTCTTTGCCTACCTCAATGAAGGCGGCAATGGCTTTGTCGAGCTGGGCGCGGGTGTGGGCGGCGGAGAGCTGCACCCGGATGCGGGCCTGCCCCTTGGGCACTACAGGGAAATAGAACCCCACCACGTAAATCCCTTTTTCCAGCATCAGGGCCGCAAATTCCTGGGCCAGACGGGCATCGTAGAGCATGACGGGCACGATGGGGTGCTCCCCAGGCTTGATGTCGAAGCCGGCGGCCGTCATCTTCTCGCGGAAGTACTTCGTGTTTTCCTCGAGCTGGTCGCGGAGCTGGGTGCTTTCGGTGAGCAGCTCCAGTACCCGCAGGCTGGCCCCCACGATGGCGGGCGCGAGGGTGTTGCTGAACAGATACGGCCGGCTGCGCTGACGCAGCATATCAATGATTTCCTTGCGGCCGGTGGTGAAGCCGCCCATGGCCCCGCCCAATGCCTTGCCCAACGTGCCCGTGATGATATCCACCCGGCCCATGACGCCCCGCATTTCGTGGGTACCGCGGCCGGTTTTGCCCAAAAAGCCGGTGCTGTGGCACTCATCCACCATCACCAGGGCCTGGTACTTGTCGGCCAAGTCGCAGATGGCATCCAGGCGGGCGATGGTGCCGTCCATGCTGAACGAGCCGTCGGTGACGATGATACGGTGGCGGCTGCCCTTCTGCTGGGCGTCCTGAAGCTGCTTTTCCAGGTCCTCCATGTCGTTGTGAGCGTAGCGGTAGCGCTGGGCCTTGCACAGGCGCACGCCGTCGATGATGGAGGCGTGGTTGAGGGAGTCGGAGATGATGGCGTCCTGCTCGTTGAACAAGGGCTCGAACACGCCGCCGTTGGCGTCAAAAGCCGCCGCATACAGGATGGTATCCTCGGTACCCAGGAACTCGGCCAGCTTGGCTTCGAGCTGCTTGTGGATATCCTGGGTGCCGCAGATAAAGCGCACCGACGACAGGCCGTAGCCGTGCGAGTCGATGGCCTCTTTGGCGGCCTTGATTACCTCGGGGTGCGAGGAGAGGCCCAGGTAGTTGTTGGCGCAGAAGTTCAGCACCTCACCCGCCTCGGCGGTTTCAATTTCGGCGCCTTGGGGCGAGGTTATCACCCGCTCCTTTTTGTAGAGGCCGGCGTCTTTGATTTCCTGAAGCTGCTGCTGAAGATCGGGCTGGAGGGTGGTGTACATGCGGTGAAATGGGGAGTTAGTGACTTGGTGAGTGGGAGGCTAGGCAAAGATACTACCTGTCATCCTGAGCGGAGCGAAGGACCTTATCCCGTTAGAACTCATCGTGTGATAGTAACCCAAACGTGATAAGGTCCTTCGCTCCGCTCAGGATGACAGGTGGGGGGTCACCGCCCGAAAAACGCCTGCACGCCGCGCTGGCCGCTAGCCATCAGGCGCTGTTTGTCGGCGTCGGGCATGCGCTTGATTTTGGGGGCAAAGCCTTCGGTGTTGATGCTGATGGTGCGGCTCCAGTCCTGGGCGCGGGTGGGGTTGAGGGTTTCCTCGGTGAGGTTGTAGAGGGCCCCGATGTAGCTGCTGAAGCCGTTGATATCGTACGGGGCCAGCTGCTGGCGGCCGGTGGGCAGCGTGTCGCAGGCAATCTGCTCGGCCCTATCCAGGCGCATACCCAGGGTTTCGGGGTTAAACACGCGGCCCTCGGCGTTGGGAGCAGTAGAGGCAGAAAGCTGCGTGGGCAGGTAGCGCGGGTAATCGAACAGCTCCACCGGGTAGTTGGCCAGCAGGCCCCCATCCACCAGCACCTGCACCGGCTGACCCTTCTGCGGCTTGCCCTGAATGACGTTGCCCTGCGCATCGAGCAGCACGGCCCGGAAGTAGAGCGGAATACTCATGCTGATGCGCACGGCATCGGCCACGCGCAGGGTGGGGTTGGTTTCGTGGCTGAATACCTGCACGCGCTGCTGGGTGAGGTTGGTGCCGGTGGTGTAGAGGTCGAGGTAGCGGCCGGGCTGCTGCCGGGCCAGCTGGTGCAGCTCCTGCAAGGTAAGGTTGGGGTTGCCGGTTTTGCGGGCCACCAGCTGCATGATATGCGCGGTGAGGGCGTCGCCGCGGTACCAGCCGAACTGCTTGGTAAGCCGGTGGCTACCCCCAAAAAATAGAAACCGGCCGTCGTTGAAACGCTGAATGGGGGTATTATTCACCACCTCCACAATTTCCTGGGGCGAATAGCCCACGGCCAGCAGCGCCGCCTGAATGGCCCCGGCTGAGGTGCCACCCACCCGCTGCAGCCCCGCCAGCACGCCCTGTTTTTCCAGCTCCAGCAACGCTCCGCCATAGGCCACGCCCCGGATGCCGCCCCCTTCCATTACCAAGTTGCGGTACACCGGCGGGGCCACCAGTTGGGCCGTCGGTTGGGCCAGCCCCGGCAGGCTGCCAAGCAGGAACAAAAGCAGAAACCGGTAGCGCATAGCAAGGGCTGATAAGTGGATGGCCGTAAGAGCCCAAAGATACCGGGGAAGTTGCAGCCCGGCATCATTATAGGCATACCACCGAAAGCGCGCCGGGCCCGTATCTTTGCACTCCTTCACCACCCATTTCCTCTTCACCACCCTCTGAATGGCTACATCCAGCACTTCCGCCGCCACCCCCGGCGACACTATCCTCGTTATCGGCGCCGGCGGCCAGCTAGGGCTGGAACTCACGCACGAGTTGCGCCAGATCTACGGTGCCTCCAACGTAGTAGCCGCCGACGTGCGCGCGCCCCAGGATGCCGAAACGCAGCAGGCCGGCCCCTTCGAGCTGCTGGATGTGCTGGATAAAAACCGCTTGGAAGACGTGATGCGCCAGTACAAGCCCAAGCACGTATACCACCTGGCGGCGCTGCTGTCGGCCACCGCCGAGAAGAACCCCAAGTTCGGCTGGCAGCTGAACATGGACGGCCTGTTTCATGTGCTGGACGCGGCCGTGGACCTGGGCGTGCAGCAGGTGTACTGGCCCAGCAGCATTGCCGTGTTCGGCCCCGACACCCCTCGCCACAACACGCCCCAGCTCACCGTCATGAACCCCAACACGGTGTACGGCATCAGCAAGCTGGCCGGGGAGCAGTGGTGCGAGTGGTACTTCCGCAAGCACGGCCTGGATGTGCGCAGCCTGCGCTACCCCGGCCTTATCGGCTACAAGAGCCTGCCCGGCGGCGGCACCACCGACTACGCTGTGGACATCTACCACAAGGCCGTGGCCGGCGAGAATTTTGAGTGCTTCCTCAGCGAGGACACCTACCTGCCCATGATGTATATGCCCGACGCGCTGAAGGCTACCCTCGATCTGATGCACGCCCCCGCCGACAACATCAAGGTGCGCAGCAGCTACAATCTGGGTGCTATGAGCTTCAGCCCGAAGGAAATTACGGCCAGCATCCAGCGCCACTATCCCGATTTTCAGGTGAACTACAAGCCCGATGCCCGCCAGCAGATTGCCGATTCCTGGCCCGCCAGCATCGACGACAGCCAGGCCCGCCAGGACTGGAACTGGCAGCCCCAGTTCACGCTGGATAAAATGACTGACGACATGCTGCTGCACCTGAAGGAACTGGTGGTGCTGAAGTAGTATCTATGTTACTGAGCCTAGTAAGCACCTTATTGTCTATCGGCGGGTTTGCAATAAAACTTAGCTTAGTCTTCTTCTTTTTTCGATTTTTCATTCGGACGCTTGCACGCCGGGGTATGTTTCGCTTGTTCAATCCTTTTCAGCCGGGTTGGAAGCAACTACACCGGAAGTACGGAATTGTACAGATTGTTCGCCCCACCGAATGGATGTCGGGTCTTATAGGGGCTGGCAACTATGACAATGGGCTTAAGTTCAGATTAGAAGCCCAGCATTGGGTACTTCAAAATATGGATATGTCGGGTTCATTAGTCCGCATCCCTTATGCTGACATTGACATTATACAACCACCGACACCCTTTCGGATTTCACGTTTCAGCGCAACAGAGTACACTAACGGCATATTTCGGGTAGGGGACGTTAAAATTGAGCTTGCCGCTTACTGGGCCGATCAACTACTACGCCACATGGCCGCAGCCGATACTTCAGCTACTTCCTGATTTTTTTGTCAAGCCGACGAAAAGCCCTGCCTCGTCCGGCGGGGCTTTTCTGCACCTCATTACTCCCTTAGTTATCCGCCGCTGTCTGCTATGCCCGCTACCCGCCTGCACACTACCCTGCTTCTCCTTGCGCAGCCCCGCTGGTTCTGGCCGTTGCTCATCGGATTGAATCTGGTGCTGCACCTGCCGTTTTTTCAGCAGCCGCCCAACAGCGTGCATCTGTGGCGGCAGAGCAACACCATGGCCGTGGCCCGCAACTTCGCCGAGGAAGACATGAACATCCTGCGCCCCCGCGTAGACCGGCGCAACGACTCAGACGGTGTGACGGGGATGCAGTTTCCTTCCTACGAGTGGGTGGTGGCCCTTAACTACAAAGTATTCGGGCTCCATGAGGCCATTCCCAGAATGGTGAACTGGCTGATTTTTATGGCGGGGGTAGTCGCTTTCCACGGATTGGTGAAGCTGCTGACGGGTTCCCGGTGGCTGGCCGCCGTGGGCGCCTGGGGCCTTACCTGGTCCCCGGAGCTGTTCTATCATTCGCTCAATGCTCTGCCCGATGTGCTGGCGCTCAGTGCTTCGCTCTGGGGCCTGTGGTATTTCCTGAAATGGTACCGGGAGCCCCGGCCGGTCTACTTCACCATCAGTTTACTGGCTACCACGCTAGGCGGCCTCACCAAGCTGCAGTACTTAGTGGTGGGGGTGCCCATTGCGGTACTTGTTGTGCGTGACCTGGTGCAGAGGAAACTGGTGCTGAAGCGGCTGGGGTGGCTGGCCGTGTTTGCCGTAGTAGCAGTAGGCGTACCGATAGCCTGGTACGCGTATGCCTTGCACCTGATCAAGGAATCGGGCCTGACTGATTTCGGATTGGAAGTACGCTCGGCTACTTCTTTGGCCACGGCGCTGGATATTCTCAAGGACAACGTGGTGTCGGACACGCCGGAGCTGCTGCTCAACTTTGCTTCGTTCGGGCTGCTGCTGCTGGGGCTGATGGCCCTGGTGCGGGAGCGAAAATGGCGTAACTTCTGGTTTCTGCCGATACTGGTGTGGGTGCTGGCCTTGGTGGTGTACCACTTGCTGGAGCTGCGCCAGATGGATTACCACCAGTATTACATGCTGCCCCACGTACCAATCCTGCTGCTGCTGGCGGTGCTGGGTGCGGGCTGGCTGTACCGGCAACCCGGGCGCTGGGCGGGGCTGCTGCTGGCCCTGCTGCTGCTGGCCCAGCCCGTGCTGGCTTTCGTGCGCATTGCCCCGCCGCGCTGGATGCGCGGCCCCCGCGACATTGCCCCGGAGTTTTACTACGAAGCCTCCCGCCACCAGCTCCGAACCGCCGCCCCCGACTCGGCCCTGTGCATAGTAGGCCCTGATGAATCCGGCTGCATCTACTTCTATTTTCTGCACAAAAAAGGCTTCGGCTTCTCTGACCGCAACGAGCTGTTCGCCCCCGATTCTATTGGCCAGCCTTACCTCAGCCGCTGCCTCCAGCGCGGGGCCCGCTTCCTCTACACCGATGACTCCATGCTGGTAACCGACCCGCGCCTACGGCAGTACAACGGGCGGGTGGTACAGAAAACCGGCCGCTTCCGGGTAGTAGAGTTTCCGGCCGTAGCCCGGTAGTATCCGTAAAACCGGAGCTGGATCATCACGTCTGTATGACTGCTTACTCAACTCCGGGCGGCTGCTCCTCGTTGGCTACTTTGAAGGTTACCTCCGCTCTGTTTTCAGCATCATGATTGTGAACCACACGCCCGTTGGCTGGCAGATTATCTACCAGCAGGCTCATGCCCTGCTGGCGGCACAATTGCTTTACCAGTGGCCTGCATTTCTGCCCACCGACCAGTGGGTGGGCCTGCTGGCCGCCGCCGCCCAGCACGACGACGAGCAGGCCGACTGGACCGGCCACTATGGCCTCACGCCCGCCGGCGCACCAGCCAACTTCACCATGAAGGAGTTTTCCTTGGAGCAGGCCACCCGGCTGATGGGCGCGGCCCGTTTCCAGGGCCGCTGGCGCAGTCTGCTCACCAGTATGCACATGAGCACGCTTTACGAGAGTCTGCGGGGCCAGAAAGCGGAAATTGATGTGTTTCTGGATGAGCAGCTGGCCAGTCAGAAAACGTGGCGGCGGGAGCTGAAAATCAGGAAAGCCGAAGCTGACCAGTCATACACGCTCCTACATTGGTGCGACCGGCTCAGCCTAATTCTGTGTCGCCAGGAGCTACCCGAAATGGGCCGGGCCCTGGAAATCTACCACGGCCCTCACGGCCACCGCCACAAAGTAGTTCGGCCCGAGGAAACCGGCCCTGTGCAGGTACAGCCCTGGCCTTTTCGAGAGCCACACTTCACGGTGAGCGTAGAGGCCTCGATACTGCACCAGCTGCAGTTTGCAAGTGATGCCGAATTGGCTGCCGCCCTTCGGGAAGCCCCCATCGAAACGCTGCGCTGGGAGTTGGCGAAAGGCTAACAAACGTCATGTAGAGGCGGAGCTAAAGCATTTTGTATGCTGACGTCAGGATACCACTGCAACATCAGCACGCGAGATGCTTCGGCTCCGTCTCTGCATGACGTTCTTACAGTTTTTCGATTGGTTTAGGATTCTGCATGACGCCGGCGGGCACGTTGCTGAAGGCGGATATGTGGCCCAGCTTGCGGCCGTCTTTGCCATCGGTGCGGTCAGTGGCCAGCATAATGCCGTTGTATTGCTGGTAGCCGATCCAGCGGCGGCGGAAGGCAGGCTGGGCATCGGTGGCTTTGGGAAAGTAGGCCCACTCTTCCAACAGGTTGGTTTTGGGGTTAATGAGCACCTCGTACTTGTTGTCGGGCGTTACGCCTACGTTTTTGAAGGTCATGTTGAGCACCTCGGCCGGCTGCCCGTCCATGAACTTACCCGTGTCCTTATAGGTCAGTGTCACACCCGAGTCCTTCAGCTTGAAGGGCATCAGGAGCCACCAGGAGTTGTTCACCCAAATGGGATACATGCGGCTGAGCAACTTCTCACCATCAGGCGTGGCCGAAATGTCGCGGCCGTTGCGGAAGGCTTTGCCCTGCTTGCTTTGCAGGTTGTACACGGCCACTGTGCTGTCTTTCTGCCAGCGAAAGTCACCGGTCTGCTTGTCCCAGAGTTGGTAGGAGCCATCCAGAAAATCCCAGCCCAGCAGGCGGGTTTGCTGCCAGGCCGAATAGCCGCCCATGGCCAGCATCACCTTGTCGGCCAGTTGCGTGGCCTTGGCGTCGGAGCCGGCCGCATCAAAGCCCTGAGCGGCCGGGTAGCTTCCTTTGGCGGGTTTGGCGGATTTGGTAGTGGAGGCTTGAGCAAAACCGGCCAGGGGCAAAGCCGCCAGCGCGGCCACAAGAAGAAAACGCATAAAACCAGGGCTAAGAAAAACGGGAATCGGGCCGGGTGTTACCAACAACCAACGGCCGGGCTTCTCTACGCAAAGCAACGGGAATTGGCTCGTTTCCCCGAACGCCACCGCTAACTGGCCCGTATTAGCAGCAACCTTCTGTCCCGAACCTCGCGCCTATGGCTACGCATTACAAGTTTTCTGACGTCCTGAACATCCTCAAGCTGACGGCCAGTGAGTTTATGGTCAACAACTCGCTGCGCCACGCGGCAGCCCTATCGTACTACACCATTTTCTCGCTGCCGCCACTACTGATTATCGTCATCACTACGGCCAGCACTATCTTCGGCACCGAAGCCATTACCGGTCAGGTGTACGCCCAGATGAAGGGTTTGGTAGGACCCGACGCGGCCAAGTTCATGCAGGACAGCATCAACGAGTTCAACAAGCAGGAGCGGAGCGGCTTCGCGGCCGTTATCGGCGTTGGCACCCTCATATTTGCCGCTACCACTTTTTTTGTGACGCTCCAAGAAAGCATCAACGACATCTGGAACCTGAAGGTGAAGCCCCGCAACGGCATCTGGCAGTTTGTGCGTGACCGGCTGCTCTCGTTCGGTCTGATTCTGAGTGTGGCCTTGCTGCTACTTATTTCCTTTGTCATTAGCGCCACTCTCTCCTTCTTCACTGATTACCTGCAGCGCCTGATGCCGGAAATTACGGTGGTTCTGCTCAAGCTCATTGATTTCAGCCTCTCGCTCTTCATTACCTCCCTCCTATTTGCCCTGATCTACCGTTTCCTGCCCGATGCCATTATCCGCTGGCGCGACGTGGGCGTGGGCGCCTTCATCACGGCCCTGTTGTTCATGTTGGGTAAGTACCTGATTGCTTTCTACATTGCTCAGGCTAACCCCGGCTCCACATTTGGGGCGGCAGGCTCGGCTATCATCTTGTTGGTATGGGTCAACTACTCAGCTCTCATCATCTTTTTTGGGGCCGAGTTTACCCAGGAATTCGCCGACGCCTTCGGCCAGAAAGTACAGCCCAAAGCCCACGCCGTGCGCATAGAAACCCGCGAAGTGCCCGAAGGCGAAAGCAAGGAGGAAATTACCACGGGCCGTCCCCGCGCCGAAGGCCGCTGGAAGGCATAAGATGCTGCTTTGTACGACTAACGCCCGGCTTACCACTGCAGGTAAGCCGGGCATTTTTTTGGATAGCTGGTCACTGGATTTTCCTTTTCAGAGGGTGCCGGGGCTGAGGATTTTGCGGTAGTTTTGCAGCAATATGAAACACGTTATCCTCCTGCTATTTGCCTGTCTGGCCTTGTGTACCACAGGCCAGGCCACCACCCTCACCGCCGCCGCCGACTCTATACGCGGGCAGCAGAAATTTGTGCAATTGGTAACCAATGACCTTTGCGAGCGGCTGCAGGCGGAACAGCAGCGCAAGCCATTCACCAACATTTCTGCCGCCGACGCGAAGTCCCTACTGGTGTCGCTGATGCAGACGTCCCTGCTGGCGCACGCCGAGGAAATGAACACGTTGCTGACTGCCAACAAAGCCGGAAACGCGCGCAAAGCCGGCGAGCAGCTGGGCGTAGAGGTAGTTACGGCCCTGGTCAGCCAGTGCCCGGCCGGCCAGCAACTGATGGTGGGTGCTGTGCGCGATGGGCTGGGCAGTAAGCTGGCGGTAACCGAGGCCGAGAAGCCTGTGCTACAAACCATAACGCGTGACATTTGCCGCCGCCTCGACGCGGAAAACACTAAAAGTCCCTTGGCCGCTCGTCCGGCCGCTGAACGCAAGGAGGCATTTTCTACCGCCATGCAGGGCAGCATCCTGGCCAACATGGAAGCGGTAGCCAACCTCTACGGCTTCAAGGAGTTGCAGAATAACAAAACCATGGAGCAGGCAGGGCAGAAAATCGTGCTGCTGATGCTGGACGAATGCCCCGTGTACCTGCTCCAGTTCAGCATAGATGAATACCTGAAAGGCAAGTAACCTGTCCGTTTGCCTGACCACAGAAAAGCCCCCGCAATGTCAGTTGCGGGGGCTTTTCTGCTTTTATGCCAGCGTACTTACGCGGCGGCTTCTTCAGGCTTCTGCTTCACGGCCAGCTGCCCGCAGGCGGCGTCAATATCCTTGCCCCGGGAGCGGCGGATGTTGGTTTGCACGCCCCGGTCGGCCAGGTACTTGTGGAAGGCGGTGAGCTTGTCGTCGGCCGTGTTGAGGTAGTCGGCGTTTTCGATGGGGTTGTACTCGATCAGGTTCACTTTGCAGGGAATCCACTTCGAAATCTGGAACAGCTCCTCGGCGTCCTGCAGCGTGTCGTTGAAGCTCTCGAACACGATGTACTCGTAGGTTACCTTGCGGCCCGTGACCTGGTGGTAGTGCTGGAGCGCGTCTTTGAGCGAAGCCAGCGAATTGGCCTCGTTGATGGGCATGATTTCGTTGCGCTTCGTGTCGTTGGGCGCGTGCAGGCTCAGGGCCAGGTTGGCTTTCACACCGTCGTCGGCCAGCTTCTTGATCATCTTGGCGATGCCGGCGGTGCTCACGGTAATGCGGCGCGGGGCCATGTTCAGGCCGTCAGGGGCGGTGATGCGCTCAATGCTTTTCACCACGTTGGCGTAGTTGAGCAGCGGCTCGCCCATGCCCATGTACACGATGTTGGTGAGCGGCGTGCCGTACTGGCTTTCGCACTGCTCCCGGATGCGCACCACCTGGTCGTAGATTTCGGCCGCATCGAGGTTGCGCTTGCGCTCCATGTAGCCGGTAGCGCAGAATTTACACGTAAGCGAGCAGCCCACCTGCGAGCTGATGCAGGCCGTCATGCGCGTGTCGTGCGGGATGAGCACACCTTCTACGATGTTGCCATCATAGAGCCGGAAGGCCGATTTGATGGTGCCGTCGTTGCTGAGCTGGTGGTTCTGCACCGTCACGCCGTTGATGACGAAATGCCGGGCCAGCAACTCGCGAGTAGCGAGGCTGATGTTGTTCATCTCCTCGAACGTGCTGGCCGTGTTCTTCCACAGCCACTCCAGCACCTGCTTGGCGCGGAACGGCTTTTCGCCGTGCTCCACCATAAAGGCCTTGAGCTCATCGGGGCTGAGTTTGCGGATATCGCGCTTGGAAACTACGGGCAAGTCAATCATCATGGCACAAAGATACGACACCCGCCGTCGAAGCCCTACGCTTCCGGCCGGGAACGTGCTTTAACCCGCTGAAGATGAAAAAAGTGCCAGTGAGTGAGAACTGAGATATGAGAACTGAGAGCTTAGAAGTTAGAGCATAGATAACAGCAGCGGAGTGTGTGTGTAGGTAAGTGCCAAACTTATGCGTAGCCTGCGCATAGCATGCTCTACTAACTACTCTACTAACTGCTTTTTACTTATCCCCTCTACGCTCTAACTTCTAAGCTCTCAGTTCTCACATCTAAGTTCTACTTCCTTTCTTTTTCCGAATTCCTTTCTACCTTGGCGGCGTAAACTTTAGGGGTGTTCTGCCACGGGCGGGACTGAGAAATACCCTTGGAACCTGATCCAGGTAATGCTGGCGAAGGGAAAAGTGCCTTGTGTCGCGTAGCCGAAGCTGCGCCGTGCCCCATTGCGGGGGCCGGCCGGCGTGGCGCGGCACCCCTGCTGTTTACGGTTTTTCTGTTTCGCCACTTTTCTCAGCTGGCCTGCATGACCGTATTCGTCAACGACACCCCCCACGAGGCCCCCGGGCCCGCCCCTACCCTGGCCGCCGCCCTCAGTCCCCTGCACCTCGACGGGCAGCGCGGTATTGCCGTGGCCGTGAACGACACCGTGGTACCCCGCCCCGACTGGCCCACCCACACCCTACAACGCCAGGACCGCATCCTCATCATCCGCGCTACGCAAGGCGGCTAATTCCTCTCCCGGCCTCTCCTGGGAGCAGGCCGGGGTCCAACCTGTTTCGACCCCTATGAAAACCAAAGACCACGCCCCGCACCAGACGCTGGTGGAGCGCCAGCCCCTCACGGGCTCCCGCAAAGTGTACGTACCCGGCCAGCTGTACCCCAACATCCGGGTGGCTATGCGCGAAATCGGCTTGGCTGACAGCAAGCGGCACCTCGACTTCGTGAACCCCACCGAGCCCAACCCGGCCGTGACGGTGTACGACACCAGCGGCCCTTACACCGACCCCACCGTTGAAATCGACCTGAAAAAAGGCCTGCCACGGCTGCGCGAGGCCTGGGTGCTGGAGCGCGCCGACGTGGAGGAGCTGCCGGGCATTTCGTCGGACTACGGGCAGCAGCGGGCCGCCGATGCCGCGCTGGACCACCTGCGCTTCGAGCACATCCGGCGGCCGTATCGGGCCAAGGAAGGGCAGAACGTGACCCAGCTGCACTACGCCCGCCAGGGTATCATCACACCGGAGATGGAGTACATTGCCATCCGCGAAAACCAGCGCATCGACCAGATGGCCGCTCAGGATGCGCTGCGGGTGCAGCATGCGGGCCACAGCTTCGGGGCCAACACGCCACAGGAGCACATCACGCCGGAGTTTGTGCGGGCTGAAGTGGCCGCCGGCCGGGCCGTGATTCCCTCCAACATCAACCACCCCGAGGCCGAGCCCATGATTATCGGGCGCAACTTCCTGGTGAAAATCAACACCAACATCGGCAACTCGGCCGTCACGTCGAGCATTGAGGAGGAGGTGGACAAGGCCGTGTGGAGCTGCCGCTGGGGCGGCGACACGCTGATGGACCTGAGCACGGGCAAGAACATCCACGAAACGCGGGAGTGGATTATCCGCAACTGCCCGGTGCCGGTGGGCACGGTGCCCATTTACCAGGCCCTGGAGAAGGTGAACGGCAAGGCCGAGGACCTGACCTGGGAGCTGTTCCGCGACACGCTCATCGAGCAGGCCGAGCAGGGCGTGGACTACTTCACCATCCACGCCGGCGTGCGCCTCAGCTACATTCCGCTCACGGCGAAGCGCGTGACGGGCATTGTGTCGCGGGGCGGCTCGATTATGGCCAAGTGGTGTCTGGCGCATCATCAGGAAAACTTCCTCTACACCCATTTTGCCGAAATCTGCGCGATTATGAGAGCCTACGACGTGGCCTTCTCGCTGGGCGACGGGCTGCGGCCCGGCTCCATTGCCGACGCCAACGACGCGGCCCAGTTTGCCGAGTTGGAAACCCTGGGCGAGCTGACCAAACTAGCCTGGCAGCACGACGTGCAGGTGATGATAGAAGGCCCCGGCCACGTGCCAATGCACTTGATCAAGCAGAACATGGACAAGCAGTTGAAGGAGTGTCACGAGGCCCCCTTCTACACCCTGGGCCCGCTCACCACCGACATTGCGCCCGGCTACGACCACATCACCTCGGCCATCGGGGCGGCCATGATTGGCTGGTTTGGCACGGCCATGCTCTGCTACGTGACGCCTAAGGAGCACCTAGGCCTGCCCAACAAGCAGGACGTGAAGGACGGCGTCATTGCCTACAAAATTGCCGCCCACGCCGCCGACCTAGCCAAGGGCCACCCGGGCGCGCAGTACCGCGACAACGCCCTAAGCAAGGCCCGCTTCGAGTTCCGCTGGCAGGACCAGTTCAACCTGAGCCTCGACCCCGACACCGCCCGCGCCTACCACGATGAGACGTTGCCCGCCGAGGGCGCCAAGGTGGCCCACTTCTGCTCTATGTGCGGCCCCCATTTCTGCTCCATGAAAATCACCCAGGAAGTACGCGACTTCGCCGCCACCCAACAAGTACAGCCCGACGAAGCCCTGGCCCACGGCCTGGCCGAAAAAGCCCGGGAGTTCGTGGCCAAGGGCAGTGAAATCTATCTGTAATAGAAGCAGAAAAAGAACGTCATGCTTCATCTGGCGTCCGCTTGCCGAAGCATCTCTACCGGGGTATTTCATTAGCAATGCACCGAAGCGGTAGAGATGCTTCGACTCCGCTCCGCTTCGCTCAGCATGACGTTCTGAACTCCCACCCCATGTCCCAAACACTCCGTCCTTACGTTCTCACCCTGGCCGGATTTGACCCCAGCGGCGGGGCAGGTTTGCTGGCCGACTGCAAGACCTTCGAGCAGCTGGGCGTGTACGGGCTAGGGGCCTGCACGGCCCTTACGGTGCAGAACGACGTGGCCTTTGAGCGTGTCGTCTGGACCACCGAGGCTGACCTGCGCGACCAGCTGCGGGTACTGCTGACGCGGTTTCTGGTACAGTGGGTCAAAATCGGGCTGACGGAGAGCTTGGTGAAGCTGCCGGCGCTGCTGCGCTGGCTGCGGCAGCTGCAACCGACGCTGGGCGTGGTGTGGGACCCGGTGCTGCGGGCCAGCGCCGGCTTCGAGTTCCACGCCGGGCCGCCGCCCGCGCTGGTAGCGGAGGCATGCACCGGCCTGGCCCTGCTCACGCCTAACCGCCCCGAGATGCTGCGCCTCTGGCCCGCCGCCGCCACGGCCGAGGAAGCCGCCACGGCCGTCAGCGCCTTTTGCCCGGTGCTGCTGAAAGGCGGCCACGCCGAGGGTCCCGAAGCCGTGGACGTGCTGTACCAGCAGGGACGGGCGGTGGCTACGTTTTCGGCCCCGCGCCTGCCCCGGGGCGAGAAGCACGGCAGCGGCTGCGTGCTGTCGGCGGCCATTACGGCGGGGCTGGCGCGGGGCCTGGCGCTGCCCGAAGCCTGCCGGGCCGGCAAAGCCTACACCGCCCGGGTGCTGGCCAGCAACGATACCCGCCTGGGCTACCATTCCCTTCCCTGATACCCTCCATGACCATCCATCCACTTCAGTTTATTGCCAGCTCCCCAAGCCAGGCCGCGCAGGCCTGCGCCGGCGGCGTCCGTTGGGTACAGCTGCGGGTAAAAAACCAGCCGTACGCCGTTTGGCGGCAGCTGGCGCTGGAAACCCAGCAAGTGTGCCGCCGCTTCGGAGCCACGTTCATTCTCAACGACAACCCGCAGCTGGCCCAGGAAATCGGGGCAGATGGGGTGCATCTGGGCCAGCAGGATATGCCCGCCGACCACGCCCGCCTCATTCTGGGGCCCGATTTCCTCATCGGGGGCACGGCCAATACACTGGCCGATATGGCGGGGCTGGCGGCGGCCGGCGTCAGCTACATCGGGCTGGGGCCGTTCCGCTTCACTACCACTAAGGCCAACCTGAGCCCCGTGCTGGGGCTGGCGGGCTACCAGCAGCTGCTGGCACAGTTTCGGGCGGCCGGGCACGGGGTGCCGGTTATCGGCATCGGGGGCATTACGCTGGCCGACGTGGCCGAGGTATGCGCCACCGGACTGCACGGCGTGGCCGTGGCCGGCGCCATTGCCCAGGCCCCCGACCCCGCTACCGCCGCCACCGATTTTTTGCACGCGTTACCCGCTTTTTCCTCGCTCCACGCATGACAACCCAGCCTTTACGCATTGCCGACCGCACGTTTCACTCGCGCCTGTTTACCGGCACGGGCAAGTTCAGCTCGGTGCAGCTGATGGAAGATGCCCTGGTAGCCTCAGGCTCGGAGCTGGTGACGATGGCCCTGAAGCGGGTGGACGTGCGCAACTCCCAGGACGATTTGCTGCGCCACCTGCGTCACCCCGGCCTGCACCTGCTGCCCAACACCTCGGGCGTGCGCACGGCCCGCGAGGCGGTATTTGCCGCCCAGCTGGCCCGCGAGGCGCTGGAAACCAACTGGCTCAAGCTCGAAATTCACCCCGACCCGCGCTATTTGCTGCCCGACCCGGTAGAAACCCTGCGCGCCGCCGAGGAGCTGGTGAAGCTGGGCTTCGTGGTGCTACCCTACATCCACGCCGACCCGGTGCTGTGCAAGCGGTTGGAGGAAGTGGGCGTGGCCGCCGTGATGCCCCTGGGCGCGCCCATCGGCTCGAACCAGGGGTTGCTCACCCGGGAGTTTCTGGAAATCATCATCGGCCAGAGCCGGGTGCCGGTGGTGGTGGATGCCGGTATCGGGGCTCCTTCGCACGCGGCGGCGGCCCTGGAGCTAGGGGCTGATGCCGTGCTGGTGAACACCGCCATTGCTGTAGCCGGACAGCCCGTGCAGATGGCCCAGGCCTTCCGCCTGGCCGTGGAAGCCGGCCGCCTCGCCTACGAAGCCCACCTCGCCGTCCCCACCCTCCACGCCGAAGCCTCGTCACCGCTGACGGCATTTTTGGATTGAGTTGACAATTGTCAGTTGTGGGTTGGCAGTTGGTGCTGATTCTGCTCTGACAACTGTCAACTCGCAACTGACAACTTTCTCATGTCTTTCCGCCCTATTTTCGATGCCCACCGCTGGGATGAAGTCAAAGCCAGTATTTACGCCAAAACCGCCGCCGACGTGGAGCGCGCCCTGGCCGCGCCGCGCCGCACACTGGACGACTTCAAAGCGTTGATTTCACCGGCCGCCGCGCCGTACTTGGAGCCGATGGCCCGGCTCAGCCGGCAGCTGACGGAGCGACGGTTTGGACGCACCATGCAGCTGTACGTGCCGCTGTACCTGAGCAACGAGTGCCAGAACATCTGCACCTACTGCGGCTTCAGCATGGATAACAAGCTGCGCCGCCGTACGCTCAGCCAGGTGGAAATGCTGCAGGAAGCGGCCGTGCTGAAGCAGTGGGGCTACGAGCACGTGCTGCTGGTGACGGGCGAGGCCAACCAGACCGTGGACGTGGACTACCTCGAAAAAGCCCTATACACGCTGCGGCCGCACTTCGCGCAGCTCTCAATGGAGGTGCAGCCCCTCGACCAGCCCGACTACGAGCGACTGATGCGGGCCGGGCTGCACTCGGTGCTGGTGTACCAGGAAACCTACCATCAGCAGGATTACAAAAAGCATCACCCCAAGGGCCGCAAGTCCAACTTCCATTACCGCCTCGACACGCCCGACCGCCTGGGCCGGGCCGGTATCCATAAAATGGGGCTGGGCGTACTCATCGGGCTGGAAGACTGGCGTACCGACAGCTTCTTCACGGCCCTGCATCTTGATTACCTGCAACGCACCTACTGGCAGACCAGGTACAGCCTTTCCTTCCCGCGCCTGCGCCCCGCCGAAGGCCTGCTGCAGCCCAAGGTAGAAATGACTGACCGGGAGCTGGTACAGCTCATCTGCGCCTACCGGCTGCTGCACGAGGAAGTCGAGCTGTCCCTTTCCACCCGCGAAACGGCCACCTTCCGCAACCACGCCCTGCGGCTGGGCATTACCAGCCTGAGCGCGGGCTCCAAAACCAACCCCGGTGGCTACGCCGTGGCCCCCGAATCCCTGGAGCAATTCGAAATCAGCGACGAGCGGAGCCCCGCGGAAATAGCCGCTCTGCTCCGCCAACAAGGCTACGAGCCGGTGTGGAAAGACTGGGATGCCGCCCTTAGCACATGATGAACAGCCGCTGCAGGATCCGGCGCTTCCCATACTGCTCCCAGCACAGCGGCACCGGCAAATCCTGCTGCCCGTACCGCTGGCAGTCGTTCGGCCGTGATACCACCCAGAGCCAGCACACGGGCCAGCGGAAACTGAGGCAATAGTTCAGCTACATCTTCCAGACGAAACGCCGCCTCGTAACCGGCTTTACTGATACTGTCGAAAACAGGACTCAGCAGCACGTAATCATAGCCCGCTGCCTCAGCCCGCACTTCTTCCAGCGTGTGTAGAGCCGTGGAGAGCATGGTACCGGGCGGCAGCACCGGGCGCGGGCCGGCGGCGCGGGCAGTGGCCGTGAGGTGGCAGCCCCCCAGCCCAAACTCCGCCACCAGCTCCGGGTAAGCGTGCAGCACGATGCGAGGCAGCCAGGGAACCGGCAGCTGCCGCAGCCACGCCGCCGTTTCGGAACGGCTCCAGCCAGGGCGGCGCAGGTGCAGCCGGGTATCGGGTGCGCCCTCCAGCCATCGGCCAATGACACTCAATTCCTGCGGGTGCGCGGCGGGCGGCGTGAGCAGCACCAGCCGGAAAGCGGGCCTCATGGGGCCGGGGGCGTTTCGCGGCGCAGGCGGACGGCATACTCCGCGGGCAAGGGGCGCAGCTTGCGGGTGTTGTAGTCGAAGCAGAGCATGCCGGTTTTGGCGCGGGCAATTTCGCGGCCCTCCTGGTTATGCACCCAGTACACCACGTCGAACCCGTACTTGCTCAGGTCGGTGGCACCCAACTGAATCCGCAGCGTGTCGCCGTAAAACCCTTCGCCCTTGTATTCAATAGCCACATCAGCCATAATGTGGCCCAGGCCGGTAGCGGGGTCGAATTCAGGATAGCCCAGGTGCTGCAGGAGTTGCACGCGGGCTTCGTGCAGCAGCCCCAGCAACGCGTGGTTGCCGAGGTGGTTACCGTAGTTGAGGTCGGTGATGCGCACGGGCATCTCTATGGTGAGCAGATAGTGCGCGGGTAACTCGATGCGGATGCGGGCCATAGGGCGGCAAGATACGTACAGGGCCGGATGCAGGGCAGTATCACGCGCGGGTTTTGCGCCCATAAACGTGTATATTGGGCTACAGTGCCCGATACGCTGCCCAGTACCTGGCTGTTGATGACGGCTCTTTTTATTCCAGTTTATGATTCCGATGCCCCACGTGGAAGTGCGTACTACCGCCGATGGTTCCAGTACGCTTTTCGTGCCTGCTCTCAACGAGCATTACCACAGTACCCACGGCGCGCTACAGGAGGCCCGCCACGTCTATCTGGCCGCCGGATTGGAGCACGCGCTGGCAGCTACTACGGAGCCCGTTTGGGTGCTGGAAATTGGTTTCGGTACCGGCCTGAACGCCCTGCTCACGCTGGAGCGAAGCCTTACCGCACCCTGCCCCATTTTCTACGACACCATTGAGAAGTTCCCGCTGCCCTGGGAAGTCATCGGGCAGTTGGGCACCGAGAATTACCTGCATCAACCCGAGCTACTCGATTATCAGCAGCAGCTGCACGCGTCGGCCTGGGGCCGGCCGGTGGCCCTCACGCCGCAGTTTGTCTTGCTCAAGATGGCCGGCGAGCTGCAGGCCACCCCGCTGGCCGGCAACACCTACCACGTCATCTACTTCGATGCCTTCGCCCCCGAAAAGCAGCCCGATATGTGGACCGACGAGGTGTTTCGGCAGCTCTACGATGCTACCGCGCCGGGTGGCTGCCTGGTAAGCTACTGCGCCAAAGGCGCATTCAAGCGCAGCCTGCTGGCGGCCGGCTGGCAGGTAGAAAAGATTCCCGGCCCGCCCGGTAAACGCGAAATGACGCGGGCCTGGAAGCTGGGGTAAGGACCGAAGCAACTCAGAATATCGTTTAGCAAGTCACATCCACCGGAAGTTCTTCTTGTCGTGATTCCAGAATCTTCAGCAGTTCAGTTGTAGTAATTTTTCTGGTATGCAAAAGGATAACTGAATGCGTAGCACCCAAATGCGCACATAGGTCCCGCAGATGCCGCTGCTCTGTGTTGGTGGTTCCTCCACCCAGATCTATCATCTGCTGCACAGCTATTTTCAGCGGCCTTCTTCCTGTTTTCAATAATGCTAGAATACTTCTGCCTAGTGTTACGGCAGCATTGAAATCTGCTACCAGCATTCGTGAGGAAGAGAATTTCTGAGTAGCAGCTTGACGGATAGTATTACCTGTTCGCAAATCTGTGACTTCTATTGCGTTGGCATAGATTTTTACGTGTACCGGTACTTTCTGTAAGAAGTCAAACATAGTTCAGTGTATGTAATAAGCATGTATAAAGCATGATACTCTATTACTATTCTTCAACGGGCTCATCTACTTCTTCCTGCTAACCCATTTACCATGCTCTAAAGGTTAAGAACTAACTATTTTCTTGCCTTCCTGCGTAAGTTGCTTTCATTATGAGCAGGAAGCTACTGGAAACCGACGGATCGGACTGGGTGCAGCGGGGAATCATTACGGAGCAACAGAGGGAACAACTGCTGGCTTTGTACCCCACCGATACCGCCGCCGTGGGACTGTTGCCGCTGCTGGGCAGCCTGCTGATGGGCCTGAGCGCGCTGAGCGTGGTGGCGGCCAACTGGCAGGGCCTGCCCGAGCTGGTGCGGCTGGGGCTGCTGCTTGGCGCTTTGTGCGGGGCGTATGCGGGCGGTGAGTATTTTCGGCGGCGCGGCAACCTCAATCTGGGTATGGGCCTGATTGCGCTGGGTCTGATGTTGTTCGGGGCCAGTATTGTGCTTACCAGCCAGCTTTACCAACTTATCGGCTACGACCTGACCGGGCTGCTGGCCTGGGCCGTAGCGGGCATGGGCCTGACGTGGCTGTACCGCCGCCGCCTGCTGTTTCTGATGACGGCCGTTATCAGCGGCATTGTGCAGGGCTACAACACCGGGCAGCTGGGCGCCTTCAGCTACCTCACGGCGGCGGGCACCGCGCTGGGGCTGGGCTACTATTGGTGGCGGCGGCCCGATGCCCTGCTAGGCAGCGTGCTGGCTACGGGCCTGCTCTGGCAGGCGGCACTGCTCATCAACCACCTGCACGTCAAAATCACCTGGTTTTTTATTCCGGCTATGCTGGTATACGCCTTCGGTGACTGGCAGCCTGACCGGCCGGCGGGCCGCGCCCTGCAGGGGCCGCCGCTGGTAGCCGCGTTTCTGTTTACGCTGGGGCTGGCGCTATTTGGGGAGTCTGACATATACGCCGGGCAGCTGCGGGCACCACTGGTGCCGTATCTGGCGGCACTGGCGGCGGTACTGGCCCTCTCGCTCTGGGGCAAGCAGCGGCGCGGCCGTATCGGCAGTGCCACCGACTGGCTGCTGCTACTGCCCGGCTTCTACTTTACCGGCGGGTTGCCGCTGGCCGTGGCTACGCTGGTGGTGCTGTACGCCTACTCAGGCAGCGTATTATGGCGGGCGCACCAGGAGCAAAACCAGGACCGGGTAACGCTGGGCACCGTGCTCTTCGTGCTGACTACGGCCGTAGCGTACTTCAAGCTAACCTGGGGCTTCATGGATAAATCGGTGTTTTTTCTGCTGGGCGGCTTGCTGCTGTTTGGCCTGAGCTGGCTGCTGCGCCGCCGGGCGGCCCGCACTTTCGCCGGCTCCACTGCCTCTAAACCATGAGTAGTTTGTCTGCTGTTTCTGCACTGCCCGCCGTGGCCGGGTCCTTGCCCGATTTGCCGGAGCCGCGCCGCCGTGTGTGGCTGCGGTGGCTGGTGCTGGCTCAGGTGCTGTTTGTGCTGGGCGTAGCGGTGGCTGGCTATGCCACCGAGGCTCTGGGCCGCCGCATCTGGCTCCGGACCCAACCCATAGACCCACGCGACCTGCTGTATGGCGACTACCTGAATCTGCGTTACCAAATTGGCGAGCTACCAGGCCACCTATGGCGCGGCGAGGAACTACCCCGCCGCAAACAGGCCGCCTACGTACTACTCACGCCCCGCCCCGACAGCACTTACGAGGCCGTAGGAATATACCCTGCGCGGCCGGCTATTACTGGTCAGCAGGCGGTACTGCGTGGCTCGGTGCAGGATGTATGGCGGCGTGGCCTGCGCCTGCGCTACGGCCTGGAGCGGTATTACGTGCCCGAAACCATGAGCCGTAGGTTGCATCAGCGGCGCAGCCTGCGTGTGCAAATCAGTATTGCCCCCTGGGGTCAGGCACGCATCAGTCAGATTGACACCACAGCCCGCTGACCAAAAAATCGCGCCTTATTTTCCTGGTTTGTATTATCTTGGCTGGCAAGTTTTGCTCCGTTTACCGCTACCCTACCTATTGCATGTTGTCTTATCCTTTTATTTTCCTGCTTCATGAAGAAAGCCAATCTAGCCTCTATTGGCGAGGTGCTGGCCGCCCAGCGGCGAGCCACTCAGCCAACCACCGTTCATAGCAAAACGGCAACATCCCGCTCCGCTCAGGCCCTTGGTCACCCGGACTCCGCCAGTTCGCCCCAGAAATAATAAACCGCCCGCCCCGATATCATCGAAGCGGGCGGTTTTAATTTGTGAGCGGGCAGCCTAGCGGTAAGTGGCCAGCAGGTTTCTATCCGCCTGATCCAGATCTACCAAAGCGTATTTCCTGGTATCGGTGATATTCATTTCATCCAGCGCGTCCACCATGCTCTGGTAGGAAGCCTCGTCGGTGGCCTTGATGAGCACCATACCACCCGCCTTCTGCCGGAATTGCAGCAGCAGCTTCCGTAGACCATTTGCCGCGAATGTAGTGCTATGAACCGCAGAGGTATTTTTACCAGGATTCTCTCCGAAGAAGTACTGAATCCGGCTGTCTTTGCCCAGCAGCAGCGTCAGGGCTTTGGAAGCCGGCACGGCCGATGTTTCGGAGCCCTTGGCCGGCATAGCCACTTCCATCACCGTAGGCTTGCTGAAGGTAGTGGTGAGCATGAAGAACGTAAGCAGCAAAAAGGCCAGGTCCACCATCGGGGTCATATCGAGGCGGAAGGCGTGCTTTTTGGCGCGGGGCTTGGTGCCCTTGGCGGCGGGGGCGGCGGTCTGGAGGTCGGCCATAACGGTGCTGGGGGTTAGGTGAATACGGTTGTATTCAGGCAACGCTACGGCAGAAGCTGATATTGTGCAGCGGCTACGGCCCCGCCACCAGCAGTTGCTTGTCGGCCGCAGTCAGGTCGGCCAGCACATACTGGGTGGTGACGGTGATGTGCAGCTCATCCAGCACATCTACCAGCTGGTGGTACGATACCTTATCGGAGGGCTTCACGAGGACCAGCGGGCAGGGCTGCGCACGAAAGCCCAGCAACACCCGGCGCAGTCCCCGGCTGCCCAAGTTGGTTTCATGCAACCCATCTTCCGTGAAGGCCGGCCCCATTCCCCAGTAGTAGAAAATCCGGTTATCGGCCCCCAGCAGCAGCGTAAGCGCGCTGCCACCGCAACAATGGCTTGGTATTTCAGCCGTGGGCGTTGGCTTCACCGGCATAGCCAGCTCCAGCAGGGTAGATCTGGACAACGTACTGTTCAGCATGAAAAACGCCACCAGCAGAAAGCCTACACCGGCCATCGGGGTCATATCAGGCGGCATCAGCCGGCGCGGGGCGCGGCGGGAACGGCCAGATAGCAAGCAGGGCGGAGCGGACGACATAGCCTCTAATATACAAGTCGGCCTAGAACCACCACACCCGCTCCGGCGTGAGGCAGGCGTTCAACGGTACGTCGCCCGCCCAAGCATCGGTAATGCGCGGCACTGGCGGCTCCAGACTCACCCCTATTCGCATCGCATCGGGCCGGCACTCCTGCAGAAACCGGTCGTAGAAGCCTTTGCCGTAGCCCACACGGTGGCCGGCTTCATCGAAAGCCAGCAGTGGAATCAGCACGGCGTCCAGCTGGGCGGGGCTAATCTTGGCGGCGCCCACCGGCTCCGGAATACCCCAGCGGTTTTTTACCAGCGTGGTAGCGGGCGTAAGGTGGAAGTGGCGCAGCGTGTGGCCGTCGGGCTGCACCACGGGCACGGCCAGCTGCATATGCGGCTGCTGCGCCCACAGCGCCCGAATCAGCGGCCAGGTATCGGGCTCGTGCTGCTGCGGAATGGGCAGAAACAGGTGCAGCCACTGCCACTCCGGCACCACAAATTCGACCTGCAGCTGTTCCCACAGCGCGGCGCTACGCCGGGCCACTTCGGCTTCGGGCAGGGCGCGGCGGCGGGCCAGGGCGGCGCGGCGGAGTTCGGCTTTGGTCATAGATTTTCGCGAATTGGACTGATTACGCTGATTTTTTCCATCCTCTGATACAAACAGCAGGGCACTTTTTTCGGCTGGTTTCTTTTGGCTGAACCAATCAGTCCAGCGCCGTCACGTAGAAGCCCACTTTCGGCTGCATACCGGCCAACCTGGCTCCCACGGAGGGTTTCTCCCAGGAATCCTGGCTGGTTTTGCGGAAGTACAGGTCGCCTTTGCCGTAGCCCAGGGCGCTGGAAAAGGCCAGGCTTTTACTCACCTGCTCCACCTCCCCGCCGCCAACCCACTCTAGCGTCAGCAGGAAATCCTCGTCCACTACCAGCTGGTCCGTGGTCAGGTCCACGGTGAGCGGGGCCTCGGGATTTGCCCTGTCCGTCGTGCTCACTAACAGGTTGCGAGTCAGCAGCTTTTCCCCCGATGGGCGGCCGTCGGGCAGCAGGCGGTACAGGTTCACCCGAAACCGCAGGGTATCGGGCTGCTGGTATAGCACGTTGAAATGGGCCGTCAGCAGCTTGGTGGGCTTGTGCTTGAGGCAGACGACTATGCCCATCTCGGCCCCCAGATGCTCAGCTTTGAGCTTGGAGATGATGGAATGGGAGGTAGTGGTGCAGCCCAGCGTGCGGCGGCGCTTGTACAGCCCCGGGGCCTGCACCCGCACATCCGCCAGCGGTACGGCCACGGGCACCAGCGTGCGGTTGGGCTGCGCCACCAGCTCCCGCAGCAGCACTCGTTGCGACCGGTAGCCCAAGCTGGACACGTACACGGTATCGGTGAGGTTGGCCGGCGTGTAGGCCAGCTGGTAAGCCCCGTGCTCATCGGTTACGGTGCCCACGCTCTTGCCCGGAATGCCCAGGTTAGCATACGACACCGGACCGGCCGCGGGGCCGGCGGTAAGGGTGCCGGTCAGCGTCTGGCCGGTGGCCGCCAAGGGCAACAGCCCCACTAGCAGCCCACCGGCCACCTTCCGCAGCCAGGAAACAGAGAAACAGTAACGTCGGATAGCCGCCATCAGAAATGAGGAGTTGGAGAAGAGTAGAACAACTCTCCCCCAGAGCCCCGCCAGTGGCCGATGGTTGCCAGCAGCTGTTTACAAGGTATCCGAAACCGTCATGCTGAGCTTGCCGAAGCATCTCTACCGCTCCGTTGTAGCAATCTAACGAAGCGGTAGAGATGCTTCGGCAAGCTCAGCATGACGTTATTTATTGGCATCAGTTGCTTTCCAACTAGCTGCAACAGCTGTTTTCTACTCCTCCTCCAGCACCGTAAACTCCAGGGCCAGCGGGTCGAAGGCATCCAAAAGCTGCCCGATAAAGCCGGGGTTGTTGATGAGGATGCTCAGCACGTTGTCTTCGCGCTCCTGCAGGTGGCCGTTGGGCATCAGCTTGTCTTTGAGGGCCGTGAGCTGGGTATAGGCGGTTTCGTGCTTGGCTTCGGCAGCTTTGCTCAGGCGCTTTTCCAGGCCCTGCACAATGCCAGCCACCTTCTGCTGCTCGGCGGCCACGGTGCGCACCAGCGTGGGGTCGAGGCGCTGGGCCAGGTCCGCCATCTGCTGGAAGGCGGCGGCTAGCTGCTGCTGCTGCTGCTGCAGGCTCACTTCTTCCTGGCCCAGCGTAGCGCCCACCTGCTTTTTCAGCTCGGGCAGCGGCCGGAAGACGTCCAGCGAGGTGAGGCCAAGCTTGTGCAGCTTGCCAGCGTTGGCCTTGCCCACGTACTGGGCCGAGTTGCGGGGCAGCAGAATGGGGAACGGCACCTGGTTTTGCTCGAACACGCCTTTCAGCTGGAACCAGTAGGCCACCTCCGCCCCACCCCCGATGTAACAGAGATTGGGCAGCAGCAGCTCTTGGTACAGGGGCCGCAGCACCACGTTGGGGCTGAACTGCTCGGGGTGCTCCTGAGCCAGCGCCAGTAGCTCCTGCTGGGTGTGGCAGCGGCCGGTGTTGCGCACCGTAATCTGCACGCAGTCCTGGGCCGCGTCGTACTCCAGCCGCTCCCGCTTGCCGCCGTCGGTGAGGTAGAACAGGTTGAGGGGGCGCGAGTACACCTGGGGCTTGTAGCCGGCAGCTTCGAGGCGGGCGTTGGCCTGCTGCACGGCCTGGTTGGAGGCTTGGGCCTGGATTTCCTGCTCCAGCACCGGCACCAGCGCCTGCTTCAACGCCGGCGCGTCAGCATCCAAGCTCACCAGCCCGTACTCCCCGAACAGGTCGTGCGTCAGGCGGCGGGTGGCTTCGGCCAAGGTGCTCGACTGCTCATAGGCCTCCCGGAACAGCGTCGGCACATCGGCGGGCAGCTGGTCGAGCAGCTCCTCTTTCAGGCCCATTAGCGGCAACCGGCCCACCGGCCCGCCCTGGTCGGCGGCGTTCCACTCGTACTTTTTGCCGAACAGGTTCAGGTGGTTGATTTCGGCGAAGTCGTGGTCTTCGGTGGCCATCCAGTACACCGGCACGAAATCGTACTGCGGGTACTGCTGCTTCAGCTGGCGGGCCAGCTTCACGGCCGTTACAATCTTATAGATGAAGTACAGCGGCCCCGTCAGCAGGTTGAGCTGGTGGCCGGTGGTGATGGTGAACGTCGTGTCCTTCGCCAGCAGCTTCAGATTAGCCTGCACCGCCGGGTGCACCGCGGGCAGCGCGGCGTACTGCCGCTGCAGCTCGGCTACCAGCCGCTGCCGGGCCGCGGGCGTGTACTGGGTTTGCTTCTCCCGAATTTGCTCCTCGAAGGCAGCCAGCGTGGGGAAGCGGTGGTAGAAGGGCTGCAGCGCTTCTGCCTGGCCCAGATAATCAGTGAGCAACGAGGAAAACGCGCCGGTTGCGGCGTACGAAAGAGTCGTGACGGACATACGAGAGGAGGATAATCGGGCTATAACCGGCCAGCGGCCACAAAGTAACTGGGTATTTTTTGGGCTGTTGGCTTTTAGCTGTTAGCTGCTAGCTCTCCAAGCTTGGCAAAAACCCTTAAAAGCAATTGGCTGTCAGCTGGCAAGGCAGGTACGCCTCTCACCAGTCAACAGCCAACAGCTGTAAGCTAACAGCTCAAAAAAGCCTACACCAGCTTGCCGTATAGGTCGAAGTCTGAGGCCTCAGTAATCTGCACCTGGGCAAAGTCGCCAAGGCGCACGTAGGTGTCTTTGGTGGCGGGCACCAGCACTTCGTTGTCCACTTCGGGCGAGTCGTACTGGGTGCGGCCCACGAAATAGCCGCTTTCCTTGCGGTCGAACAGCACCTTATGGGTCTGGCCCACGCGCTCCTCGTTCAGCTCCATCGAAATGCCCTGCTGCAGCTCCATAATCTGGTCGGCGCGGTCCTGCTTTACTTCGGCCGGTACGTCGTCTTCGAGCGTGAAGGAGTGGGTATTATCCTCGTGCGAGTAGGTGAAAATGCCCAAGCGGTCAAAGCGGGTTTCCTCCACGAAGTTGTAGAGGTCCTCGAAATCCTGCTGCGTTTCGCCGGGGTGGCCGGCAATGAGCGTGGTGCGCAGCGCAATGCCCGGCACCCGCTGGCGGATAGTGTCCACCAACTCCACCGTGCGGCGCTTGCTGATGCCGCGGCGCATGGTTTTCAGCATGTTATCCGAAATATGCTGCAGGGGCATATCCAGGTACTTGCAGATGTTGTCCCGTTCGTTCATCACGTCCAGGGCATCCATTGGGAACTGCGAGGGGTAGGCGTACTGCAGCCGGATCCAGTCGATGCCGTTCACGTCGGACAGGTGGCGGAGCAAATCGGCCAGCTTCCGCTCGCCGTAGTGCTGCAGGCCGTAGTAGGTCAGGTCCTGGGCAATCAGAATCAACTCCTTGGTGCCCATACTAGCGAGGCGGTTGGCTTCCTTCACCAGGTCCTCGATAGGGCGGTCCATGTGCTTGCCGCGCATCAGGGGGATGGCGCAGAACGAGCAGGGCCGATTGCAGCCCTCGGCAATCTTGAAGTAGGCGTAGTGCTTGGGCGTGGTCAGCAGCCGCTCGCCCACCAGCTCGTGCATGTAGTCGGCCTCCAGCGTTTTCATCAGCTGCGGCAGCTCCAGGGTCCCGAAGAAGGCATCCACCTGCGGAATTTCCACCTCTAGGTCGTCCTTGTAGCGCTGGGAGAGGCAGCCCGTCACGTAGAGCTTCTCCAGACGGCCGGCGTCCTTCTCGTCGGCGTAGCGCAGGATCGTATCGATGCTTTCCTGCTTGGCGTTGTCAATAAAGCCGCAGGTGTTGATGATGACGATGTTGGCGTCGCTCTTCTCGGCTTCGTGCGTCACCTCAAACTGGTTGGCGCGGAGCTGGCCCATGAGCACCTCCGAGTCCACGATGTTCTTGGAGCAGCCGAGGGTGATGACGTTGACTTTATTGGCCTGCTGGCTTCTTACTTTCATGCTGGATTGAGTAGGCGGGCGGCCGAGCAATTTCTTATCAGTGAGAAACTTGCCCGCTACGGCCCGCGACGAAAATCGGACCGCAAAGGTACGCAGGCGGCAACGCCTTTTCCTACTGAGGAAGTTTCTTTGTGCCAGCCGCGACTTGCGAACTTAGCTTGAGAGGGTGATGCCGGGCTGGCTTTTCTCCATGAGGGCTATCATCAGAGCCTGTGCCGCTGCCAATACCGGGTGGGCCAGCGCATCCTGCCAAAGAACGTCCATCGGGCCTTCGCCAAAATGCAGCCCCGAAGGCGTCAGAAAGCTTACGCGGGCCGTGTTGCCGGTAGGTGGAGCCGGCCGCTCCCCTTCCCAGGGGCCAATCTGGCTGGCCACCTGCTGCCCCGCGGCCAGCAACGTGCTGACCAGTTGATCAAGGGAGGAGTCAGGTTTCTCCCAGATGATGATTTTGCCGCTCTGGTTCAGGTAGCGCGCCGAGCCATCGGTGTAGGCGGCTACCACATCGGGGCCTTGCGTAAGGGCCACTTCTACTACCACCCCCAGCACCTGCTTGGCTTCTGTTGCTCCGGGCAACACGCTGTGGCTACTCAGGGCCGCCCAGGCCTGCAAGTAGTGGCGGACTTCCAGATTCGGGGTGCTCAGTACCTGCCGCAACAGCTGCTCGGCACGGTCTGCGTGCCCACGCCGGGAGGCTTCCCGGGCCTGCACAAACCACTGCCAAGGTTCTGCATTCTGACTGGGTGAGGTAGCCGTAGGCCACTGCTCGGCGGGAGCATCGCCAAACAGCGTATCCCGAAATGCCAGCGTTTCCAGGTTGGGAGCTGGTTTCGAACGGCGCAGCCAGTCTAAAGGGCTCTTCATAATAGGGGTGTTAAGTGATAGTAGCCGGCCAAACTTATCAAAAGAAAAATGGCAGCCTCCCGGCTCTGATGAGTCGGGAGGCTGCCATTAGCTCTAATAGTTCTTGTGCCTACTTCTTAAACAGCGAATTCACGAACGTCGTCCGGTCAAACAGCTGCAAGTCGGTCATCTTTTCCCCCACGCCAATGTAGCGCACGGGCACCTGGAGCTGATCCGAGATGCCGATTACTACGCCGCCCTTGGCCGTGCCGTCGAGCTTGGTGATGGCCAGGGCCGATACCTCGGTGGCTTTGGTGAACTCCTTGGCCTGCAGGAAGGCATTCTGTCCGGTGCTGCCATCGAGCACCAGCAGCACCTCGTGCGGCGCATCTGGAATCACCTTCTGCATCACGCGCTTGATCTTGCTCAACTCGTTCATCAGGTTCACCTTGTTATGCAGACGACCGGCCGTGTCGATAATCACCACGTCGGCCCCCATTTCCACACCTTTCTGCACCGCGTCGTAGGCCACGGAGGCCGGGTCGGTGTTCATGCCGTGCGAAATGACGGGCACGCCCACCCGCTGGCCCCAGATGATGAGCTGATCCACGGCCGCAGCGCGGAACGTATCGGCGGCACCGAGCACCACCTTCTTGCCCGCGCTGTGGAAACGGTGGGCCAGCTTACCAATCGTCGTGGTTTTGCCCACGCCGTTCACGCCTACCACCATAATCACGAAGGGCGAGCCGGGACTATCGGGCCGGTCGAGGATGGCGCGGGAGCCGGTGGCGCCGCTGTTGCGGTCCAACAACTCCACAATTTCCTCGCGCAGGATGCGGTCCAACTCCGAGGTGCTCACGTACTTGTCGCGGGCCACACGCTTCTCGATGCGGTCAATAACCTTCACCGTGGTGTCGATGCCCACATCGGCGTGCACGAGCATGGTTTCTAACTCGTCGAGCACGGCCTCGTCCACGGTGGCTTTACCCACCACGGCTTTGCTGAGCTGGTCAAAAAAGCTGGTCTTGGTTTTCTGCAGACCTTCATCGAGGGCCTGCTGCTGCTCCTTGCTTTCCTTATCCTTCTTGAAAAAATCGAAAAGTCCCATGCGGTCAGGATGTAGCGCGAAGCTCCAGCTTCGCGCATCGTTGCTGAAGTTGAGAAGCCAGCGGGCAGGCCTTCCAACAGGGCGCAAAGCTGGAGCTTCGCGCTACAACGCAAAAAAGTCCCACGATGGCGGGACTTCTTCACTTCGAATCAAGCGGCCACGAGGGCACCCGACTACTTAACGCCGGTGGAAATATATTCCTGCACTTTGTCAACGGGCACCATCTCTTCGCGGAAGGTGTAAGCGCCAGTTTTTTCCGATTTCACAGCACGGATGACTTTTGCCCAGTCCTTGCCGGTAGCGGTTTTCAGGGTTGCTACTACTTTCTTAGCCATTGTTCAGATTACTTGATTTCCTTGTGAACAGTCATCTTCTTGAGCACATTGTTGAATTTCTTCAACTCAATACGCTCAGGCGTGTTCTTACGGTTCTTGGTGGTGATGTAGCGCGAGGTGCCCGGCTGCCCCGAGTTCTTATGCTCAGTGCATTCAAGGATTACCTGCACCCGGTTGCCTTTCTTAGCCATCTCGACGGGGGTTTTGGGATTAAGGACTGCAAAGGTACAAGGACTTTCGGAAAAGTCAAACAGAATAAAGCTATTAGCTCTAAGGTGTTAGGCAAAGCTGTCACTATTTTTCAGCTGATTGCAGCTTGCCAGGAAGCTGAATAAAGCCGATACCTTGCTTCATTCAGCCTTTTAGGCCTGGTTAGAAGCTGACAGCCAGCGGCTCGCAATTTTTATCTTTTCCTAGGTTCAACGCAATTCCGGCAGCTTAAAATCATCAAGGGCACTGGGCTTGGCCATCATAGCCTCCACTTCGGCCACGGTGCGCGGGGCTTCGCGCGACAGGTTTTCGTATCCTTTTTCGGTAATCAGCACATCGTCTTCGATGCGCACACCGATGTTCCACCACTTTTTGTCGCAGGGGCTGCCTTCGGGGATGTAGATACCGGGCTCCACGGTAATGACATGACCGGCCTGCAGCGGGCCATTGCTGCCCCGGTCATGCACATCAAGGCCGAGGTGGTGGCTGGTGCCATGCGGGAAGTAGGTCCGGGCTTCTTCCGGCTTCTTGATGAGGCCCAGCTTCAGCAAGCCGTCAGTTACTACCTGCCGGGCGGCTTTGTCGGGGGCCTGGAAGTCGGCACCGGGCTTACAGGCCGCAAACCCCGCTTCCTGAGCGGCCAGTACCAGCTCGTAAATCTGCCGCTGGGCGGGGCTGAACTTCCCGCTGGGTGGAATAGTGCGGGTAACATCGGCGGTATAGCCGTGGTACTCCGCGCCGCAGTCCATTAGCAACAACTCGTTCTGAACTTTGGGCTTATCGTTGGCAATGTAGTGCAGCACGCAGCCATTGGCCCCGGCCCCCACAATACTGGGGTACCCCTCGAACTCGGCCCCGTATTTTTTGTACACATACTCGTGCAGGCCCTGTAATTCCATTTCGCCCATGTCAGGCCGGGTGGCTTTCATCACTTCCTGCTGGCCCACGGCACTGATGCGCACCGCCCGGCGGAGCAGAGCCAGCTCGGGTGCGGTCTTCACGCCCCGCAACCGGTCCAGCGCCTCATCAAGCGTACTCATATCAAAACGAGTTACAGGGCGGGCTGCTACGGCTTTCTGGCGCTCAGCATCGGTCGTGGCTCTGAGGTAGTTCTGAATATACTTATCCTGAGCCAGGGCTGGAATCTGCTTACTCAGGTTTTCGAGATAGGGCTTCAGGCTGGCAGCGTTGGCCACCCCGTAGCGCTCTATGCTGGCATACAGCTCCGCTTGGCGCGGGTTGAAATCGGCCGGTACAGCGGCCTGCTGCCGGAATGTGGCTACCAGGTTGAACAGGTCGGCCGGGTCGCGGGAATTGTCGCGCACGTCCGTGGGGAGTTCCAGGAAATGCACCGTAATGAAGTCGGCCCATTTGATGCCGGCCGTGGCAAACTCCTTGTTGTCGGCCACAAACTGCATCTGCAACTCCCGCTTCGTGCCTTCGGTGCCCAGACGGCGCCCGGTCCACTGTTCGGCTTTCGGGTCGCGGGGCTGCACAAACAGGGCCTCCGTCACGCCCGCCTGGCCCTGAATGGTCTGCGGCTCCTTGAACAGCACCAGTACGGCCTCGGGCTCCTCGTAACCGGTGAGGTAGTAGAAGTCCGGGCTCTGGTGGTAAACGAAATCAACATCGTTGGCGCGGTTGCGCACGGGGGCGGCAAACAACACCGCCACTGAGCGGGCCGGCAGGGCTTGGCGCAACAACTCCCGTCGCTGCTTATGGAAGCTGGGGTCAAGGAAATCGGCGGGCCGGTTGGGGCCAGCGGCCCGTTGGGCCTGAACAGCAGGCGCGGCAGCGGCCAGCAGACCGGTCAGTAGTAGCAGCCGGAGGCGAGAGGTAAGCAGGGAGTAGCGCATAGCAGAGCAAAGACCAGCCCGCGCCGCACACGTTGCGCGCTCAGTATCGGTCTTTGCCCCGAAAGTAATGCAAGGCTACCCCACCTACAACAACGCGAAGCTTCCGCCACCTGCGTGCTCCAGAAAGAACACACGGGCCGCGGAAGCTTCGCGCAAAAAAACCGACTGGTTTCTCCGGAAAGAGAAGACTAGTAAACGATGAAGCCCTGCTCCTTCGCCTTCTTCAGGACCGACATGATGCCGTTCTTGTTGATGGTGCGGATGGTGCTGGTAGCTACTTTCAGCGTAACCCAGGCATCTTGCTCGGGGATGTAAAACCGCTTCTTCTGCAGGTTCGGGTAGAACTTGCGCTTGGTTTTGTTGTTGGCGTGCGAAACGTTGTTGCCTACGCGGGTACGCTTGCCGGTCAGATCACAAACTCGGGCCATGATATTAGGAGCTTAGAGGTTTCAATGCTAGAAAAAGGGACGCAAATATCCGAAGTATTTCGATAGAAGCAAACCCAAGGGCTGGAAAATAGCGGGTTAGCCCTGTTTCGGGCCCGAATTCGCCTTCTTTTTGTCGCGCGCCGCCTGCCATGGGCAGTGCCGGCAACCGTTGCCGCAGCAGGAGCCGCGCCGCCGATGGTACTGTTCGGTGAATACCATGTATCCTTCCGGAGTGAAATAGAAGTCGCCGGGCTGGAGGGGCTGAGGAGCGGCTGAAGGCACGAAACGTAAAATCGGATGAAGCCGCAAGATACGCAACGGGCCAACAGCTAGGTGGTAACCGAAGCCAGCAGTTGTTTGTATCTTACTCTACCAACAGGTGCGGCCCGTGTTCCGGCGGCCGGCCCTCCGTATCGTATGCACCTCATCCGGCTTCTTCCTTTGTTCCTTGTCCTGTCATCGTTTGCAGCAATAGCCCAGCAGACACTACCGGCTACGCTGACTTGGCTGGTGACACGGGTAGCCCAGTCATCGGCGGAGCCCCTGCCAACGCTGCCGTTGCGGGAAGCCCAGCGCACTTTGGGCACAGCCCGGCAACGGTTTCAGCAGGGCCTGCCCCCTACCGCCCGCCTCTACCTTACGGCCCGCGTACTGAACGAAGCCGCAACGCCCGAGTTGGTAGTAATAGCCGTAGAAACCTGGCAGGGCCGGCAGCTGCGGGGCTGGATTCTGCGCGCCGGCTCCAGCCAGCAGAATACCCAGCTTCCGGTAGAATTCGTGGAAGCCGCTGTGCATGACTGGTTGCTATTACACACTGATGGCCGGGAGGAAGGCAATTACCTGGGCAAATACTGGAACCTGGAGGAAAAGCTAGCCGCCCGCCCCGAGTAGTCCCTCGCCAATAGCCGCTCCGGTTTTCCGTAGCTTTGAACACCTCCAACCTCAATTTCTTCCCACTTATGTCGTCGTCGTCCCACCCCGCCGTTTCCGACACCACTACCCACAGCCGCAGCCAGGAGCTGATGGCCCTGGAGGACCAGTACGGTGCCCATAACTATCATCCGCTGCCCGTGGTGCTGAGCCGGGGTGAAGGCGTTTACCTCTGGGACGTGGAAGGCAAGCGATATGTCGATTTCCTCTCGGCGTACTCGGCCGTGAACCAGGGCCATTGCCACCCCCGCATCATCGGGGCCCTGACGGAGCAGGCCCGGAAGCTCACGCTCACGAGCCGTGCCTTCTTCAACGACCAGCTGGGCGCGGCCGAGAAGCAGCTGTGTGAGCTGTTCAACTATGACAAGGCTCTGCTGATGAACTCCGGAGCCGAGGCGGTGGAAACGGCCCTCAAACTGGCCCGCAAGTGGGGCTACCAGGAGAAGGGTATTGCTCCCAATCAGGCCCGCATTCTGGTAGCCGAGCACAACTTTCACGGCCGCACTACCGGCATCATCTCCTTCAGCACCGATGGCGACTCGACCGGCGGCTTCGGGCCCTATATGCCGGGCTATCAGGTGGTGCCTTATGATGATTTGGAAGCGTTGGCCGAGGCTCTGAAAGACCCGCACGTCTGCGGTTTCCTGGTAGAGCCCATTCAGGGTGAAGCCGGCGTGATGGTACCCACCGATGGGTATCTGGCTAAGGCGGCGGCTTTGTGCAAGGTGCACAACGTACTGTTTATTGCCGATGAAATTCAGACCGGCCTGGGCCGCACCGGCGAGTTGCTGGCGGTATGCTACGAGGGGGTTCACGCCGATATCCTGATTTTGGGGAAGGCACTGAGCGGCGGCGTACTGCCGGTATCGGCCGTGCTGTCCCGCAACGAAATCATGCTCACCATCCAGCCCGGGCAGCATGGCTCTACTTTCGGTGGTAACCCGCTGGCCTCAGTAGTGCTGCGTGCTGCGCTGGACGTGCTACTCGAGGAAAAGCTGGCGCAGAACGCTAAGGCTCTGGGCGAAGTATTCCGGGAACGGATGCGCCGCCTGCAGCAGCAGCGGCCGGAGGTGATTGAGCTGGTGCGCGGCAAGGGCCTGCTCAATGCGGTGGTTATCAAGCCCACGGCCGATGGGCGCACGGCCTGGGACGTGTGCGTGACGCTGATGGAGCGCGGCCTGCTGGCTAAGCCTACCCACGGCGACATTATCCGCTTCGCCCCGCCGCTGGTGATTACCGAAGACCAGCTCCACAAAGCCTGCGACATTATTGAGCAGGTAATCCGGGAGTTCTAGGCGTTTCCGGTATCCTGATCCGCTTTTTATAATCGAACGACCTGCCCGCCCGGTAGGTCGTTCGGCGTGTATGGGCTACCATTCACCAGCTCCTACCATACCCCGCCGACAAAACCGACGCACTGGCCGCCGACCGTAGCCGGTTGACCGAAGAAGCAGCCGGAGGGCCGGCCACCCACGGTACCTTTGATGCATTACTTCCTCAAAACTTTACCGTTATGTGTACTCTTCGGGTGTTTTTATTCTGTGGCGTTATCAGCCTGCTGGCCAGCTGCCAGACCAGCCGTCCCACATTTGTACCCCGTACCTTCGGAGCCATAACGTCCTTCCCTTCCGACTCGGCCAGCACAGTGCTGCTGCTGCACGATTCGCAGGGTCCGCAAGCTACCCGCGTGGTGATGACGACCACCGAAGCGGCCTCCTTCCGCCAGCAGTAGCCCTGACTGGCGCGGCATTTACCCTGCTTTACCGCTCCCCTCATAGTACCCCTTGCCGCCGTGCTGTTTCCCGTTGTCGGGTACGGCGCGGCGGTTTTTTTTTGTACGCAGCCAACAGCCTTGCCCCAGGCAGCAGCTTGAAAGCACCAATAGTTTGTGTCTACCTTCGGGCTATGCAAACAACTATCCGGTTCCGCTGGTGGGTGGCGGTGCTACTCCTGAGCAGCTGCCGCAGCGAGCAGACCGCCTTTTCCTTTCGCTCCGCTCCGACGGCTACCAGCAACCCGGTGGCCCAGCCTGTGGCCGAAGCGGCCAGCACCGCGGCTACCACATTAGCTGTAATACCTGAGCCGGCTATTTCATCGGCTACAGCCCGGCAGATGCCGCAGCCGGTTACGGGCCGAGCACCGCGCCCCCGCCTTACTACAGCTTTCCGACAACAGACGGTGCCACGGCGGACTACTGAAACCACTGCCGTAACCCGGCCCCAGAACCCAACCCGGCACGATGCGCTGCATGTAGTGCTGGGGGCACTGCTGATAGTAGGCGGCGTGGTGGCAGGTCTGGCACTGGGCGGCTGGCTGGGACTGGGCGTGGGGGCCGTGGTGGTGCTGCTGGGCTATTACTTCGTGGTGCTGGGCATCGGGGGCAAGCACGCCTGGCTGGAGATTTTTCAGGAGTTTTTTAACATGTGATGCCCACCAGCTGGTCCGGTACCGGCTACCCGGCCGGCAACCTTACCTTTGCTTTGGTTGTTCTATCCCGTCTTACCAACTGACTTTTTTGTATGCCCCAGCTGCCCACGCACCGCCCGCGCCGCAACCGCAAATCCTCGGTTATCCGCGACATGGTGCAGGAAACCCACCTTACTGTTCACGATTTTATTTATCCGCTGTTCCTGATTGAGGGCCAGAGTCAGCAGGTGGAAATCCACTCCATGCCGGGCGTGTACCGCTACTCGGCCGATACGATTATCGATGAAATCGGGCGCTGCGTGGAGCTGGGTATTAAAACCTTCGCGCCATTCCCCGGCATCAACGAGGCGCTAAAGGACCGGCTGGCCCGCGAATCGGCTAATCCCGAGGGGCTGTACCTGAAAACAGTGGCCAATATTAAGCGGCAGTTTCCGGAGGTAGTGCTGATGACCGACGTGGCCATGGACCCTTATTCCTCCGATGGTCACGACGGCGTGGTGGATGCCGAGTCGGGCGAGATTCTCAATGACGCTACCCTGGAGGTGCTGGGCCAGATGGCCCTGGCCCAGGCCCGCGCCGGCAGTGACATCATCGGACCGAGCGACATGATGGACGGGCGCGTGGCCTGGATCCGGGAAGTGCTCGACCAGAACGCATTTGCCCACGTCAGCATCATGAGCTACACGGCCAAATACGCTTCCGCTTTCTACGGTCCTTTCCGCGACGCGCTGGACTCTGCTCCCAAGAAAGGCGACAAGAAAAGCTATCAGATGAACCCCGCCAACCGCCGCGAAGCCCTGCGCGAGCTGGCCCTCGACGAGTTGGAAGGCGCCGATATGGTGATGATCAAGCCGGCCCTGAGCTACCTCGACGTGATTCGGGAAGTGCGCGACAATACCCACCTGCCCGTGACGGCCTACAACGTATCGGGCGAGTACGCCATGGTGAAGGCTGCTGCCCAGAACGGCTGGCTCGACGGCGAAAAGACGATGATGGAAGTCCTCACCAGCATCAAACGCGCCGGTGCCGATGCTATCCTCACCTACTTCGCCAAGGAAGCCGCCGAAGTGTTGCGGCGGGGGTAACGGCGCGGTTTTATCTGTCATCCTGAACGCAGTAAAGGACCTTATCAAGCAGGAACGACAAGCGTATCAACGACTCGTTCCTGCTTGACAAGGTCCTTTACTGCGTTCAGGATGACACCCTTTTTTCTTATTATTTCATTACTTCATCACCCCAACAAGATGCCCCGCCTCGCTACCGCTGCCGATTTGCCGACCATTCTCGACCTTATCCGGCAGGTGGTGCCGCTGATGAACGCGGCCGGTAACTGGCAGTGGACGGTTGAGTACCCCAACGAAGCTGTCTTCCAGCGCGACATTGAGCGGCAGCACCTGTGGGTAGCGGAACTGGACGGCCGCGTGGCCGCCGTAGCCGCCCTCACCCACAACGACCAAGATGCCGAGTACGCCCAGGCCGATTGGGACGTGGCCGAGCCGGCTCTGGTCACCCACCGGCTGGCCGTGCATCCGCAAGCCCAGGGCCATGGGCTGGCCGCCGGCTTATTGGCCCAGGCTGAAGTGCTGGCCCGGCAGCAGGGCCTGCGGGTGCTGCGCGTAGATACCAACTCCGAAAATCAAGCGACCCAGCAACTGTTCCCAAAGCTGGGTTACCGCTACGCCGGCGAAATCACGCTGGCATTTCGGCCGGGGCTACGGTTTTTCTGCTACGAAAAGCAGCTGGCTTAGCAGAAAGCGCTAGGTACCATCTACTTCCTGAACGGCCAGCGGCCCAGGCGGCGGCTCCAGAGCAGAAACACCACCGTGCCCAGGCCCATCATCAGCACGGCGGCCAGCTGAAACGGCAGGAACACCGTGCGGCCACTCAGGTGCAGCTCAATACCCTCCGTAATACTCCAGAACACCCACAGCCATACCGCCACGGCCACCACCACCGGCAGCGGATACAGCGGCATCCGGAATGGCAAACCCTGCGTGCCCCGGCGGCGGCGCAGTAGCACCAGCCCCACAGCCTGCCCCACGAACTGCACCAGGATCCGCATGGCCAGGATGGCGGAAATGACTTCGCCTAGTTTGAACAGCAGGCTAAACACGAAGCCCATACCGCCCAGCAGCAGCAGCGAAACGTGCGGAAACTGCTTGGTAGGGTGCGTTTTGGCGAAGATGGGCAGAAACTCGCCGTCGGCAGCGGCAGCGTAGGGGATGCGCGAGTAGCCCAGCAGCACCGCAAACAGGGACGCAAACGCCACCCACAGCACCAAGGCCGTAGCGGCTTTGGCGGCAACTGCGCCGTACAGCCGCTCTACAAACGTGCTGACGATGAACTCGGAGTGGCGGGCTTCAGCCCAGGGAATCACTGATCCTACGCTCCAGTTCAGCAGCAGGTACAGCGCCATAATGCCCAGAATACTCAGGAAAATACTGCGCGGAATCAGCTTGTGCGGCTCTTTTACCTCGCCACCCAGGTGGCACACGTTGTAGTAGCCGAGGTAGCTATAAATGGTTTTGACGGTGGCCTGGCCCATAGCCACCGACATCAGCACGCCAGGCAGCGCGCCTATGCCCCCGGTTGGCAGCCACTGCACAGAATGCGTGGCGTGCGTGAGGCCGCCGAAAATCAGCCAGCCCATGAGTCCCAGCACGCCCACGCACAGCAGCACGCCCAGTCGCCCCACGTCCTCGATGCGGCGGTAGAGCAGCGCAATCAGCAGCAGCACTACCACGCCCGAAACCATCTTGGGCTGCCACCACTCAGTGAGCGGCACCAGGTAGCCGAAGTACTGCGCAAAGCCAATAGCGCCCGAAGCCACCACCAGCGGAGCCTGCACCAGCGTCTGCCACACGTACAAAAACGACATTAGCCGGCCCCAGCTTTGCTCGCCATAAGCCAGCTTCAGGAAGCGGTAGGAGCCGCCGGCTTCGGGGTAGGCCGCGCCAAGTTCGCTCCAAATCAGCCCGTCTACCAGGCTCAGGGCCGCGCCCACCACCCAGGCCAGCAGAAAATTCGGGCCCATGAACCCCATCACCAGCGGCAGCGTTACGAAGGGCCCGATGCCCACCATGTCAATCATGTTCAGGGCCGTGGCCTGCACCAGCCCCAGGCGGCGGCGCAGCGGCGCAGTGGCTTCGAGCAAGGGGGCAGAAGGAGAGTCGAGGTTGGGCATCGGGGAGGGGAGAAGCAGTAAAAGTCGCAGAAACCTGGAATGTTCGACGAGGCATCTTCTACGCAGCTGAGCCAGCCTTGCCCACCAGCCCGATCGGGCATTTCCAACCTAAGCCCAACCCGGCGCGTACCAGCAGGCACACGCACCTTACCTTATGTCGGCCGGTTCATCCAAGATTGCCATTTACGGAGCCATTGGCGCCAACGTAGCTATTGCCATCAGCAAGTTTGTGGCGGCCTTCTTCACCGGCAGCTCAGCCATGCTTTCCGAGGGGATTCACTCCTTGGTCGACAGCGGCAACGGCCTGCTGATTCTGTATGGCGTGAAGCAGTCCGAAAAGCCGGCCGATGCCCGTCACCCGTTCGGCCGGAGTAAGGAACTGTATTTCTGGGCGCTGATTGTGGCGGTGCTGGTGTTTTCGGTGGGCGGCGGCATGTCGTTCTACGAGGGCATCGAGCACCTCAAGCACCCCGCCCCCATCACCGACCCCACTTGGAACTACTGGGTGCTGGGCCTCTCGATGCTGTTTGAGGGCATTTCCTGCTTCCTGGCCTTCCGTGAGTTCAACAAAACGCGTGGCGACTCGGGCTTCTGGGCTACGCTGGGCCGCAGTAAGGACCCCTCGGTATTCGCTATTCTGATGGAAGATATGGCCGCGCTGCTGGGTTTGGTTATTGCGCTGGCCGGCGTGTATTTCGGGCATGCCCTCAACAATCCGTACTTTGATGGCGGTGCTTCCATTTGCATCGGGGTGCTGCTGGTTTCGGTAGCCATCTTCCTGATTTATAAAACTAAAGGCCTGCTGGTAGGGGAAGGTGTGGACGATGAAACCCTCGACTCGCTGGAGTCCCTGGCCCGCGCCCAGCACGGCGTAGAAGCCGTCCGTCGTCCGCTCACCATGTACATGGGGCCGCAGGATGTGGTGCTGGCGCTGGATGTAGAGTTCCACGACCACCTTTCGGCCAATGAAGTGGAGGTAGCCGTAGACCAGCTCCAGGATATTATCCGGGCCAAGCACCCGGAGTTCAAGCGAATTTTCATTGAAGCCAAAGGCCTGGCCGGTAAACTGCGCAACCCCACAGCTACCGACGCTATTTCCCCTCAGATTTAAATCAGTTGCCGGTTGTGCGTTACCAGTTACCGGTTACTAGGTTGCTAAGTGCAAACAGACAACCCGTAGCTCGCAACTCACAACGCACAAATGGCAACTCAATGCTTATGCTACACGATTTCCTGACTTCTTCGCCCTTCCAGTCCTTCTGGATGGCTGGTTTCGAGTGTACCGACCAGCAGAACGCGTTTGGGCACCGGGTAGATTTTTTGACCCTGACGGGCCATGTTCAGCTGCTTGATGCCGATTACAAAGCGGTGCAGTCCTTTGGCATGAGCACGGTGCGGGAAGGCATCCGCTGGAGCCAAGTGGAGCGCGTACCGTATCAGTATGACTGGAGCACCGTGCAGACCCTGCTGGATGCCGGCCAGCGCCACGGCGTACAGCAGGTGTGGGACCTGTGTCACTTCGGCTACCCCGACGACCTAACGCCGTTGCATCCGATGTTTGCCCGCCGCTTCGCTCACCTGTGCCGGGCCTTCGTCGACTTCTACCGCAGCCAGCGGCCCAACGAGGTGCTCATTGTGACGCCCATTAATGAGGTGAGCTTTATGAGCTGGCTGGGAGGTGATGTGCGTGGTACGTCACCTTACTGCGTGGGCCAAGGCTGGGAAGTGAAGCTAGGCCTGATGCGCGCGTACATTGAGGGCGTAGCCGCCCTGCGTGAAGCTGACCCCGGCATCCGGATTCTGACGACGGAGCCGCTCATCAATATTGTGCCGCGTATGGGGGCCAGCCCCAAAGAAATGCGTCGCGCCCGGGAGTTCGACCTCAACCAGTTCCAGAGCGTGGACATCCTCTCGGGCCGGCTGTGCCCTGAGCTGGGCGGCCGGCCCGAGTTTCTGGACCTGCTGGGCTTCAACTATTACTACGACAACCAGTGGCAGCAGGAGCCGCACCAGACGCTGCCCTGGGCCGATGACTTCCACGACCCGCGTTTCCGGCCGCTGAATTTATTACTGGCACGGGCCTACCACCGCTACGGCCGGCCGGTAGTCCTTACGGAAACCAGCCACCCCGGTCAGGACCGCCCCCATTGGCTGCGCATGATAGCCCATGAAGCCACGCTGGCTCTACAGGCTGGAGTGCCCTTGCTGGGTGTATGCCTCTACCCCATCATCGACCGGCCCGACTGGGACCACCTTACGCCTTGGCACCGTGCCGGCCTCTGGGACGCCGATGAGGCCGCCCCTACGCCCGGCCTCACTCGCGTGTTGCACGAATCTTCCGCCGAAGCTCTGGTGGAAGCGCAACAGCTCGTGGCTCAGCTGCTACCCCAACCCGCCGGCCTGTTTCTCCAGCCTTCCTGATTCTGCTGCTTTCTATGTCGTCTCCCGCTGCTACTGCCTTGCTGCACCAGTTCCGCCAGGCCTTCGCCGATGTCAACCTCTCGCCCGCTGAGGCGCGGCAACTACGCGACCAGCTTACGGTGTTTCAGCAGCAACAGGGCAACGTAGAACACCTGCGGCATCAGCTGTTTGAGCTGGCGAAGGAGCGGTTCAACACGTTCAAAGACAAAGCCGTGCTTGAATGGCTGGAAGCTGCCAGCAATTTGCTGCCGGTAGCACCCGCTGCGCCGGCAGCTGCGCCCGGGGCCGAAGTCTTTTTCAGTCCCGGTGAGGAGTGCGTAGCGGCCATCCGGCGCTTTATTGCCAGTGCCCACCGCACCCTGGATGTATGCGTGTTTACTGTAGCCGATGACCGGCTAACCGACGCCCTACTGACCGCGCACCGGCAGGGTGTGTGGGTGCGCCTGCTCACCGATGACGAAAAGCTCCTGGACCGAGGCTCCGACGTACGGCAGCTGCACGCGGCCGGCGTTCCTATCCGCACCGATCAGTCGAGTAACCACATGCACCACAAGTTTGCCGTGGCCGACAGCCACTCCGTCCTCACTGGCAGCTATAACTGGACCCGCTCGGCCGCCGAGTACAACCTCGAAAACTTGCTCATCACCCCCGATCCGGCTATTGTGCAGCGGTACGCCAGCGCGTTTGCCCAGCTTTGGGAGCAGTTACGGCCTTTTGGTGGGTAAGCAACTGAGCAGAATCTTACAAGACAGTGGCCCGGCCGGCACCTCCTATGTGAGATGCTGACCGGGCCACTACCGTTTGAAAGTATGCCAGTTATTTACCGGGCGTTGTGCTGCCTACTGAAGGGGAAGCTGCAGGAGTATCAGGCCCTGGCCGCCGGATGGAAATCAGTTGGCGGGTATTGGTGATACCTACCGTGAGGCTGAGGTAATAGTCGCCAGCCGGCAGGGCCGTGAAATCCAACGTCTGATGGTGTGCCCCGGCGGGCTGCTTACGGTAGTCGGAGACGCGCACAGCCACGCCGTTCTGGTTATAGAGCACCCAGCCCAGCGGCTTGGCTTCCGGCAGCGTGTAGGCCATCTGGAGTACCCCGTTGGATGGGTTTGGGTACACGCTCATCTTGTTGTCGCCTACGCTGGGGGCATTAGCGGCAGCGGCGGGCAGTTTTTCTTCCACTTCCTTCACGGCCGTCAGCTTCCACTGCTGGTTCGGCTCGCCGGTGTAGCGCTGCTGCTGCAGGCCACCATCCAGCGTGTCGCCGTAGGTCAGCACCTTTTTACGAACGTGGTGTGGCGTGAGCTTGTAGTATCCTTTATCGGCTTCCTCAATTTTCCACCGCTGGTTGTAGCCGCTGTAATACGTCCACACGCTGAGCGGAGCACCGTTGGACGTGGAGCTGCCCAATACCTCCAGCACCTTGTTGCTGCCGGGCAGGACCAAGCGGTACAGCCCTTCCCCGGCCGGCTCGATGCGCCACTGGGGAGCGACATCCTTCTGGCCGGCTGCTTCAGCAGCCAGTTGCTCGGCGCGGGTAGCGGGGCGGCCCTGCTCTACCTTCAACGGCTGGCCCGTAGAGCGCACCGAGAGTGTATATAGTCCTGATAAATCAGCGGGCGGCGTGGGTTCGGGCTCGGCCGCTTTAACTGGCTTCGGGGGCTTGGGAGCCTTCACTACTTTCTCGGCAGGCTTGGGCGCGGCCTGCGCTACCGCTTTAGGGGCAGGTTTGGCCGGCGTGGCCGCCGGCTTGGCCACTGGCTTAGCGGCCACAGCAGGCTTGGCCGCCGTAGTAGTAGCCGATTTAGCAGCCATACCGGCCGCCGTAGGCGTGGGCACCGCCTTGGCCTTGGTAACGGGCGGTGGGCCAGCGGGGTCGCGCGTAAGCGGGGAGCCCACCGGATACAGGTTGCCCGTGGGAATAAGCTGCGGCGACTGACCGGGGCCAGCCCACTGCAGCTGGATGCCGGCGTTACCCTCGGCGTCGTTATACTCCAGCTTGATGGTAACTTTCTCGCCGGCAGCCAGCGTAACCGTGGGGTCGTCTACATTGGTGGGCTTGCGGCCGTCCCAGGTATCGAGCACTTTTTTGCCGTTCACCCACAGACGCACCTCATCGGTAGTGGCCGCCACGAAGCGGTAGCGCCCGGTGCCGGGCGCGGCCAGCAGGCCTTCCCAGCGCACCGAAAAGTTATCAGCGGGCAGTTCGGGCGCGGGGGCCGCCGTGCCCCAGCGGAAATCCACCACGGCATCCTGCCGCTTCAGCACGGGTGACCCAGCCAATGAACCGTTGTTGAAATAGGAAGCCGTGAGGCCCGTTCCCCAGCCCTGAACCGGCAGGGTCGTTACAGGGCGCACCGGAAGCAGCAAGGTCGCCGCCGCCGAAACCCCGGCGGCTTGCAACCCGCTGGTCAGGCTCAAGCCCAGGGCGGAGCACAGAAGTAAATATCGCACAGTATGAAAGGCTTTGAGTGATGAAAACAGAGCCCGTATCAGGCAAATGAGAACCGCACAAAAAAGTAGAGACAGAGTTATATTTTCCTGATTCCACTCTGACCAATATACGCCTTTTTTTCAGCGCGTTTGGTACGCTTCAGCTCTCGGTGGCAACCCTCCGAAGCATTGAATACTGCAAATTTAGGTCTTCCCAACGGCTTCTCCTGACCTTATTTCATATTTTTGGCTACCTCCCCTCCTGTTGCGCCATGAATGAAGCCCGTGCATTTTTATCTTCCCCCCTGGGGCTGCTGGCCATACAGGGTACCGAGGACGGGTTACGGGCCGTGCAGTTCTTGGCCGCCCCGACCGGAACCGTAACGGCGACGCCCGCGCATCAGGTGCCGGGCTGCCTGCAGGAAGCGTATCGGCAGCTACAGGCCTATTTCGGGCGGGAACTGCAGGAATTTTCAGTGGCTACCGATGTAGTGGTGGGCACGGGTTTTCAGCAGCTGGTGTGGGCCACGCTGCCGGCAGTAACCTACGGCCGCACGGCTTCTTACCTTGATATTGCCCGCCAGCTTGACAATCCGGGGGCGGTGCGAGCCGTGGGAGCGGCCAACGGGCAGAACCCGCTGGCTATTATCTGGCCCTGCCACCGCATTATCGGGGCCAACGGACAGCTGACCGGCTACGCGGGAGGCCTTTCGCGCAAGCGGTGGCTACTGGATTTCGAGCGACCCAGTCTGCAGACCAGCCTTTTTTAGCTCGCCGGATTGCGGGCTGGCACCGCCTTTAAGCGGTTATTGGGTCGGCTGGCCCACCAAAGACAGCAGCTGCTGATACACGATGTTGCGTTGCCAGTACAGCTGCAGCACCATCGGAATGTGCTTTTTGCCGGGCAGTACCGTATAGCGCGGCGCGTGGCCCAGCGCCGTGAGCCGCTGCCGGAACCGGGCGCTGCTGCTGCTGATGGAAGGATACGTTTCGCCCCCAATCAGCATAACTACGGGCGGAGTGTGCGCCGTGAGGTGATAGAGAGCGGACATCCGTTTCCAGGCAGCCGGGTCTTTGCCAAACGGCACCAGATACTGCGCATCGTTGGGGTACTGCATCCGGCGCAGGTAGTCGTACATGTCCAGCCCGGCCGGGTCGTCGAGCACAGCACCGCGCACCGGATTCCGGGCCAGCCCACGCCGCTGAAACAGAGCGTCATCAGCGGCTAGCAATGCTGCCAGCCCGCCCCCGGCCGAGTGGCCCATCACGAATATCCGCTGCGGGTCGCCCCCGAACTCCCGGATGTGCTCGGTGGTCCAGATAACGGCCCGGGCGCAGTCATCGGCCATTTGCGGTACCCGCACCTGCGGAGCCAGGCGGTAATTGAGGATGACGGCCACCACGCCCTGCTTGGCCAGACGGCGGCCGATGAACGAATAAAACTCTTTGCTGCCACTATCCCAGTTGCCGCCGTGAATAAAAACCACCACCGGCCGCAAAGCCGGGGCGGCCGCTTTCGGGGCGTATACATCCAGTTGGTGCCGCTCGGAGTGGTAGGCAGAATCGGTAGCGGGTACGTACCGGACATCGGTAGTACGGCGGCTGGGACGGGCTACGGCGTACTCGGTGGCACCCGCCAGCAGCAACAAGCCACTAACCAGCGCGGGCAGCACCCGCCAGAACAGAAAACGCATCAGGGCAGAAAAGAGGGCGAGAAAACGGAAGGTACGGCCCCGTTTCGCCGATGGATTGCAGCAACTGGCGGGTTACGGCCTCTGCAACGGTTCGTAACCGGCAGGGTTGCGGCAGCCTTTTTATCTTTGACGATTGGCACCGTTTCAATTTTTGCCCTCTTTGTTCGTTACGATTGTATGAAATCCACTTTTCTGCTGGCGGCGGCCCTGCTCCTGTGGGGCGCGGCTCCGGCCCAGGCCCAGCGCAAAGCCAAGACCCCTCCCACCGATGTGCCGCTGGCTACCCGACGGCTGCAGCCCCTGTTCGGGGGGCTCACCCCGGCCCAGGCCGAGCAGGTACTGGGAGCTCCGTTCATTACCAGCCTGACTAACAGCTTTGCCTCGCGGGCCGAAGCCAGCCGTTTTTTCAGCACCAAAGGCTACGAATATCTTTCTGAAAGCCAAACCGATACAGCGGCTTACCGCTTCAACCTGGCCTGGGTACTCGACCCCAACAACGCCGACGCCTACCACGGCCTGGGCATTGTGGCCAGTAATGCCGCTACCCCGGACCAATCCATCGACCTGCTGACCAAGGGCCTGACGCTGACGCCTGCCAACTCGGCCCTGCTCAGTGACCTGGGGGCTACCTACCTGATCCGGTACCAGCAGACCAAGAAAAAGAAGGACCTGACCACCGGCACCGAGCTGTTGGAGAAAGCCACTACGCAGGATGCTACTAACGCCGCCGGCTGGCAGCAGCTGGCCCGCGCTTACTACTACCAGGAGAAGTACCCGCAAGCCTGGGAAGCCGTGCACAAAGGCCAGACCAGCAACTTGGCTTCTCTCGATTTTGAGTTGATCAGTGACCTGAAAGCCAAGCTGCCGGACCCGCAGGGAACCTTCAAATAAGGCAGCCTCCAACTCTGCCCGGCAACACCCCGAGGCGCGGCCGCGTATGTCGGGGCTTCACCACCTATAGCTTCTACTGCGTGAATTGTCGTTCTCTTCTGCCTGCCCTTCTATTGCTTTCCCTGGCTACAACCCACTCTGCACAGGCCCAGGATGCCGGCCCCGAACGGCGGCGCCGACATTACGACGGCCAGGCCCGGGCATTCTACCGGGGTCCGGTACGGTTTACGGTGGGTGGCGGCGTAGGCTACTACAACGGCGACCTGACCAGCAGTCTCGGCGACCAGTTCATCGGCCCCAGCTTCACGGGCGGCATTCAGTACCAGACGCACCCGCACTGGCAGCTGGGCGGCGAGGTTTCCTACATCCGGCTGGGAGCGAAGGACTATCTGCTGGATCGGGGACTGGCGTTTCAGGGCCATAATGTGGCGGGTATTGCCTTCGTGCGCTGGGAACCGCTGCATGATGAAGGCGCCTACGCCGCTCCGCGTAAGCCGGCATCCATCATCAAGCCCTACCTGAAAGCGGGTGGCGGACTACTGCTGTACAGCCCCAAAGCCTTCCGGGGTACTGAGCGGCCCAACGGAAATACCAATACTACTTACCTGTCGGCAGAGCGCAATGACTATCCGGCCCTGGCCCTCACGTTACCCGTAGGGGTGGGCTTTACGGTGCGCCTCACGCCTAAGCTCGGCGCCTCGCTGGAAGGCTCCTACTCCTTCACTACCACTGACCAGATCGATGATATCAGTACCGTCTCGGGCCGCTCATCTTCTTCCCTCAATGATGGCTTCGGCCAGCTGGAGCTGAAGTTGGAGTACGCACCCTGGGGCCGCTAGTACCGCCGTATGCTGACCGAAAAAGCCTGCCAACTGGTGGTTTTTTTGTGAATAAGCTAACCAAAGCCACGCCTTTATGTACCGACAGAAACACAAAAAAGGGTCCGCCAATCGGCGGACCCTTTTTTGTGTTTTGCAGCCGTGAGCCGACTACTCTTTCACGAACTTCTGGTGGAAGGATTTCTGGCCGTCGCTGACCGTCAGCAGGTAGATGCCTTTGGCGAGACCGGCTACGTGGAGCTGGCCGTTCTCGAAGCGGGCGTTGCTCACGCGGGCTCCGCGCAGGTCGGTTACCATAGCCAATACTACCAAGGCCTTGCTGGCCAGGGAAATGTTCAGCACATCAGCCGCAGGGTTCGGGAACACCGTAATGGCTTGCTCCACCGAGTTGCTGAGCGAAGAGCCGCCCATGAGGCTGGTCACACCGGCCGGAGCCAGAGTTGCGCCGCCCGTGATGTTTACGGTGTAATCTTCGGTTTCGCCGTAGCTGTAGCTGTTGCAGCTGGTAGTAGCCGAAGCATCGCTCAGCACCACGCGCAGGCGGGTGGCACCAGTTTTAGCCGTGGTGGGTACCGTGAAGGTGCCGGTGAGCGTAGCAGCACTGGCCGATGAACCCGTTACAACGGTTTCGCCCGCGTCGGTAAAGTCACCATCTTGGTTGTAGTCGATATAGATGTCCCAGTACTCGGTGTAGGCCGTGGAGGCAAAGCCGGCTGAGAAGCTGATGGTCTGCGAAGAACCGGCGGCAATGGAGGTAGAAGTAGCCGTGCCGTTATAGTAACCAGCATCAGCAGCCGAAGTGCGGGCAATGGTACCCAGCTTTACATAATCAATCCACTCATAAGCCACGCTGGTGCCTTTGCTGGCGCAGTAGGTCACGGTGGTGGGCGGCGGCGTGGTGGTACCACCGTAAGCCGCGCCTACGCCCACGGCGAACCAGGCGTTGGTAACGGCCTGCTCCTCGGCCGAGCCGGCCCCGTACAAATCCTTGGCTGCCTGAATGGAGCCCGTGCGTGCGGCGGCGTAGTTAGACGACGCCGTGAGGTACACCGTTTCGGTGCGGTAGGCAATGCGGCCGGCTTTATCGATGCCGATGCCGGCTACGCTGAATACGCTGCCGATGTCGTTGGTGCCGCTGCCGCCCACGGCCAGCCGGTAAAACCAGTGGTTGAGCACGCCCGAGTTGTAGTGCACGCCACCGTTGTCGCCGGTGCCGCTGTACCAGCTGGTGCCCTTGTAGGTGTCGGGCTGGCCTTCGGCGTTGGGGTTGCTCATGGAACGCAGGGCCGGACGCACCTTATCGATGTCCTCGCCGATAAGCCAGGTAGCTTTGCTGGCATCTTTATAATACTCCACGCAGGCCCCCCAGATGTCGGAGAAGCCTTCGTTGAGGGCACCCGACTCGTTGGAGTACGTGAGGTTAGCCGAGGATGAGCACACGGCGTGGCCGATTTCGTGGGCCGCCACGTCGAGCGAGGTCAGCGGGTCGAAGCGGGTGGCGCCGTCGCCGTAGGTCATGCGCGTGCCGTCCCAGAAGGCATTTTCATAGCCCACGCCGTCGCCGGGCGTGTCGTCGAAGTGCACGTAGTTTTTGATGGCAGCCCCTGCGTTGTTGTAGGAGTTGCGGCCGTGGATGTTCTTGAAGTAGTCGTAGGTGCTCTGCGCGCCGTAGTGCGCATCAAGGGCCGCGTTGTCGAAGTTGGCGTTGTTGTACTCAGTCCAGCTGTTATCGGCGTCGGTGAAGTCCACGGCGGCCGTGTAGCTGCTGCCCTTCTTGCAGTTATAGGTCTGGATGCCGCTCCCGCGCGATACGTCGCGCAGCCGGAACGTGCCGTTGTAGCTATCGGTGGTGGCGGTTTTGGTGCCGCTGTACTTGGTGGCAAACGTGCCGGTAGCGGCGGCGTGCTTGATGATATCATCCTTGAGCACGATTTCGCCGGAGTGCGCGTCTACGTAGATGAAGGCGCGGCTCAGTGGCGCTTTGGCGTACACGTTGAACTTCCAGGCCAGCGTGGGCTGGCCCGCGCGCAACGCGTTGGTGCTGCGGTGATTTTTCACCACCACCAGCTCGCCCTTGGGAGCGTACGTAGCGGCGGCGTTGTTTTCCTGCTGTCGCAGCCCGGCTTCCTCGGCGGCATCCTGCCACATGTAGGTGCGGGCACCCACGAAGGCCAGCGCGCGGGTCAGCGCCGCGGCCGCATCCAGCGAGGGCGTGGTATTGAGGCTGCGTACCTTCTCGAAGTGGCCGTTGAGCAGCGCCACCCGGCCCTGGCGGGCATGTACCGAGTAGGTGCCATGCTCTACCTTGATGCCTTTATAGAACTGCTGGTATTTCTCGTGCACGAAGCCCAACTCATCGGTTTCGGTTTTGAGCAGGGAAAGCTGATCATCGGTGGCGAGCTGCAATTGCTCGCGCAGAGCGGTTTTGGCTTCGCTGAGCTGATAAGCGCCGCCCTGCGTACGGAATTCAATGAGGGCCGGCATCCCATTTTCGTCCAGCTCCCGGCTTTTTACCCGGGAAAAATCTTGGGCCAGGGTAGTGGACGTCAGGCCACCGAGCAGCAACAGGGTGGCCGCGGAGTACTTGTTGATCATACAGTGTGGTTGTGGGGAGTGAAATTGGACCGTAGTGCGAGCAGCTTTTCAGCTGATTAAGCGACTTTATGAAAGCCAATTTAAATACTTTTTAATCTTTCCCCCAATTCTTTGAAAAAATTATCAAACAATCGAGGCTTTTTGATAAATATTCACAAAAACATAGCCTTTATGCGTTATCTATTGAATTATCTGGCAGCCAGCTGATTAATACTATGTTGACCCGGCCGTACTTACAAGGGTGCGGCGAGGCTACGGTAGCAGCCGAAAATTTTTAACCATTCCAAGATTCTCTCCATGCATACTTCATCTTCTGAGTACCAGAAACGCTGGACCCTGCAGGGCCAAACGGCTTTAGTGACAGGTGCTTCCAAAGGCATTGGGGCAGCGGTAGCCGAAGAGCTGCTGCACCTGGGCGCAACGGTGGTAGCCGTAGCCCGCACGGCTCCGGAGCTGGAGCAGCGGGTGGCGCAGTGGCAGCAGCAGGGCCTGCCCGCCCACGCCCTGGCCGCCGACCTGAGCACCCCGGAGGGCCGGGCGCAGGTGGCGGCGGCCGTAGCAGCGCGCGGGCCGCAGCTGCACATGCTGATCAATAACGTGGGCACCAACATCCGCAAGCCTACCGTGGAGTACACCCCGGAGGAATACCGCTATCTGCTAGCCACCAACCTCGATTCGGCCTGGGAGCTAAGCCGCAGCGTACAGCCCTTGCTGGCGGCAGCCGGCCGCAGCAGCATCGTCAATATTTCGTCGGTGGCGGGGCTCACGCACGTGCGTACCGGCTCCATCTACGGCATGACGAAGGCGGCTATGGTGCAGCTCACGCGCAACCTGGCGGTGGAATGGGCCGGGCTGGGTATCCGGGTAAACTGCGTGGCCCCGTGGTACATTCGCACGCCGCTGGCCGCCACGGTGCTCCAGAACGAGGCATTTCTGGCGGAAGTGCTCAGCCGTACGCCGCTGCGGCGCATCGGGGAGCCGGAGGAAGTGGCCGCGGCCGTGGCGTTTCTGTGCCTGCCCGCCGCCGCCTACATCACCGGCCAGACGCTGAGCGTAGATGGCGGCTTCACGGTGAACGGGTTCTGAAAGTAAAAGGTAAAATTGTGAAGGGTGAAGTTGTACCGTTCAGGTTAACAGCACAACTTCACCCTTCACCCTTCACAACTTCACCATTCTCCGCAGGGCGGTTTCGTAACGGGGTAGGGCCTGGGCATCGGAGGCTAGGTAGAGGAAGGGTTCGATGAGCTCCAGTTCCATCAGCAGCAGCTCGCCATCCTGGTCGAGGCCATCCACGCGGGCGTAGAGGCAGCCGGCGGCAAAGCGGCGCACGATGTCGTCGGCGGCGCGGCGCAGGTGGGCGGGGGCCTCGCGCGGCTCGATGCCGCCGCCCAGGTAGTGCTGCACCCGGAAGTCGCCGGATTTCGGCGTTTTCAGTACGCAGTGGCTGTATTCGCCGCCGTAGTAGAGCAACGACCACTCGCCTTCCTCCTGAATGCGGGCCTGGAACGGCTGGGCCAGAAAGTCCTCGTGCAGCAGCAGCTCGGTAAGCTGGGGCTGGCGCACGGCCGTATCCTGGCGGGTGAGCACGAAGGTATTTTTGGCCCCGCCGCTCACGGCCGGCTTAATCACCAGCTGCTCCTGGCCCATTTCGGCCAGCAGCGCCGCCGCCTCCACGGCCTGGCCGCGCGGCAGCAGGCGGGTGGGCACAATACGCACGCCGGCCCGCTCCATTTCCAGCAAGTACTTCTTATCGGCGTTCCAGCGGATGGTGGCGGCGGGGTTAAGCATGCGCACGCCCAGTTGCTGCATCCGATCTAGCCACTGGTAGAACTCGGCTACGCGGTCGAAGTAGTCCCAGGGCGACTTCACCAGCACCACGTCGTAGCGCAGCCAGTCAACGGCCGGGTTGCTCCATATGCGGGGCTCCACGGTGTGGCCCTGCGCGCGCAGGTAGCGGGTGAGCAGGCTGTCTTCGTCATCCACGTTCGGCGCGGCGTACTGAGCCAGGCTTTCGCAGGTTACCAGGGCAATATTCATCACGGATGTAAACGGATTCATCGGATTACGCGGATTCGGGCGCGAGTTTTATCGGCTCGTCCGGCGGGCTATCAGACGGTAACCGACGGCTACGGTTGCGTTTGCGCCCGGCCATTAAGCGCCTTCGGCCCTAACTACTTCTCAGTCAAAGCGGCTTCGTCTTACTTCTTCGCGGCCGCGAGGTAGTCGGTGGCCAGCGTAACGAGGGTGCGCACGCCCAGTGTCAGGCCGCTTTCGTCGATGAAGAAGCCGGCGGTGTGGTGCGGGGCGGTTTCGGCGGGATTCTTCCCTTTGGGCATGCCGCCTACAAACACGAACACGCCGGGTACTTTCTCTTGGTAAAAGGCGAAATCCTCGGCCCCGGTCACGGCTTTCTGCACCCGCACGTTGGCCGGGCCGGCGGCACGTTGCAGACTGGGCACCATCTGCTCGGTCAGGCGCGGGTCGTTGTAGGTGATGGGAGCATAGTTGGTGATGTCCACCTCGGCCGTGGCGCCGGCACTTTCGGCAATACCCGTGGCGGTGCGGCGCACGGCGGCCCACACTTTCTGCTGCATTTCCTTGTTGAGGCAGCGGATGGTGCCCATCAGCTCCACCTGCTCGGGGATGATGTTGTTGCGCACTCCGCCGTGCACCATGCCCACCGTCAGTACCACGGCATCTTCCGTCAGCTCGGCCTGGCGGCTCACAATGGTTTGCAGCCCCAGCACAATCTGAGCAGCGGTTACTACCGGGTCCACGGCCAGCCAGGGGTACGCCCCGTGCGCCGATTTGCCCTTCACCTTGATGTTGAACACGTCGGATGAGGCCATTTCGCCGCCGGGCCGGTAGCTGAGCTGGCCGACCTCCGTCTGGGCCTGAATGTGCACCCCGAAGATGGCGTCCACCTTCGGCTTATCGAGCACGCCTTCCTTCACCATCAGGCGCGCGCCGCCTTCCTGGCCGGGTAAGGAGCCTTCCTCGGCGGGCTGGAAGATGAACTTCACGGTGCCGGGCAGCTCCTGGCGCATCTTCACCAGCACTTCGGCCGCGCCCAGTAGCATGGCCACGTGGGTGTCGTGGCCGCAGGCGTGCATCACGCCCACTTCCTGGCCGTTGTACTGGGTGCGGGCTTTGGAAGCAAAGGGCAGGGCGTTGCTTTCCGTCACGGGCAGGCCGTCCATATCGGCGCGCAGGGCCACCACGAGACCGGGTTTACCACCTTTCAGCAGGGCCACCACGCCGGTGCGGGCCACGCCAGTCTGCACCTCCAGACCCAGCTTGCGCAGGTGCTCGGCCACCAGCGCGGCCGTGCGGGTTTCCTGGTTGCCCAGCTCGGGATGCTCGTGCAAATCGCGCCGCCAGGCAATTACCTGCGCCTCCTGCTGGGCCGCAAGTTTGGCAATGCGCTCAGCCGGAAAAGCAGGTTTGGTTTGGGCGAAAACGGGCGCGGCAGCGGCCAGCAGGGTGCCAGCGAGGGGTAGCAGATAACGGTGGTGCATGCGGAGAAGCAAAGACGTAGCGAACAACCCGGCGGCGCTAAAGGCCAGGACCGGGCCGACCAAGGTAAGCCCGAACCCCGCACAATGGAAATTTCGGGCCGCAGGCCGCGGGTTTTCCCGGCAGAAAGTTGCGCACCGGCCAGATTTCCGGTGCTTCTTTGCGGCTTGCTACCTGTTCCGGCGGCTGAAAGCCATCAGGCCGGTTGCCGCGTGCTGACACCCGAATACCTCCCCGGCGCGGCTGGCCCCGGCGACAACCGGCCCGACAGGCAGCCGACTGCCGGGCCAGAGCAACCATTCTGATAAACAGTATTCTGCATGCCATTCCCTGATTCCCTGACCTGGCCGGCCGCGTGGCGCCATTCCGCTTTTCGGTTCCGACTGGGCGCGGTGGTGACGCTGCTGCTGCTGCTGGCCAGCCAGCTGCCGCACTACTTTGCCTGGGTGCAGGCCCGCCCCGGCCGCGTGCTGCCCGACCCGCTGCTGGCTTGGCTGCCGGCCCACGATGTTTCGGGGGCTACGTTTGCCGTTATCTACCTGGGCATCGGGCTGGGCGTGGCCACGCTGCTGCCCCGGCCGGCGCGGCTGCTGCGGGCGCTGTGGGCGTACCTGGGGCTACACCTGCTGCGCTGCTTCACGCTGCTGCTGCTGCCGCTGGAGCCGCCGCCGGGCCTAGTACTGCTCTGCGACCCGCTGGTGGATCAGCTCATCTACGCCGCCCCCGCCCCCATCACCAAAGACCTATTCTTCTCGGGCCACACGGCTACGCTGCTGCTGCTGGCCCTGGCCGTGCCCGCCGGCTGGCGGCGTCAGGTGCTGCTGCTGGGCACCGTGACCATCGGCGCGCTGGTGCTGGTGCAGCACGCGCACTACACATATGATGTGCTGGCTGCCCCACTGTTCGTAGGGCTTGCGTGGTGGCTGAGCGGGCAGATTGGTGAAGAGGTGAAGTGGTGAATGCACTGCCTTCACAATTTCACCTCTTCATCACTTCACCTTCCAGTTCTTCACTTCAGATGCTTCTCATAGATGCTGGCGGCAATGCGTTCCGTCAGGCTTTTGGGCACGAAGCTGGTGAGGGCGGCGGATACCTTATTCAGGGCGCCGGGAATAAGTTCGGCCTCGCCGGCCAGCAGGGCCGTGATGCCGGCCCGGGCCACCTGCTCGGGCGTCATCGACACCTTGTTGGCGGTGGCCTGCAAATCGGCGTTCATACCGGCGCGGTCGGCGAAATCGGTGGTGGTGGCGCCGGGGCTGAGGCAGGTGACGGATACGCTGGTTTCGCGCAGCTCGTAGCGCAGCCCCCGGCTGAAGCTGAGCAGAAACGCCTTGCTGGCCGCGTAGAGCGTGAGCGTGGGCACGGCCTGGTAGGCGGCGGTGCTGGCCACGTTCAGAATATACGCCTTTGGCTGGCGGCGCAGCATGGGCAGCAGCGCGTGCGTCAGCTCCACGGGCAGGTGCATGTTGAGCCGGAGCATGTTCTGTTGCTGCTCCAGCGGTAGCTCCTCAAACCGGCCCCAGAGGCCGTAGCCCGCGTTGTTCACCAGCACGGCCAGTTCCGGTGCCTGTGTTGTAGCCCAAGCCGAGAGCTGAGCAGCCGCGCCGGGCGCGGCCAGATCCAGCGGCAGCACCCGCGCCTGCTGGCCCAGCTGCCGGACCTCGGCGGCGGCCTGCTCCAGCTGATCTTCCGAGCGGGCGGTGAGCAGCACATCGTAGCCGCGCCGGGCCAGATCCAAGGCTATAGCCCGCCCAATGCCGCGCGAGGCGCCGGTGATAAGTGCTGTTTTCACAATTTGTTGATGGACTGGTGGATGGCCGAATTGCTAGATGGTTGAACTGCTGAATAGGAAAACGATTCTATATGCTAAAAGATGGACCGTTCACCCATTCAGCAATTCAACCCTATTTAACCAAGTGTAAGAACCGCAGGTAGAACGGGGTAGGGCTGTTTTCGTGCTTGGGCTCGTACTTGCCGGCAATGATGGGTACGTACATCACACGGCGGCGCGACACCTCGCCCACCAGCGGCGACTGCGCTACGCGGTGCCACATGCGGCCGTCGTGTACGGTCAGGTCGCCGGGCTCGGTTCCCACGGCTATTTCGTGGTCGTCGGGGCCTACGTCTTTGTAGTACTTCTTGCGGAACAGGATGTCGCGCAGGCTCTGGCGGTGGGTGCCGGGAATCACGCGCAGGCCGCCATTGGTGGCGGGCGTGCCATCGAGGTGGACGCCCACGTTCAGCATCGGCCCGATTTTCTTGCCGTAGAACACGTCCCGCAGGGAATCGGTGTGCCAGCCCATTTGCGAAAACTCCGAGCCCGGCACGTTCACGTAGTGGTTAATCACGAGGCCATCTTTCTCATTTTCCCCCACCCGGCCGCCGTTGGCTTCCAGCAGCGGAAACAACGCCCGAAAGCGCGGATCCTGCAGGAAATCGTGCAGCACCGGGCTATGGTGTGAGGCAAAGGCAAACCGTTGTACAATGGGCGAGCCGTCCACGTCGCGGCCGTATTTGATGGGTACGCCGTTGACCTTCTTCACGTCTTCGACCAGCCAGCGGCGCTGCACATCTTCGGAGGCGCGCAGCAGATCGGCTACGGTAGCCGGCGAGATAAAGCCCCGGAAATGCAGAAAACCATTGCGTTGAAAAAAATCCAGCTGTTCGGGAGTTAGGCTTTCGCCCAGCGTAAAACGCGGATACTGTTGTTGAGGGGACATAAGCAGAGGCGGTTCAGATAACGCGCCTGATGAGGCAGGGGCAAAGATACGACGCCAAACCGGCCGATTGACATGAATCGTCAACTCGCGGCGGCCCGGCTCCGGCCCGCAAGATGAACGGTGGCCGGTGAAGAACGAGTGAACCAAACCGCAAAGCGGACTTATGGTTTTGCCGGGGTTGCGTACCTTAGCCGGGTATAGCCGGTGCTCTCCCAACCCTCGTTGCGCATGAAACGACTTCTGCTTCCGGTGCTGCTGCTGCTGAGCGTGGTAGCTGCGCCCGCCGGGCAGGCCCAGACCGCGCCGGCCCGCCTCGTGCCGTTTCGGCAGGGTACCCGCTGGGGCTACGCCGACCACACCCGCCGGCTGGTGCTGCCTGCCCGCTTCGATGAGGCCGGTCCCTTCGTGGAGGAAATTGCCTGGGTGCGCCTGGGCCAGCTCTACGGCTACATTGATGGCGGCGGCAACCCCGTGACGCCGCTGCAGTACACCCGCGCCGGCAATTTCCGCCAGGGCCGGGCTACCGTGGAGCTTAGCGGCGAAACCTTTACCATTGGCGTAAGCGGCCGCCGCCTCACCGAGCCTGCCCTGCCCGAACCCGAGGAAGATCCGCTGGAACAGGGCGACGTGGTGCGCAAGGACGGCAAAGTAGGGTTCCGTTTCACGGTAGGCACGGCCTCGGTGCCGGCCATTTACGATGAAATCCGGGACAACTACAACGGACTGCTCTTTGTGCGCGTGGCCGATAAGTGGGGCATTATCAACGGCCGGGGCAAGCTTGTGCAGCCAGTGCAGTACCAAACCATCCGGCTTACCGGCAACCTCGCGTTTCCGGTGGTGCAGCTGGCCGGCCTGTTCGGCTACCTCGATGCCGAGGGCAACCGCCTCACCGACCTCCGCTACCGCCAGGCCGAGCCGTTTGCCGAAGGCGTGGCCCGCGTACAACTCCCCGACGGCCAGTTCGGCTACGTAGATACCAGCGGCCGGGAATTCTGGGAAGAAGCCCCCACCAGCGGGCAGTAAACGGCGTATCTTCTGGCTGATTAAATCGTGGCCTCACCTCTGGGCACTTGACTGCCCGTGGCGTTACCACAGCAGCCGAACTTATTCATTGGCAACTATATGCGGGCGCGTTGCCGCATCGTTTACCTTCCGGATTCTACGCCTCGCTCCTATGCTATCCTTGCCCATCCTCAACGTCCGCCTGCGGGCCTGCGCCGAAGACTGGCAGCAGATGACGCCCGCCGCCCAGGGTCGCCACTGCCGCAGTTGTAGCCGCACCGTGCTCGACTTCACCGAGGCCACCCAACCGGAGCTGGAAGCCGCCTTTCGGCACTCCCCCGACGGCCGGTTGTGCGGGCGGTTCTGGCCCGACCAGCTGGCCCCGCAACCGCCGGCACCCTTGCCGCGCCGCGTGGCGCTGCGTCCCCGGCAGCGGAAGTTTCTGGTGGCGCTGCTGCTGGTGTGCGGGCTGGGCCTGTCGGCGCGGGAGGCGGTGGGGCAGGCTGCTCTTTGCTTTAAGCCGGGGCAAAATGAGCTATTTGAGCCACTTTCTGACTTAACGGCCGCTGCCATGGGATTAGAAAAGCCATCAACTGTTGAGCACTCTGCATCATTGCCATTTCTAGGAATGGTAGTAGAACAAATGCCGGAGTTTAAAGGCGGGCAAAAAGGCGTACTGTCCTTTCTGCAGCAGAACATGCGCTACCCCGAAGGTGCCACCTCTACAGGAAGAGTTTTGGTCACTTTTACTGTGGCGGCTGATGGCCGGGTAAAAGATGCCAGCATTGTGAAAGGCCTGGAACCACTGCTGGACCAGGAAGTGCTGCGAGTTATTAGAAAGATGCCGGCCTGGAACCCAGGAAACCAACAAGGTAAAGCGGTGGACGTGCGTTATACTTTACCTGTAACCTTTGCCTCCCAGGAAGATGAATAGCTTATCTCGTCTGCTGGTTATCCTGCTTGCTGTTCTTTTCTACCAAACCGTGGCCGCGCAGGAACTTGCGGACACCGTTGGATTGCGTAGCAAGCCGCTAGAATTAAAGATTGAACCGCTGGCCGAAGATGGGTTATCAGGCGTTATCACCCTCGAAACGTACCAAGCCATTGGCAAGGGCGGGCCGGTCATGATTTGCGAGGTGATGCCCACTTACCTCAAGCGCAACAAGAAAGACAACCTGCTGCTCTTCATCCAGCAGAATGTTCAATGGCCCAGCATGGGGTTACGCATGCAGGTTGAGGGTAAAGTACACGTTTCCTTTATAGTTGGCACTGATGGAAAAGTGTACCGAACGAAAGTGCTGAAGGGAATACATCCTGCCTTTGACGCAGAGGCATTGCGCGTAGTGCAGTTGCTGAATGGACATTTTTCGCCGGCTATCTGCGGTGGCATAGCCCGGCCACACGAGATGGTATTTCCTGTCTATTTCGCTTTCAAATGAAGACTGTATCGTTCACATGGGTCGGTTTGGCCCTGCTTTTCTTTGGTAGCCGCGCCTTTGCCCAGACAATCGAAGCGGTGGACACTACCGGACTGCACAGCACCCCCAGCGCGGAGGAATCATTTACACACACAACAGACTGTTGGGGGCCGGGAGAGAGAAGCATGCCAACCTTCATTGGAGGTGACACCGCACTTGTCAGCTTTCTGAACAAGCACGTCCGCTGGCCCAATAATCTACCCATAACAGTACGAGGGAAAGTGTACGTACGCTTCCTTGTAGATACCAAAGGAAACGTCAGAGATATAGCCGTAGTGCGCAGTCTGCATCCTGTGGCCGACGCGGAGGCAGTGCGGGCAACTCAGTTATTGAGCGGGCATTTCACACCTGGCACAGATAGCAACCACCAACCCATCGACTTCCTCTATACACTACCCATCTTTTTCAACCCGTAACCGCAGCAATACTGCTACTGTAAGACGAATATTCTTCGCTCTCCTAAAACCTTTCTATTTTCCCCGACCCGATTCCTTCATTCAACCGCGCCCGCCCTATGATTTTCACGCCCAGCCCCATGCTGCTTAAGCTGCTCTATACCCGCGGCAGCCTCCACAATACGCCCGAGGGCGTGGCTTTCAGCATCAAAAACCGCCTCGATACCGTGCGCATTACCCGCGTGGAGGCCGTGGTGCTGGATGGCAAGCGCATTGGCGTGGAAGAAATTGCCCTGGACCTGGGCGGGGGCGACGTGCGGCCCGCCACTACCTTCAACGCCGATGCCACGGGCTTCACGCTGCCGGTGGGGCAGTCGGCCACCTTCCACCTGCATACCGATCCGCTCAAGGAAGGCCTACACACGGTGCAGGTGCAGTTTTCCGCCGACCCATTTGGCGACCTGACGGTGGAAGTGGAAGACTCCATTGCCAACCTGCCGACCCAGGGCCACAAGATTCCGCGCTCCGACGCGGACGATTACGCCGACGAGGCCATCCGGGCGCGGCAGCAGTTTGCCGAGGAGTTTTCGGGTCAGCAGTTTCAGCACCTCAAGCACTACTCCTTCGATGCCCACGACCTGCAGGGCAACTGCGAGCATTTCACTGGCGTGGCCCAGATTCCGGTGGGGCTGGCCGGGCCGCTGCACGTCAACGGGGAGCACGCCCAGGGCGACTTTCTGATTCCGCTGGCCACCACCGAAGGCACGTTGGTAGCCAGCTACAACCGGGGCATTCAGCTCCTGAACCTCTGCGGCGGCGTAAAGTGCACCGTCATCGGCGACGCCATGCAGCGGGCCCCGGTATTCGTGTTCGACGATGCCCGCGGGGCCCGGGACTTCGGCCGGTGGGTAGAAGAGGAAATCGAGCGGATCCGGCCCGAGGCCGAAAGCACCTCCCGCGTGGCCAAGCTGCAATACATTGACACGTATCTGGCGGGCAAATTCGCCTACCTGCGCTTCAACTTCAGCACCGGCGACGCGGCCGGTCAGAACATGGTGGGCCGCGCTACCTTCGCGGCCTGCTCCTGGATTCTGGAAAACTACAAGGGCGCGCCCATCCGCCACTTCTACCTGGAAAGCAACTTCGCCACCGACAAAAAAGCCTCCCAGATCAACGTAATGCGCACCCGGGGCAAGCGTGTAGTAGCGGAAGCCGTTATAAAGCGCGACATTTTGCAGCAGCGGATGCGCGTGACGCCCGAGCAGCTGGCCTACCACGGGCAGGTAAGCAACGTGGGCGCGTTCATCTCGGGGGCCAACAACAACGGCGCGCACTCGGCCAACGGCATCACGGCCATGTTCATTGCCACCGGCCAGGATGTGGCCAACGTCTCCGAGTCGTCGGCCGGAGTACTCTACTCCGAAATCACCCCCGAGGGCGACCTGTACATCAGCATGACCATTCCCTCGCTGATTGTAGCCACCCACGGCGGCGGCACCGGCCTGGCCACCCAGAACGAATTTCTGCGTATGCTGGGCTGCGTAGGCCGGGGCACCGTCAACAAATTCGCCGAAATAGTGGCCGGCGTGGTGCTGGCGGGGGAGTTGAGCCTGGGCGCCGCCATCAGCAGCTCTGACTGGGTCAGCAGCCACGAGCAATACGGCCGAAACCGGTGATTTAGTGATTTAGTGATTTAGTGATTTAGTGAAAATGGTGAGTGGCCGTTCCATAGGCGCAGAATGCGCTAACAGAACGGCCACTCACCATTTCACTAAATCACCTTTACAGCGGGTCGGCGGTGACTTTGAAGCGGGAATCCGTGCGGATGGTAATGTCACGGCTGATAGGCTTGCGGATGCGGGCTTCCGTGGACAGCGTGTAGCTGCTGGCTTTCACGTAGGTATCCAGCTTCTCCTTGGTAGGCGTGAGCTGCAGCGTGCTGACGCCGGTAGGCACGTTATCCAGCGAGGCCAGCAGAATCCGGTCGTTGCTGTTGGTACTGATGTAAATGCTGATGCTCTGCAGGAAGTCGAAGTTTTCGGCGTTGGGGTCGGTGATGGTGAGCGTGAGGCGGTCGAGCTTCACGTCCTTCACCAGGTTGGCGCTGGTGTTTTCGTTTTTGAACTTCTCATCTGAGCGGGTAGGCACCGAGATGGGCGTGAGCGGCACCACCTGTCCGATGGGAAAGTTGCTGGCAATCTTTACCGACTGCGAATCCTCGATGTAGAAGGTTAGCAGATCGGCAATCTTGTCGCAGCTGCTTAGAAAGGCCACTACCAGAAGCACCGGGGCCAGAAACAAGATTTTTTTCATGGGTTTTGCAATTTTACCGAAGGTACGAAGTCTCTACTTTCCCGGTTTGTCCGACACCTTGGAGCTACGTATCTACCACGTAAACTGAGCAGCTTAGTCGATAAAACCAGAACCGGGACGCTAGTTGCCTAACGTCCCGGTTCTGGTTTTCGCGTGGTACGCGCCTAATCCATCATATCCGCCGCGCGGGGCGGGTCGGGCACGAAGCCGGGCTGCCAGCTCATGGGGTAGCGCGGGTCCACGTAGGGCAAAGCGGCTTCGGTGAGGTAGAGCGGCCGGAACGTGTCGAGCATTACGGCCAGCTCGTGGGTTTCCTTTTTGCCGATGCTGGCCTCCACGGTGCCGGGGTGCGGGCCGTGCGGGATACCGCTGGGATGCCAGGTAAACGAGGCCAGATCCACGCCCTTGCGCGACATGAAGTTACCCGCCACGTAGTACAGCACCTCGTCGGAATCGACGTTGGAATGGTTATAGGGAGCCGGAATAGCCAGCGGGTGGTAGTCGAACAAACGCGGCACGAAGGAGCAGATGACGAAGTTGTTCCCCTCGAACTGCTGGTGCACAGGTGGCGGCTGGTGGATGCGGCCGGTTATGGGCTCGAAATCGTGGATGCTGGTGGCGTAGGGGTAGAAGTAACCGTCCCAGCCCACCACGTCGAAAGGCGAGTGGCCGTACACCAGCGTGTGCAGCAGCCCGTCCTTCTTCACCCTCACCTCGTACTCGCCCGACTCGCGCACGTCATTCTCCACCAGCTCCGAGGGGCCGCGGAAGTCCCGCTCGCAGTAGGGCGCGTGCTCCAGCAGCTGCCCGAAGTGGTTGCGGTAGCGGCGGCAGGTTTCCACGGGGCTGAACGACTCGATGATGAGCAGGCGCACGGGGCCTTCCTCGAAGTGCATTTGGTGAATGATGGTGCGCGGAATCACCACGTAGTCGCCGGGCTCGAAGGCCAGCTTGCCCAGCTGGCTCCACAACTCGCCCCGGCCCTCGTGCACGAAAATCACCTCATCGGCCAGCGCGTTCTTGTAGTAGTAGTCCATGCGCGGCTCCGTGGGGTTACAGATGCTCATGGTCACGTCGGCGTTGCCGAGCAGGGTCTGGCGGGCCTGCAGGTAGTCGCCGCCGGTGCTGGTCTGGGCCAGGGTGCGCAGGTGGGCGGGCTCCAGTGGCCGGTCTTTCAGCAGCTTGGGGGCGAAGGGCTGGGGCTCCCCCACCTTCTTGATTTCGGTGGGTGCGTGCTTATGATAGAGCAGCGACGAGACGCCGTGAAAGCCCAGGGTGCCCACTAGCTGCTCGTGGTAGAGGGAGCCGTCGGGCTGGCGGAACTGGGTATGGCGCTTGCGCGGAATCTGGCCTAGGCGTTGATAGAAGGGCATACGGGTGGGAAATTTCGGGTGGGAAACAAGCGGAGGATGCCGGCTGGAAGATACAAGGTTTGCCGCTGACCTAGCGGCGCGAGCCGACGTGGGCTACCCGGCGCCGGCTACCGTACCTTTGCCGAGCATCGGGCCCGGCAACTTTTCCGGCTTGTTTAGACTTTTCCCGTTGCCCGGCCCATGCCTCTCCCCTGCTATGCTTTCGTTTCTGCTGCCTCTGCTCTCGTTTTTTGCTCCTGATGCTCCGGCCGCACCCGCGCCCCGCAGCCGCACATTCATCTTCGTGTACGCGGCTACCGTGCCGCCCCTGCCCGCTGGCACCGACTCGGTGGAGCTGTGGCTGCCGGTGCCCCACCCCGATGCTTCCCAGCAGGTCAGCGGCCTGACGGTGAAAACCACCGTGCCCTACACCGTGCGCACCGGCCAGTATGGTAACCAGCTGCTACACCTGAAAGTAGCCGCCGCACAGGCCGCCAACTTGCGGGTAGAAATGCAGCTGGAAGCCACCCGCCAGGAGCACCTCAACCCCTACCTGACCAGCCCCGCGCCCAAAAAAGCCCGCCGCGCCGAGGCCGCCGACCCCGACATGGCCCGCTGGCTTCAGCCCGACCGCCTCGTGCCGCTCGACGATAAAATCAAACAGTGGGCTCAGGAAGTCGTAACGAAAGCTCAGGCCAAAACCGACCTCGAAAAAGCCCGCGCCATCTATGAGCACGTGGTCAGCACCGTGACCTACGACAAAACCGGCCAGGGCTGGGGCCGGGGCGACATCTACTACGCCTGCGACGCCCGCCGCGGCAACTGCACCGATTTTCACGCCGTGTTTATCGGCTACTGCCGGGCCGTGGGCATTCCGGCGCGCTTCAGCATCGGGTTTCCGCTGCCGCCCGAGCGGGGGCAGGGCGAAATCAAGGGCTACCACTGCTGGGCCGAGTTCTACACGCCCGCCACGGGCTGGGTACCCGTGGATGCGTCCGAGGCCGCCAAAAACCCCGCCCGCCGCAACTACTTCTTCGGGGCCCACGACGAAAACCGCCTGGAGTTCACCCGGGGCCGCGACCTGGTGTTGTCGCCGCGTCAGGAAAGTGCCCCACTCAACTACTTCATCTACCCCTACGCCGAAGCCGATGGCAAGCCGCTGACAGGCATTCAGCAGACGTTTCGGTTTCAGGATGTGAAATAGAAATTTACCTGATATTCTAAGCAGCGCGAATGATTTCATCACGTAGCAGCTACTGTGCGATGCAGGCGGTAAAAGGCCACCCTCACACCATTTTGCGCGTCGGCAGCTTCGCGCTGGCAGCTGCAATCCTGGGCCATTGAGGTTTATTCAACGGATTTTGGATGCGGGCTTTTTCACAGGAGCTTCGCTACGTTGCCCACTAGGAAAGGGATTATAGGCCGCAAAGTGTGCCGCATCGAAGCCAGCTACTAAGATGATTGGGCGGCCGTATGTACTGCGGAGCGGAGCGTGAATAACAGCCGAAATATCAGGGCAAATGCCTTTTTCGGGAATATGAGCTGCATTATCAGCCCCGGTCCAGGGTGAACCATCGTAACGCCAGAAGCTACCTTCACCCACCATCACCTGTAGGTACGAACTTCCCTTTACTACAGGACGGAAACCATTATCAGGAGCGTAGGGAGCGAGAAAAAACAGCCCAATGGCATTTAACGGCAGACGTACCTCATTTCCATCAAATACCCCCATTCCCTCGTCGCCAACGGTGCCTCCCACCGTCAAGATTTCTACATATTTTCTTTGGCTGAATACGGGCTGCCCTTTAAATAGAGTATATACTTCTATCTTATTGGCGGTCATAATCATTTCATGTCGAGCATCCCAGAGCCCACGCCGTGCCACCACCCGCCCTTCCAGCACAATGGGTGCTCGGTCAGCGGTTTGTAAAAGATGAGTCCGTCCTTGCTCAATCGGTATTACCCGCTCACTGCGTATCTGCGCGAAACCATCCGTTGCTGCCAACAGCAAAGTAGCTAACATAAGTCGCACCATTTTCCACATAAACTCGATCAGAACAATACATCAGGCCCCTCGCTACAACGCTTGTTAGTCTTTACTTGACATAAACCGGCCCCTCGGTGGTATGCCGAGAGGCCGGTTTATTACCGAAAGCTCAGTGAGTCTACTTCTCCAGCAGCCCCAGCATCACGGGGTTATTGGGCTCCTGTACGGCTTTCAGGGCCTGCTGCATCTCGGCGTCATCCTGGTTCAGCACCTGGAAATAGGCCGACTTGCCGTAGGCGCTGCGGGCAATGAGGGCCTTGAGCTGGGTGCGCAGCAGCGGCGTGCTGCGGCGCAGACCCGCCGCATCGGCCGGTACGCCGTTCTGGGCGGCGCGGGCGGCCAGCTGCTGCAGCTGGGCATCTCCTATTTTGAACGTTTCTCTGAACTGCTCGAAGCGCAAAGCTTCCAGCTCATCTTTGTGCTCCTGGTAGTACGTGAGGGCAAATTCGCGCACCAGGTTCTGGCTTTGCAGGCGGGTATAGTAGGCCGAGTACGCCGAGGTGTCGCGGGGCACGAACAGGTCGGGCATGATGCCGCCGCCGCCGTACACGGTGCGGCCGTGGGCCGTGCGGTACTTCAATGAATCAGCAAAATGGATGCTGTCAGCGTGGAACAGCTCGCCGTGGCGCAGGCGGTTCTGCAGGTCCTTCTCGTACTCGCCCAACCCGCCGCGGTAGGATTTCTGGATGCTGCGGCCCGAGGGCGTGTAGTAGCGGGCAATGGTCAGGCGCAGCTCCGAGCCGTCGTTGAGGGCAATGGGCTGCTGTACTAAGCCCTTGCCGAAGGTGCGCCGGCCCACCAGCACGGCCCGGTCGTGGTCCTGCAGGGCACCGGCCAGCACTTCGGCGGCCGAGGCACTACCTTCATCCACCAGCACCACCAAAGAGCCTTCCTCAAACTCGCCGGCTACCCGCGAAAACGTCTGGGTGTCGTATTGGTCGCCCTTGCCGTCGGTGTACACAATCTTCTTGGTGCCCCCAATAAACTCATCGGCCATTTTGGTGGCGCGGTCAAGGTAGCCGCCGGGGTTGCCGCGCAAATCCAGCACGAGGCGCGTAAGGCCCTGGCGGCGCAAATCACCCAGAGCCGATTTGAACTCGTCATAGGTGCCGCTGGCAAAGCGGCTCACCTTGATGTAGCCGGTCTGGTTGTCTACCATATAGGCCACGTCCACTGAGGCGTTGGAAATGCGGTTGCGCGTTACCTGCACGCTCAAGGGGCGGGCTAGGCCGCGGCGGGTAATCTGGAGGGTGACGCTGGTGCCACGCGGGCCGCGCAGCTTCCCGAACATCTGCTCGGTGGTTAGGTGCACGCCCGATACCCGCTGCCCGTTCACGGCCAAGATCCGGTCGCCGGGCTGCAGGCCGGCCTGCTCGGCGGGACCTTCGCTAAGCGGCGCCACCACCGTAACAGTGTCGCGGAACAGATTGAATTCAACCCCGATGCCGTCGTAGTCGCTTTGCAGAAAGGAGGAGGCCTGCTGCTGCTGCTTGGCCGGAATGAATACCGAGTGCGGATCGAGGCGCTCCAGCATGCGGCTGATGGCGTAATCCGACAGCTCCTCGGCGTTTACCGAGTCCACGTAGTCGCGGTCCACGTAGCTGAGGATTTCTTTGAACTTTAAGTAGCCGCGGGCCGTGAGGTCGGGGTTCTGATCAGAAGGCCGGAACGGATTTGCTCCCAACAGGATACCGCAGGCCAGCATAAGGCCCAACAGCCACGGCTGACGCACCTGCCACCGGGAATTACGCGGGGTCGGCTCCGACGCGGGAAGCGGCGAGTCGTTCGGCTCGGTGGTCATAAAGCGTTGAGAGAGTAGTTGTTCAGTCGATAATCAGAAATCCACACTACGGACAGGTCTTCAAAACTATTGAAACTTTTCCAAGAAAGCCATGTCAGGCATAGAGGTATAGGCATTTTCCGATAACAGTACAATTTAATATTCATCCAAGTCAATTATCATCCAGTAGCAGCGGTTTTAACTGGCAATAAAAGGGCTTGATACTGAGCGTACTGCAAATATTATTTTATCATTTTAGAAAGGCGTGGCCATCTCGCCCAACGGGCCGGTTTCGCCGGTAAACTACGGTAACCACCCCGTTGCCAGATTGCGGTGGCCGGCTGGTGGATAACACCTTTCGGGGCGGGTGTCGTATCTTTGGGGCGCGGCTCCGGCTAACCGGCTGATTGGCCGCCGCTTGGCTTTCTACTTAGTTCTTTTTGCGATGGGCCGAATTCTTGCCATCGATTACGGCCACAAGCGCGTGGGGCTGGCCGTGACGGACCCGCTTCAACTCATCGCCACCCCGCTCGAAACCATTCACAGTCAGGATTTACTGACTTACCTCAAGGCCTACCACCAACGCGACCCGCTGGATGCCCTGGTGATTGGCATGCCCAAAAACCTCCAGAATGAGGCCACCGACTCGACCAGCGCCGTAGTGGGTGTGGTACGGCGGCTGCGTAAGGAATTCCCGGGCGTGCCCGTGCACGAAATTGACGAGCGGTTCACCTCCCGCATGGCCCACGCCGCCATGCTGGCCGGGGGCCTGGGCAAGAAAGACCGCCGCGACAAAGCAACCGTAGACAAGGTGGCCGCCACCATCATTCTGCAATCCTACCTCGAATCCCGATGATTTACCCCATTGTTGCCTTCGGCGACCCGGTTCTCAAAACACCCGCCAAATCCCTGGCTGCCGATTACTCTGCCACGGAGCTGAAGCAGATCATTGCCGACATGTACGACACCATGTACCACGCCAGCGGTGTGGGCCTGGCCGCGCCGCAGGTAGGCAAAAGTATCCGCCTGTTCGTTATCGATTCGACCCCGATGATGGATGAGGATGAAGAAGGGAACCCCATCGTGGAGGAGCCCACGGCTGGCCCGGTGAAGCGCGCCTTCATCAACCCCGTGATGGTCAGCGAAACCGGCGAGGAATGGGCGTTTGAAGAAGGCTGCCTGAGCATTCCGGGCGTACGGGAAAAAGTAGTGCGCCATGCCACCATCGTGCTGCGCTACGAGGACGAAAACCGGCAGCCGCACGAGGAAACCTTCACCGGCATGACCGCCCGCGTGATTCAGCACGAGTACGACCACTTGGAAGGCGTGCTGTTCACCGACTACGTATCGGGCCTGAAGAAGCAGTTGCTGAAGGGTAAGCTGGCCCGCATCAGCAAGGGCGACGTGAATGCCGATTACCGGATGCGCTTCGCGGGCCAGGGCCGACGGTAAGAGTAGGAGTCCAGCAGAGAAAAGTAAAAAGTCAACGTTCCACCGGTCATCCTTCATATGGCGTCCGCCTGCGAAGGATGACCGGTGGGGCGTTGACTTTTTGCTGTGACTTCCCCTATTTTAAGCTTGATGAGTTACCGATACTGCTACTGGATTTTTACCCTGTGTTTTCTACTTGTGGGTTGCCGAAAGTCAACAGAAGGGACTGTCCTCTCACCAGGTCGAGCTACGGTAAGCCGTTTGCCATATGAAGTGAAGGCGGAGCCGGCAGTGTTTGAGTCAGCTTTCTTTCCAGGCAAACAAGTCCAGCAGCATAGCAGTACCATCATCCTGCGCCAGCAGTTGCTGGGGAATCTACCCGTTTCATCAGGCCAACTGGTAGCTACAGACCCCATCACGCTATCTGCACAGACCCCATGTTTCACCACGCAGTTTCTGCGCGGCCGGTTTCCGGTAGAGCTGGCAATAGCCCGGTTCACAAGCGACGAACGGGTAGCATTTGCCCACGTTCTGTTTTCGGCTAAGCCCTTAGCCCGCTGGGAGTTGGCAGTGTTGCCGGGACAGTCACCATTGCCTGTCCGAGGGCCGGAATATTATGGCTATTTGGTGGACGGTGGCATGGCGCTGTTTCTGGATGCCGCCGATGTGAACCGGTTCAGCCACTTTATGGCGGATGAAGCCGCCGCCAAAAACCTGATGATTACCTGCTTTCATCTTGATAGTGCTGTACCTGTTCCCGGCTTTCTGTACGCCACTTCCCACGATACCCTTGCGGCATTTTCCACCGGCTTCGGGGACGGATCATACGCTACATATGTGGGCCTGGATGCGGAGAACCAGCCCTGCCGGCTACTAACCGATTTTCAGGTGCTTGCCTGGCAATAAGTCTTCCTCTATCTTATGCCGTATGACAGCTATCTACCGCTATTGTATTGCTACCCTGGGTTTTCTGGTTATGGCTTCCACGGCGCAAGCCTGGGGGTTTTTCGGGCATCGGCTGATTAACCGGCTGGCGGTGTACACGCTGCCGCCCGAAATGATTGGCTTCTATAAGGCCCACATCGACTACCTCACCGACAACGCCACCCGCCCCGATTCGCGTCGCTCGGTGGTACCCGGCGAGGCCCCACGCCACTTCCTAGATGTGGACGTGTACGGCGACTCAGCCCTGACCCGGCTGCCCCACTCCTATGCCGATGCGGTGGCGTTGCTGGGGGAAGATTCGTTGCTCCGCCACGGCATTGTGCCCTGGCAGGTGGCGCGCATGAAGGGCCAACTCACGGCCGCCTTCCAGGCCCACGATGCCGACCGGATTCTGCACCTCTCGGCCGATATGGGCCATTACGTGGCCGATGCCTGCGTGCCGCTGCACACTACCCACAACTACAACGGCCAGCTTACGGGCCAGCGCGGCATTCACGGCCTCTGGGAAAGCCGCCTGCCCGAGCTGCTCAGCAACGGCTACGACTTCTTCACTGGCCCCGCGCCTTACTTGGATAAACCGACGGACACTATTTGGGGAGCCGTGGCCCGCTCCAACGCCGCCGTCGATTCGGTATTGCGGTTTGAGCGGGAGCTGAGCCGAAAAACGCCTGAGGACCGCAAGCATAGTTTCGAGCAGCGCGGCAACCTCACGGTGCGCACCTACTCCCGCGACTTCGCCCGCGAGTACCACCAGCGTCTGAGCGGGCAAGTGGAGCGGCAGATGCGCTTGGCGCTACGGCTGGTGGGCGCGTTCTGGTACACAGCCTGGGTAGATGCCGGTCAACCCGACCTCGACCGGCTACCCCGTACGCCCTCCGAAAAGGAGCAGCAACGCCTCGCCCTCGAAGCCAAACAGCTGGACCAGGCTCCTGTGAAGACAGTGGCCGGCCACGATGAATAAAGTCAAAGAGAAAAAGTCAAACGCAAACGCCTGACTTAAGGCGGAAGAGCAAGCCCCGCTGCTATAGCAGAAACCTGATGGCCGATGTATCTGAAGCGCCCAGGCTGCGTATGGAAACCGCTTATCCGAGCTGCAGGCTTTCACCATGAAGCCAAACTGCGTGCTTTTATTTTTGACTTTAACCTCCCCTCATGAAAAGCCTGTACACCGTTCTGCTGCTCACCATTTCCAACCTGTTCATGACGTTTGCCTGGTACGGGCATCTGCAGTTCAAGAAAATCAGCTGGCTGCATGGGCTGGGACTGGTGGGCGTGATTCTGATTAGCTGGGGGCTGGCTTTTTTCGAGTACGTGTTTCAAGTGCCGGCCAACCGCATCGGGTTCGAGGAAAATGGCGGACCGTTCAACCTGTTTCAGCTCAAGGTGATTCAGGAAGTTATTTCGCTCACGGTGTTCACCATCTGCGCCGTGTATGTGTTCAAAACCGATAAGCTGGGCTGGAACCACCTGGCCGGCTTCGCGCTGCTGGTAGCGGCGGTGTACGTAATTTTCAAGAAGTGGTGAATTCGGGCCAGGCTGGGGTTGTAGCTCAGCGGACGCATTGCGGAGTTACACGGAGCCACCTTACAAGTTCAGCAGCAAAACCGAAATTTTACTGTCGTGCTTACATTGCCGGCCGGGCTCGCAGCCCCGTTAGCTGGGTAAGGATGCAGATAGGTCGAAACGGCGGCAACTCCCGCCCGCTATATGCGTAGGAAACGCGCCCCGTCTCGTGGGCTTTCCCTGTTTCTACCTGCTTGCTATATGCGAAAAACCTACCGTATCCTGCCACTGCTTTTGCTGTGGCTGCTGAGTTTTCATTCTCTGCAGGCCCAGCGTGTAGGCCTGGTACTAAGTGGTGGCGGGGCCAAAGGCCTCGCCCACGTAGGCGTGCTGAAAGTGCTGGAGAAAAACCGGATTCCCATCGACTACATCGTGGGTACCAGTATGGGCGCCATTGTGGGCGGCATGTACGCAGCTGGCTACTCACCCCGCGAAATCGAGGAAATTATCATGGCCCCGGCTTTCCAGACCTGGGTTTCGGGCCGGCCTTTGGAAGGCAAGGTGTTCAACTACTATGACACTGACCCCAGCCCCGCCGCCCTGCACCTGCGCCTGGCCCTCGACTCGACCCTGAAGGTGCGCGTGACACCCAAACTGGTGGACGACGTGACCCTGAACTACGTGTTGGCCACCATGCTGGCCCCGGCCGGTGCCATTTCGGGCTACGATTTCAACAAGCTGCTGGTACCGTATCGGGCCGTGGCCTCGGAGGTGTTTACCCGCGAGAAAGTGGTGCAGCGTAGCGGCTCCCTCTCCGATGCCGTGCGCAACTCGATGGCCTTTCCGCTGGCCTTCCGGCCCATCCGACAGCCCGACGGCCGCTACCTGTTCGACGGGGCTGTGGTGGATAACTTTCCTACCGGCGTGATGCGCGAGGAGTTCAAGCCCGATGTCATCATCGGGGTGAATGTGGGCGACGTGGCCTTCAGTAAATATCCCAAGCAACGGGATGATGAACTGCTGACCAGCACGCTCCTGTTCCTGGGCTCCAATGTGGCCGATACTACTTCGGTGGGCCCCAATGGCATCTTTATCCAGCCCAAGCTGGGTGATATTACGGCGGCCGATTTCGGTCAGGTGAAACAACTAGTGACCCTGGGTATCCAGGCCACCGAAGAAAAGCTGGCTCTGATTCAGCGGCGCATTACGCGCCGCGAGGATACGGTGGCGCTGCAGGCCCGGCGCCGGGCGTTTCAGGAGCGGGCTCCGCGCCCCGAGTTCAAACAGGTGAATGTGCAGGGCATTCCGGAAGTACAGCAGACGTTTGTGCGCCGGTTCTTTCAGCGCAGCGGCTCCAACTACTCGCCCGCCGATATTGAGGAAGGCTACTACCGCCTAGTGAACAACGACTTCTTCAACAACGTGTACCCGCGCATCCGCTACGACCAGCAGAAGCAGGGCTACACGCTGAACGTGGACGCCCGCCAGAACTCCAACCTCACTACCGACCTGGGCGTGCTGCTCTCGACCCGCTCGATGAGCAACTTCTACCTCGGGGCCAGCTACCGTTACCTCAACCGCTACCTTTACACCATTAAGGCCGATGCCACCATCGGGCGGTTCTACAACGGGGCGCGGGGCTCGTTCCGGGTGAGCGTGCCAGGCAATATTCCGGTTTACTTTGAGCCGACGGTTGTTTTCAACAACTTCAACTACCAAGATACCGGTGGCCTGCTCGGCAATGGTAAAGCGGCCCAGAACACCCAGCTTCAGCAGCGCGACCTGAAGACGTTCCTGCAGGTGGGCATAAGCCCCAACTACCGCAGCCGCTATGTGCTCAGCGGTGGCCTATTCACCAACCGCGACAATTTTGCCAATACCGACGCTATCCGTACTGATGATAAGCTGGACCAGAGCCGGTTTCAGGGCGGTACGGCGTCCCTCAAGTTTGAGCGCAACTCGCTCAACCGCCGCCAGTACGCCACCACCGGCCGCCGCGTGGACCTGAGCTTCCGGGGCGTGACGGGCCGGGAAAAGTACGAGCCCGGCTCCACAGCCGGCGACTTGGTGGAGCGCAACCGCAACCACCAGTGGCTGAAGGCCAACCTGTTCATGGAGCAGTATTTCAACCTGAACAAAGTGGATACGGTGGGCGCACGCACCAACGCCTGGGGCTTTATGGTGGATCTGATGGCCAGCACGCAGGGCAGTTTCTCTACCTACCGCTCTTCGCTTACCAACTCTTCCACCTTCCTGCCCCTGCCCGATTCGCGCACCATTTTCCTGGACCGCTACCGGGGCACGGCCTACGCCGCCGCCGGCCTGCGCTACGTGAAGGCTGTGGTGGGGTCTTTGGAATGGCGCACCGAGGGCTACCTCCACACTTTGGTGCGGCCCTGGGAGCGGCGCGAGGACAACTCCCTGCTGGCCAAGCGCGGCGACATCATTACCCGCCCCTACCTCACCCTCATGACGGGCTTCCAGTACCAGACGCCTGTTGGGCCGGCCGCTTTGCAGTTCATCCACTACGACGAGAAAGACCACCAATTCGGCGTCTTCGCCCATATCGGCTTCGTCCTGTTCCGCGACCGGTCGTTAGACTAAACGGTGAAATGATGAGTTGTCACGGCGAGGAGGCACGACATTCCGCGCATCCAGCAGCGTCAATTCTTCCTCTTCCAAACGCTAAATACTGACCTATTCAAAAGCCCCTGACGCCAGCACGGACGTCAGGGGCTTTCTGCATTTCAGAACTTTGTGCTGCGGAGAGGACGAATTGACGCTACTGGATGCGCGGAATGTCGTGCCTCCTCGCCGTGACAACTCATCATTTCACCACTTCCCCGCTACTGCACCAGAATCAGGGCGGAGGAGGCGGGCACCTCTACGGCCGCTTCCCCGGCAATTTCCAGCAGCCGGAGGCCTTTCTGGTTGATTTCCGAGCCGTTCAGGACGACCGTGTAGCGGCCGGCGGGCACGGGCAGGCGGGCGGGTTGGCGGTTGCCGTTGAAGAGCACCGTGATGGTGGCCCACTCGTCGCCGCCGGCGTGGCTGAGGAGTTGGTAGCCGATGGTAGTGGCAGGCAGATTGGGCAGAAACTGCAGGTGCTGCTGCACCAGCTCCTGAGTGGGCAACCGGAAGGCCGGATGTGCTTTGCGTAGGGCAATGAGTTGGCGGTAGAACTCAAACACGCGGCCGTACTGCGCCTTCCGGCTCCAGTCGAGCTGGTTCACGGCATCGGGCTGGTTGAAGGAGTTGTGGGAGCCGCCCTTGGTGCGCAGAAACTCGTCGCCGATGGGCAGAAACGGAATGCCTTGGGAGGTAAACACGATGGTGTTACTGAGCAGGTCCATCTTCAACCGTTCCTCCTCCGATACGCCCGGGTTGGAGGCCGTTAGCTTGTCCCAGAGTACCATATCATCGTGGCAGGCCACGTAGTTGATGGTTTGGGCCGGGGAGGCAGCCCAGGGAGCTTTCGAGTAATTTACCTTCGTGTAGTCCAGCTGCGGATGCTGGGTGGCGGCCACGATGCCGAACTTCACGCTTTCCTCCAGGCCCGGCTGCCCGCTGGCAAACCCTGGCTCCGTCTGGCGGGCAAAGTGGCCCTTCACACCGTCGCGCAGCTCATCGGAAAAAGCCGCAATGCGGTCCAGTTTCAGCACATTGGCTTTCACGGCGCGCTCGGCCTCGGGCACGGGGCTGCTGCCGGCCGTCCAGCCCTCCCCGTACACGAAAATGCTGTGGTCCTGCTGGTCCAAAGCGACGCGCACGGCACGCATGGTGCGCAGATCCAGCACGCCCATCAAATCAAATCGGAACCCATCGGCGTGAAACTCCCGGGCCCAGTACGTCACCGATTCCACGATGAGCTTGCGCACCATCGGCCGCTCGGAGGCCACCTCGTTGCCGCAGGCGGCCGCGTCGGAGAGGCTGCCATCGGGGCGGTGGCGGTAGTAGTAGCCGGGCACCAGCTGCTCGAAGGAGTTGCGGCTGGCCGTGGCGGTGTGGTTATAGACCACGTCCAGCACCAGCCGCAGACCCTGGCCGTGCAGGGTCTGCACCAGTTGCTTCAGCTCCCGGATGCGGCTGGCGGGGTCGGCGGGTTCGGTGGCGTAGGAGCCTTCGGGGGCGGAGTAGTGCAGCGGGTCGTAGCCCCAGTTGTAGGGGTTTTCGGCCAGGCGGCTTTCGTCCACGGAGGCGTGGTCGTTGGTGGGCAGCAGGTGCAGGTGGGTGATGCCCAGCTCAGTAAGGTGGTCGAGGCCGGTTTTCACGCCCTGCGGACCCCGGGTGCCGGTTTCGGCTACGCCCAGGTACTTGCCCTTGTGCTGCACGCCCGACTGCGGATCCATCGACAAGTCCCGCACGTGGGCCTCGCCAATCACCACGTCGGTGGCTTGGCGCAGACGGGGCCGCACGTCGTCGGCCCACCCGGCAGGGCTCACGGTAGCGGGGTCGAGCAGGGCCCCGCGCTGGCCGTTAAGGCCCACGGCGTGCACGTAGGGGTCGGGTACTTCGGCCAGCTGTCGGCCTTTAATGGTAGCCTGCACCACGTAGAATCGGCCGGGCGGCTGGGCGGGCAGCTCATACAGCCAAGTGCCGCCTACGGCTTTGCGCATGTCGTACTCGGCTATGGGCGCGCCGCCGGTGCCTTCGGCGTAGAGCTTGAGTTTGAGCCCGTCAGCGGTGGGGGCCCACACCCGCAACCTAGCCCGGCCCTGCTGGAACGTCAGGCCCAGATCAGGACCTTCGTAGGTGGGGTAAGCCGCGTAGCCATCGGCTACCTGCGCGGTACGGCAGGTGGTGAGGGTGAGCAATAGGGAAATGAACGTGGGGAGGAGCCAGGCTTTCATAGGGGGCAGAAATCAGCCCGCAAGTTCGGCGGTTTGCCGCGCTTCCCAACATGTCTGCCAGTCCGACGAACCGGCCATCCTTATGCCACCTTCACGCGCTCCGCGAACCGGCGCAGCAAAGCCGCCACCTCCTCCGGGGCTTCGTAGGGTAGCAGGTGACCCGCACCGCCAATAATTTCCAGCGGCGTACCATCAGGCAGTAGGGGCAGCGTTTCCAAGCCGTGCACGGAAGGCGACATGATGGCGTCCTGGTCGCCGGCCAGAATGGTGCAGGGTACTTGCACGTCGCACATCCGGCTGCTGAGGTTTTCACGGCTGCCGTGCAGCAGCCAAGCGTCCCAGGCAGCGCGGGTACTGCGTAGGTTGTCGGCCACAATCTGCCGGTGCAGCTTCGGGGCCAACGGCCGGGCCGTAATTTTCCGGAAGGTGCTTTCGGCCTCCACAGGTTTTCCATAGGCTTGCTGGCTGGCTTTGCGGTCCTGCTCGGTCATGGGCTCGGGTGTGGGCGGCGAGGGACTCAACAAAGCCACTCCAGCCAGACCCGCCGGCTGACGGGCCGCCAGGGCCAGGGCAATTTTGCCGCCCATACTGTGGCCCACCAGCACGTACCGGCCTACCTTTTTTTCGGCAATAAATGCCGCCACCGCGTCGGCATAGGCATCGACTGTAAAGCCGCCAGGCGGCGCGGGCGCATTACCAAAACCGCCCAGATCAGGGGCTAGTAACGGGTAATCGGAGGAAAGCAGACCAGCCACGGCATCGAAGGCACGACCGGAGCCGGCCCAGTAATGCAGGCCAATAAAGGTAAGCGGAGTAGCAGTGGACATACAGAATAACAGGCAAGCAGCGCCGGGCCAGCATAGCAGCGGGCCCGGGAAACAGCTTCGGTACGAAAAGAGGTTACCGTTTCCTGTACGCAGCCGGCCGCCCTACCGCCGGCCCGCACCGCTCAGTTTCTCCAGCGCCGCCCGAAATTTCGGGGTGTCGTAGTCGGCCATGCCCTCGTGGCGGGCGGCTACCTGCCCATCGGGTCCCAACAGCACCGTAGTTGGAATTGACTGGGTATCGAAGGGGGCAAGCAGCGGAGCCGTAGGGAAATACACGGGCATCGTGTAGCCCCGCCGCTGTACCAGCCGCTGGGCTTTAGCGGGGTTTTCATCCAGAGAAATCAGCACGAAGGCTACGTTGCGCTTATCTACTTTATTGTACAGCGCCTGCAAACCGGGCATTTCGGCCACGCAGGGCGGGCACCAACTGGCCCACAAGTTCACGAGCACGGCTTTGCCCCGCAGTTCCTGCAGGTTCAGCAGCTGGCCATCAAGGCCACGCAGCGTGAGGACGGGCGCGTACTTAGTGGCTGTAAGTTGAGCGGGCGGATCAGTTGGAGTAGTTGGTAAGGCGGGCCGCCACAAGCCAGTGGCCAGCAGCCCCTGTTGCAGCCGGCCCAGCACCAACGGGCGTAAATCGGTGGTCAGTACTACCCCAAAAGCCAGCATCAGCAGCCATTGCAGCGCGGTACTGAAACTGGGGCGAGAAAAGGTCATGGGAAGCGGAAAACGAATTAGATACGGTAACTAAGCCACTACCCTTCACTTCTACACCCTGTTACTGCTCCGTTTGGGCGTTATCGTTCGGGCGACGCGGAAACGCGGACTACAAAGTTCGCGCCTACTTTTCCACCTTGAGCGTGGCGGGGCGGGTGGTAAATTCGAATATCTCGCCGTGAGGCATGATAGTAATCTGGCCGAATTCGCGGATCATCATCTTGTAGCTCTCCCCCACCGGCCGAATTTTGCGGTCCAGGTCGTAAAGGCCACAGGCATTAACGGTTAGGCGCTTTTCGGCCAGACTGATGTCCCAGTCGAGCTGATCCAGGAGGCTGTACCAAGTAAAGCCCACCACCGGCACGCCGTCCTGGCGGATGCGCTGCACATTCACCCACTGCTTCCAGAGCCAGCATTCGGCGTCTTTGGGGTTGAAGGTGTTGGTTTCGGTGTGCATCACGGGCTTGCGGTACCGCTCGTAGTACTGGCGCGTCATGGTATACCAGCCCAGCACGTCCTCGGCCTGGCAGAGTTTGCCGTCGGGCTTGATAATCTTCTCGTTGCGGCCGTAATAGTCGTTGCCCATGATCTGGTAGCCGGGCGGCTCGCCGGCCATAAACCACTCGAGCTCCTGACGGGTCAGGCCGTTATCGAGGCAGTACAGCAGCACCTCCGAGTCGAGCGGGTGGGCGTACAGCAGGTCCAGCGACAGAAAGCGCAGCTTGTTGACCAAGCAGATTTCCGGGCTGGGCACGGCGCGCATCTCGTGGATATATTCGGCCGATTCGCTCTGCACGATGATGCAGTCGGGGCGTACCTTGGCAATCTGCTGGGTGCCCATAATGCTAGCCGCCGTGATGTGCTTGATGGCCGTCACGAAGGCACGGTCGTCTTTGAGCTGCTCGTTCCAGATGCCGTCTTTGGCAGAGGCCCGTGCCGTCACGTAGATTTCGTTGACGGGCGTGTAGAAGCGCACCCAGGGGTAGCGCCGCGCCACGGCTCCGCAGTACTCGGCAAAATGCACCGGCAGCTCGGGGTTCTGGAAGTTGCCCACCCAGTCGGGCACACCAAAGTGCATCAGGTCCAAAATGGGCGTGATACCCAGGCGCTGGATTTCGGCCATGGCCAGATCGGCAAACTCCCAGTCGAACTGGCCGGGGGCCTTGTGGATGAGGTAGTACGGCAGGTTGTAGCGCAGCACCTTCAGGCCCAGTTCCTTCACCAGCCCCAGGTCTTCCTTGTAGCGGTTGTAGTGGTCGGTTTCAGCCAGCAAATCGCGCCGGATGGTGCCATTGGCAATAGTAGGGTACGAGCACTCGATGCCGGTGGCAAACATGAAGTTGCCCGCGTTGCCGGTAGGCAGGCCCGAGCCGTCGTGGCCGGCCGCGCCGCCGAACTGGTCGCCCTCGTAGTGGCCGTCGCCGAACTTCTCTTTGATGTGACTAAGGAAAGACTTCATTTTTTGAAGCTGAAATGATGCGCCAGAAGGGTGGCTCGTAACAAGGAAGAACGTCATGCCGAGCTTGCCGAGGAATCTCGCGTGCTGACGCCTGAGTAGTATTGCAACGTCAGCACGCGAGATTCCTCGGCAAGCTCGGCATGACGTGCTGATTCAGCCTACTCTATGCCCGCAACGACGCCAGAAACTTATCGGCGGTGCGCAGGCTGAGGGCCATGATGGTGAGGGCCGGGTTGACGCTGAGGGCGCTGGGGAACACCGAGTTGTCGCAGATGTAAAGGTTGGGCACGTCGAAGGCTTTGCCGTCGGGGTTGACCACCGCCTCGTCGCCGCTCAGGCCCATGCGCGCCGTCCCGATGACGTGGGCGTAGCGCTCGAAGGCCCAGATATCCTTGGCCCCGGCCGCTTCCCAGATCTGGCGCATCAGCTTTTCGGCGTGGCGGTTCATGCGCTGCTCGTTTTCCTGGGCTGTGAAGTGCAGGCGCGGCTTGGGCAAGCCGCGGGCATCCTTCTCGTCGCTGAGCTCCATGAAGTTGGCCTCGTGCGGCAGGCAGTCGCCTAGAATGTTGATGCCGGCCGTGTGGTTGTAGGTGCGCATGTAGTCGCGCAGGGGCTGGCCCCAGAGCTTGCGTTGGCGCACCATCTGGGTGGCAAACGTCACGGGCATCACCCCGATGCTTTGCAGCAGGTAGCCGCCGGCAAAGTCGGCGTCTTTGGGGCGGTGGGTATCCTCGGAAATCAGGCCGCCAGGAATGCCTTTGTATGGTCGGATGTCCTCGTCGAAGGTGCCCCAGACCTGCATACCGGGGTGGGCCATGAAGTGCTTGCCGACCTGCCCGCTGTTGAGGGCCAGCTCGTTGAGCATCAGCAGGCGCGGCGTTTCCACGGCCCCGGCGCACAAAAACAGGTGGCGGCAGCGCTGGCGCACGGTACGGCCGTGCTGCTCGTACACTACGCCCGTTACGCGGCCCGAGGCGTCACGCTCAATCTCCGTTACGTAGGCATCAGCCCGGATTTCGGCCCCGTAGCTTTCGGCCAGGGGCAGGAACGTCACGTCCATGCTGGCCTTGGCGCCGCGGTTGCAGCCGGCCTGGCAGAAGCCGCGGTTGGTGCAGGCCTCGCGCCAGCCAATGCCCTCCTGGTAGTAGCGCGCCGACAGGGCCGCGTTGGCCGCCGGCGAGGTTTCGATGCCCAGTTGGGCGCAGGCGCGTTGCATGAGCAAAGCCGCGCCGTTCAGAGGTAGCGGGGCTAGCGGGTAGCCCTTGCGGCGCGTAGGGTCCCAAGGGTACGGTGTGGGCCCCGAAATACCCAGGAAGTGCTCAATTTCCTCGTAGTAGGGCTCCAGTTCCTCAATTCCGAAGGGCCAGTCAACACCCTGGCCGAAGTCGGTGAACAGCTTCAGGTCGCCGCGGTGGGCGCGGGGCGTGTAGGCCGTGTAGTGCAGCGTAGAGCCGCCCACGCCGGTGCCGGAATTGTTTTTGCCGAAAGCCACCGGGTTCTGACCGGCGGAGAGGCGCTCATCGTTCCAGAACAGGAAGTTCTGGGCTTTTTCGTCGGTGGCGTACTCGGTTTTAGGGTCACGGCGGGGGCCGGCTTCCAGGGCCACCACCTTCAGGCCGGCCATGGCCAAACGGGCCAGTAAGGGTGCGCCGCCCGCGCCGGTACCAATCACCACGCAATCCACCTCGTCGGTGGGGTCGGGCAGCGGAACGGGGGCCTCCTCGCCCGTGGGCTCGGTGGCCGGGGTGGCGTTATCGGCCAGCAAGCTCTGGAGCAACGGGTCCTGTATTTCGGGCTGAACCGGGTTCAGCACGCCTTCTTCGAGTACTTCTTCGTCGGGCATGTGCGGTGAATTTGTGAAATGGTGAATTTGTGAGGTGGGTAATGCGCAAATGGCGTAATCAGGATTTCAGACTCACCAGTGCACCACTTCACTATTTCACCTCTTCTGGCTCACGGGGTTCGAGGGTGTTGGGGGTGACGTGGGGCCAGCCGGGCACGTCGGCCATGCCCACGTAGCCAATTTCTTCCTGAGCCAGCGGGTGGGCGTAGTAGTTCTCCGTCAACTCGGCCAGGAACTCCTCGAAAAACCGGTCCTGGAGTACCTGTTGCCAGTTTTCACCAGCAGCTTGGCCGGCGGCAAGCTGCCCTATAATCTGGTCCTGCTGCTCGGCGCTCAGGGCCGTGAAGGGCTGCTGAAACTGCGCTTGGGCGGCCTGGTTGATGCCGCCCAGGCCGAGTCGGTAGGCTTCCCGGTCGGGCGGCATAGCGTCGTAGCGCCAGCCGTCGGCGGTACCGTCGGCCAAGCGCTTATCCACGGCCGGGGCTAGCTCAATGGGCGTTTCCCGGTCAGGCTGAGGGAAAATACGGGCGGCCACGGCGCGCAGCAGCTGGTACGTATCGGCGTCGAAAAACTGCGGCGCGTAGTCGGCGGAGGCGCTGAGGCGGGCTTCCAGGGCGGCACGGGTGGCGGACGTCACCAGCTCGGTCTGGAGCAGCGCCCGGACGGTACCTTCGGGGTAATGCGGCATTGAGGTAATCGGAAGAGTGGAGGGGCAACCTACAAGTGCGGATCGGCAGCTTATGTTTTCGACGGATGAGGCCGTAAAGACGCGTATTCGCGTCGCGTCGTTGAACGGCCGGAACTGCGCCGACCAAACAACATCAGCAACGACGAGACGCGAATACGCGTCTCTACAGCCTCATTTTATTTACTGGTCGCTGCTCATTTTGCCGCCGGTTACGTGCACCAGTGAGCCGGTCATAAACGAGCCGTCCTGGGAGGCCAGCAGCACGTAAGCGGGGGCCAGCTCCTCGGGTTGGCCGGGGCGGGCCAGGGCCACTTCGTAGCCGAATTTCTCGATTTCCTCGCGGGGCATGGTGCCGGGAATGTTGGGCGTCCAGACCGGGCCGGGCACCACGCAGTTCACCCGGATGCCCCGCTCGCCCAAATGGGTAGCCAAGCTCTTGGTAAGGGCATGAATGGCCGATTTGGTGCAAGCGTAGTCAATCAGAATCGGAATACCCGTCAGACCCACGATGCTGCCGGTGTTGATGATGCAGTCGTCCTTTTTGAGGTGCGGAATGGCAGCCTGCGCCATCCAGATATAGCCCAGAATATTGGTATCGAAGGTGCGGCGGATCTGCTCCTCCGGGATGTCCTCGAACTTCTCCTGCGCCATCTGGAAGGCAGCGTTATTCACTAAGATGTTGAGGCCACCCAGTTCGGAACGGGTGCGACGCACGGCCTGCTTACACTGCTCCGGGTCGCGCACGTCGCTTTGCAGCAAAATGCAGCGCCGGCCCTGGGCTTCCACGAGGCGCTTGGTTTCCTCGGCGTCCACCACGTTTTCGTTGAAGAGCACAGCCACATGGGCTCCTTCCATAGCAAAGGCCACGGCCACCGCCCGCCCGATGCCGGAATCAGAACCGGTGACGAGGGCCACTTTATCCTGAAGCTTGCCGGCGGCACGGTAGGTGCTGAAGTCCATGCCAGGCTGCAGCTTCATATCAGCCTGCTTGGCGGGGTAGGGCAGCGTCTGGGCGTGCTGCTTCATGTCTTTGGCCGTGGGCCGCTTTACGGGTTTGGGCGCGGTAGTGGCGGTTTTGGCCGCTTGTTTGGCAGCGGGCGTAGCGGCGGTTTTGGCGGGGGCCGCAGCTTTCTTGGGTGCTGCTGCAGCAGCAGGAGTCTTTTTGGCAGCCATCAGAATAAAGAAGCATGGTGGAGTTCTTCGCTTACGAAGATTCCGGTCCGGAAGCCGACACTTTCGCCCGTAACCGATCATAAAACCATAAAAAAACCCATTCCGGCAACTGCCGGAATGGGTTCAGTTCGCTTACTAAAAAGTCAGCCCTTAGTTGTTCTGATAATCAACGGGTTCCTTGACGTTGGCCGCCGTGTCCTGCAACGAAGGATAGTCGATGTAGCCATGGTCGCCGGGCACGTAGAACGTGCTGGGGTCGGGGGCATTGAGGGCCGCGCCGGTGCGGAACCGCTCTACCAGGTCGGGGTTGGCGATATAAGGCACCCCGAAGGCAATCAGGTCGGCCTCGTTGTTGGCCAGCGCCTTATCGGCCGTTTCGTGGGTGTAGCCGCCGTTGAGGATGAAGGTATTGCGGAATATTTTGCGCAAATGAGCCGCTACGGCTGGTACACCGGCCTGGGCCGCCATTGGGTGACCCGGCAGCGCCTCAATTACGTGCAGATAGGCCAAGTTGAACTGGTTGAGCTGCTCGGTGAGGTAGCTGAAGGTTTTCACACGGTCCGAGTCCTGAATGCTGGCGCTGCCTTGGGGCGAAAGACGGATACCCACGCGGTCAGCACCCAGCTCATCTACCACGGCCTGCACTACTTCCAGCACGAAACGGGCACGGTTTTCCAGGCTGCCGCCGTACTCGTCGGTGCGCTGGTTGGAGCCATCCTGAATGAACTGGTCGAGCAGGTAGCCGTTGGCCCCGTGAATCTCAGCGCCGTCGAAACCGGCCAGCTTGGCATTGCGGGCCGCCTGCCGAAACTGGTCGACCACGCCCGGAATTTCGGCCAGCTCCAGTGCGCGCGGGGCCGGAATATCCTCCATGCCCTTATCGGTGTAGGCCTGGGCCCCAGCCGGCGCAATGGCCGACGGACCAACCGGCAGCTCGCCGTTGTGAAAGAACGGGTGCGACACCCGGCCTACATGCCAGAGCTGGATGTAAATCCGGCCACCGGCCGCGTGTACCGCGTCGGTTACTTTTTTCCAGCCGGCCACCTGCTCCTCGGAGTAGATGCCGGGCGTATTGATGTAGCCCACGCCCTGAGGCGAAACCTGTGAGCCTTCGGTAATAATGAGGCCGGCCGTGGCGCGCTGCACGTAATAGGTCACCGTCGAGTCGGTGGGCACGTTGCCGGGGTTATCAGCCCGGCTGCGCGTCATGGGGGCCATGGCGAAACGGTTGGGCAAAGAAAGTGCGCCTACCTGAGCGGGCGTGAAAAGGTTGGGAATCTGGCTCATGAGAAACTACGTGTGGATAGAAACCCTGCCCCGGACCAAAGCCGTTTTGCAGGACAGTTGCTTTTAACCGATGTAGCAACACTTATGTTTCAGCCAGCTTATTTCCCCATTTATCTACTTCCTGGTTCACTGCCGCACCACTTCTACCCGGCGGTTACGGGGCCGTTGCTGTGGGTCGCGGTTGTCGGCTACTGGGCGGGTGCCGCCATAGCCCCGCGCCGCCAGCCGCACCGAGTCGATGCCCTGTTGCACCAAGTACTGGCGTACCACCCGGGCCCGCTGCCGGGAAAGGCGCAGGTTCAGGGCCGCCTCGCCCACATTATCGGTGTGGCCCGCTATTTCCAGCCGCATAGCCGGCTGCTCGCGCAGGCGGCGGGCCAGCGCGTTGAGCGTGGGACGACTGGAAGGCAGCAAATCGGCAGTGCTTTGGGTGAAGTACAGATTAGGTAAGGTGAGCCGCTGGCCCTTGGTGAGTTGGGCTAGTCCGTCCAGCCGTACTGGCAGTGTATCCGGGGGCACAACAGCCCGGGCCGGGGCTTTCGGTACTATCCAGCCGGGGCCGCCCGAACCAAGCGCAGCCGGTTTCGCCACAGGCAACGGTCTTGCTGCCAAGGCTGCTGGTGGCACGGGCGTACCCGCCTCCCGAACTTCGGAAGGAGGTACGGGCAAGGCCGTCCAGAGGTAGCGGGTGGGAATGGGTTCGAAGATGGGCCGGCCGCTGAAAAAGTCTTCCATCGACACATCGGGCCGCTCCCACCCCAGCACTAGCCTCGATTCCAGCGCATTCTGGTAATACTCAACTCGCAACGCGTACACTTTGCCTGCCTCCAGCCGCACCCGCACCTGCCCATCCGTAACGTACTGGTTGCGCCAGGATTCCAGCAGCAGCCTGTTGCCGATCCACACCCGCACGCCATCATCCACTGTCAGGTGCAGAATATAGAGGCCCGTGGCCGGTGCTTCCAGGAAGCCGGTCCAGCACACCGAAAAATGTTCTTTGCTGATACCGGTAGCCGGCGGCCGACTGTGCCACTCGAAATCCAGCTGCGCATCGATGCGCTCCACCACGGCTTCCTCAAAGTTTTCGCCGTTATAATACGTAGCCGCCAAGCCGTGCGCGGGCAGAGTTTGGGCAGTAGTCGGAAGGCAGGCGGAAGCACACAGCAATAAGGTGCTCCAATAGAAATAAGTCACGCGGCAGGTAGATTGGGCTACAAGATAGAAGGGAGCCCGCTTTTTCCTGCAACACCGCAACTCACCCTACGCTTTTTCCTTCCGCTACTGTACCACCACCTCCACGCGACGATTGCGGGGCCGTTGCTGTGGGTCGCGGTTGTCGGCTACCGGGCGGGTGCCGCCGTAGCCCCGCGCCGCCAGCCGCACCGAGTCGATGCCCTGTTGCACCAAGTACTGGCGTACCACCCGGGCCCGCTGCTCGGAGAGGCGCAGGTTCAGGGCCGCCTCGCCCACATTATCGGTGTGGCCCGCTATTTCCAGCCGCATAGCCGGCTGCTCGCGCAGGCGACGGGCCAGCGCGTTGAGCGTGGGACGACTGGAAGGCAGCAGCGCAGCGGTGCTTTGGGTGAAATAGAGGTTAGGCAGCGTTACGGCCGCGCCTTTGCTCAGGGCCGATAAGTCCGGCAGCGGCACCGTATCCGGCGGGGCCACCGGATTTGTCGGCGGCGGAGTACGGCGGGGACGACGTACGGGCCGGGGCGCAACCGGAGCCACCGGCCGCCGCCCCACTACTACAGCCGGCTTAAGAGGCGTACTGGTTACGCCGGGCGGTAGCCCCGCCGTTTGCGGGCGGACTGGTTGAGCTTCGGGTTTGCTGGCCGCTACCGGTATGGGCACCGCCGTAGCCGGCAGGCTGGCGTACAGATATGCCGCCGGAATCGGCTGCGGCTCCTCCATGGTGGCCGGTAGCTGCCAGGCCAGTGAAGCGCGCGAATCCTGACCGGCTTGGTAATAGTCTACCCGGATGGGGTAGTAGCGCCCGGCCGTGAGGGCAATCTGCGCCGTGTAGCTGCTGACGGCTTGGTTTTGCCAGGAATTCAGAATACGCTGACCGCCCACCCACACCCGCATCCCGTCGTCCGTCGTCATCCGGAACGTGTACACGCCCGTTACCGGGGCGTACAGGTGACCCTTCCAGCGCGCTGAGAACCACTCGCCCGGTACGCCCGGCCCCGGCGACACAAAATGGTCGCCAGTCGGCCCGATGGTCCAGTTGAAGTCAATGCCCGGATCAATACGACTGAGGGCCAGCTTCCCGAAGTTCTGGCCCTCGTAGTATTGCCCCCGCAGGCCTGCCCCCTTGGTACGTGGCTGCGCGGTACTTAGGCCACTGAGCAGCAGTAGCCATCCAAAGGCCATGTTTCGGAAGTAGCGGGCTGGTAGCATAGCGGGATACAGTTACGGGTGAAAGCAAATTCGGCAGAACTTCAGAAGCAGGAAAAAGGAATTCAACCAAGCGGCTGCTTTACCACAACGAATTATCGGGCGGCACCTATATATTTTTTTTCCGCAACACCGCGCACCAACGCAGGCCAGACGGTTCGGGCCGAATTGATTTTTGCCGATTCCGCTGTATCTTCGCCGTGTTACTTATCCAGAAAGACCGAGGGATTGGGCCCGATGACGTCTTAGCAACCTGAAATAAAACAAGGTGCTAACTCCCGTTTCAGGGCCTTTCCGGGCTCTGGAAGAAGATAAGAACAGGCGTGCTCCCGGCGCGGCTCTTTCTGGATAGGCACTTTTTGCCGCTGATTCCCCTTAGAAGAGCCGATATGCCGACCGTCCTCACCGCCTCCGCCCCTACTGCGTCTCCCCTTCACGACATCCTGCGTCAGCGCGTGCTGATTCTGGACGGCGCCATGGGCACCATGATTCAGCGCCACACGCTCACGGAGGAAGATTTCCGGGGTACGCGCTTTGCCAATCACTCGCATCCCCTGCGCGGCAACAACGATTTGCTCAGCCTCACGCGGCCCGATATTATCCGGGGCATTCACGACGAGTACTTTGCGGCCGGGGCCGACATGGTGGAAACCAACACCTTCAGCGGCACCACCATCGCCCAGGCCGACTACGCGCTGGAGCACGTGGTATATGAGTTGAACTACGAGTCGGCGCGGCTAGCGCGGGAGTCGGCGGATGCCTTTACGGCCCTCACGCCCGACAAGCCGCGCTTCGTGGCCGGGGCCGTGGGGCCAACCAACCGCACCGCCAGCCTCTCGCCCGACGTCAACCGCCCCGGCTTCCGGGCCGTGACCTTCGATGAGCTGGCCACCGCCTACCTGGAGCAGGTGCGCGGCCTCGTGGACGGCGGCTCCGACGCGCTGCTCATCGAAACCATCTTCGACACGCTCAACGCCAAGGCCGCTTTGTACGCGGTGCAGAAGTTCTTCGACGAAGGCGGCAAAGTGGTGCCGGTCATGATTTCGGGTACGATTACCGACGCCTCGGGCCGTACCCTGAGCGGGCAGACCGTGGAGGCCTTCTGGAATTCCATCCGCCACCTGCCGCTGCTGAGTGTGGGTTTGAACTGTGCCCTCGGCGCCGACCAGCTCAAGGTGTACATCAAGGAGCTGAGCCGCATTGCCGACGTGCACATTTCGGCCTACCCCAACGCCGGTTTGCCCAACGCCTTTGGCGGCTACGATGAGTCGGCCCAGGAATTTGCGGGCGTGGTGGAAGGCTACTTGGCCGACGGCCTCGTGACGGTAGTGGGTGGCTGTTGTGGCACCACGCCCCAGCACATCGGTGAGTTGGCCCGGCTGGCGGAGAAATACGCGCCGCGCACCCTGCCCAAGGTACCCAAAGCCACTCGTCTGAGCGGTCTGGAACCGTTTGGCGTGTACCCCGACAGCCTGTTCGTGAACGTGGGCGAGCGGTGCAACGTCACCGGCAGCCGCGCCTTTGCCCGCCTCATCCGGACCGGCAACTACGAGCAAGCCCTGCAAGTGGCCCGCGACCAGGTAGAAGGCGGCGCCCAGGTGATTGACGTGAACATGGACGAAGGCATGCTCGACTCGGAGCAGGCCATGACCACCTTCCTGAACCTGATTGCCTCGGAACCCGACATTTCGCGGGTGCCCGTCATGATTGACTCCTCGAAGTGGAGCGTGCTGGAAGCCGGCCTCAAGTGCGTGCAGGGCAAGAGCATCGTCAACTCCATTTCGTTGAAGGAGGGCGAGGACGTATTCCGGCAGCGGGCCCGCACCGTACGCCAGTACGGCGCGGCCGTGGTGGTCATGGCCTTTGACGAAAACGGCCAGGCCGACAACTACGAGAAGCGCATCGAAATCTGCCAGCGCAGCTACGATATCCTGGTGAACGAAGTCGGTTTCCCGGCCGAGGACATCATCTTCGACCCCAACATCCTGACGGTGGGCACCGGCATGGAGGAGCACCGCAACTACGCGCTGGACTTCATCGAGGCCGTCCGCTGGATCAAGCAGAACCTGCCCGGCGCCCTCACCAGCGGCGGCGTTTCGAACATCAGCTTCTCGTTCCGCGGCAACGATGTGGTGCGTGAGGCCATGCACTCGGCCTTTCTCTACCACGCCATCCGCGCCGGCCTGGACATGGGCATCGTGAACCCCAGCCAGCTGGCTGTGTATGATGAAGTACCCCAGGATCTGCTGGAGCTGGTGGAAGACGTGCTGCTGAATCGCCGCGCCGATGCCACCGAACGCCTCGTGGACTTCGCCGACACGGTGAAGCAGAAAGACAAGGTGGAAGTGGTGGCCGACGCCTGGCGCAGTTTGCCGGTGAAGGAGCGTTTGCAACACGCGCTGGTGAAAGGCATTACCGAATTCATCGACCAGGATACTGAGGAAGTGCGGCAACTGGTAGGCCGCCCGCTGGAGGTGATTGAAGGCCCGCTGATGGCCGGCATGAACGTGGTCGGCGACTTGTTCGGTGCCGGCAAGATGTTCCTGCCCCAGGTGGTGAAGTCGGCCCGCGTAATGAAGAAGGCGGTGGCGTATCTGGAGCCTTACCTGCTGGCCGACAAGCAAAGCGGCGACCGGCAGACGGCCGGTAAAATCCTGCTGGCCACGGTGAAAGGCGACGTGCACGACATCGGCAAGAACATCGTGGGCGTGGTACTAGCCTGCAACAACTTCGACATCGTGGACCTGGGCGTGATGGTGCCGCTGGAGCGCATCCTCGATGAAGCCCAGAAGCAGCAAGTGGACGTTATCGGCCTCAGCGGCCTGATTACGCCGAGCCTGGATGAGATGGTGTACGTGGCCCAGGAGATGGAAAAGCGCGCCCTGAAAACTCCGCTGCTCATCGGCGGTGCTACCACGTCCCGCCTGCACGCCGCCGTGAAGATTGCGCCCAACTACAGCGGCCCCATTGTGCACGTCAACGACGCGTCCCGCTCGGTGGGTGTAGCCGCCGCCCTGCTCGGCTCGGCCGATGTGGAATATGCCCGCACGGTGCGCGAGGAGTATCGCCAGCTCCGTGAGGACTACGCCGGCCGCCAGCGCGACAAGAACTACCTGACCATCGAGGCCGCCCGCGAAAACGGGTTTAAAGCCGACTGGAAAACCACGCCCATCGTGAAGCCGACCTTCCTGGGTACCAAGGCCCTGGAAGACTACGACCTCGCAGAGTTGGCCACCTACATCGACTGGACGCCGTTCTTCCAGACCTGGGAGCTGAAGGGCCGCTACCCGCGCATCCTCACCGACGAGAATGTGGGCGAGGCCGCCACTCAGCTTTTCCAGGATGCGCAGAAGATGCTGAAGCAGATCATCGACGAGAAGCTGCTCACGGCCCGCGCTGTCATCGGCTTCTGGCCCGCCAACACCGTCGGCCACGACACCGTGCAGGTGTTCACCGACGATACCCGCCAAGAAGTTGCCACTGAGTTTTTCACCCTGCGCCAGCAAAGCGAAAAGGCCGAGGGTGTGCCCAACCTGGCTTTCTCCGACTTCGTGGCCCCGCTGGAAACCGGCCGCCAAGACTACATCGGGGGCTTTGCCGTAACGGCCGGTATCGGTATCGAGAAGCACCTGGAGCGGTTTGAAGCTGAGCACGATGACTACAGCAGCATCCTGATGAAGGCCCTGGCCGACCGCCTTGCCGAGGCCTTTGCCGAGCGCCTGCACCAGCGCGTGCGGGAAGAGTTCTGGGGCTACGACCCGGCCGAAAACCTTTCGAATGAAGACCTCATTCAGGAGAAGTACAAAGGCGTGCGGCCCGCGCCCGGCTACCCCGGCTGCCCCGACCACACCGAGAAAATCACCCTGTTCAACCTGCTCGACGCCGAAACCGCCACCGGCATCCGCCTCACCGAAAACCTGGCCATGTACCCCGCCTCTTCCGTGAGCGGCCTCTACTACGCCCACCCCGACAGCCGCTACTTCGGCCTCGGCCGCATTGGCAGCGACCAGGTGGAGGACATAGCCGCGCGCAAACACATGCCGCTGCCGGAGCTGGAGCGCTGGTTGATGCCGAACCTGAACTACGAGCCGGCGGCGGTGCCCGTAACGGCGGGGTAGCCAGTAGCGCGAAGCCTTTGCTTCGCGTACCGTTGCTGATAGTGTTGTCACGCAACTACGGCATCTGTTCTTATCAACGAAACGCGAAGCAAAAGCTTCGCGCTACATCCAACGCCTCGCCACCTGCCAATTGGCGCTTCTGATGAAAGTAACCGAACACCTGACCCGCGCCAACGGCAAAACGCTGTTTTCTTTTGAGGTGCTACCACCCAAAAAGGGCGAGAACATCCAGAACCTGTTCTCCAACATTGAGCCGCTGCTGGAATTCAAGCCGCCGTTTATCGACGTGACGTATCACCGCGAGGAGTACGTGTACCGGCAGCACGCCAACGGGTTGCTGGAAAAGAAAACCGTGCGCCGCCGACCCGGCACGGTGGGTATCTGCGCGGCCATCAAAAACCGGTTTGATGTAGACACCGTGCCCCACCTTATCTGCGGCGGCTTTTCGAAGGAAGAAACTGAAAACGCCCTCATCGACTTGCACTTTCTGGGCATTGATAACGTGCTGGCCCTGCGCGGTGACCCGATCAAAAGCGAGGGCCGCTTTGTGCCGGAGCCCGACGGCCACGCCTATGCCTGTGACCTGATCGGGCAGGTCTCAGACCTGAACAAGGGCGCGTACCTGGATGAGGAGCAGGATGATGTGTGGGCCACCAATTTCTGCATTGGCACGGCCGGCTACCCCGAGAAGCACTTTGAGTCGCCTAACTCGGGAGCCGATATCCGCTACCTCAAGCATAAGGTAGACCGGGGCGCCGAGTACATCGTGACGCAGATGTTCTTCGATAACGAGCAGTTTTTCCAGTTCGAGCAAAAGTGCCGGGCGGCGGGCATCACGGTGCCCATCATCCCCGGCCTCAAGCCCCTTACCACCAAGGCCCAGCTCACGGCGCTGCCCCGCTCCTTCTACCTCAACCTGCCCGACGAGCTGGTAGACGCCGTGCACCTGGCCCCCGACAACGCCGCGGCCCGCGAAATCGGGATTGAGTGGTGCATCAACCAGAGCCGGGAGCTGATGGCCCACGGCGTGCCCTGCCTGCATTACTACAGCATGGGCAAGTCGGAGAGCATCCGCCGGGTGGCATCGGCACTTTTCTAAGGGGGGATTTGTGAAAGGTGAAGTTGCGCATCGTTCTTTAAACCGTCTCTGCGGACTTCGCGTAGCGCGAGGACGCCTGTTCTTCACAACTTCACCTTTCACTATTTCGCCTTTTGGATTCCCTCGACGACCTGTTTGCCCGCCTGCGGGAGGCTACGGCTCCGGCTGAGATTGAGGCCCTGCAGGACGGCATCTGGCAGCTCTGGCTGACTACTGCGCACCCGCTGCTGGACAAACGCCTGGAAAACGGAATCCGGGCCTTGGCCGCCGACGACTATACCTTAGCCATTCACGAATTCACCTTCCTCACGGAAGCCATGCCGGAGTACGCCGAAGGCTGGAACAAACGCGCTACGGCGCACTTTTTACGCGGTGAATATAAGGCCTCCCTCCGCGACGTGCAGGAAACCCTTCGCCGGGAACCACGCCACTTCGGCGCCCTCTCGGGGTGGGCTACTATGCTTCGCACTCTGGGTGACGCCCGGGGCGAGCTGCGGGTTTTGCGCCGGCTGGAACAGCTGTGTCCGGCTTGGCCGGGGCTGCAGCAACAACTCCGCAACCTGCGTGACCGGCTGGATGAGCAGGCAGAATGAATTATCGGACTGAAGGAATATTCCGGCACTCAGGCACTTGCTGAGTTAAGCAGATAGTTGTAAATTTCCCGGACCAGGCAGTATCAGCAAGTAACTCCCCCCGCTTGTCCGCTGCCTTTTCCTGCTGCTTACGCTGCAGTTTTTATGGTCTCACCCGCTTTCCCACCCCATGTGGCCCACGGCCGCATTTGCACTAAAACAATATTTTTTTTCCTTACTGCAGTAAGCCGGCTGGATTTCCAGCCGGCCGTTGCTGCGTTCCGTCCCTGCTCCCTTCCCGCAAATTCCCATGAAACACTCCTTACTCTTTTTATCCCTTCTGCTTACCCTTAATGCTCAGGCCCAGAAGCTGCGCAAAACCGATACCGGCAGTGGCATGCTGGATAAGGGCGAAAAAACGGGCGTGTGGGAGTACTATGCCTACACCCGCGACGGCAGCCAGGTAATCACGCAGAAGTACGACCACACCGCCAAAAAGCTGGTTTTCTTCCGGCCGTTCGATGATGTGCCCTACGCCGTGCGCAACGCGGCCGGCGACTGGACCCGGCAGCGTGTGACCCATCCGATTTTCTACATCGGCAGCGACGCAGCCCTGGCTCCGTACATGAGCAAGCTTAACTATCCGGCTTCCGCCCAGACTAAAAACGTGCAGGGCCGAGTGCTGGTTTCTATCGTGGTTGACACGCTGGGCCATGCAATTGATCAGCAGGTAGTGCTAGGTATCGGCTCCGGCTGCGACGAGGAAGCCCTGCGCGTCGCCCGCAGCATCCCCGACCAGTGGATTCCCGCCCGGATAGGTAGCCACGCGGTGGTATCGAAGTATGAACTGCCGTTTACGTTCCGCCTGCGGCCACAGTAGAGGCAATCAGCAGTAAACAATGAGGAATGAACAGCGAGTGACAGAGAACTAGAAAGGAATTGCTGCTCACTGTTCATCACGCGTTATTCGTTCATTGCGCATTATTCATTGCTAACCGCTCATGGTTGATTCCCGTATCTTGGGGCATGAAAAAGCACGTTTTATTTGGGTTGTCGGCCGGGGCCCTGCTGCTGGCTGGCTGCGACTCGACGCCGCGGGAGCGGCAGGATATGGTGAAGCAGGAAGCCCGTAAGCTCGACACGGTGGTGGATGAGGCCGCCGCCAAGCTGCGCGTGGCCGGCCGCCGCGCCGCCCGCTTCGATTCTGTTTCCAAAGCTCGCAGCCGGCAGCCGCTGGATAAGGCCGGCGAAACGGCATTCACCAGCGAGCTGCTGGGCACGTATTCGGCCATTGAAGGCCTGACACCTACTACCATTGAGCCAGCCTTCGTGCAGTTTATGCAGCAGGTGCGGGCCAACCGCCGCCAGTGGACCCAGCGCGACTGGGATTACGCCACCGCCATCAGTCGCCGCCTCAACGCGCAGTTCCGCGCTATCCGCCTCGATATCAAAGGCCGCGACGAGCTGCACATCCGGGCGCTGCAAACCGAGTTTACTGCCCTGGAAACCGGCCGCGACGTGAAGGACCTCGGCGACGCCGTGAAGCAACCGTAGCCCGCCATTTTATCGTATGACCCAAGCCCCGCCCCGCGCGGGGCTTTTGCTTTCCCGGCCCATGCTGTTTCGTCGATTTCTGCCTTCCCTACTAAGCCTTGTCAGCCTATTTCAGCCGCTGACCACGCAGGCCCAGCAACGTTCCGCGCAGCGCCCTATTCCTACCCGGACCAGCCCACCGCCTACCATCACTGCAGCCGAAACCGTACCAGCTGCCGACCAATGGCTGCAGCCCGGCGACCGGTTGCAGGTGCGGCTGACGGGCACTTCCGGCGCGCAGGCTACTTTTCTGGATGGGCAACCGCTCACGGAGCTACTGCCGGGTCAGGCCCAGGGCCAACGCGGCGTGTACCAGGGCACCTACGTGGTACGCCCTGGCGATACACTGCAGAACCGGACCCTCCGGTTTCAGCTACTCTCGAAAGACAGTCTGGTGGCTATTGCTTTCAGCAAGAATACCGTCCGGTTTCTGAGCCCCAACGTGCCGCAGCTGGCCCGCACGAAAGGCGAACTGGCTTACCTCAACTACGGGCTGGGCGAAGACCGGCTGGGCGGGGCCAAGCTGGGCTACCTCGATTCGGCGGTGGCGCTGCACCTTACGGGGCGCGTGGGCAACCAATACCGGGTGCAGCTCAGCCAAAACCACACGGCCTGGGTGCCACAGGAAGTGGTACGCCTGCTGCCGCCGGGCGGCTTTGTGCCGTCGTCGCTGACCGGCTCCTGGAGCGTACAGGGCGACTCCGCGTACGATTACGTGCGGGTACCCCTCACCCAGCGCCTCCCCTACCGCTCCCAGCTGCTCACAGAACCCAGCCGGCTGGTGGTCGACATCTTTGGGGCCACCTCCAATACCAATTGGATAACCCAGCGCGACGGCCTGCAGGCGTTGGGCGACGTGATGTATGAGCAGTTGCAGCCCGATGTATTCCGGCTGGTGCTGCACCTGCGCCACCGCCAGAGCTGGGGCTACCACATTGGCTACCGGGGCAATATGCTGGAAATCCGGGTAAAGCGGCCACCATACAAGCTGCAGCTACGCGGCCTCACGGTGGCCCTCGATGCCGGCCACGGGGGTACCAACGTGGGGGCTACCGGCCGCAGCGGAGCCCGCGAGAAAGACCTGACCCTGGCCATTGCCCTGAAGCTGCAGCGGGAGCTGGAGCAGGCCGGGGCCCGGGTGCTGATGACTCGCACCACCGATGCCACCGTAGACAATGGCGACCGGGTACTGCTGCTGCGCCGTCTCAACCCCGATCTGCTGGTGAGTATTCACGTCAACTCCTCGGGCAATGCTACCGTGCAGGGTACCAGCACCTATTACCGCTACGTGGCATTCCGGCCGCTTTCCGCTGCCCTCTACGCGCAGATGCGCGCCACGGGACTGGCCGGTTTCGGCAATGTGGGCAGCTTCAACTTCGGCCTGAACGGACCTACCGAATACCCCAATGCGCTGGTGGAAACCGCTTTTGTATCAAACCCCGAAGACGAAAAACGCTTGGCCAACCCGCAATTTCAGCAGCGCATGGCCGAGGCTATGCGGAAGGGGCTAGTGCAGTTTTTACGGCAGAGTCGGGCCCCGGGGCTGCGAGGCTGGTTTGGCAAGCAGCCGGCGGAAGAATAGCGGTATTTAGTGCGTCGAAGATGACCGTTGCGGACTAAAACGCGTAACAATATACGTGTAGCTACACCCTTTTCCGGATCATCTCACGTACTCCCACCTAAGTAAGTGCTCACCTTTCGAAAGACAGCTATAGTTTTTTAGCAAAAAATAGTTGCCCAGAAAACATCAAAGCCTCATTCGGGCCTCTACCTTAAGTGCTAATCGACCCGTATCGGCTTCATTTCAAAGTTGGTATCAGGTCAGTAGTTTCCGTTCTTTTCTCCCCTAAAAAACACCCGTTCCCGCATGGCAAACGACTCCTTTCTTGACCGCAGCCGCACCGTGGCCGGTCCTGGTTACAACCGCTGGCTGGTACCGCCGGCGGCCCTAGCCATTCACCTTGCCATCGGGCAGGCGTACGCCTTCAGCGTCTTCAACAAGCCCCTGGGCTCCCTCATTAGCGGCGACGTAAACGCCCCCGCTTCTGACGACTGGACGCCCACGCAAATTGGTATTACCTTCTCTATTGCCATTGTGCTGCTGGGCTTATCGGCGGCTATTTTTGGGAAGTGGCTGGAGCGCGTAGGGCCCCGCAAGGCCATGCTGGCCTCGGCTTTGTGCTTCGGTGGCGGTTTCCTGATAGGCTCATTGGGCATTCACCTGCACAATATCTGGCTGCTGTATTTCGGGTACGGGTTTGTTGGCGGCATCGGGCTGGGTATCGGCTACATTTCGCCGGTAAGCACACTGATCAAGTGGTTCCCCGACCGTAAGGGCGTAGCTACCGGTATGGCCATTATGGGCTTCGGGGGCGGTGCCATGATCGGTTCGCCGCTGGCCAACAACCTAATGGGCTATTTCAAGGATTCGGCCCCACAGGGCGTGGCTCCCACGTTTATTGTGATGGGCCTGATTTACCTGCTGTTCATGCAGTTTGGCGTGTGGACCATCCGGGTGCCAGCCGATGATTGGAAACCCGCCGGCTACGTGCCCAGCACCGAGCACAACGCTATGATTACCACCGCCAACGTATCAGCTGACAACGCCATCAAGACGCCTCAGTTCTGGCTGCTGTGGGTGGTGCTGCTCACTAACGTTACGGCCGGCATCGGCGTGTTGGAAACGGCTTCGCCCTTGATTCAGGAAACCTTCTCCGACGGTGCCATGGGTGCGGACCGGGGCGTGACGGCCGCTGCGGCTGCCGGCTTTGTGGGGCTGCTGAGTTTGTTTAACCTGCTGGGCCGCTTCTTCTGGTCGTCGGCTTCCGATAAGCTGGGCCGCAAGGTGACGTACGCCATTTACTTTGGGCTGGGCATTTTGCTGTACGCCCTGGTACCCACGCTGGGCCACGGTCTGCAGCTGACCTTGTTCGTAGCGGTAGCCTGTGTGATTATCAGCATGTACGGCGGCGGGTTTGCCACCATTCCGGCCTACCTCTCCGATATGTTCGGCAAGTACCAAGTGGGGGCCATCCACGGCCGTTTGCTCACGGCCTGGAGCACGGCTGGCGTACTGGGCCCGCTCATCGTACACACCTTGCACGAACATGCCAAGGAGCAGGGCCTGACCGGCGCGGCTGCCTACCAGAACGTATTCTATACTATGGCCGGCGTGCTGGTGCTGGGCCTGCTGGCTAACTTGGCCGTACGCCCCGTAAAGGAGCAGTACTACGAAAAAGGCCCGGTAACGGCAGAAACCGGCGGCCACTAAAGGGAAGTATGAATTAGGAATGCTGAGGTGCTGGCCGCCCTGCTTTGCGCGGCGACCCTCCCTCTTTCACTTTTCTATTTCATAACTCAACTCTCATCACTCAACATTCATATACATGAGCACTCCTGTTAATTCCTCTGCTCCGCACGTTGAGGAGCCTGTCGTGGGCAGTTCGGCTATTATTGCCTGGCTCTATGTGGGCCTTCCGCTGGCCTGGGGCGTATCGCAAACCTTTATCAAGGCGTTGGCTTTGTTTAAATAGGTTTTCCGCTCCGAAATTGTCACCTTCAGAAGCACCCCACCGGGTGCTTCTGCTGTTTTTAGGCCTGTACGGCCACCCGGCTCCGCCTCCTGCCATGTCTTCGGATTCTACGCCTCCAGCCAACATCATCCTGCTCGATTCCTTTTCGGATGTCATTGCCGCCCACCTGGCCAAAAACCAGCTGGAAGCGGCGGGCATCCCGTGCTTTCTTAGCAACGAAAGCCGGCCCTACGGTCCCGTGCTTGGCAACGTGCGCCTGTTCGTGCGCCAGCCCGACGTGGCAGCGGCCCAAGAGGCCTTGCACCCCCAGCGCGCCGCCATGCAGGCCATGCCCCCCGAGTCGCCCGACGAAGACACCCAAGATACCGTCGCTGCCCTCCGTTGCCCCCGCTGCCACCACCCCGACGTAGTGTGCCGCCACCAGCCCCAGCCCCAGGACAACCTGTTCGTGAAGCTGCGCCTATGGCTGCTGGCCCCCGAGAAACCCCAGTGCCACTGCTTCCAGTGCGGTTTGGATTTTGAGGGAAAATGATGCTTAATTTTATCGTGTGTGTTTTTGAGTGGATATTCGAGCTATGAAATTATTCTACATACTTGCTATTTTACTTTGCATAGCCACTAACGGACTGGCGCAAACACCGTGGAAGTTGCCCTTTCCCATTGATACAGCCACGCGTAAAATCAGCTACCAAGCAGTAGTGCCGGTTTCCCACTTACCTGCCCATTTGCTTTACGAACGCGCCAAAGCGTGGCATGCTAAAGTACAAGAGCCTGCGACTAGGATTCCACTTTTAGAAGACAAGGCAGCCGGATTGTTCATTGCCAAACGAGTAGCAATGATACATGACCACCGATTTTCTTACACTGTGGCAATTGAATGCCATGATGGCCAATACGAGTATCTGTTTACTGATTTCTATTTCTTGTACCCGCGTACAGAAACTCCCGTTTCTGGTGGAAGAGTATTTGTAGCATTTCCTAAAGAGATTCCTCTACTGGATATAACGCAGCAACCTGCTTCATTGACTCCTAAAGGCGAAGTCCGCCCGAATATTAGACGCTTGCTGGCAGAAGCTCATGAGGTCTTTACAGCTCTAATCAGCGACCTGCAGCATAATATGGCTTATTAAATCTTCGAAAAAGACATATTCTATACGCCGCCGCTCTTTACCGAAACCGCCACACTGGCAGCACGGTGCCCGTGGGGAAGTGCTCAGTTTCTGGCGGCAGTTCCAGGAAGCCGCTGGAGGTGAGCAGGCTGGCCATATCGCCGGAGCCGCCGGCCCGCTCGGGGGTGGCTAGCAGGCGGCCGTCGGGGCCGGGTGCCAGGCTCACCAGCAGGAAGTGCGTCATAGGCGGCTTGAAGTCGATGGGCTGGGTGAGCACGGCGGGTACGGGCGCGGCTCCGGCGGCCGATGTGCCGGCGGGCTGCTGCACGGCCAGCAGCCAGGGCCGGGCGTAACGGTAGAAGTTCACGAAAGTGGACACCGGGTTGCCAGGCAGCGCAAACACCACGGCCCCTCCCGCCATCTGCCCGAACCAGAACGGCTTGCCCGGCCGCTGCTTCACCTCGTGAAACACCTGCTCCACGCCCAGCGCCCGCAGCACGCCCGGCAGAAAATCGGCCTTGCCCATCGACACGCCCCCGCTGAGCATCACCGCATCAAAGCCGGCCAGCAAGGCAGGCAGGCCCTGGCGCAAAGCGGCAGGGTCATCGTCGAAGTGGAACAGCTCGGTGCGGGCTCCGGCAGTTTCGGCGGCGGCTTGTAGCATCAGGGCATTGGAGCGGCGGATCTGGTGAGGCTGGGGCTGCTCGGTGATGGGTACCAGCTCGTCGCCGGTGCTCACCACGGCCACCCGTGGCCGCCTCGATACGGCCACGGTGGCGGCGCCCACGGTGGCGGCCACTGCTACTTCGGCCGGCTCCAGACGCGTGCCGGCGGGCACCAATAGGTCGCCCTGCTGGCGGTCGGCGGCCTGGGGGTGCACGTTGTGGCCGGCGCGGGGCGGCAGCACCTGCACAGTGGCCCAGCACTGGCCCGCTGCATCGGTGCGGAACGTGAGGTCCTCGTAGCGAATCACGGTATCGACGCCAAGCGGCAGCATGGCCCCGGTCATGATTTCCACGGCGGCCGTAGCCTCGGGCAGCGGCTGGGGCGGCTGCCCGGCAAACTGGGTGTGGTGAATGCGAAATTCCGTCTGGCCCACCGCCAAAGCCTCATAGCGCATGGCCATGCCATCCATAGCCACCCGGTTAAAGGGCGGAAAGTCCCGGTCGGCGCGCAGGTCTTCGCGCAGCACGCGGCCGGCGGCGAGGCTCAGGGAAAGGTACTCCACGCCCAGCGGGCGGATGGTGGCGGCAACAAGGCGGGTGGCTTCAGCAACGGAAATCATAGGCACGAAGGTAGAACAAGCCGTAGCTTGCGCCGTTTCACAACGGGGAAACTGGCTGGTTGTTTAGATAGGGTAAGGCGGATGTAGAGACGCGACACTTCGCGTCGCGTCGTTGAACGACCTGAAACCGTACCATCCAAGTAACATCAGCAACGATGAGATACGAAGTGTTGCGTCTCTACATCGGCCGGTATCCTCGTATAGCCAGCGCGCCGGCCCGGCGTCATCTTCTTTCATTTCCCGCAACCACAGGCGCAGGCCTGTACTCCATATGCCTGACTCCGCTAAACTCACCCACCTCAACGACGCCGGCCAGCCCGCCATGGTAGACGTGGGCGCCAAACAACCCACCCGCCGCGTGGCGCGGGCGCGCAGCCGCGTGGTCCTCGGCCCGGAAATCATGGCCCTAATGAAGGAAGGCGACCTGCCCACCCGCAAGGGCCCCGTGTTCCAGACGGCTATTCTGGCCGGTATCATGGGGGCCAAGCGCACCTCCGAGCTAATTCCGCTGTGCCACCCGCTAGGTCTGGATAACTGCCAGGTGACTATTGAGGTGGACGGCCCCGATGCCGTGCTGATTGAGTGCACGGCCACCGTCACGGGCAAAACCGGCGTCGAAATGGAGGCGCTCACCGGAGCCTCGGTAGCGGCTCTCACTATCTACGACATGTGCAAGGCCCTCTCGCACGACATTCTTATTCAGGAAACCCGCCTCGTCAGCAAAACCGGCGGCAAACAGGACTTCCACCATGCCGGATAACGCTGCCTCCGAGAAGCCCCGCACCAAGCACGCCCACCTGATCCGACCCGCGCTGGGCGAGTTCGGGCGGCACGAGCTAGCCATCCTGGGCGCGCCCTGTGGCCGTATCAAGGAGCTGGCGGCCCGGCTGGTACCGCTGTTATCCGACACCCTGCGCGTGGCCTACGTGGACGCCGACCACGCCGCCGGCGACGATGCGGCCCAGGGCGGCAGCGGCGGCCAGGATGTTATGTTGCAGGCCGGCGCGGCCGCCGAGCTGACCGACAAAATCACCTTCACCCGCCTCGACGTGAAGCGGCCCCTTGACCGGTTCAGTCAGCCCGAGCTGCTGCAGTACCAGAACTTGGTGCTGGTGAACGGCAACCACTTCCGGGCCGCCCAACAGCTGGTGATTCTGGACCTCGCCAAGCCCGTGGAGAAGAAGCTGGACCGACTCACCAACGTGCGGGCCCTGCTGCTGCCCGAAGGCGTAACGGAAATACCCGCCTACCTGCAGACGCACCTGGGCGAAGTATCGGTACCCGTACTGCCGTTGCACGATACCGCCGCCATTGCCCAGCTGATTCTGGAGGAGTGGCGCGCCGCCGCGCCGCCGCTGCGGGGCCTGGTGCTGGCCGGAGGGCGCAGCCAGCGCATGGGTCAGGACAAAGGCAAGCTGCAGTACCACGGCCAGGAACAGCGCGCCTACGCGGCCGAGCTGCTGGCCCCCTTCTGCCAGGACGTGCACGTATCCTGCCGCCCCGACCAAGTGGTGGAACTCGAATACGCCGGCCTGCGCCCTCTACCCGATTCCTTCACCGACCTGGGCCCACTCAGCGGCATCCTCTCGGCCCTGCGCCTCGACCCCAACGCCGCTTGGCTGGTAGTGGCCTGCGACCTGCCCTTCCTCTCGGCCGATACGCTGGCTCATTTGGTGCAGCACCGCCAGCCGGCCCGGCTGGCCACGGCCTTCCAGAGCCCCGAAAACGAGTGGCCCGAGCCGCTCATTACCATCTGGGAACCGGCCAGCTACCCGCAGTTGCTGCGCTTCCTGAGCCTAGGCTACAGCTGCCCCCGCAAAACCCTCATCAACTCCGACGTGGCCGTGCTGCCCGCCCCCGCCCCCCAAGAGCTGCGCAACGTGAACACGCCCGCAGAGGCCGAGCAAGTGCGGCAAGAACTGGAGTAGTGCATAAGAAAAAACGTCATTCCGAGCCTGCGAGGAATCTCGCGTGCTGAGGTTGGAACGTAAACAGAACGTCATACTGAGCTTGTCGAAACCTCTCTATTGCAGTGCTAGTCAAAGAAGTTAGCATTGCGGTAGAGAGGCTTCGGCAAGCTTAGCATGACGTTTTATTTTTACTGAAAGCCGATGACTTCAACTAGCCGCTACGGGTGCGCGGCTACCCACACGTCGCCGTCATCGTAGAACTCCTTTTTCCAGATAGTCACCACCTGTTTCAGGGTGTCGATAATGTACTGGCAGGCGGCGAAGCTCTCGGCACGGTGCGGGGTAGATAGGGCCACCACCACGGCCACGTCGCCGATGTGCAGGGTGCCTTTGCGGTGCACGACGGTTATCTTTTCCACCATCGGCCACCGCTCGGCGGCCTGCTCGGCTACTTTGCGGAGCTGGTGCAGGGCCATGCTGTCGTAGGCTTCGTATTCGAGGCGCACCACGGGGCGGCCGGTGCTCTTGTTACGCACCGTGCCGATAAACGTGTTGATGGCCCCGGCCCCATCGGCCTCCACGCTGCGCAAAGCAGCCGATACGTCGATGGGTTGGTCAGTGAGGTCGATGTGGATCAAGGAAGGGATGGGAATGAATTGAGGTCGTAAAAAATGGCCATCATGCTGAGCGCAGCGAAGCATCTCGCGTGCTGACATCTGAGGCAATCTGCATGGTGTAGAGACGCGAATCTGCGTCTCGTCGTTGAACGGCCGGAGCCTGGCCAGAATGCGACCAGACCAAGCCAGTTAAACAACATCAGCAACGACGAGACGCAAAAAATTGCGTCTCTACCCGCCGCTTACCGGCGGAATCAAGGCTATTTCGTCGCGCTCCTGCAGGGGCGTATCGTCGGCGGCGTACTCGTTGTTGACGGCTACGGCGAGGCTGGTGAGGCGGGCCAGTTCGGGGTAGCGGACGTGCAGGTCGTGGAGCAGGCCTTGGGCCGATTGGCCTTCGGGGGCAGAAACCTCCAGCGTGGAGTCGCCCACTATTTCGCGGGCAATGCCAAACAAAGCAATTTTCAGGTTCATTGGTTATCTAGTAGTTCTGGATGAAGTCAGCGGCCGGGTCCGATGCGGACGGAAAGTTCGCACCGGGTCACGCAAAGCCAATGAGGCCGAAGCCGGGCGGCTTTTTCCCGAACGGAAAAGGCTGGTTTACGTTGTTTGTTTTGCTGCCGCCGTGCGCAGCATTGTTTTTCCTTGCCGAGTATGTCCGCTTCTGTATCTTCTGTTCTGTTTGATAACCATGGTCGCCCGCTGGAATACCTGCGGCTGGCCGTCACGGACCGGTGCAACCTACGCTGCTTCTACTGCATGCCCGAGGAGGGTATCAAGTACCTGCCCAAGCAGGAGTTGCTGACCTACGAGGAAATGGAGCGGCTGGTGGCCATCATGGCCGGTCTGGGCGTGCGCAAAGTGCGCCTGACGGGCGGGGAGCCGTTCGTGCGCCGCGACCTGGTGCCGTTTATGGACCGCCTCAGCCAGATTCCGGGCATTGAGGAACTGACCATGACCACTAACGGCGTGCTCACCGCGCCCCACGTGCCCGAGATGGCCCGCATGGGCCTGAAAGCCGTAAACCTGAGCCTCGACACCCTCGACCGCGCCCGGTTCGCCAGCATCACCCGCCGCGACGAGTTGCCCCGCGTGCTCGACACGTTCTATGCGCTATTGGCAGCCGGCATTCGGTTGAAAATCAACGCAGTGGTGATGGACGGGCAGAACACCCAGGACCTGCTGCCTTTGGCCGAGCTAACCCGCGACCTGCCCGTGGATGTGCGTTTCATCGAGGAAATGCCCTTCAACGGCGGCAGCCATGATGCAGCCTCATTGCCTTGGAACCACCACCGCATCCGCGAGCATCTGCAGTTGAACCTGGGCGAGTTGACCCCGGTACCTACCCGCTCCGGCGACACGGCCTCGCACTACACCGTGGCTGGCCACCAGGGCCGCCTGGGCATCATTGCGGCCTACTCGCGCACCTTCTGTGGCACCTGCAACCGCATCCGCCTCACGGCCGAGGGCGGCCTCAAAACCTGCCTCTACGACCAGGGCGTGCTCGATATCCGGGCCCTGCTACGCGGCGGCTCCTCCGATGAGCAGATTGCTGAAGCCCTGAAATTGGCGTTCCGCAACCGCGCCGCCAACGGCTTCGAGGCCGAAAGCCAGCGCCCCCTGCACCAGCTCAGCTTCGAGTCGATGAGCACGATTGGAGGGTAGGTGGGGCTAATAACTCCAGGTGCTGACACCGGCCTATTTCCCAAGCCGCTTACCAAGCATGCGGGCGAATTTGCCTTGGCCTTTCCGGCTGTTTGCATAAGCTTGGCTCTATAACTTGCGGCCCCGCTGATGCACTCTTCGTCTGCCGCATCACCGGCAGCCCACCTCTCGCACCATGAATATACTTTTGAGCTGCTTGTTGTTCTGCAACCTGCTATGCTTTCTGCTTTTCGCCTTGGATAAGCGGAAAGCCCAGCGCAACCAGCGCCGCATTGCCGAAAAAACGCTGCACCTCGCTACGCTGCCGGGCGCGGCGATTGGCGCATGGGCGGCAATTTTCCTGCTGCACCATAAAAATCGTAAAGCCGCTTTCTGGAGCGTTACCCTGGCGCTGACGCTGCTACAAGGTGCGGCTCTCTATTTCACGTGGCCCTATTTTCAGGCTTCATTTTAACCGGGACAAAGGGCTGTATGCAGGAAAACGGGCCTTGCACGTAGTAAATCCCAGGAATAGCGGCTGCATAACCATAACAAGCAAATATTTTTGCTTGGGAAGAAGCTCCTTGTGGGGGGACATGTCGTTAACTTTCCTATCCTTACCCCACGATGAAACTGCTATTCTGGATACTGGGCCTGGGGGCGGCGCTGTACGTGGCGGTGTGCGTGCTGCTGTATTTTCAGCAGGAGCGGCTGCTGTTCTTCCCTACCAAACTGCCTGCCGATTATCGTTTCCGGTTCAACAACCGCTTTGAGGAGCGGTGGATTCCGATGGCCGACGGCACCCGCCTGCACAGCCTGCTGTTCCCGGCCGATTCCGCTTCCAAAGGCCTCATTTTCTACCTGCACGGCAACGGCGGGGCGCTGGATAGCTGGGGCGAGGTGGCGGCCACTTATACCCGGCTGGGCTACAGCGTGTTCCTGCTCGACTACCGGGGCTACGGTAAAAGCGGCGGCCGCATCAGCAGCCAGGCGCAGTTGCTCGCCGACGTGGACATGGCCTACCAACAACTCACCCACGAATTCCCGGAAGCCCAAACCGTACTGCTGGGCTACTCGCTGGGCACCGGGCCGGCGGCGTGGCTGGCTGCCCGGCACCACCCACGCATGCTGGTGCTACAGGCCCCGTACGCCAGTATGCGGGCCATGGCGCGCCAGCACTATCCCTGGGTGCCGCCCTTCATTGTGCGTTACCCGCTGGCCACCGACGAGGTGCTGCCCCGCGTATCGGCCCCCATCGTCATTTACCACGGCGACCGGGACGAGGTTATCAGCCCCCAATCCACTCAGCGGCTCAAAGCGACGCTGAAGCCCCGTGACCAGTTTATCACGCTGCCCGGCGCGGGCCACAACGACATGACTGACAACCTGGTATACCAACAGGCAATGCGCCGGATTCTGACGGCACTGTAAGCTCTCCGAATAGCAGCTTGTGGGAAGCGGCAGGAATTTACTGTAGTTTGACGGCCATGCTCCGACCCTTTTCTTTCCCACAGTGGCTGCTGGCTTTTGCGCTGGTTTTTGGTAACCTGACTGCTCCTGCTCAGCAGCGCAGACTCAATGTAAAGCAGGAATTTGCCCGCGCTGGTCAGCAACTCACCCGGCTCCTCCAGACTCACCCCGACAGCACCCGGTTTCCTTATTCCAGTCAGCCTACTGGCCAGTTGAAAGACACGCCTTCGGGGTGGTGGACCAGCGGGTTTTTCGGGGGTACGCTGTGGTACATGTACGAGTACACCAAACAACCCCAGTGGCAGCAGGCTGCCAACCGTTGGACGATGGCCATGGCCCGGGAACAGACCAATACCAGCACCCACGATTTGGGTTTCATGCTGTACTGCCCCTTCGGCAACGGCCTGCGCCTTACCAAGAACCCGGCCTACCAACCGGTATTACTGAACGGGGCCCAGTCCCTGGCCACGCGCTTCACGCCGGAAGTAGGGTTGATTAAGTCGTGGAACGAGTTTCAGGGCTACCAGTACCCGGTTATCATCGATAATATGATGAACCTGGAGCTGCTGTGCTGGGCCGCCCGCACCAGCGGTGACTCCACCCTGCGCCGCCTCAGCATTACCCACGCCGATAATACGCTCAAGCACCACTTCCGGCCCGATGGCAGCACTTACCACGTTGTGTGTTACGATGCGCAGGGCCAGCCATTGGCCAAGAAAACCGCCCAGGGTGCAGCCGATAACTCGGCGTGGGCGCGGGGCCAGGCCTGGGCGATATATGGTTACACGGCGTTGTACCGCGACACCCGGCTGACCCGCTACCGGGAGCAGGCCCGCAAATCTGCCGACTTCTTCCTTAACCACCCCAACCTGCCCGCCGACAAGATTCCGTACTGGGATTTCAATGCCCCCGGTATTCCCCGGGAGGAGCGCGACGCCTCTGCCGCCGCTATTGTGGCCTCGGCCCTGCTGGAACTGCAGCAATACTGCCCGGCCGCCGAGGCCAGACGCTACCGCCAGGCTGCCGAGCAGATGCTGGTGAGTTTGAGTAGCCCGGCCTACCGGGCCACTTTGGGGGAAAACAACAACTTCCTGCTAAAGCATTGCGTGGCGCACAAACCAGCCAATACTGAAGTAGATGCCCCGCTGACGTACGCTGATTACTACTACCTCGAAGCCCTGCTACGCTACGACCGGTTGAAGTAGCATTGTCCGAACTGGCCGTACTATCCCTATTTTCGCGGTCCGTTCTGCTCCTCACCATGTACCCTGCCCCACCGAAAGTTGCCGTTTGCCTACTCCTTGCCCTGTGTGCCAGTGGGAGCCGAACGGCGCAGGCCCAAACCAACGCCATACCCGACCATAACTGGGGTACCTGGCATATTGCCACGGTGATTCTGCCGGCCGGCCCGAAGCACTGGGGCGGGTACGCCGAAGCCCAGACCCGTGCCAACGGCCTGCTCCGGCAGTATTTCTACACGGAACTGAAAGGCGGCGTGAGCTACGATGTAGCCAAAAACTTTACTCTAATGCTGGCCGGCGGCCGCTACTCCACCGCCGACTACCGCGACCTAAGCGACGGGCCGCTGAACGTGGAAAAGCGCCTGTGGCAACAGCTCACGTTCACGCACTTGGCGGCCCGCCTCAAAATGGAGCACCGCTACCGCGTGGAGCAACGCTGGTTTAATTTCCGGGACGATGTAGTGCCCGCCGGCTCGTTTCGGTACCGGAACCGGCTGCGCTACCGCTTCAATGCCTTTCTGCCGCTCAATCATCCCACCGTCGCCGACAAAACGGCCTTTCTCTCAGTATACGACGAGGTATTCTTTAACCCACGTGGCCCATTTTTCGAGCGCAACCGGGTATATGCTGGCATGGGCTACCAGTTTGACCAGCATTGGACAATACAGGCCGGGTGGGTGAATCAGGCCAACTATACGGCCGCCAGTTACCGCCAGAACATTTTCACGCCCCAAACAACTGCCACTAAAAACAACGTGGTTCTGTCCGTCATGTACCGCATCAGCCGGGGCAATGCGGCCGGGCCTACACCCGAGCACATTCCATCCCAACCCGACTAGGCAGCAACGGGTACCAGATGCAGCGTGAGCGTGTGGCGGGCCTCGCCGGAATACAGCATGTGCAGCTCCAGCGTAAGGTGCTGGCTGGTGAGGGTTTTAATAAGCAGGTGCAGGGCCGCTTCGTTGCCGGCTTGCACAATTTTGCCGGCCTGCTTTATCCAGCGGAGCGCAGGTGACGCCAATTCGGGCGTCTGGTTGAGGAAGCTGAAGTCAAACACCACGCCTTCGCCCATACTCCAGTAGCCCTGAAATGGCTGAGGGCCGGCCTCAATGCGCACTGTTTTCCAAACTCGACAAAGTACTTGTTCTTCCATACGCCGTTATTTGCCCAGGCCCACCCAGCCGCGCTGCATGGCATAGTACAAAGCCGTACCCACCAACAGGCCCACAAGGTAACCATACGGTAGCCCGCTACACAGCAAACCCACCAATAAAGCCAGCAGCAAACCGGTGCGGGACTCGCTGATGTCGCGCAGCAGGGTAGCCAGCGTCAGGGCCTCGAACAGGAGCAGTACGCCCAATACCGGCAGCGGAAAAATCTGCACGATTTGCTGGAAGCCCTGGCTGAATCCTAGTCCCAGCACCAGAAACAGCCCGCCATACAGCACCACCGAGCCGCCCGTGCGCCCGCCAAACGTGTAGTGCCCCACCATACCGCCCGAGCCGTGGCACACCGGAAACCCGCCCAGAAACGGGTTCACCAGGTTCATAAGCGCATACGTGAAGCTTATCTGCCGCACCGTGAGGGGCCGTTCGGGAAAGTAATCTTCCACCACCTGTCGGGTAGCCAGCACCGAGTTGCCCAGGGAAAGCGGAATCTGGGGCAGGGCCAGCAGCACCGCGCCGGTGGTAATATCGGCCCACTGCGGAACGTGCCAAGTAGGCAAGTGCAGCGCAATTGCCCGTTGGGCAGTAGCAAAATCGAGCTTGAACAGCAGGCCGTAGCTAACCCCCAGCGCCAGCACCACCAGCGCGGCTGGCCAGCGCCGGTTACCCAGCAGCACCACCGTCACCAGAAACGCCGCCGCCGCCAGCGCGAAGCCTGCTACTCCATCGGCGGGTACGTATTCTTTGAGAGCCAGGGTAGCCAACTGCAACGCCAGCCCAAACTGAATTCCGCGGATAACGGGCTTGGGTACCAATCGCGCCAGGGCATCAATGAGGCCGGTTACGGAAAGCAGCAACATGCCCACCCCGATAGCTAGGCCGCCGCCAAAGATGATGCGGCCGGGAATTTTCTGGGCAATGACCAGCGCGGCAAACGCCTTCAGGGGCTGCACCGGCATAGGCATGCCGTACCACAGTCCCGAAAATATCTGCATCAGCCCGAACATAATCAGCACGCCCGCACTGTCCATACCTGAGGCCGCGATGATGCCGATAAGCAGCGGCAAATCGGTACCCAGGTCGCCAAAGGCTCCGGCCAACTCATTTCTGTCGAAGCGAATACGCGGACGGGCCGAAGGCGTAGCGGTAAGCGGCATGCGGTGGATGTACTGATTATTGATGTATAGAGGCGGCGACGAATTATTTCGCGGGCTAGCGCCTGAGAACAGTGTTACCGCGTCAGGCCGCAAGAGTACTTTCGGGCCCGGTCTGACGTTATTTCTGCTTTAGCAGCACAGCCAAAGTTACCCCAGCACTTCGTTCTTCACTTCACTCTCCCAGGCCAGCATACCACCCTCCAGATTCAGCAGGTTGGTGAGGCCGAAGTTGGTTTGCAGGCGTTCTACGGCCTGAGCACTACGGGCGCCGCTGCGGCAGTACACCACCACTGGGTGCTGCTTGGGCAAGGTGGCCACGCCCTTTTCCAGGCTGCTCAGGGGCAGCAGCGTGGCCCCGGGCAGGTGGCCGACCGCATATTCGTGGGGCTCGCGCACATCCAGCAGGAACGGCGGATGAGTTGAAGTCAGCCGCTCGTGCAGTTCGGTTACGGAGATGCTGGTAACGCCCGCCCCGCACAAATCGGCGTAGTCGGCGGTATTGGCGGTGTCGAGCGTAAGGGCGGCCTGCTCGGGGCGGCGGGTAAACTTCAGGGTGCGGGTCTGGAAGGTGAGGGCATCGAACAGCCAGAGCCGGCCGCTGAGCACCTCCCCAATACCCAGAATCACTTTGAGGGCCTCCGTGGCCTGGGCCGTACCCATCAGTCCCGGCAGCACCCCAAGCACGCCGGTAGCGTCGCAGTTGGGCGCTTCGGTGGCCGAGGGGGGCTGCGGGAACAGGCAGCGGTACGTAGGGCCGCCCTGGTAGTTGAACACCGAAACCTGCCCTTCAAACTTATAGATAGCCCCAGAAATCAGCGGCTTGTTGTAGCTCACACAGGCATCATTGAGCAGGTAGCGGGTCGGGAAGTTGTCGGAACCGTCAATAACCAGATCATACCGGCTCACCAGTTCCCGCACGTTGCCCAGCGTGGCCCGGCAGTTATGCACCTCTATATTTACCAGCGGGTTGAGGCGGCGCAGGGCCTGGGCGGCGGTGGCGGCTTTGGGCTGACCCAGGTCGGCGGGGCCGTACAGAATCTGCCGCTGCAGGTTGCTGCGGTCCACTTTGTCGGCATCCACGATGCCCAGCGTGCCCACGCCGGCGGCGGCCAGGTACTGTAGAATGGGGCAGCCTAGGCCGCCGGCCCCCACCACCAGCACGCGGGCCGCCTTCATCTTCTCCTGGCCCGCCTCCCCGATTTCGGGCAGCTGCAGGTGACGGCGGTAAATCTGGCGTTCTTCGGAAGTGAGCATGGCAAAGGAAAGGTGAAGGCGTAAAGATGGGCCGCCGCCGCTGAACGGCCAGCAGTTGCCGCCGCAGGCATCGGCCGGGCCGGTTCTGCCGTAAGCACCGGGGGCGAGGAGTACGGGGCGCTCCGACAGCCTGCCAGTCCAGTCGGTGACGCGGCGTGCCAGGCTCTTCAAAACTCCCAACCTCTTCGGAAGGTTACTTAATATACAAGGCCGCGGCTTTAGTCCTGGCTTTATTGCTCCTTTCCCCTTACATCCTGCCTGCCGTGTCTGCTCCCGTTTTCCTGCCACCTACCAGTTACGACTACGTTACCGTGCACAAGGTGCAGGGCGAAACCGTGACCGAATCTTCCGATGTGCTGGCCGCCGAGGAGCCGCTGGAAATCCGCCTCGGCTACGGCCCCGCCGGCCAGCGCCAGCACCGCACCCTCAGCATCACGATGCGCACACCCGGCCACGATTTCGAGCTGGCGGCCGGCTTCCTGTTCACCGAAGGCATTATCCGTAGCCGCCAAGACTTGCAGGGCGTCATCTATTGCCCCGATGTAGAGAAGGAAGAAGAGCGCGAAAACGTGGTGCGCGCCGAGCTGGTCCCCACCGCCTCCCCCGATCTGCCGCGCCTGGAGCGTCACTTCTACACCAGCAGCAGCTGCGGCGTGTGCGGCAAAACCAGCATTGAGGCGGTGCACGCGGCGGCTTGCCCGGTGCTGCCCGCAGCGGGGCCCTACGTGCCGGCCGGCGTGCTGCACCAGCTGCCCGAGCGGCAGCGCGCCGCCCAGGACCTGTTCGAGCAAACCGGCGGCCTGCACGCGGCGGCCCTGTTTTCGCCGGAAGGCGAACTGCTGCTGCTGCGCGAAGACGTCGGCCGCCACAACGCCCTCGACAAAGTCATTGGCGCGGCGCTGTTCCAGGAGTTACTGCCGCTGCACAACGCCGTGCTGCTGGTCAGCGGCCGGGCCTCGTTCGAGCTAGTGCAGAAAGCGGCCGTGGCCGGCATTCCGGTGCTGGCCGCTGTGGGCGCCCCTAGCTCCCTGGCCGTCTCCGCCGCCCGCGACTTCGGCGTGACGCTCTGCGGCTTCGTGCGCCAGAACCGCTACAACATCTACTGCCACGACTGGCGGATTACGAAAGAGCTGTAGAGACGCGTATTCGCGTCTCCCCGTTGAACTACAGGAACCGCAACGTGCGTCTAAAAAGTGGCTTGAACAATGTATAGATGCGAATATGTGTCTATACATTGTTTAAGCCATGCAACATGTTATCTTACCCCCAATATGAAGCTTCGCCTTGAAGACAATATGCTGCGCCTGCGCCTGGACGAGCCGGAAGTAGCTGCCTTCCGGCAGCAGGGCCGGCTAGAAACGATAGTGCCCTTGGGCCTGACCGCCGCCGACTCCCTTACGTATACCCTCGAACGCGACTCTGCCACGCCAGTTTTGGCCGTGCGCCACGAGGCGGGCCGCGTACGGGTGCTGGTGCCGGCCACGGTGGCCGACGGCTGGACTTCCTCGGAAGCCATCAGCCTGCGCGGCACCCAGGAAGTTGCTGACAACCAAGTCGTCCATATCTTGGTAGAAAAGGACCTGGGCTGTAAACATTAGTCGCCCGCGCCGTTTTACCATTACCACCGCTTTAATCCCACTCCGCATGGAAGATTCCCCAAAATCCGACCCTACCCAGGCCGGCCACCAGCAGCAGCAAAAAGCGGAAAACGCCCCTAAAAGCGGCGAACGGAGCGACCAGGGCGAGGCTCCGGCTCCCGACCACTACCGCCCCGACCCCCAGAGTATGCGCGACGAAAGCAACATTACGCCACCCGAAGTGGCCAACGCCAAGTACACCAACCCCATTCTGGCTCAGCCGCCAGAGGCGCTGACCGGCCTGACGCTGGATGCCCCGGCCAAGATAGCGGCCGGCGTAACGGCCGTGCTCAAAAGCATGGAGTTCAGCTGGAAGGAAGGCGGCCTCGACCGGGGCACGCGCGGCCTGCTCAAGATGAACCAGAAGGACGGTTTCGACTGCTCCAGCTGCGCCTGGCCCGACCCCGACGACCACCGCTCGGTAGCAGAGTTCTGCGAGAATGGCGCCAAAGCCACCGCTTCGGATGCCGATGACAAGGCCGCCGGCCCCGAGTTCTTCGCCAAGCACAGTCTGGCTCAGCTTTCCCAGATGACGGACCGCGACCAGAACAACGCCGGCCGCCTCACGCACCCGATGGTAAAGCGCCCCGGCGACAACCATTACTCGCCCATTGCCTGGGCCGATGCCTTCAACATCATCGCCAAGGAGTTGAACGCGCTGGACTCGCCCGATGAGGCGCTGTTCTACACCTCGGGTAAAGTACCCAACGAGCCGGCCTTCCTGTTCCAGCTCTTCGCCAAGCAGTTCGGCACCAACAACCTGCCCGACTGCTCCAACATGTGCCACGAAAGCAGCGGCGCGGCCCTGAGCCCTACCCTAGGCTTAGGCAAAGGCTCCGTCACGCTCAACGACATCTACGAGGCTGAGGTCATTCTCATCATCGGCCAGAACCCGGGCACCAACCATCCGCGTATGCTGTCGGCCCTGCAGAAGGCCAAGAAGAACGGGGCCAAAATCATCAGCATCAACCCGCTGCTGGAAGCCGGCCTCAACCACTTCAAGAACCCGCAGGACTTCATGAACCCCTTCAAGGCGCTGGGCGCGTTGCTGGGCGACGGCACGCAAATCACCGACCTGTTCCTGCAGGTGCGCGTGGATGGCGACATGGCTCTGCTGCGCGGCATCATGAAGCACCTGTTCGAGGCCGAGGACCGCAACCCCGGCCAGGTGGTGGACCGCCCGTTCATCGACAAATATACCACCGGCTTCGAGTCGTTCGAGCAGAACATCCGTAACACGCCGTGGGAGGATATTGAGGAGCTGAGCGGCATTTCGCGGGCCCAGCTGCTGGAAGCGGCCAACATCATTGCCCCCAAGCAGAAGATTATCACCTGCTGGGCCATGGGTGTCACGCAGCAGCGCCAGGGCGTGCAGACGATTCAGGAAATCGTGAACCTGCAGCTCATGAAGGGTGCCATCGGCAAGCCCGGTGCAGGCACCTGCCCGGTGCGCGGCCACTCCAACGTGCAGGGCGACCGGACGATGGGCGTGTGGGAACAACCCACCAAGGAGTTTCAGGATGCACTGGGCAAGGAGTTCAACTTCCAGCCGCCCTACGAGCACGGCCTCGACGTAGTCGACTCCATCAAGGCCATGTACAAGGGCAAAACCAAGGTATACTTCAGCCTGGGCGGCAACCTGCTGGCCGCCGGTCCGGACACCGAAGTCATTGCTGAAGGCATGCGCAAGCAGAAACTCACGGTATTCGTGGGAACCAAGCTCAACCGTGGCCATCTCGTAACCGGCGAAACCAGCCTGCTGCTTCCCTGCTTCACCCACGCCGACGTGGATATGCAGAAGAGCGGCCACCAGATGACCAGCTGCGAAAACTCGATGGGTGTGGTGAGCCAGAACAAAGGCATTCTGGTGCCGCTGCCGGGTCAGATGATGAGTGAAGTGGCCATCCTGGCCGGTGTGGCTATTGCCACCCTGGGCGAGAAAACCAACATTGCCGACTGGGTGGCCATGACGGAGAACTACGACGTCATCCGCGACCATATCAGCCGCGTGATTCCGGGCTTCGAGAACTTCAACGAGAAGCTGCGCCGCCCCGGCGGGTTCTATCTGCCCAACGGCCCGCGCGAGCGGAAATTCACCACCAAAAACGGCAAGGCCAACTTCACCACCACCGAGTTCCAGAAGTACCAGCGCGAGCTGGAGCCCGGCCAGTTGGTGATGATGACCGTGCGCAGCCACGACCAGTTCAACACCACCATCTACGACTACAACGACCGGTACCGGGGCATTACAGGCGAGCGGCGCGTGCTGTTCATGAACGAGCAGGACATGGCTGAGCGCGGCCTTAAGGCTAAAGACCTGATTGACATCACCAGTCACTTCCTGGGCTCCACCCGCACTGTGGAGAAATTTCTGGCCGTTCCCTACGACATTCCGAAGGGCAATGTGGCCGCTTACTTCCCCGAGGCCAACCCGCTGGTGCCCATTGCTAGCGTCGCTAAAACCAGCAATACGCCCACCTCGAAGTACGTGGTAGTAACCGTAGTGCCCGCCCACAAAACTGTCGGCGCGCCTGTGGAACTACGAATGGCGGCCGAGGCGTAGAAACCGGTACCTTTGTATAACGAAAAACCCCGACCGTGTGAACAGTCGGGGTTTTTTATGCGCAATTTCCGAGCTTAGAACGGGTAGCCAATGGCAATGTTGAAGCGGCCTGTTTCGGAAGTTTTGTTGTAGATGATTTCGTTGGTGAGAGGGCTGCGGATTTCCGTGTTGGAATACGGCAGGCGCAACGGATAGGCATAATCGAAGCGAATCACGAAGAACTGCACATCAATGCGCAGGCCGGCTCCGGCACCTACGGCTAGTTCTTTCAGGAAGGTGTTGGGCGAAAACTGCCCGTTCTTACCATCGGGGTTACCTTCCGCGTCAATAGTCTGGCGGCTGGGGTCTTTGTTGATCAACCAGATATTACCCGCATCTACGAACAAAGCGCCCTTCACATACGGAAACAGATCCTGGCGGTACTCGGCATTGGCCTCAATGCGCATATCGCCCACCTGGTCGTAGAAGGAGCCGGTTTCGCTGGCGGCCGGCGAGCGGTAGGTGCCCGGCCCCAGGCCCCGGGCGGCAAAGGCCCGCACGCTGTTGGGACCCCCGATGCCATACTGCTTCAGGTAGGGCAACACGCTGGAGTTCTGGTACGGCAGGCCCACGCCCAGCAGCAGCCGCGTGGCAAACTTGTTGCCGCTGGTGGGGTTGGAACTGGTGCGGAAATAGTTGCGCAGTTCCAGATCTACCTTGGTGTATTGCGAGAACTGCTGGCTGAGCAGCGTGTAGGCCTGGCTGCCATCGGCATTGGTTACGCGGGGTTGGCCCGAGAGTGAGCTAAGCAAATACGCCAGGTTACCGGCCACCTCAATGCCGCCGCTGAAGTACAGCTGGTTCCGGCGCTGCTCCAAAGCCTGCTGGTTGTAGGTGTAGCGGTAGGAACTGGCCAGCACAAACTGCTGCCGGAACGAGTTGGCCAGAAATGGCCGCTCCTGCAGCAGGCGGCTGAATACGGCGCTGGTATCAGCCAGGCGCAGGTACTGGATGTCAATGGGCCGCAGCTCATGCTCGTTGGTGAGCTTGGTTTTCCAGCTGTAACCGTAATTCAGGTTGAAAGCCTGCTGGGTGAAGGCATCCAGCCGGGTTACCGATTTCACTCCCACGCCAAACGTGGTGCGGGGCTGGAAATCAGAGTTTTTCAGGCGAATGTCGAAAGGCGGCGTAATGAGGCGCGGCACCGACAGCTGGGCATCGGCCCCCAGCTCGTAGCTGGTCAGGCCAATGGTGTTGGCGTCGCTCAGCCGCTGGTTTTCGAAGGAACCCGTTACGTTTATCAGCAGTTGCTCGGCGCCGCGCAAGGCAGAACGGTTGCGAAACTGAATCCGGAAGCCCGGCCCGGTAAAGCCATTCGACTTGCTCACCAGCAGCACCTCCGCCCGCAGGCTTTTCTTGGGCACCTGCGTCATGCGCACGTAGGAGTTCAGGAAGCCATACCCCGCCGAGTCGGCCTTCTGGCGGGCGGGCCGGAACCCGATATCCACGTACTTGAAGGTACCCAGACTCATCAGGCGACTCAGCGTCTGATCCTGGCGGCGGCGGCGGTACACGCTGTCGGGGTACAGAAACACGGCGTTGGTAATGGCACTGGCCTTGAACACCTTTTCGTCGGGGTAGTAGATGTAGCCCTTGTAGTTCATGGGCCGCTCCGCCAGCGTGGTGTCGCTCAGCGAGTAGTCGGTATTGAGCCGGATACGGTTGAGTACGTAGGGCTTAGCCGCCCGCTCGGGCGTTTTTGCCTTGATTTTCAGGTACACGTTCACCTGATTGTTCAACGTGCTGTCTACCTGAAATAGGATGTAATCGGGCGAGAAATAGTAGTAGCCCTGGTTTTTGAGCGACGCATCAATGCGGGTCCGCTCATTGGTAAAGGTTTGCAGGTTGTACGCATCGCCCACCTTCAGCAACGAAGTAGACTCGGTGGCCCGCACGGCGCGGGCCAGCAGCGAGTCACCCTCGGGAAAATGAATTTCCTTGATGGTATAGGGCTGGCCCACCGTGGCCGTATAGTCTACGCTGGCGGCCTGGCCTTTGGTCTGGATGCGGCTGTGTACTACCGGCTGAAAGTAGCCATTGTTGTAGAGCCGGTTAGTCATCAGGCCCTTTACTTTCTGGGTATCTACCTGGCTCAACAGCACGGGTTTCTCGCCGTACTTATTGGCCAGCCAGTGGCCCAGCCCTTTAGTTTTGCCTTCGCCGAGGTGCCATAAATACAGCTTGGGCCGCATACCCAGAATGGAGGCATTGGGCTTGGGCGTGATAACCGAGGTCAGCTCGGTGGTAATTTCTGCCTCCCGGGGAATAGGGCTGGCCGATTTCATTTTCACGGTGCTGCCCGTGTAGAGCTTGCTGCCCGCCGGAATGTAGTTGAGGCCGGAGCAGGAAGCCAGCAACGCCAGCAACGACACGCCCGCTCCCCAGCCCCCGCCCCAACGGGCCGGCCGCATCGGCCGGCGTGGGTCAGCTGAAGCGTTGGTTTTCGGAAAGAAGGGCAGATGATGCAGCATGAATACCTGATTCAGAGAAGAAAAATAGCCGGCGACAACCTATGGAGCAGGCTGAAAACGGAGAACTAACGGCGCGTGGAATTGGGGCGGGCAGCCTGGCGGGCCGAGTCAGGACGCGCTGTTACGGGGCGGACACGGGTGGAATCGGGGCGGTTATTGGGGGCGGCGTTGGTAGAGTCGCGGCCGGCGCGGCGGTCCTGGCGGCGGCGGCGGCTTTCCAGCTTCACTTCCTCCTTCACGTTCTTATCGATGCCCTTGAACAGGTCAGCCAGCGTCTGGTAGTCGCGCTGGAAAATCAGCGAAGCCCCGGTCCGGACAAACTGCCCATCAATATCTCCATACGCGTTGTTGCGGAAGGCCCGCAGCCGAATCCGGCCGTTGGCCAGCACGTTGTATTCCACGCTCACATCCCCAGCAAAGGCACTGATACCGGCCTGGTTCTGGCCCTGCGAGGTCTGGTTGCCACCGCCCAGAGGCACATCGGTACCAAGGCGCACGGTGAGGCGGTTATTAAGCAGCTGCCGGCGCACGGCCACGTTCAGGTCGGTGCGGGTTTTCTCGGCCCCGCTGCTGAAGTCGGCGTAGGAATTCACGCCCAGTTCCACGCCCAGGTTGGAGAGGTAGGAGCCGGTGAGGTTGTTTAGCTGCTGGGTGAGAACCTGGCTGGCCGAGCCGCGCAGCTGGTCGGCCACAATGCTACCGCCGCTGCTGCGGAACGGGTCATCGGCCAGGAAGCGGTTCAGCACCAGCAGCGAAAACACCTGCTTGTTCATCTCACTTTCCTCGGAAGGCTGGCGCAGCTGCGTAAGGCGGGCCTCAATGGGGCCGCGCAAATCGGAGCGAGCTTCCTCGGGCAAGCGAATATCAAACCCGATAACGGGCTTCAGCAGCTCGCCGGTTACTTTCAGATCTACCTCAAACGGCAGCTGGTTGCGGCCAATGGCCGACAGCGTTTCATCGGCCAAGCCCTGGGAGGAAAGTAGCTCGGCGGGCGCAGCGCGCACGTTGTAAATGGCCGTCACGTTGGCCTGACCGTTGTACGGGTCGCCGCTCCAGGTGATGGAGGAGCCGGGCGCAATGTCGAATTCCCGCGACGCCAGATCATATAGGGACATCTGATACTTGCCCTGGGTCACGTCGAGGCGGCCGGTAAGGGTGATGTTACCGGCGGGGTCGATGGCCGTATTGAGCGTACCGTTGGCCTGCACTTTCAGGTTGTCGCCGGAAGCTTCATCAATTACAATCGTGAAGGGCGTATTGTCGGTCACCGTTACTACCGCCTGAATATCGTAGCCGGCAGCCGTCTGGGCCGTATCAAGGGCCAGCTGGCGGGTGAGCATCGTATCGATGGGCGCGCTTTTGTCCACGAATTCCACAATACCTTCGCGGGCTACTTCCACTGGGTCATCGGTGGGCACGCCCACAAACAGATTGGAGCCGTCGGCCACCCGCGCCCGGGTCCGGACGATGGGCAGGTTGAGGTTGCCGGTAATACGCGAATCGGAATCCACGAACAGCTTACCCCAGAACAGCGGGTTCTCGTTGCGGGAGCTTTGCACGGCCAGGAAATTATCGGTGCGCGCTTCCAGATCGAACCGGAAATCCGATACGTAGTCGCGGGTGCGGATGCGGCCGTTGATGACGGCCTGGCTGCCCAGCGAGTCCTTCACCACGAAGTCATCGAACCCGATGCCCTGATTAGTAAAGTCGATGTCCTGCGAGGCCAGAAAATACGGTGCCCCCAGCTGAGAAAGCGTGAAGGTAGCATCGGGCGTGGTGGTGAGCATACCATTGATGACGGGCTGACTCACGCTGCCCGTCACGACCAGTTGCCCGGTCAGGCCGCCACCCATCTGCTGGAGTTGCCCGGCCGAGAAGGGCTCAATGATTTTAAGGTCGAGCCGGTTCACGTTCACGTCAAACTGAATTGGGTCGGGCGGAGTGGCCAAATAGTAGCCCACGGCCCGCACATCCATGCCCTGCTGGTTATTCAGGCGCACATCCACGTTGTAGCGGTTGGCTTCGGGGTTCGTAGCCTGCAACGCCACATCACCGATGATGGCTTTGTTGTAGGCGAAGCCCGCCAGGTTGGCGTTGGCCGTGAAAGCCTGCTTAGGCTGGCCCAGGCTGTAGGCCACAGCCTGCCCGTTGAGGGTGCCGGCAATGAGGGAATCCTGGAAGCCGGCGGCCCGGCCCAGCGCGTTGATTTCCAAGTTTTCCATGTTCACCTGCAACGGGTATTGCGCCCCGGTGAGAGTCTGCAGACTCAGGCGGCGCTGGTTGCGGGCAAAGCTGACGTTACGGGCAAAAATGGCGCCGGTGCTGGTGGTATAGCGTAGCTCATTGTCGGCCGGAATATCCCACTGCTTCTGATCCAGCATCAGCTTGGGGTCGAAGCGGAAGGCGTAGGCGTTGCCGCCACCCAGTACCCGCAGAGCCCCGGCCAAATTTAGCCGTTCGGCACTATCGGTTTCAGCAATGCGCAGCCGCGTCCCGATTTCGTTGTTCTGTATGCTGCCCGAAAGGCTCGGGTTTGGAATTTTGAGGGTAGTATCCTGACTGATCTGCCGCAGACCCAGCGCGTAGTCCAGCTTCTGCGGGTCCGAACTCACGTTGAGCTTCAGCGAGTCCAGTGCGTAACCCAGGTACACAATGCGGCCCACACGGGTATTCAGGCGCAGGTCGGCGGCGCGGCTGTCGTAGCTGCCGGTGAGCTTGAAGGGGGTCAGCTGCTTGAGGTCAGGCACCAGTTGCTGCACCAGTTTCGGCTGCTTCAGGTTGGCTTCAAAGGTGAACTGCTGGTATTCGGCGCTGGGCCGGTACTGGATACCGGGCAAATCAAAATACCGGTCAATATGTTGCTGCAAAGCCGTGGCAATATCGCCCAAGCGGGTGTTGCCGCGCAGAGTAACATCGGCCACCGAACTGGTAAAGTCCACCTCGGTGCGGCCGGTGCGCTGCACAATACGTCCGCTCACCGAGTCCAGCGCAAACGGCCGGTTGTTATTCACAATGACGATGCGGTTGCCCGAGAACGTGCCGTTGAGCGTATTCAGATCAGACCCACTCAGATTGGCCTGCAGGTCGCCCTGTACGCGCAGGTCGCCGCCAGTGTAGAACCCCAGGGCCGTGAGGTTGGCCCCGCGCAGGTTCAGGCGGTCCACGGTATAGGTAGGGTTGGAAGCGTTGCGCAGGTCAATGGTGGCCAGCAGGTCGAGGTTGAGGTTGGGGTCGTCCTTGCTGCTGGCATCCACCACGTAACGGTTGCGGTCAATATCTACTTCGGCCGTAATGCCGCGGTAAGTGTAGCCGTTGTAGGTGGCCTGCTGCACGCGGGCATTCAGCTGGCCGCGCAGCAGGTTGGGGTCGAGGCCGCCGCGGCCGGTAAGAGTGCCGTTGGCCGTCACTTTTCCGATGGTCGGGTCACCGAGGAACTTGCCCACATCGAGGCTCTGGGTGCTGAAAGTGGCCGTCACGGGCTCCTGCCCCTGCGGACCTTCGCCCACGTTCACCTTGGCCGCCACGTTCCCGAAGGTAGTCTGCGCTTTCAGATCAGTATCGAACACCAGCGCCGTGGGCCGGCCCCGGAACGTGCCACTGGCCGTGATGCGGGGCGGCAACTGATAGCCGGCCGGCAAGGTACCGGGCGGCAGCAGCCCTTTAATATCGGCGGCGGTGGAGGTGAACTCCTTGATGTTAAAATCGGCAAATAGGCGCCGGTCAGTGTTGGGCAGGCCCACGAGGCGGCCCGTGGTCCGGATGCGGGTACCCTGCAGCCCCCGGAAGTCAATGTCATTGAGAGCTAGGTTGCTGATGCGGCCCTTGATCTGTCCGCTCATCACCAGCGGCGCGTTCGGGTCGATGCCCAGCTCCGGCAGCGTGCCTTTGGGCAGCAGGCTGCGCATGTCGGCTTCGGTGGTGCGCGCGTACCCTAGGTTAAGGTCCAGAATCAGCCGGTCATCGGTATTAGGCAAACCCTGAATCCTGCCCGAGCCGCGCACGATGGTGTTGCGGAAGCCCACGAAATCGAGGTTGCGCACCCGCACGTCGCCCAGCCGCCCATCCACCAGCCCCGAAATCAGGAACGACTGGTTGGGGCCGCTGCTGAATGGCGGTGTGTCAATCAGGCTTGGCGTGATGTAGAGCACGTCGCGGAAGCCCAGCCGGGCTTCGCGCAGGTCGCCGTTGAGCTTGAGGTTGGGCAAATCGTCGGCAATACCGGCCAGGTCCTTGTAGCCGATGCCGATGCGGCGTTTCAGGTGGCTGTGGGGCGTCACCAGGTCCAGGTCGTTGAGCTGGATGCGGTGGTCATCGTAATGCACCACGGCCGCGGCGCGGGTGATGGCAAAGCCGCTCTGCTCCTGCCCCGCCAGCTGCGTGATGCGGCCGGTGGTGCTGTCGGCGGAGTAGCGCAGGTTCTCGGTGTTGAGCGTGAGGTTCGTGAACTTCAGGTGGTTGTAGTCCATGCCCCGGATGCGGGTTTTCTGGCCCGGCTCGTTGAAGTTATCAAAGGCCACATCCACCCCGCTGATATCCGACTGCTTCAGGCTCACGACCCAGCTGGCTTCGGTACCGGTGGCGTTTTCCACGGCGGCGTTCAGGTCGCGCACGGCCTCGGCGGGGTTCACCACGCGCTGCTCCACGGGCACATTCTCGTTCTGGGCGTAGGCGAAGCTGGTGTTGCGCAGCTTCAGCGTGTTCAGGGCCACGCGCGAGTTCACCAGGTCAATATTGTCGGCCGTTACCTCGGCCTCTCCGATGCGGGTGCTGATAAACTGGGCCGACGGGTCGTTCTTGTAGCTCAGACTCACGTTTTCTAGCAACGCCCGGTTCAGCCCGAATTCCAGTTCCAGCGCAGCTGTATCCTGGGGCGTGTCCGGTGGCACTTTGGTTTGCACGATGACGATGCCCGTATTGCGCAGCGCGGCCTGATCTACTTTATAGGTAGAAGCGTCCACGTTTACTTCATCCATGTTCACGGCCAGCTCGCCTACGCGGGTGCGCACACTCATGCCGTCCACTTGGTCGTTGTAGGTAAGCAGAATATTGGTCAGGCGTACGTCCCCGATGTTGTACTGGAAGCCCGCGCCGGTGGTGTCAGCAGGTGTGGCGGCCACGGCAGTGGTGTCGCCGGTGGCGAAGGCCCGCGTGATGAAGTCGTAGTTGGAGATGCTGTCGGGGGCGGTGCGGCTGATGGCTACCCGGCCGTCGTTTAGCTCCAGGCTTTTGAGGTTGATCTGCGACTTGGTGAGGGCCCAGATATCCAGATCCACCCCTAAATGCCCCACCGACAGCAGCGTATCGCCTTTCTGATCTTCCAGGTACACACCATCGAAGTTGATGGCGTGGCGAAAATCGGTACGAAATTTGGCGATTCGCACTTCGGTTTTCAGTTTATCGCGTAGATAGCTTTCCGCCTTTCGAACCACGAAATCCTGACCCGAATCGGTTTGCAGGTACACGAAAAGACCGGCCACTACCAGTAGCAGGAAGATAAGCAGCCCCAGCAGGGCGTAGATAATACGACGCAGATAGACCGGCAAAAGGGAAGGAGTAGAAGTGAAACGCTGTTTGCCAAACGAGAAAACCCGGAATCGGGTTGGCTCATTGCGTTTTTAGCTACCCGCTTCCTGCGTATACCCACAAAAACCAGCCGCTCACCGACGCACCAATGTACTGCTCGCGGCAGAGTTGTAATTTCCGGACGGATCAGAGTTCTTGCTCCGCTCCGCTTCCCACCTTTTTTACTCTCCCTCCCGTGTCGCACTCCATTCCCGCCTGCTCCGCTCGTTTTCTGTATCTGTCGGCTGCGTTGGGCCTGACTGTTTTGGTTGCCCAGCCGGCCCAGGCTCAGTTTCAGTCCTCTACATCCACTACCCAGAGCGCCATGATGGTGCAGCTGACCGGCACAGTACTCAGCAGTACCGGGCAGCCGCTGGCCGGCGCCGCTGTAGGCGTGGAAGGCAAGAAACTGAACTCGGCCAGTGCAAATTCGGAGGGCTCCTTTCTGCTGACCTTGCCAGCCGGCGAACCGGTGGTGCTGCTGGTAAGCTTTCCGGCACACGAGTCACAACGGGTGGCAATCCGCAATCCGGCCACCGAAAAGAACCTGATCATCACTCTGCAGAGTACCGGCAAACAAACCTCCAAGGCACTGCGAGCCCGCCAGAAAAAGTACAAGCGCACCGGCGAGTAGTCTATCCGGTACAATTCGTTAAGACTGGTTACTGAGCACTTACTCTACTCGGTCCGGCGAAGTACAGCCTAAAATCAACCGGACACCAACCCTTAATCAATCAGGCATTGGCTCCGAAAAAAACGTGGCCTTTTCGGGGCTAATGTCGCCATTTTGCGGGCATAACCGGTGCCATTTTAGCCTAATATGCAGTATCTTCGGGCCCATTTTTATTCGTCAGCACCCGATGATTCTTCGCTTTACGCTACCCTTCCGCACAGCCTGGGGCCAGCGCCTGGTAGTCTGCGGCTCATTGCCCAGCCTGGGCCAGTGGAACCTCGACCAGGCCCTGAGCCTGCATTATCAGTCCGATTTCGGCATCTGGACGCAGGAAATCAGTCTGCCTGATGATCAGTTGGGTACCGTGGAGTACAAATACGTACTGCTGGACGAGCGGGATGGGGGTAAGCACTGGGAATGGGGCGGCAACCGCACTATCGGCTACGATGCCAGCCTGTTTACCCGTATTGTACTAGAAGACTTCTGGCGGGCCCCGGCCCTGGCCGAAAATGAGCTGCACACAGCCGCCTTCACCCAGGCTCTGATGCGCCGGCCGGCCCGGCACACGGCCCTGGCTACTAAGCCGGCCCACCTATCGGGCTCGGTAGTGCGCTTCCAGCTTTCAGCCCCCCGGGTTGATTCCGACCACCAACTGTGCGTACTCGGCTCCGACCCGGCCCTGGGTGGCTGGGATGCGAAGAAGGCCATATTCCTCTCGGATGCCGACTACCCAACTTGGTGCGCCGATGTGGCCCTGGAACAGCCGGAGCGGGCTGTGCAGTATAAGTATGGCATCTGGGACCCGCGCATGCAACAGATTTTGCAGTTGGAAGCCGGTGAAGACCGCCACATCCCGGCCAGCCAGGACCAGCGCACCCTGCGCGTGAAATCCGACGACCAGTTCCGCTACGCAACCGGCAACTGGCGCGGGGCGGGTGTAGCGCTGCCGGTATTCGCGCTGCGCAGCCGCCAGGGCCTGGGTGTAGGTGAGTTTCCCGACCTCAAGCTGCTGGTCGACTGGGCCGTAACCACCGGCCTCAAGCTGGTGCAGATTTTGCCCATCAACGATACCGTGGCCACGCATACCTGGGTGGACAGCTACCCCTACGCGGCCATTTCGGTGTTTGCCCTGCACCCGCAGTACCTCAACCTCGATGCCATTGCCGAGTTGCAGGACGAAGCCGCCCGCCAGGAATTGGCGCAGGTGCGCGAAGAGTTGAACGCCAGGGATTTCGTGGATTATGAGCCGGTGATGAACGCCAAATGGCGCTTTATCAAGCAGCTCTACCAGCAGGAGAAGAAAGCGCTGCTGGCCAACCCCGATTTTCAGCTGTTCCGCGACGAGCAGAAATCCTGGCTGATGCCCTACGCGGCCTTCTGTGGCCTGCGGGACCGGTTCGGTACCGCCGACTTCTTGCAGTGGCCTGAGGAATATCGTACCCCGGCCGTAGCCGCCGAGCTGACCCGCGAAGACAACCCTGAGTTCGACGAATTCGGCCTTCACTTCTTCACCCAGTATCACCTTGATAAGCAGTTGCTCGGCGCGGTGGAGTACGCCCGCCAGCGCGGCGTGGTAGTAAAAGGCGACCTGCCCATCGGTATCTACCGCCACTCGGTGGATGCTTGGACCCAGCCGGAGCTGTACCACATGCACCAGCAGGCCGGCGCCCCGCCCGACGACTTCTCGGTAACGGGACAGAACTGGCGTTTCCCGACTTATAACTGGGAACGAATGGCCGAAGACGGCTACCAGTGGTGGCAGCAGCGCATGGGCCACTTGGCCCGCTACTTCGACGCGCTCCGCATCGACCATATCCTGGGCTTCTTCCGCATCTGGGAGATTCCCGGCCACTCGGTGGAAGGCCTGCTCGGACACTTCTCGCCGGCCCTGCCGTTGCACCGCCACGAGATTGAGCAACGCATCGGCTGGTTTGATTATGGCCGCCTCTGCGACCCGTACATCCGCTGGCACCTGCTCCAGGAAATCTTCCACGGCCAGGCCCAGAGCGTATTTGATGAGTTCATGGAAGATGCCGGCCACGGCGTTATCCGCCTCAAAGACCACGTGCGCACCCAACGACAGGTGGAGGCCGTCATCAACGAGAAAATCCAGCACGATCCGGCCAACACTGAGCACTACACTTGGTTGCGAACCGGCCTGTACAAGCTCATCAACGAAGTCCTGTTCGTGCCCGATGACCAGCAAGCTGACTTTTTCCACCCGCGCATCACGCTGCACCTGAGCCGCTCGTTTCAGGAACTCGACGAAGCCACCCGTCCGCGCCTGCGCGAGCTTTACGTGGACTTCTTCTACCGTCGCCACGAGGATTTCTGGCGTCGGCAGGGCCTGGTGAAGCTGCCGGCCGTGCGCTGGGCCACCGATATGCTCATTTGCGGCGAAGACTTGGGCATGGTGCCTAAGTCGGTGCCGGGCGTGATGAAGGCCCTGGGTATCCTGGGCCTCAATATCCAGCGCATGCCCTCTGACTCCACCGTGGAATTCGGTCACCCCAACGCCGCGCCTTATCTGAGTGTAGTGAGCCCCGGCTCGCACGATATGAGCACGGTGCGCGGCTGGTGGGAAGAGGACAGGGAGCAGACGCAGAAGTTCTTCGAGACGATTCTGGGCCACTGGGGCGAGCAGGCTCCGCAGTACTGTGAGCCCTGGGTAGCCCGCGAAGTAACGGTGCAACATCTGCACTCCCCCGCCATGTGGGCCATTTTCCCGCTCCAGGATCTAGTGGCCATGGATAACCGCCTGCGCCGCGAGGACCCGCTGGCCGAGCAGATCAACGTGCCCGCCAACCCCACCCATTTCTGGAAGTACCGCTTCCACATTCCGCTGGAAGACCTGCGCGAGGAAGCCGGTTTCAACAATGAAGTACAGCAACTGGTAAACCAGAGTGGCCGCAACAAGGTGTACTAAGCCACCGATAGTCACAACCAGAATCCACAAGAGTCGCTTTCCTTTGGGAAGGCGACTCTTTTTTTTATTTTAACTATTTGCAAGTCAATTTATTACCCAAACACAAAGCACCTCATCAAGGCTTGCATGCTTATTTTTCGAACTTCCAGGGGGCACAGTAGCACGCCATAATTTTCTTATTCCTGTTCTGGGAACGGTAACTGGTCATAGCATTATCCCGGGAGTTGCTATCGACTATCAGGTTGCGACAAAATCGGCCTGTATAACCTGTTAGAGCAGCCTACTTATATCACTATACCTACACATATCCAAGGCTCTAGCCTCTTCCCGATTTGACAAAAAACGGATATATTTCCCAATTATAGAATACATGTATTTCATTATTAGATAGTTGAACCAAAGCATACACCCCGTGCGTAGGTTCACACAGCGTTAAGTGGCTTTTGTCGGAAATGAAGGCCACGCCAGGCTGCTCCGCAAGCTCCAGGCAGCTGGTTTCGCCTTTGCTGGCACTATTCCAACTTACTGACGCTACCGGATTACGCATTTTCAACCTACTCTATACATTTTCCATGAAGAAAGCTTTACGTCTCTGGGCGGCCTTGCTTCTGGCAGGCAACCTAGTATCACTCGACGTGCAGGCTCAACGGGTAGTGCCTGCAACTTCACTCCCTGCCGTGATGCCCAGCATCAGTGACCTGCAGCCCCCTTCCTTCCGGCAGAACAAGCTGGAAATTTTGCCTACGCAGCCCGTTACCACCCGAGTTCTGCCGGGGCAGGACGCCGGCCGCCCCAATGCCGCTCCTACAGTAGCAAACCAAACGGTTACCATTGGAGGTACCACGGGCTTGTATTACGTTATTAACCTCAACGTTACCAACAACGGCGGCTTCCCCATTACCGCTTACCGCTTCTTCTCGGTTCCTAATTCCAATGTGGCCGAGCTGTACGTATACAACTCCTCAACAGGAGCTATCAAGCAAATAACCACGGTTCCGGACGAGGAGTTGCTGTCGGAGTATAACCAAGTCTTGATTCGACCAACAGCTAACGCCACTGCCACTACCTCGTTCCAGTGGCGCGCGCGCAACAGCAATAACGAACTGTCCTCAGGTACGGCTACATTCACCATCAACGTAGAGCAGACGCCGGTTGCCGCCGCTCTGATTTCGCAGATTGTACCGGCCGGAGCTCCTGCTACTACTCTCACGGAGCCGTTGTCGGTGGAGCCCGGCAGTATTACGGCCACCGATTATGTTATTCTGAGCCTGCCCACAGCGGCTCAGGGGGTATTGGCTTTGAACGGCACGCCGGTCACGCTGAACCAGACCATTACATCCGCTCAGGCTGCCCAGCTTACGTTTGATCCAGCCACTGGCTTCTTCGGCACGGCGGTTTTTAACTACCGTGCCCGCAACGCGAACGGTACCAACGGCAGCAGCGCCAGCTACGGAATTCCGGTAGCCAAAACCACCTGCGGCCAAGCCAGCACCCTCAACTTCGCCAGGCAGCCCGACGGGCAGAACTTCCAGACCACCCAGTCGGTGCTGGTGGAAGGCGTAACCATTACGGCCAGCAACTACACGGCTCCCAGCGGCCAGACTGCGTTGCAGGTAGAAGACAACCAGGCACTGGCGGGTAAAAGCCTGCTCTGGCAGACCGATTACACGTCCTCGGCCAACAATGCCTCTTCCGTAGATTTTACATTTAGCCGGCCTCTGGATAACTTTTCCATTGCCCTGGCCGATATCGACCAGGTGAATGGCACTTGGCGCGACCAACTACAGATAGATGGCTACACGACTGCCGGGCAGCTGATTACGCTTTCGGCCGCAGATGTGGCCCTGGCCCCCAACGGCTCCAACAACTTCACTGCGACCAACCTGATTACGGGGCAGGGCAACTCCAACAACTTCGGCCCCAATAGCAACGTGGTAGTCACGTTTCCGCAGGCCATTGTGCGCCTGCGCCTGACCTACCGGAACACGGAGCCTGTTGCTGACCCCGGCGGACAGGTAATCGGTATCAACTCCATGTCGTGGTGCTCAGTTGTAGATGTCTACACGCGCTTCACGGCCGGGCCAGTAGCCGCCAACGTAGGCAATACCGTCAGCTACACCGTAGAATACGGCAACAATGGCCCCGATGCCGCCCAACAGGTAACCCGCACGGTAACGCTGCCAGCCGGAGCCACCAACGTAACCATTCCGACCGGCGCCACTTACGATGCCGGTACGCGCGTTATTGATTTCGGCACGGCGGCTTCCGTAGCCAGCGGCAGTCCAACTTCGTTTACGTTCAGCTTCACGGTTCCGGCTGCTACGGGCGCGTACAGCCTGGTAGCCAATACCAGCACGCCCGGCAACGAGAACGGGGCCACGGCCAACAACACGGCCACCCGCAACCTGACGGTGAGCGACTGTAATCAGGTGAGCACGCTGAACTACGCTACGGCTGCCACCGGTGACCGGCGCACTGCCACCGAAACCTTGGGCGGTACCTCTTTCACGTACACAGGTTACACGGCTACGCTGGCCGGAACCAACAGTTTCAGTGTGGGTACCAACGCCGGCGTGCTTCAGGGCCAGACGTTGGTATGGAATCAGAATACAACCGCAATAGCCGGCAACACCACGGTTACGTTACTGTTTAATCGGCTGGTGGATAACCTGACGTTAAACCTTCAGGATATTGACCGTGATGTTGCTAATGCCAACTTCGTTGATAACGTGCGGTTTGATGGCTACTCCGTTGCTACCGGCGGTACGGCGGTGACGCTGAGCGCAGCTAATTTCTCGTTCGGAGCCGCCAATGGCTTTTTCTCGCCGAATACGGCCCGGGGTGCTACCACCGCCGCCGCCGGCGACGCGGCAGGCAACGTGACGGTTCGCTTCACCACGCCCATTCGGCGTCTGGTGCTTACCTATTCCAACTCTTCAGGCAGCCTAATTGGAACCCGGGAACAGAATATCGGCATCAACTCCCTAACCTTCTGTGCCCAGGCTGACCTGGCTACTACAGTAACGCCCCAGACGACGCCCATCAACGCCGGGCAGACGGGCCAGCTTAACGTCACCTTCACCAACAACGGCCCCGACGCGTCTAACAACATAGTACGCCAGGTACAGCTGCCGACCGGCCTCACCAACGTGGTGGCTACTAATGGCGGTACCTACAACCCTGCCACCGGCGTTGTGACGTATACTGCTCTGGCCTCCCTAGCCAGCGGTGCTTCGCAAAACTCAGTCATTACCTTCACGGCGCCGGCAAACAGCCCATCCGTGACGGCGGCAGCCGTTATCAGCGGCGACGCCAGCGAAGGTGGTAATCTGGCCAACAACTCGGCCAGCGGCACGGTGGTCATCAATCCAGTAGCCGATGTGACGACGGTTGTGAGTGGCCCTACCAGCCTGTTGGCTAGCCAGCCTTCGGGCACCTATACGGCTTCCTTCAGCAACACTGGTCTGAGCAGTGCCAGCAACGTAACACAAACCGTTACGCTGCCCGCTGGCGTGACCAACGTGGTTATCCCGAATGGTGCTACCTATAATACCACTACCCGCGTCATTGACTTCGGGACGGCCGCTGCGCTGGCGGCGGGGGTTACAAACTCGTACCAGTTCAGCTTCACGGCCCCGGCCACTCCGGGCGCGGCCAGCCTGACGAGCAATACCAGCACCGCTACCGGCCAGGGCGGCAATACCGCTCCCGACCAGTTCACGCTGTCCTTGAATGTGCGGAGTGTGACCGATGTGGCTGTGAACGTGACGGCCCAGGCCAGCTCAGTAGTGGCCGGTGCGCAGGCCCAGTTCAACGCCAACTTCAGCAACGTTGGCCCCACGGCCGCCAGTAACGTTACCCGCCAAGTACAGCTCCCGGCCGGCCTGACGGGCGTCTCTTTGCCTGATGGCGGTTCATACGATCCTGCTTCGGGTGTGGTGACGTTCCCCACAGTGAGTTCGTTGGCCAGCGGCGCGACCCAGACGTTCCGGATTTTATTCAACGCCCCCGGTTCGGGCGGGTCGGTAACGGCTACCGGCAGCATTGCCACGGCTGATAACGAGCAGGGCCAGACGGCCAACAACTCGTCATCCGCCACCATCGCCGTAACACCGGCCTTCGACTTGTTGACCCGCCTTACGGGTCCGACTACCACAGTAGCCGGTACCCTAACGACCTTTAGCGTCATCACCCAGAACAACGGGCCATCGGTAGCCACCAACGTGACCCAAACCGTGCGGATACCGGCGGGCTTGACGGGCGTATTCGTCAGCAACGGCGGCACCTACAACAGCACGACCGGGGACGTAACGTTCCCGGCTCTGCCAACCATCAGCAGTGGAACCAGCATTAACAACACCATAAGTTTCCTGGCCCCAGCAGCAGGCTTCACGGCCACGGCCTCAGTAACGCCGACAGCCGGGGATACTAACACAGGCAACAATACGGCGACGGCCGCAGCAACAACTGTTACGACGGCTCCAGCTACCAGTGCCAACCTGTTCACCACCATCACCTCATCGGCAGCCACGGCTGCTCCGGGTGGACCGCTTACGTTCACGGTAACCCAGGGCAATGACGGCCTTAACCCAGCCAGCAACGTGGTGCAGACGGTATCCTTGCCAGCCGGCCTGACGGGCGTAACGGTTTCGGGCGGGGGTGCCTATAACCCCACTACGGGGCTGGTCACTTTCCCCACTATTGAGACGCAGAATGCTGGCTCCAGCACCTCGTACACCATTACAGTAAATGCTCCGGCAGCTGGTACGCTGGCGGCCGTAGCCAGCGTGGCATCGGGCACCCCTGACCCCATGTCTGCCAATAACGTGGCCACCACCACTGTTCGCGTGAATCCGGTGACGGATGTGCAGACCTCTTTAAGCGGTCCTACTGCGGTAACTTCTGGTCAGGCCGTGACCTACACGGTAACGACGGCCAATGTGGGGAACATAGCCGCCGCCAACGTAATTCAGACGGTACGAATTCCGGCGGGCCTGACGGGTGTGACGGTTTCGGGCGGGGGCAGCTACAGCAGCGCCACCGGGGTGGTTACCTTCCCCACCATTGCCTCGCAGCAGCCAGGTGCTTCGGTATCCAACACCATTATGTACACGGCTCCAGCCAGCGGTACCCTCAACAACGTGGCATCGGTGGCAACGGCTACGGCTGAAACTATCATCACCAACAACCGCTCGGCCGTTACCGCTACCGTAACGCCGGTGGCCGATCTGGCGGTCAGCCTGTCGGGCCCAGTGGCGGCAGTGGCGGGCAACCCGGTTACGTACTCCGTTACCACGACGAACAATGGCACATCGGCGGCAGTGAATTCGGCTACCACTGTGCAGTTGCCCACAGGCCTGACGGGCGTGACGGTTTCGGGTGGCGGCACCTACAGCAGTGCTACCGGCTTGGTTACGTTCCCCACCATTGCCTCGCAGCCGGCCGGTTCGGTTACCAATACCATCAGCTTCGTTGCCCCAACTACCTCGCAGCTGGTTGTAACGGCCAATACGGCGGCCGACAATGAGGAGGTAACAACCAATAACTCGGCTACCACCACTACCACACTTTCGGCGCCCACGGCCCAGACGGTGGATGTACAAACCACGGTATCGGCCAATATTACCACCCGCACGCCCGGCCAGCCGGTTACGTTCACGGTGACGACCACTAATAGCTCCGGCAGCTCGGTAGCTGCTACCAACGTGCAGCAGCTGCTGTACCTGCCGGCGGGCCTGACGGGCGTGACGGTTTCGGGCAGCGGCAGCTACAACAGCACGACGGGTGTAGTGACGTTCCCGATGGTGGCTTCGCAGGCGGTGAACAGCAGCACGCAGTACACCGTGACGGTGAATGCACCAGCCAGCGGCTCGTTTACCGCTACGGCCTCTGTCAGTGCGGCCCAAAGCGAAACCAACACGGCCAACAACACTGCTACCAGCGACATCACGGTAACGCAGCAGGCCGATGTCACGACGACGGTGTCGGGCCCGGCCAGCATCAGCCCCGGTGCTTCGGCCACCTATAACGTCATCACCCAGAACGGCGGCCCTTCGGCGGCGGCGGCTACCCAGCAGACGGTGCAGCTACCCAGCGGCCTTAGCAACGTGGTGGTTTCGGGTGGCGGCACGTATGACAGTGGCAGCGGCCTGGTGACCTTCCCGGCTATCAGTGCCCTACAGCCGGGCTCGGCTAACCAGGTGACTAACACCATCAGCTTTACAGCTCCCACCACGGCCTACTCGGTTAATGGTACAGTTGCCACCGCCACGGCGGAAACCAACGGGGGCAACAACACTTCGGTGCAGAATACGGCCATGACCAACCAGCCGCCCACGGCCAACGCGGTAGTCAACAGTTCCCGCGCACCGCTGGGCAACTCGGCCGGAGCCTTCGCCCTCTCTCCTCTCTCGGGCCGGGACGCCGATGGCACGCTGACGGTATTCACCATCACCAGCCTGCCCCCAAGTACCCAAGGCGTCCTGTTCTACAATGGCGTGGCCGTGACCGTGGGTAAGGAAATTCCGCTGGCTGATGCCGACAAGCTGTTCTTTGATGCGGCGGCCGGCTACGTGGGCAATGCATTCTTCACCTACACCACCACCGATAACGGTAACGCCGTTTCTGCCGAAGCCTTATATACGGTGCCGGTTGGGCAGGACCTCAACTCGGTGTACACCAACGCGCCGGTGAAAGGTGGCACGGTGGCTACCTCTTACCAAAACAACGACCCTATCGCCACGGTATTTGACGTGAACGGGGGCCGCTACAGTTCCGCCGGAGCCATTACGGCCAACGGCCTTGCTAACGCTTCCACCGATGCAACCGGTATTACCCAGCTCAGCACGCTGGGACTGCAGCTCAATCCCGTTACCGGTCTGATTTCGGTGCAGGACCGCTCTAAGCTGATAGCGGGCACCTATACCGTGCAGGTTACGACCATTGATGTATTTGGCGGCACGAATACCCAGCCCGTCACCTTCACCATTGGGGTAGCCCCGCTGCCGGTTACGCTGGTCAGCTTCACAGCCAAAGCCGCTGGCCTTGATGCCCAGATGGCCTGGAGCACGGCTCAGGAGCTTAACAACAGCCACTTCGTAGTAGAGCGCAGCCTGAACGGCCAGGAGTTTGTAGCCATCAGCCAAGTGAACGGCCAGGGTACCAAAACCACCACTACGTCTTACAGCTTCCTTGACCGGAACATTGGTCGGCAGGTGAGCGGCCCGGTGTATTACCGGTTGCGGCAGGTAGATCTGGATGGCTCCGCCTCATTGACTACAGTGCAGACAGTGGCCTTCACTGCTACCGCTAATGCCGATATGGCAGTGTACCCCAACCCGGCTTCGGAGCAGACCAGCACGTACCTGGATCTGACCACGCTGCCTTTAGGTACTTACCAAGTAACTGTAACCGATATGGCCGGCCGTACGGTCCGGACCCTGACCCGCTCCGGCGGCACCCTGCAGGTATTGGACGTAACCGGCTTGCCCCAGGGCAATTACCTGATTCAGGTGCAGGGCCAGGGCCAGGTGTTCACCAAACGGCTGACGAAAACAGAATAGCCTTCATCCTAAATGACTTAAAAAGCAAACTTTAAAAAGCCCGGCTTCAGCAAATGAAGCCGGGCTTTTTTGATAACTAAAACCCAGAACACTATTCCCATAATGGGAATTTTCTGTGAATAGGGCTTTCGCCTCGCTGAACTCCTGTTAAAAGACTGTGAACAATAGCAGTAAATGGCCGCTGGCAAAGTAATTTTGGACAGGATTTCCTCTAAGTGGGAAATCCTGTCCTTTTGATTTTTTCCTAAGATTTTATACAAATGAAGACACACTTACGCTCCCTTGCACTTTCCGCGTGCTGGACAGCTGTGGCTCTGGCCTTAACCGGCAATGCACAGGCCCAGCTACGGATTGAGAAGGCATTTTCGGCTTCGACGGAATTAAAGCCGGCGGCTGAGCAACAGGCCCGTCCGGTTGCCCCGAGAGGCATAAGCTTTGCGCAGCCAATGGCTGACCTGCTGCGCCCCGATAGCTTCGCTAAAACGCCTCGTGGCGTAGTAGCCCGGCCTACTGCGGTTCCGGTTGTTACGGATTTTACCAGCAGCATTCTGGTTAAAAACAACGGGGCATTTGTCCAACTCGAAGGTTTGACGGCAACCGATGTAGATAATGATATTGTCCGGTTTCGGTTTGAATCGTTGCCCGCTAATGGCACCTTATTCGTAGCTGACGCCGCTATCCAGAATTTCCAGCAGGTTACTGTTGGGATGGTTGTTTCGCCTCAGCAGGCTCAGTTCATTGGCTTTATCGCCAACAACGGCTCGGCAGTTGGTACCAGAAGCTTCCGGTTTGTCGCCGGAGATAATCCGGGGGGTATTTCCAACACGGCAACCTATAGCTTTCAAGTAGTCAACAACTTCCCACCTAACACCTTCGATTTCACGACGGCTACCCTGATCAGCAATAACCTACGGCAGCCATTACGTGATCTGGCGGTCTGGGGCTTCAGTGACAGTGACGGCACCGTTAGCTCGTTCCGGTTCACGGCCTTGCCAAATGCCAGCACGGGTACCCTATTCGTGAACGGAACGGCCGCAGTAGCCAACCAGAACTACACGGTAGCCAATGCTGCTCAGCTTTCCTTCCAGCCTGCCGCCGGATACTCCGGCACGTCGGCCATTGCCTCGTTTACGGCCACCGATAACCTCGGGGCCACCTCTGCGGAGGCGCAACTGGGCATTCCAGTAAATAAAGCCACTTGTGGCCAAGCCTCGGTATTCGATTTCACCATTCGTCCCAACAACGAGGATTGGAAAACCAATCGTACGGGTACGGTGCCCAACAGTGCCGTAACCATCAGCAACAACCTGAACGGTGTCAGCGGCTACTCCTCTACGGCAGCAGCCGGTGAAACCAGCTTTGTCACCGACCGCCGGGCCGGTAGCCCGGGCTACGCCCTGGACTGGTTTACTGACTATACCAGCACCGCCAACGTTACCAGCACGGCCAACTTCTACTTCAACCGCCCCCTGAAGAACTTCAGCTTCACCATGGGTGACCTGGACAAAGGGACCGTGGCCGATGGTAGTGCCTTTGTGGATGACGTGACTTTCAACGGGTACCGGGCCGATGGCTCGGTGGTACAGCTGGACCCCGGCGACGTATCGCTGGCCCCGAACGGCAACAACTTCTTCAGCGGCAATAACCGCATTACCGGCCGCACCAACCCCGCTACCGGTTCCGGCAGCACGCTGGGCCCCGATGGCAACGTAACTATTACGTTCACCGATGCCATCGTACGGCTGGAGCTGGTATACAAAAACCTGCAAACGGAAATCAATAACCCCGGCACCCAGGCCGTATACATCTCGGCCTTCACCTGGTGCGAAGAAGCCGATGTGACGACGACCATAACGGGCAACACCTACGCCAACGTAGGCGGTACCGTTACCTACACCGCTACCACCACTAACAACAGCGGCCTGGACGCTGCTAACAATGTGGTACCAACTATTCAGCTGGCGGCCAACCTGAGTGGTGTAAACGTTACCAACGGCTCGTACAATTCGGCCACCGGTCTGGTAACCTTCAATACCACGGCTCTGCTTACTTCGGGCTCCTCGGTAACCAATACCGTGAGCTTCAACATGCCCAACGGCACGACAACCGGCACGGCCCGCAACACGGCGGCTACTTCCGACCCAATTACCGGCAACAACAACGGCACCCAGGCGGCGGCTCAGATTACCACGGTAGTCAACGTGGCCCCGACGGCAGTTAGCGTAACCAACCCTACGGTTCCGAATACCGCGAACAATCAGCAGCCTATTCTGCCCTTGCGGGCCACTGACCCACAGGGCAATGAGACAGTTGCTTCGTTCATCATTACCTCCCTCCCGCTGCGGGGTACGCTTCAGCTGAATGGTAGCAACGTAACGGTCAACCAGGTTATCACGGCCGCCCAGGCCGACCAGCTGACGTACTCGCCTGATGGTAACGCGGCCAGCCTGAATACGACCCAAACCTTCCAGTTCAGAGCAACGGACGACCTGGGCCTGACTTCGAGCAACCTGGGAACTGTGCGTATTCCCATTGGGGCCGCTGCCGGAGCCGTTGACTTTGCCGTGACGCAACAGGTTACGCTGGGTTCTTACTTAGTAGGACAGAATGTGACCTATCGGGTTGTGGGTACTTCTACCGGAATAGGAGCCGGCGTGAACGTGGACTTCGCTCTCCCAAGCGGCCTCACCTTCGTGAGCAGCACCGTTTCTCAGGGCTCCTACAACTCAGGTACCGGCTTGTGGACCATCGGTGCTACGCCGACCGGTACAAACAACTACGTACTGACGATTACGGCCCGGGTAGATCAGGTAGGCGATTTGACAACGAATGCCACCATCTCAGCTACCACGGCGGACAATAACCCCGACAATAACATTGCCACGCAGACCATCAACGCGGCCAGCAATGACATCTTCACGGAAGATTTCGAGGGCCGTATCATCGACTATTGCGCTGCTACTGCCGGGCTATCCATCTCGGATGTAACGTCCATCAATGGCCGTGCAGTGCTGACATCAGGACTGATTGCAGCTGGTACAACTGTATCCTACACAACTCCGCTCCTGCAGGTAACCGGTGGTACGGTTTCGTTCAATATGCAATCCAGCGCAGTCGGGGGAACCGGAACGAACCGTCCTCAGTACACGGTAAACATTCTGAACGAGAACGGAACTGTCGCTACTACTTCCGGGGCTACGTTTGTTACGCTTACGGCAAATACCACTACCCCAATTTCAGTGCCTTACACTGGCACTGGTGTTCGGAAGGTCCAGATTGTTTTTGTTCGGAATGGTGGTAATACGACCTTCCTGCTCGACGATGTGCAGGTAACCAACGCTACGTCTGCATCACGGGCTAAAGATGGCAGCAACTGCGCTTCCAACGTGGCTCCTACGGTAGTTGATATCACGGCTCCCCGCATGTCGGACCAGGCCGGTGCTACTTCCATTCCGGCCCTGTCGGGTACCGATTCGGATGGCTCTATTGCCTCGTATGTAATTACCACCCTGCCCGATGCTTCGCAAGGCATTCTGCGCCTGAACGGCGTGGCCGTTACCAGCGGCCAGGTACTGACTCCGGCTCAGGCCATTCAGCTCACATTTGACCCCACCGCTGGTTACTTAGGCGACGCCAAGTTCACTTATCAGGCGTACGACAACTCGAACACGATTTCCTCGAACACCGGCACCGTCACCATTCCGGTGGTGCTGACCACGGATATCATCGGCGTGGTGTTTGATGATGTGAACTACGGTGGCGGCGCGGGCCGCACCTACTCCACGGCCAACTCGGCCGCTGTAGCTTCCGGCTTCGGCAACAACGCCATCGGCCGCACCAACGTCACGGTAGAGCTCTATGACGAAAACGGCACGCTGACTGCTACCACCACTACAACTGCTGGTGGCGCGTATAGCTTCCCGAACCAGTTCCCTGGCAACTACACCGTACGGGTAGTAAACAGCACTGTCACGTCGGTACGCGCTACGGGCACTACGCCCACCGGCCTGATACCCGTGCAGACCTACATCACCGAAGACGTGAACCGCGTAGGTGGTGAGAACCCACGACTGGCCGATGCGCCCGTTAACACCGGTTCGCAGCTGCTGAGCGCCCTCACCACCGCCACGGCTACTCCCCAGTCCATCAGCACGGCGCAGGTACTCAACCGCCCTGTAGGAACGCCTTCTTATGAGTTCGGCTTCAACTTCGATGTAATTGTAAATACCAATCCTTCGGGCCAAGGCTCGCTGGCACAATTCATCACCAACTCCAATGGGCTGGCCAATACTAACCTTCGTCAGGAAGGTTTGACCAACGGCCGGGAAACGTCCCTCTTCATGATTGCCGACGGCCGGACCACCAACGTGCCCGCTGGTATGCGGAGCGGCCTGAATGGAGGTGCCAGCAACGGCCAGGCTACCATCACGCTGACGGCCGCCTCCGGCGCCCTGCCCGCCGTGACGGATGCCGGTACCACCATCGACGGTAACCAGCAGACGCTGCGTACCGGCGACACCAACGCCACTGTAGCTGAATCGACCACCGGTCCGGAAGTTACCATCAACTTCAACGGTCAGGCCGGCCGCAACGGTGGTGGCCTGTACGTAACGGGCGGCAACTTTACGCTCAACGGCCTGGGACTGACGGGTGCTACCAACGGTACCGACCAGGGCCTGCGTCTTGATGGTGCCGGCGTAACCGGTGCCGTTATTCAGAACAGCACGTTCTATAGCAACGGAGCTAACATTGGACTGAACGCTCTGAGCGGCGTGACCATTACAGGCAACGTGATTCGCAACTCCACCCGCGCCGATGCCGATGGCATTGAGTTCACCGGCGTGACGGGCTCGACTATCAGCAACAACCAGCTCGTGAACAACGCGGCTATGGGGGTTGACTTCATCAGCGGCACCAACAGCAATAATACCATCACTGGTAACCTGTTCAAAGGCAACGGCACACTCAACGGGGTGCAGAAAGCTGGTCTGGCCATCCGGACCGCTGGCACGGGCAACGTAGTTAGCCTGAATACCTTCACCGGCAACGTAGGCGACGGTATCGTGGCCATAGCCGGCTCGAACAACACGTTTACGCAGAACTCGTTCAGCGGCAACGGCAACCTAGCCATCGACCTGGCCAACGGCGGTACTGCCGACGGCGACGGTGTAACCAAGAACGCCAGCGGCCGCACCACCACCAGCGGTGCCAACGGCCTGCTGAACTTCCCGGTTGTTACGCAGGCCCGCATCAACGGCGGCAACCTGCTGCTGGCTGGCTACGCGCCGGCCGGAGCCCGGGTAGAAATCTACGTAGCTGCCACTGACCCCACGAACTTCGGCGAAGGGCAGACCTACCTAACTTTCCGCACGGAAGGCACTTCGGACGATGCCGCCACCGGCCGCAGATCCTACAGTGCCCTAATGAACGGCCTGGACCAGGGCAGCGAAACCAACGCCAACATGTTCCAGTTCTCGATTCCGACTTCTTCGCTAACGCCTGCGCAACTGGCGGCCCTTACGGCCGGTGGAGCCCGCATTACGGCTACTTCTACTGTTGCGAACTCGGGTACCTCGGAATTCTCGGGTGTAGCTCCGGTGAGCAACGGCCCGCTGCCGGTGACGCTGACGAGCTTCACGGCGCAGGCCGCCGGTCAGGATACAAAGCTGGCCTGGGCCACGGCTCAGGAAGTGAACAACGACCACTTTGTGATTGAGCGCAGCTTCGACGGCCAGACATTTGCGGCCATCAGCGAAGTGAAAGGCCAGGGCACCAAAACTACTGCTACCACTTACTCGGCAGTAGATGCGCAGGCCGCTGCCAAAGCTCAGGGCCGCGTGGTATACTACCGCCTGCGGCAGGTAGACACCGACGGCACGGAGTCGTTGAGCTCGGTGCAGACGGTAAGCTTCCCAGCTTCTGCCCGCACGGCAATTGAGGTGTATCCGAACCCAGCTACCAGCTCGGTCGACGCCCGCCTTGACCTCTCGGGTGCTGCCCAGGGTACGTATCAGGTAACCATTACCGATATGACCGGCCGCACGGTGCGCACGCTCTCCCGCCAGGGCGGCACCAACGACTTGCTGGAAGTAACCAGCCTGCCCACCGGCAGCTACCTGGTGCAGGTACAGGGCAACAGCCAGGTATTCACCAAGCGTCTGATCAAGGAATAAGCCCACACGGTATTTCCGCTTTGCTTACAAAAGCCCCTTCTCCCCGGAGAAGGGGCTTTTTGCTTGTTACTTGTTTCCCTTATCAGTCCATCAGTTCAACCTACCGCTGCTTTTGCCGGTATAGGTCTGTTCACTGTTTTATACATACTGCTGCAATGCCTGCTACCCGAACGCCCCGCCACCTTGCCCCGCGTCGCCCTATTACCGATGTCGACGTAGCTGTAATCGGGGCGGGAGCGGCCGGGCTGAGTGCGGCACTTACGCTGGGCCGCTGCCTGCGGCGGGTACTGGTGTTGGATGGTGGCGTGCCCCGCAATGCCCCCTCACCGGCCGTGCAGGGTTTCCTCACCCGCGACGGCACCCGCCCGGCCGAGCTGTTACGTCTGAGCCGCGAGCAGCTCACGCCCTACGATTCAGTAGAAATTCAGGCCAGGCGGGTAACGGCGGTAGAAGCCTTGGCCGGGCAGTTTCGGCTGACCATTGAGGGCGAAACCGGCCGCTCCAGCCGCGTCACGGCCCGGAAAGTGCTGCTGGCCACTGGGGTGGAGGATGAGTTGCCACCCATCGACGGGATGCGGGAACTGTGGGGACGCGGGGTGCTGCACTGCCCGTACTGCCACGGCTGGGAGGTGCGCGGCCAGCCCCTGGCCGTATACGGCCGGGCCAAGCTGGTGACCGGACTGGCCCTGCTGGTAAGCCGCTGGAGCCCCGACGTGGTGGCCTGCGTGGAAGACCCGGCCTACCTCACGGCCAACGCCCGGCGGCGCCTGCGCCAGCAGAACATCCGGATTCGGGAAGAGCCGGTAGCGCGCCTGGAGGGCACCAAAAGTGGCGAGCTGCGGCACATCGTGTTTGAATCGGGGGAGAAGCTGGCGCGCACGGCCGTGTTTGTGCACGCTCATCAGCATCAGCGCACCCCGCTGGCCGAGCAGCTCGGCTGCCGCCTTACCAGCAAGGGCGCGGTCTGGGTAGACAAAAAACAGCAGACTTCCCTACCCGGACTCTACGCCGCCGGCGACACCACGCCCGGCACGCAACAGGCCATTCTGGCCGCCGCTGAAGGTAGTGCCGCCGCCATCAGCATCAACGAAACCCTCACGCGGGAGGAGTGCCCTAAATAGTAGCGTTGAGTTATGAATGTTGAAGTTCTTTTTACAAAACCTCACACCCGCCAACTCATAACTCCTCATTCATAATTCAACTCTCATCAGTATCTTACTGCAGTATAGCTTGCCCCCGATACGGCCGGCGCTGATTATTACCGCGTATGCTCGTATTCCGCCCGTTTTTTCTGCTGTTGCTGCTCACCGGGTTGGGCGTGTCGGCGGCCCGGGCTCAGCGCATCGTGTTCAGCGGACGCGTAACGGAGGCCGCCAACGGCCAGCCGGTGCCCTTTGCGTCCATCTTTGTACGCGGTACCAGCCAGGGCGCTACTGCCGACGATGCCGGCCACTACCAGCTGACCGTAACCGGCCCTGTGGATACATTGGTGGCTTCGGCCATTGGCTTCGCTACCCAGAAAAAGCGGGTGAACACTACTGCCGAAAGGCAAACCCTCAACTTTGCGCTGGGCAGCGGCTCGGTATCGTTGGGCGAAGTGGTGGTGCGGCCCCGCGAAAATCCCGCCTACCGGATTCTGCGTCGGGTGCAGGAGCGTAAGCCCCGCAACGACAAGCGCACCCTCACAGCCTTTGAGTTCGACAGCTACAGCCGCACCGAGGTGACCCTCAATAACCTGCCCGATGCCGTGAGCCGGCGTAAGGCCCTGCGCCAGCTCACGCAGGTGGCCGACAGCCTGGGCATTCCGCGCGACGCCAACGGTAAGGCCGTGGTGCCCATCTTCGCCTCCGAAGTGCTGTCCCGATTCTATCAGCTCAACGACCCGTTGCGCCGCCGCGAGGAAATCCGGCGCACCCAGATGCGTGGAGCCACGCCCCGGGAGGGCTCGGTGGTGTCGCAGATTATGGGCTCCTCGTTTCAGGACTGGGATTTTTACCGCAACTGGCAGCAGCTGCTGGGCAAGGACTTCATCTCGCCCATTGCTGACGGCTGGAAGTTCACCTACGAGTACGAGCTGCAGGATTCGGTGCTGGTAGGCTCGGATTTTTGCTACCGCATTGGTGTGCAGCCGCGCCGGCCCCAGGACCTGGCTTTCGTCGGCACCATCTGGATTACCACCGATACCTACGCGCTACGTAAGCTGGATCTGGCGGTAAGTGCCGAGGCCAACCTCAACTTTATCGAGCAGGTGCGGGTGCGGCAGGAAATGGCCCCCACGCCGGCCGGCCAGTGGCTGCCCCGCCAGACGCGGGTGGTCATCGGCATCAAGCCCACCAAGGGCAGCACCGGCATTCTGGCCCGGCTGACCATCATCAACTCAGGTTTCCAGGCAAATCAGCCCCGGCCCCTGCCATTCTACGACCGGCCGCTGGAAACTGCCGCTGATGCCTTTGAGGTGCCCAAGGGCTTCTTTGAGCAGCACCGACCCGATACGCTCAGCCGGCAGGAGCAGGCCACCATGATGGTGCTGGACACCGTGCGCAAGCTGCCGGCCGTACGCTCGGTGCTGGAGCTGGCCGACGTGGCCGTGAACGGCTACTACCGCTTGGGCAAAGTGGATCTGGGTCCAATTCTGAGCACCTACAGCTTCAACAACATTGAGGGCCACCGCTTCCGAGTGGGTTTCCGGACCACGCCCGAGTGGAGTCGCGACTGGCTGCTGCGCACCTACCTGGCCTACGGCACCCAGGATGGCCGCTTCAAGTACGGTCTGCGGGTGCAGCGGGTACTCAACCGTAACCACTGGACGGTGATGAACTTCGAGCACCGCCGCGACCTGGACCAAGTGGCCTTGCTCGACAACGATTACGCCCTCGAAAACCCGCTGTTTGAGGCCTCGGCCCGGCTGGGCAACATCACGGGCAGCCGCCCGCTGCGCCGCGACCTGACCACACTGGCCATGCAGTCGGACCTGTTCCGGGGCTTTACCCAGCGCGTGATTCTGCGGCGGCAGCAGTTTGAGCCGCTGTACCCGTTTGCCTACTACACCCGCGAAGCCCGCCCCGGCGCGCCCACCGCCGATAAGTTCGGCCTCTCGGAAGTGGTGGTGGAATCACGCTACGCCCGGGATGAGGTGCTGATTCAGAACAACCAGAACCGCCGCACGGCCATCGGGCTGAAGCGGTGGCCGGTGTTTACGGTGCGCTACACGCTGGGGCTGGATGAGGTGCTGGGCTCCGATTTTCGCTACCACAAGCTCAATCTGCTCATCGACCAAAGCCTGCGCCTGGGCCAGCTCGGCCGCGCCGACTACCGCCTCGACGCGGGCTACATTCCGAGCACGGTACCGTATCCGGTCCTCAAAACCCACCTCGGCAACCAGTCGCCGTTCTACAACGCGGGGGCGTTCAACCTGATGCGCTACTTCGAGTTCGTGAGCGACCGGTATGTGGCGTTTCGGGTGGAAAACCGGTTCGATGGGTTTCTGCTCAACTCGCTGCCCGCCATCAAGCAGCTCAACTGGCGACTGGTGGCCACCGGCAACGTGCTGTGGGGCGGCGTGAGCCAAGCCAACCGCCGCATCATTCCGGCCGAAGACCCCATTAACGGGGGGCCGCTGCCGGCCTTCCGGGCCCTGGGCCGGGTGCCGTATGCCGAAGTTGGGTACGGCGTGGAGAACATTCTCAAGGTCTTGCGCGTTGACTTCCTGCACCGCCTCACCTACCGAAACTCGCCCGGAGCCCGTACCTTTGGGGTGAAAGCGAGCCTACAATTCCAACTCTGATCCTTGACCAAACTACCTGAGCCAGACAACTTTTCCGCCGGAAAAGGAATCATTCGGGCAGTTTCCTTGTAGAACGACCCATCATGCCGAAGTACGAAGTTGCTAACCTGACGCTGGCGGAAGCTACCCGCCACGCTCCTTTCGTTGATTATGCGCGCTGCGTGGATGCCAGCCAGCGCCCCTACAACCACGTAGGCCATTGGCCCGAAGAAGGCCAGCTCTACCCCGTGCGCGTGGTCGATTCGCACACTGAAGGCATGCCCCTAGTGCACGTCCTCGGGTTTGAAGGCGAAGCGCCCTATTACAACGCCTATGCCCCCCACCGTTTCGAAATGCTCCTGACGGTGTGGCTGAACTAAGCCGTTATTGCGAGGAAGAACGACATTCCGCGCATCAAGCGGCGTCAATCCTTCCTTCACGCAGAACAAAGGGTTAACAAGCAGAAAGCCCCTGACGTCCGTGCTGGCGTCAGGGGCTTTTGCGTAGATCTGGGTTTTGCGCTTTGAAGAGGATAGATCAGTCGCGCTGTCCTTCGGGTGCTTCGTCCTCACTCACTCATTGCAAGCCGCCGTTGCCAGTGTAGCAGTGGCACCAGAATGATGACCGGCAGTGGCGACACGACCATATCAATGAGGCGGCGGGCGAGTTGGTAGGCCCAGTCGAGGTGGCCGATTTTGCCCAGTAGCAGCAGCAGCGCGCAGGCCCCGAATACCAGCCAGTAGGCCGTAAGGGCCAACCCCAGCCGCCGCCAGGTGCCCAGCAGCAACCCAATCAGCAGCAGGCATAGGCTGGTATAGAAGATGCCGTACGTGAGCATAGCCGGCAGGCTCTTTTTGGTGACGAGCGTGCTGGTGCCCTGCCGCAGACTCTCGGCCAGTGACGCCGGCAACACGGCCGCCCAGGCATCCGTGAGGACTTGGTACACCGGCCCCGAATTCATGCCCAGCAGAAACAAAACCACCACCAGCCCAGCAATGGCCGCGTAGCGCAGTCCGCGCTGCAAGGTAGGGCTCATGCGGCAGCCCGGCTGAAGGGGCGGGCCTCAGGGTGCAGGCGCGTTACCCACCACATCCAGAGCAGCAGAATACTCCCGTACACCACGAAGGTGAACGTGTAGTGGTGGTTAAACTCCACCGACTGCTGGTAGTAGTGGTGGTTGAGGGCCAGGGCCGCCACCCGCACCACGTTCAGTAGATAAATAGCGGCAATACCCAGCGGAATAAACCACAGCTTGCGCACCCCGCCGCCCGGAAACGCCAGCACAAAGCCCGCAAACAGCGCGTACAGCACCAGCCCGTTGCACGGGTCGCCCACGATAACGCCGGGGCGGCCGTCCATCACCAGCAGTCGGGGCTCGGCAGCATCTACGTGGGTAGCAAAGCCAAACACCCGCAACATTCCTGCACCGGCCGCCGCAATATTGCGCGACAGCACTCCATCCAGCCGACCGTCGAGGGCCAGATTCCGGTCGTAGAGAAAAAACCAGAGAAGGTATAGCCCGCCCGCAACCAGCAGGAAGCGCACCAGCGGGCGACGAGAAGAAGCTAGAGTAGCAGACATAGCAGCACAGCAGTGAATCACGAACTTACACGGTTCGGCCAACATACGCTAACCTGCCATTGACCGGATGGGTAGCCGTAGCGCGACCTACACAGTTCGCGCTACGACCGGTCGGCCTGACGCAGGGCGTAGAGAATAGGTTTGCTGGGGCTGGCGTCGAGTTGCAGGCTGGTTACCTGCAGGTTGAGCAGGTAGAGGCCATCCTCCACGTCATCGGGCACGAAGATGAGCTCGGTAATGGTGGCCGCGTGGCGGGTGGCCTGCGGGTACTGCCAGAACGCGTGGTGGGCCAGCAACTGGCCGCCGTCCTCTTCCCGGTCCACGCTGGGCAGGTCCAAGAGCAGGTGCTCGATGTGGTGCTGGGCCAGATAGTCGGCCAGGGCAGGCTCCAGATAGGTGGGGTTGGTGCCTGAGTACTGGCGGGTACGCTTGGCGCGGTGGTTGGGCAGGGTGCGCAGAATCAGGGCCTCGGGGCGCACGGTGGCTTCGGAGCCGCCTTCCAGCTCCCGGCGCACGTCGTCCAGCAGCACCACCTCGTCGCCGTTAGCCTGAGGCCGGGGCTGCACCGATATCAGCCGGGCCACGAACAAAAACCGGCGCAGGCAACGGTTGAGGGTAGCGGCCGGATCGGGCGAAATATGGCCGTAGCACTCCGTATGCGTGCCGTTGCCGTGGGGCGTGAGGTGCACGCGCTGGTAGTTGGTGCTGCCGCCCTGCGCCACGCTGCCCACAAAATCGCCCACCCGAATCACGTCGAACTGCACCGGCTCGGCCCAGAAGCAGTTCACTTGGTGTTCACCGGGAGCCAAAGGCAGCGAAATATCCAGCGGCGCGGTTGGGTCGAAGGCAAACGTGCGGTTGTGGTAAGGGTAGGTGGCGAGCATTGATTTGGGAATGGGTAGATGAATGGACGACACTATAGCCCGTCATACCGAGCTTGCTGAGGAATCTCGGTATGACGGGCTACTATCCGGATTCCTTCACTAACTCATTCAGAATTCGGCTGATTTCTTCGGCGTGGCTGAGGACCATGAAGTGGCCCCCACCGCGAATGAGGTACTCCACCGGCGTGGGGCCGGGCGGAAACACCCGGTCGCGGGTGCCCAGAATCTGGATGCTGTGGCCGACGCTGGTACTGTCCCAATGCAGCAGCCGGTGAATGGCCCAGCGGGTGTACACCGGCTCCATATCCTGCAGAATCTGCCGGAACAGGCGGTATTCGGCCCCGTTACGCACCCCAAAATACCACTGGCCGGCCCGCGGAAACAGCTTCAGCAGCTGGGGCGGCACCAGCCGGTACACCCGCGTGGCCCGTACTAGCCGCAGCAGCGGGGGCAGGCAGCTGGCATCGGGAATGCTACTGATGAGCACCGTCCGCAACCCCGGCCGCAACCGACTGATTTCCAACGCCACCACCCCTCCGAACGACACGCCCACCAGTAGCCCTTGCGCCTCCACCGGAATCGAGGTGGCCATGCGGGCCGCGTAATGCGGCAGTGTTTCCTCCGGCTCGGGTGTCAGCCAGGATAGCAGGCAGGTTTCGCCACGCAACAACGGCTGCAGCCGCTGAAACACCCGCTCATCAGCCCCCAGCCCGGGAATGAGGTAGAACACGCGTTGTGAGAGTTGAATGATGAATTATGAGAGTTGAATTGCTGGCTTTTACAGCCGCTGAATTAGTACGATTAATTCATAACTCATCATTCCAGCCTTACGGCTCGATGCGGAGGAACACGTCTTCGAGGTAGAAGATGTTGTGGGGCTGGCCCGATTCATACTCTTCGGCTTCTTCGCTGTCGGCGTTCATGCTGATGTCGAAGGTGTCGTCATCCTCGCCTTCTTCCTCGTCCTCGAACAGGTCGGCGGGGTAGGTGCAGGAAAGCTTCAGGGCCACGTTGGGTAAGGGCACGGGCGGGTTAGCCTCACTGTTGTACTCGAGCAGGCATGGCCAGTCGCGCACGGTAGCCAGGGCATCGGCTACATCTTCCTGCAGGGCTTCAGCCCGCTCGGCGGCCACGCGCAGCAGCAGATCCAATTGCTGAAAGGTGAGGCCCAGGTGAAAAAAGTGCAGCTCATTATCGAAAAACGTCGTGGCCCAGATGGTGACGTCGTCGGAGTTATCGAACACAATGGCCGTCAGCTGCACCTGTTCGATGAAGAAGTCAGTATCGTCGGCCAGCGCGTCTATCAGTCGTCTCATAATCACTGGGTTGGCAAAGCCAGCGGGGCTTTGCGCGGTAAGCGACGCGGGGCGGCTGGAAGGAGTCCGGCCGGTCGGCTGTTTCAAAGAAAGGATAAAAGCCGAAAAAACCGTTGCGGCCCGCCGGAAAACCCACCGCCCCGGCCGTTATTCCTCGCCCTGAAACAGCTCCAGCGTGATGTGATCGGCCAGCAGCTTGCCCGCGTCGGTGAGGCGCAGCACTTGGCCTTCATCGAGGCGGGCCAGGCCGGTGGCTTGCAGCTGCGCCAGGTAGGCGGCGCGCTCCTGCAGCAGGTTCAGGCCCAGCTCGTCACGCAGGCGGCGCAGGTCGCAGCCCCGGGCGGTGCGCAGGCTGGTCATCAGGTACTCGTTGGCCTGGTCGCGGGGGCTGAGCTCTTCCACGGTGGCCGGCACGCGGCCTTCATCGAGCACGGCCGTCACATACTGCGGGTTATTGGACACGGTGTACTGCCGGCTGTGGCCGTTGAAGGAGTGCGCGCTCGGTCCCAGCCCCAGGTAGGGCACCCCGCGCCAGTACGCCGCGTTGTGCCTAGACTCGCGGCCGGGCCGGCAGAAGTTGCTGATTTCGTACTGCTCGTAGCCGTGGCGGGCCATTTCCAGCAGCAGCAACTCGAACTGCCGGGCCACAAACTCATCGGGCGGGGCCAGAAACTTCCCCTTCTTGAGTTGCCGGCCAAACACCGTATCGGGCTCGATGGTAAGCGCGTAGCACGACATATGCGGCACGTCCAGCGCAAACGCCCGGGCCATATCCTGCTCCCAGATGCCGTGGTCGGGGGCGGGCACGCCATAAATCAGGTCGATGGAAATATTCTCGAAGCCTGCGTCCTGAGCCCGCCGCACCGCCGCCCCCGACTCCTCGGCCGAATGGGCGCGGTTCATCAGCCGCAAGTGGGGCTCGTGGAAGCTCTGCAGCCCGATGCTGAGCCGGTTCACGGGCGAAGCCGCCAGTTCGCGTACCTTGGCCGGGGTGAGGTCGTCGGGGTTGGCCTCCAGAGTAATCTCCGCGTCGGGGGCCACCTGGAAATGCCGGTGCACGGCCGCCAGCAGCGTATCCAGCTCGGCCGCCGTGAGCAAAGAGGGTGTGCCGCCGCCGAAGTACACGGTGTGTATGGTGGCGTCGGGGCCCAGGTAGGCGTGCCGCAAAGCCAGCTCCTGCACCAGGGCGTCCACCAGCCGGCTTTTTAGGGCCATCGACGTGCTGAAGTGGAAGTCGCAGTAGTGGCAGGCCTGCTTGCAGAAGGGAATGTGGAGGTAGAGGCCGGACATGCAGGAGGGCGTCCTGCCCGGGCTGTCGGCCGCCGGACGGCGTAAACCGAGCGGGCGCAGGCAGGGCAAAGACAGTAAACGCTACTTTCGGGAAATTAAACGCGGCGATTCGCGTTTCAGACTGCAAATGTACGCCCGCGCCCTCGTTTTCTGGTGTTTATTGCTACTGCTGGTCCTGCCGGGCCGTCCGGCCGCCGCGCAGGGCACCACCCCGCTCAACCCCGCTGCCCCGCCCCTCTCGGCCTCTCCCGCCGCCGCCCCACCTCCTGATTCAAGTCGGAAAGCCGCCGTACCGCCGGCCCGGCCCCTGCGCCCCATCACGGTGCAGCTGCTCACCGAGGCCGCCGACCAGCCACTGCTGCGCCCCTACCGCTACCGGCTAGCGTTGCCTGATTCCCTAGCAGCCCTGCGCGAAATCCGGGCCCTGGTGCTGGCCCTGCAGGCCGATGCCTACCTGACGGCCTCGGCCGATGAGCTGCGCTGGCGCCATGATACGCTGCGGGTGCGCCTGTACGTGGGGGAGCAATTCCGCTGGGCCCGGGTGCGCAACGGCAACCTCGGCGACGGCCTGCTCACCCGCGCCGGCTTCCGCGACAAGCTGTTTCAGCAGCAGCCGCTGCGGCCGCAGGAGTGGGCCAAATTGCAGGAAAATATTCTGCGCGAAGCCGAAAACCAGGGCTTCCCGTTTGCCACCGTCGGCCTCGACTCGGTGGCCCTGACCGGCACCGAGGTAGAGGGCCGGGTGGTGCTGCGCCGGGGCCCGGCCGTGGTGTTCGATTCCATCCAGATCATCGGCAAAACCAAGACGAAAGCCCGCTTTCTGACCAAATACCTGCAGTTGGAGCCCGGTCAGCCCTTCAGTCAGCAGCGGGTGCTGGAAGCTGCCCGCCGCCTGCGCCAGCTGCCTTACCTGCAGGTGAAAGCCGAGCCGGAGGTACGCTTCGCCCAGGGTCGGGCCCGGGTGTTTTTCCTACTCGAAGACCGCACCTCCAACCAGTTTGATGCCATTGTAGGCGTGCTGCCAAACCCGAACCCCGGCGTGGGCCAGAAACGGGTGCAAATCACCGGCGACGTGACCCTGAACCTGCGCAACATCAACGGCGGCGGCAAGGGCGTGGGGCTGCAGTGGCGCAAGCTCGACGCCAACTCCCAACTGCTGGATGCGCAGTACCTGCACCCGGCCTTCTTCGGTACGCCGCTGGAACTGAGCGGTTCCTTCAACCTGCTGAAGCAGGACACACTGTTCCTGACAACGCGGCCGCGCCTACAGTTTGCCTATCCCACGGCCCTGGCCGGCCGGCTGGCCGTATTTGTGGAGTGGCGCGCGTCGCGGCTGCTATCCGTCGATTCCACGCTGCGCCAACTGCCCGAAAATATCGACTCCCGCTACAGTTCCTACGGCCTCGATTACACCTGGAACACCTTAGATGACCCGTTTTTTCCGCGACGGGGCCTGCTGGCCAGCGGGCAGGCCGCCATCGGCACCAAAGTCATCAGTCGGAACGGTGGCCTGCGGAGCGATGTGTACGAAGGTATCCCGCTGCGCACCCGGCAGGTTACGCTGGGCGTGCGGGCCGAGCGGTACGTGCGCATTGGGCGGCAGGGCGTGCTGCTTACGCGCCTGCGTGGCGAGGCCCTGCTCAACGAGCGGCTGTTCCTCAACGACTTGTTCCGACTGGGTGGCCTGGCCACGCTGCGGGGGTTCAACGAGCTGAATTTCTACGCCAGCCAGTACGCCGTGGGCACCGCTGAGTTCCGGCAGTCCACCGGCGCCGATGCCTACGTGTTCCTGTTCGTGGACCAGGCCTACCTCCGCCGCAACCTCCCCAACGACCCGTACCCGCAAGACACCCCCACCGGCCTGGGAGCCGGCCTGAGCTTCCGCACCGCCGCAGGCCAGTTTCAGTTTGTGTACGCCCTAGGCCGTAGCTCCCAGCAGCGGCTGGCCCTAAGCACCGGCAAAATTCACTTCGGCATTACCAGTAGGTTTTAGATTTGACAATTGACAATCAAGAAATGAGACTTTCGTTCTATGATCCGTTTGGGCCAAATAGAACGGAAATCTTGGTTCTAAAAAACAGAAGTGAGACGTTCGATCTGAGGCCCATTTGGGTCAGCAGATCGGACGTCTCACTTCTTACTTCCAAGTTCTAGGTTCTGAACTCTAACTTCTAGCCCTCACTTCACCAACGCATTTTTCAGTTCGCCAGCAGCCAGGTCCTGGGCCTGGGTGGCCTGGGGCACCACGGCTGCCATACCGAAAAACTCGTGAGTTACGCCCTCGAAGTTTTCGTATTTGGTGGCAACGCCGGCGGCTTTCAACTTATCGGCCAGCATCTTGCCGTCACTCATCAGCGGGTCGAGGCTGGCGGTGATGATGGTGGTAGCGGGCATACCTTTCAGGTTGGCATTCACCAGCGAAATCATCGGGCTTTTGCCATCAGCCGCGCCGCGCAGGTACTTCTCGAAGAACCAGGCCATCATCGGCTTGTTGAGCGGCTTGGCCTGGGCATTTTGCTGGTACGAAGGCGTGTTCATGTCGTAGCCGGCAATAGGATACACCAGCACCTGGTGCTTGGGCAGCATCACTTTTTTGTCGCGGGCCATCATACTCACCGAAGCGGCTAGATTGCCACCGGCGCTTTCGCCTACCACGGCTACGTTCTGCGGGTCACCTTTAAAGGAAGCCGCATTTTTAAGCACCCACTGATACGCCGCAAACGAATCGTTGTGGGCCGTGGGGTACTTATGCTCCGGAGCCTGCCGATAGGCCACCGATACAAAGATGGCCCCGGTTTTTTCCACCAGCCCCCGCACGGAGGCGTCGTAGGTATCAAGGTTGGCAATGACCCAACCGCCGCCGTGGTAGTACACCACCACCGGCAGTGTGCCGGTTGCGCCTTTAGGTGTGTAAATGCGCACTTTCACGCCGGGCATTACCATGCGGCTCATAGTATCGGCCGTCACAGGCGGCATCGGGATGTTGTTGGTTTGCATCAGCTTCATCACCGCGTCGGCGGGTGTGGGCTGCTGCCGGGCTTCTTGGGCCGATAGGGTTTCGATGGGCTTGCCACCCAGGCTGGCCAGAGTTTCAATAACGGCCTGCATTTCGGGCTTGATGCCGGTAGCCCATGCCGGAGCCGGGCCAGTCGGCCGGATAGGCGTGGGACCAGCCGGCGCAGTCGGAGTCGTAGCTGCCGAATCGGTAGTAGCAGCCGTGGTGGTAGCGTCCGATTCGGTGGTCTGGGCAGTGTTGCAAGAAGCCAGCGTAGAGCCGGCCAGCAGGGCAGCCGCGCCCCAGCGGAGGGAAGTGTGAATGAGCGTAGTCATGCAGATGTAGATTGCAGGTAATAGAACGAAACAATGATTCACCTTACGGCAAGCTGTTTCCCGAAGTGATGAAAACACTAAATCCTGTACACTATGGCAATATTCAAGACAACCAGTCAAAATTTTCACCCCTGATAATCAGCGCTTAGCCAACTATTTCAGTATTTTTGCAGCCCCAAACACTGCCTTTCCAAAAAAGGCTGCTACATTTGTAATACCAAACAGTGCGGGGTGGAGCAGTTGGTAGCTCGTTGGGCTCATAACCCAAAGGTCACTGGTTCGAGTCCAGTCCCCGCTACCTACAAAAGGCCAGTTGATTCTTCGGAATTAGCTGGCCTTTTTCTTTGTGCAGATGGCCCCGCTAAGGCGGAAGTGATATAAGCAGTTATTGTAATAAGTGAGCTGCCTGCACCGCAGGACAGGACAGGACAGTGTGTACCAGCTTACCACCGCGTATCTCTCCTGTATCCTGGCTTTACCACGTAGCCGCAGGAACCTGACGGGTAATTGGCAATCCGTCAGGCAGGTGTTCCGGAGCCGTGGCCGGCATCTCCACATGCCAGGTAACCTCAATAGTTACCGAAGCCAATACAGCACAACGCTGGCCCTTCCTTCTAAACAGGCATGACCTACCAACCCTGGTTGCGCACCAACAGCCCGATAGAGGGCTGACCCGGTTTGCACGATGGTCAGCTGTATGCCCCGTTCCGTGATTCTGCAGCTGTCGGCAGCAGTTATTCCCTGCTCCGTAGTCATTTGAGGCACCTACTCCAGCCCACAGATACGGCCAAGTCCGTGATTATTAATACCTGCAGGGTTTCGCGCAAGTCGGGCACCTCAACGTATTTAACGTCTGATGCTGTTGCAGGACGAGTTTAGGTCGTTTCTCATTGGCATGCATACCCGTAAAAAATATAGCCTACAAACCAGCCGGAAGCTCCATCTACCATAGCAGCAGATAGAACGTAATTGCTTTTCAAAACAGAGCCATGCGAAACGAAATTAAAGCTGCCGCCTTCTCCCGCCCCGCTCTCATGGCCCAGTTGACCAGCCAGCCCAGCTGGGACCTGGTTGTGGTGGGTGGCGGAGCAACGGGTCTGGGCGTGGCCCTCGACGGCCTTAGTCGGGGCTACAAGACACTGTTGGTTGAGCAAACCGATTTTGCCAAGGGCACGAGCAGCCGCGCTACCAAACTGGTCCACGGCGGGGTGCGCTACTTGGCCCAGGGCGACATTGCCCTGGTGCGGGAAGCCCTATACGAGCGTGGTCTGCTACTGAAGAACGCGCCGCACCTAGTTAAAAACCAGTCGTTTGTTATTCCTACTTACGAGTGGTGGAGCGGGGCGTACTACACCTTCGGCATGAAAATATATGACCTACTGTCGGGCAAACTCAGCCTGGGAGCGGCCAAGCACATCAGCAAGCAGGAAACGATTCGGCGGCTAGGCAACATCAGGACGGAGGGTCTGCACGGCGGCGTAGTGTACCATGATGGACAGTTCGATGATGCGCGCCTGGCAATCAACCTGGCCCAAACGGCCGTAGAAATGGGCGGCACGCTGCTCAACCACTGCGCGGTGCGCGGCATTCTGAAAGATGCACAGGGACAGGTAGCCGGGGTGAAAGCCATAGACAGCGAGACGGGGAAATCCTATGAAATCAAGGCGAAAGCCGTTGTAAATGCCACCGGCATTTTTGTGGACGAGATTCTGCAACTGGATAAACCCGGCACCCAGAAGCTGGTGCGTCCCAGCCAGGGCGTCCACATCGTACTCGATAAGTCGTTTCTGCCGGGCGACAATGCCATCATGATTCCGAAGACGGATGACGGGCGTGTGCTTTTTGCCGTGCCGTGGCACGAGCGGGTTATCCTGGGCACCACCGACACGCCCCTCACAGAGTACAGCGAGGAACCCAAAGCCCTGGAAGAGGAAATCGACTTCATCCTGCGCACGGCCGGCTGCTACCTCGCCCACGCCCCCAAACGCAGCGACGCACTGAGCGTATTTGCGGGCCTGCGGCCACTGGCCGCGCCGCAGGACGGCTCCGAGAAAACCAGGGAAATTTCACGCAGCCACAAGATTCTGGTGTCTGAGGCCGGGCTTATTACCATCACGGGCGGCAAATGGACCACCTACCGCCGCATGGGCCAGGATACGGTAGATAAGGTTATCAGCCTGGGAAAACTACCGAAAGCGGAGAGCAAAACGGCCGGTTTGTCCATCCACGGTGCGCTGCCTACCACCGATGAGGACCGCCGCAACCACCTTTACGTGTATGGTAGCGACCAGCTGGCTTTGCTCGAACTGATAAAGCAGCAACCTGCTTTGGGCGCAAAGCTGGATGACACCCTTGAATTTGTGAAGGCCGAAGTGGTGTGGGCTGCCCGCTACGAAATGGCCCGCACCGTGGAAGACGTGCTGGCCCGCCGCGTACGGGTGCTGTTTCTGGATGCCGAAGCCGCCATTCGCATGGCTCCCGCAGTGGCGGCGCTGCTGGCCCAGGAGCTGGGCCACGACCACGCCTGGCAGCAGGCGCAGGTGACTGGCTTTGCACAGGTGGCCCAGAACTACCTGCTGGAAGCCAAGTCCACGCTGCAAGCAGTGTAGAAACGCAATAAGTTCACGGCTTGCATTCGGGTTCGTCTGCAACGGCCGGCCCCGGCTGTTGCACCCCGGCTGCTTCGCCCGTACTGCTGCACATAAATTCCTGCTCCTCAGAAGCCCCTTTTACTGCAACTTTCCGCCCTTGTAAACCTGCTTGCCATGCAGCAATTTATCCTCGCCCTCGACCAAGGCACTACCAGTTCCCGCGCTATTCTCTTCGACCAAAAAGGTCAGATTGTGGCCCAAGCGCAGAAGGAGTTCCCCCAGATTTTCCCGAAGCCGGGCTGGGTGGAGCACGACCCGCGCGAAATCTGGTCGAGCCAGGCGGGCGTAGCGGCCGAGGCGACGGTGAAAGTGGGCCACAACGGCAGCAACATTGCGGCCATTGGCATCACTAACCAGCGCGAAACGGTGGTGGTGTGGAACCGCCAAACCGGTGCACCGGTCTACAACGCCATTGTGTGGCAGGACCGCCGCACGGCCGAATACTGCGACCAGCTGCGTGAAGAAGGGCACGAGGACCTGATTCGCAGCAAAACCGGCCTGCTGCTTGACGCTTATTTCTCCGCCAGTAAGGTGCGTTGGATTCTGGATAATGTAACGGGAACCCGCGCGCAGGCCGAGGCCGGCGAGTTGGCTTTCGGTACGGTGGACAGCTGGCTGATCTGGAACTTCACGCAGGGCGAGCTACACGTCACGGACGTGAGCAACGCCTCACGGACAATGCTGTTCAACATCCACACCCTAACCTGGGACGACGAGTTGCTGGCCCTATTCGACATTCCACGCAGCATGTTGCCCACCGTGAAGCAGTCGAGTGAGGTATATGGCAAGACCAAAACCACCCTGTTTGCCAGCAAAATCCCAATTGCCGGCATTGCCGGCGACCAGCAGGCGGCTCTTTTCGGACAGCTGTGCACTGAGCCGGGCATGGTGAAAAGCACCTACGGCACAGGCTGCTTCATGCTGATGAACATTGGCAAAACGCCCAAGGCTTCGCAGCACAACCTACTGACCACCATTGGCTGGCAGCTGGATGGCAAGGTATGCTACGCTCTGGAAGGCAGTATTTTCATTGCCGGGGCGGTGGTACAGTGGCTGCGTGACAACCTGGGCATCATTAAAACCGCATCGGAAATTGAGCAGCTGGCTACTCAGGTTGATGATAACGGCGGCGTGTATTTCGTGCCGGCTTTTGCGGGGCTGGGCGCGCCCTACTGGGACCCGTATGCGCGGGGCACCATCTTCGGGATGAGCCGGGCCACCACGGCGGCGCACATTGCCCGCGCCGCCGTGGAAGCCATTGCCTATCAGACGATGGACGTGCTCAAGGCCATGGAAGCCGACTCCAACCTTGCCATTGCGGAACTGCGTGTGGATGGCGGCGCGACGGTGAACACGCTGCTGATGCAGTTTCAGGCCGATGTGCTACACACCAAAGTCGTGCGCCCCAGCATGGCCGAAACGACGGCCCTTGGGGCGGCTTACCTCGCCGGCCTGGCCATAGGCTACTGGAAAGATGTGGCCGAAATCAACACCCTGGCCCAGGGCGACAGTTCGTACATTCCCAACCCTGACCGCGCGGGCCTCGAAACCGGCATTGCCGACTGGCACCGCGCCATGCGCGCCCTGAAAGTGTGGGCCAAAAGCATCCCCACTAAGGCTCCGGCCGACAAAGCCACACTGGCGGCTGACTAGTGATTATGAATCGGTACGGCGGCGCACACTATATGGCTACCAGATGGCTCATTTGGTAAACTATCTATTCTATGAGCCTATTTGAACGTCATTCCAAGCTTGCCGAGGAATCTCGCGTGCTGACGTTGCTCTGGTAATCATACGTCAGCACGCGAGATTCCTCGGCAAGCTCGGAATGACGTTTTAAGCACTTCCTAAAACAGTTTTTATATTATTTTTTTTCGGGAGTCAGGGCAGGACCGCATTGGCGCGTATTCTTTAGTATACTCGTTGCGCTACCTCCTGCATTATGGCTGCCACCCACTTTCTGCCTGCTTCCTCTCTCCGCATACGGCTGGTGCTGGTCGGTTTGCTATGCTGGCTCAGCACTGTATCAGCCAGCTTGGCGCAACCAACCGACGCTGTGGTTCGGACGCGGCAAGGGAAAGTGCAGGGCGGCCAACAAGGCAATTTGTGGGTATTCCAGGGCATTCCGTATGCTCGGCCGCCAGTTGGGACGTTACGTTTCCGGCCGCCCCAACCAGCCGCCCGCTGGCAGGGAATAAAAAACACCCGGCAGTTTGGCTCCAGAGCCCTGCAGGGAGGCCCCGGCACCATCCAGGGTCAGGAGGATTGTCTGTATCTGAACGTGTGGGCGCCGGCTCCCATCCGGCAGCGGCGGCCGGTGGTAGTGTGGGTGCACGGCGGAGCTTTCACCGGCGGCTCGGGGCAGGAAAACGATACCTGGACCTTTGCCGCACAGGATACGATAGTGGCCGTAAGCTTCAATTATCGCCTCGGCAGCCTGGGTTTTTTGGAGTTGGGCAGTCAGCTCGGGCCGCGCTACGCGCAGGCCGGCAACTGCGGCCTGCTTGATGCGGTGGCGGCTCTGCGGTGGGTGAGGCAGAATATTGCGGCCTTCGGGGGCGACCCAAGCCGCGTGACGGTGATGGGCGAATCGGCGGGAGCCAAGCTGGTGGGCGCGCTGCTGGTGACGCCGGCGGCCCAAGGCCTCTTTCAGCAGGTAATTCTGGAAAGCGGCGCCGTGCAGGCCATCCGCGACACGGCCACGGCCGCTGCCGTAACCCGGCAACTGCTTCGACAGCTGCACTTATCTGATGCGCGGGCCTTGCTCACGTTACCTGCCGACAGCCTGATTCGGGCGCAAAGCCGGTTTGCCAGCGGTGCGGGCGGCCTGCAGGTTTTCGGGCCCGTGCTGGATGGCAAAACCATTCCCCAACCTCCGCTTGTCTACCTGAAAACCAGCCGGCCGATTCGGGTACTCATGGGTACCAACCGCAACGAGGCGGAGCTGTTTACTGGCCCCGGCTCCGTCATTGCCCAGCCCAGCGAAACCGCTTTGCAACAGGTATTTGGGACGCGTAATAGTCCGTATGTGTGGGAGGCCTACCAACAAAGCCGCCACAGCCAACCCGCCCTGACGGACTGGAATGCCGTTCTGACGGATTACCTCTACCGCTTGGCTTCCTACCGCTTGGCCCTCATGCTGGCGGAAAAAAGCACGCTCGTATGGCTATACCGCTTCGATTACGCCGACGCCATTACCCGGCCTATTCACGCGCAGGAGTTGGCGTTTGTGTGGAATGCGCCGATGGGCACTTCGGCGGCGGCTACTACGGCGGCGGCCGTACCCTTGCGCAGCAAAGCCTCTAACCCCACTTTGGCCGCCCTGATGCACCGCTACTGGGCGCAATTCATCAAAACCGGGCAGCCGGGGGTTGGGTGGCCAGCCTATACCGCCAGCCACCGGGAGGTCATGCTCTTTGATACCAACAGCCGCGCTGAACCCATCCTGGCACCTTACCAGGACCCGGCGTTTCCTATGCAGGGCTACGCTCGTTAGCCGTTTTTCGGGCCCTGATAGCCTAATCTGCGCCACAAAAAATCCCAGCACCTAACTCATTTACAACGCAGTACAGTTTTTAATCGTATTTTCTCCTGTTGGTTAGCCCTACAGGAGCTACCTGTTTGCATAACGTGGTTTCCGGTCCATGACCGAAACGCGGTTTGTTTCACGGCTCGCCCTGCAGCTTGAGCCTAACTTTCTACTACCATGACGTACCAATACACTGCCCCTCATGCTTCTGTTGTTCTACCCACGCCCAGCACTCACGAGCTGAAAGTGTGGCCGGCCTGCTTTGCAGCGGTAGAAACCGGGGCCAAACCCTTCGATGTGCGAGAAAATGACCGGCATTTCAGCGTGGGCGACGTGCTGCTGATGCGGGAATACGAGCCGGAAAGCGAGCAGTACAGCGGCCGCACCACTACCCGCTGGATCAGCTACATCCTGAACGGCGGGGCCTTTGGGGTAGCAGCGGGCTGGTGCATCCTTGGCTTCAGTGAGCTCCCCCCGCTCCCCCCCGGCATCAACGATACCCGACTCTGGTAGCCGCTCTTTTTTGCTTGCTACGTGAAACAGCAAGCCCGCTACTCTACTTGAAGGAGAAGTAGCGGGCTTGTCAAGCGTGTACTATGCTTGATTTTGGTTAGCTAGAACCAGGAGGCCACCAGCGGCATTAGCTGCTCCAGAGCCTGTTGGTCTGTTTCGTCGAAGTCGTTCAGCTGGTCGCTGTCCACATCGAGGACGGCTACTACCTGGCCGTCCTTCAGCACGGGCACTACTATTTCCGATTTGGAATCGGAGCTGCAGGCAATGTGGCCGGGGAACAGCTCCACGTCGGGAACGAGCAGCGTGGCGGCCTGGGCCCAGCTGGCCCCGCACACGCCCTTGCCGCGCCGGATACGGGTGCAGGCAATAGGCCCCTGAAACGGCCCCAGTACCAGCTCGTCATCTTTCACCAGATAAAATCCCACCCAGAAAAACCCGAAGGTCTGCCGCAGGGCTGCTACCGTATTGGCCAAGTTGGCTACCAAGTCCGGCTCCCCGGTGGTCAGGGCTTCAATCTGGGGCAGCAACTGGCGGTATTGTTCGGCTTTGCTGAGGGTAGTATCAAGGTGCAGTTCTTCGGCCATGGGAGTGAGGCAGTGAGGTAAAAAAAAGGCGGGCAGCGCGCGCTCCGGCTATAACCAGTACCAACCGGGTTTTGTCACGGAGCGGCACCAGGAGCAAAGGTAGGTAGCGGGGGCAGGTCATCGGCGCAGGGGCTGCGGCTGAAGATGGTACCGGCCAGGTTTTCTGTCAGCAGTGCCCTTAGCCCGGCCAGCAGAAGGGGCCGGGGCCGGCCATCCACGTACGCCGGAATCTGCCCGTCAGGCAGCTGATCGAGGCAGGTGAGCAGCAGGTATTTATCCGCATCTACCGAGTAATGCGCGTCGCACTGCAGCGCGTAATTCAGCAGGCTCACTGATAGCGGAGCCCGCCGAAAATGCTCCTGGTGGTCGTTGTATTGGTTGGTTTCCTGCTCGTGGTTGATAAGCGGCACCGGCGTTTCGGCGTGCGGCAGCGGGCCGGCTCCGTGCCGGGTATGGTAGGCCCGTGACACGTACAACAGTCGCGCCGCCGTGGCCGGCCGGTGCCGGGCCAGCAGCTCCAGCGCATTACGGGAGGTGGTATAGCTGCGCGTAACGTGCGGAAACAAGCCAAATTCCTGATCCAGCAACACGCCCTGCGCCCCCTCAAACACCAAGGCCGGCCACTGGGCCGTGGGAGCCAGCACCTCGGCTTCCCGCACTATTTCTACCGCTCCTTCCTGCCCCAACACCTGCAACCGGCGAGCATACCCGGCAAAGCGCAGGTCCTCCGCGTCGTGGTCGAGGTGGTCGAAATCGAAGCTGGTTTCCTGCTGAATCCGGGTGCGGTAATGCGCCCGAATCTGGTGCAGCTTGTGCTCATATACCTCCGGAAATGCCAGATCCTGCGCGTATAGCCGCAACGGCGTGGTTTCCTGACGCTCAACGGTAGCCCCGAAGCCCTGCCCGCAGCTACCGTGGCGCGAAGCCCCCCGGGTGGTTTCCAGTACCCGGTTCCATAGCACATCATAGTGCGTGATGACGGGGCAGCGGCCGTCCAGCAACAGGCGGGGCTGCACGCCCAGCTCCCGCAGAGCCGCGTACTCGCGCAGCAACGGCCCCGGAGCCACCGGGCAGTACCTCGACCAATACGTGGGTGCCCCGCGCAGGGTACCGGCTCCGAAGCTGGAAAACACGTGCCGCCGCCCATCGGCGGCCACTACCGTATGGCCCGCCTGCGGTCCGCCGTTGAAGCGCACAACCAGGGCCCCGGGAAACTCGCGGCACAGATAATCGGTGGCGAGGCCCTTGCCTTCGTCGCCGAAGCCCAGGCCAACTACTACCCAAGCGGGTATTTCCGGCATGAAATGAGTAACTGAGTAATTGGTTGGCTGCGTTTTTACAGCTTGAAAATCCGGCTTAGCAGCCCGCCTCCGCCGGTCGGCTTGGGAGTGGTGGTGAGCGAAGAGCTGACGTGAACCAGCGCGTTCTTCACCGTACCTGCCGTTTTCTGATCGAAGGATGACAGCACCTGGCTCAGCTCCACTCCGTGAATGACGGCCACGGTAGCGGCAATGGTTTCGGCCAAGGCGTTGTAATCATTGAGAATAATGAGCCGCTCACCCAGCAGCTTCTTCCAGTAGCCCAGCACCTTGGGGTCGTCCTTGTAAGAGGCCTCATTGATGTGGATGTGGAACGTGTGGTAGCTGCGCTGCACTTCCTCCAGCAGCTGCCGGTCGGTGAGGTCGGTGGCTTCGGGGTAGCCCATAAGCGCCGCCAGAGCTTTCTTTTCCAGCGTGGGCCAGGAAGCTTCGTCACCGATGGTAAACAGAAAGCCCTTCTGCCCGCGCTTCTCGAAGCAGTCGAGCGAGGTATGCCGGGCCCCAAATAGCTAGGCCAGCGTGTACGACTCCATGCTCTGGCCGCCGCCGCCGCCTTCGAGATACAGGCCGGTCAGCCACTGGTCCAGCTCATCGGTACCGCTTTCAAACTGGCCTACCTGCAACGGGTACTGATCCGAAATATGGTCACCAATGCCCCCGAACAGGATTTGCGGGTGCTCCACGCCGTGGGCAATAAGCGTGTTCATGAGCGCGCCCAGCTTCTCGCGCACCAGCACCTCCGGAATGCGGCCCATACTGCCCGTCACATCCAGAAATACGGCCACGGCCAGAGACTCGGGGTGAATATCAGAGTCACGGCTTTCCCGGAACTTCACGCCGTGGGGCAGCATCCGCGCATCGGCACGGCCCAAACGGTTGTTGGCAAAGATGTCGTCGGTACCGGAATCGGCCCGGGAGTCGCGCAGGTAATCGTACGCGTCGTCTGACCAGCGGGTGTAGCCCATGAGGTGGTGAGGTGGTGAGGTGGAGAAATAGTGAGTTTTCGTGCTGTAGCGAGTGGTCTATACTTCCAGCGGGTGAAACTGGCGGCTGCCGAATACCTTATGTAGCAGTTCCTGATAGTCGCGCAGAGTCTGGAAAGCACTTTGGTGAGGCGTGAGCAGAAAGTCGATCAGGCGTTCATCCACGGTTTTTTTCAGCTTCACGCCGTGGCCCGAAGGGTCGCCGAGCAGGTACAGGGCCACCCGTTGCACCAGGCTCACATCCACGTAAGCCGTGGCCTGCTTCTGGCTGAAAACGGCCGGTGGATACCAATTCAGATACCGCCCCGATACCGCGCGCAACGGCCCGTTCAGCGGGGTAAGGTGATAGAACGAGAAGCACACGATACCATGGGTTTCCGGCACCACGCATAACGACTCCGGGTTGAAACCCGCGTGGCAAAAGCCTACCTGATGCAGCCAGGCCGCGAATTCCAGTACCCGGCTCAGAATCCAGCCTACATGTTCGGGTGCTACGGTCAGGCCGCTCAGTGGCAGCAGATAATGCGGCGCAGTAGCCACCAAAGCATCCTGCTGCCACTCCAGACGGGCCGGCAGGTAGCGCTGAAAGTTGCGGGCCGCCGCATCGGAAAACGCCATAAGCTGCTGGTAGTTCTGGTACGAGCGGCGCAACAGGTCAGTGTCGCCCTCCAGGCGCAGGGTCCGCTCATCGAGGCGGCGGATGGTACCGGCATCGTCTTCCAGCGTATCTAGTGCTTTGAACTGCTCCGCATACGCATTGAGACGGGCCACGGCATCGGCGGCCCCGGGCAGGGCGCACACGTCGGGGTGCAGCAACTTGAGGTAGGCCAGGTATTGCTGGCGGTATCGGCGGCGACTGAATACATCAGCGGGGCCCTGGGCACTCAGAATGGTCGTGAGCAATGCAGCTGCATCCATGCCCCAATAGTAAGGAATATCGGGGTATTCGGAGCGGCAAAAGATGTTGTATTTTACACCGGCGTATTACTGCAGCCCCTCAGGCAGTTACCCGCCCACGCCCCTCAGTTTTCGTCCTTTCCTGTCGCTTCCCGCAGTCCGGTGGCCGCAGGCTGCCGTATGCAGGTCTATGCTGGCTCTGGTCAGTTGTGTCTGCCGCTCCGTTTCTTCCCACCCAACCATCCCACCACTTCCCACATGCGTAAAGTTGTTCTCTACATTGCCACCAGCCTCGATGGTTTCATCGCCTCCCCCGATGGCTCGGTGGAGTGGCTACCGAGTCCGCCTCCGGGCGAAGATTACGGTTACGCCGACTTCCTGACCACGGCCGACGCTACGCTGCTGGGCCGGGCCACTTACGAGCAGATTACCACCTTCGGCGAGTGGCCCTATCCTACGCTCACCAACTACGTATTCACGCGCCGCCCGCCGCATGAGGCGGCCCACCCTTCGGTGCAGTTCATCACCGACGACCCCACGCGGTTTGTGCGGGAGCTGCGCCAGCAGCCGGGTGGCACCATCTGGCTAATTGGCGGCAGTACCCTGGCGTCGCCGCTGCTGGCGGAAGGGCTGGTAGATGAGCTGATGCTGTTTGTGGTGCCGCGCCTGATTGGGGCAGGCATTCCGCTGTGGCGACATCAGGAGCACACTCAGCCGCTTCATCTGCTGCGCACCCAAACCTGGCCCGACGGCATGACTCTGCTCCACTACCGCCTCTCAGAAATGCCGGAAACCACCGGCTAAAATCTGACTACTCCCGAAAACACAACGGCCGCCCCAGATACTGGAGCGGCCGTTGCCTGTTTATGTTGGAACGAGTCCGTGCAATTCGAAAAACCCGGCTAAATACGTGGTTAAAAGAGGCTGGGGGCAGTGGTTTTGAGCTGGGCAATGATGGTCTGGCCACCTTTTACCTTCTCCCCAATCTGCACTTTTACTTCCGTGTCCACGGGCACGAAAATATCTACGCGGGAGCCGAACTTAATGAAGCCGAACTCCTCGCCCTGGCTTACTTCATCGCCCTCATTCACGTACCATACAATGCGGCGGGCCATAGCCCCGGCAATCTGGCGAAACAGCACCAGCGGACCGGCTTCCGACTCGACTACTACCGTGGTACGCTCGTTTTTGGTGCTGCTTTTGGGGTGCCAGGCCACCAGATAGTTACCGGGGTGGTACTTGAAGTAGCGCACAATACCCGAAATAGGATTCCGGGTGATGTGCACGTTAATCGGCGACATGAAGATGCTGATCTGCTTGCGCTTATCGTTGAAATATTCGGGTTCCTCCACGTCCTCAATCACCACCACCTTGCCATCGGCGGGGGCAATAACCAAGTCTTCGTGAGTGAAGAGACGACGGGCCGGACTGCGGAAAAACTGTAACAGCGTGAGAAACACGATGACAGAAATACCGGCAAAAACCTTGTTAAAACCACTGTTTTCGGCATTATACCGGAACAGCAGCAGGTTGGCAGCCAGCAAAGCCAGCAGGGTAAAGAACAGAATACGTCGTCCTTCTTTGTGGATCTTCATGAATCGCAGATTTGCGCTGATTACGTTGATTTCGCTGATTCAGACGACTTTCTACAAACAAAAGTAGCGGCTCGCCCTTGGGCGCATTACGAATCAACTTAGACAAAGATAGCCCGAGCCACCGGCCCGGGCTATCCGAAAGCAAATATAAGCGGTGGCGGCTATATGAGCCAGCCTCATTATTTACTGATTAACCAGTTGCTCTACCGATACAGTAGCACCGCCGGGTAAGGGCTTAGAAACCGCCGCGGAACTTATAAGTCTGGGCTACTTTATCGATGGCTACCACGTAGGCAGCAATACGCATTGGGATGTTGTACTTCTGGCTCGTGGCGTACACTTTCTCGAAGGCATCGTTCATGATGCGGTCGGCGCGCTCGGTTACCATTTCCTCGCTCCACTTGAAGCCCTGGCGGTTCTGCACCCACTCGAAGTAGGAAACCGTCACGCCGCCCGAGTTGGCCAGAATATCGGGCACCACCATGATGCCCTTTTCGTTGATGATAGGGTCGGCAGAGGCCGAGGTGGGGCCGTTGGCACCTTCCACAATCAGCTTGGCTTTGATGTCGTGGGCGTTGTGCTCGGTGATGACGTCCTCCACGGCGGCGGGCACCAGTACGTCCACGTCGGCAATCAGCAGGTCATCGGCGTTTTCCATCAGCACCGCGCCATTGAAACCATCGAGACGGCCTTTGTGGGCGTTCTTGTACGCCACGGCCTCATCAATGTTGATGCCGGCCTCGTTCCAGTACGCGCCCGAAACGTCGGAGATGCACTTGATTTTCACGCCCTGCTCGCTGAGCAGTTTGGCGGCCCAGGAGCCTACGTTGCCGAAGCCTTGCACAGCGGCCGACACCTGCGTGGGGTCGAGGCCCAGCTTCTTGAGGGCAGCCAGCGCCGACACCATCACGCCACGGCCGGTGGCCTCGGTGCGGCCCAAGGAGCCGCCCATTACCAGGGGCTTGCCGGTTACCACGGCGGGCGAGGTAGCGCCCACGGTCTTGCTGAACTCGTCCATCAGCCAAGCCATTTCGCGCGGACCGGTGCCCATGTCGGGAGCCGGAATGTCGCGGTCGGGGCCGAATACGTCCTTCATGGCCAAGGTATAGCCGCGGGTAAGACGCTCAATTTCGCCGGCGCTCATGGTGGTCGGCTCGCAGATGATACCGCCTTTGGCACCGCCGTAGGGAATATCAACCACGGCGCACTTCCAGGTCATCCAGGCGGCCAGGGCCTTCACCTCGTCGAGGTGCACGTTCTTGTCGTAGCGGATACCGCCTTTCGAGGGGCCCAGAATGGTGTTGTGCACCACGCGGTAGCCTTCAAACACGCGTACCTTGCCGTTGTCCATCGTCACAGGAATGTGCACGATGATCTGCTTATCGGGGGCTTTAAGGACGTTGTAGGTTTCTTCATCGAGGCCCAGGATTTCCGTGGCCACGTTGAAGCGCGACATCATAGATTCGAGGGGATTTTCGGCATCGACGCGGGGAGCCGGTTCTTTGTACACCGTGGTGGCAGCCATACGGAGGTGGGGGTTGGGGTGGGTTGAGGAAATGAAAACGCACGCCGGAATGGTGGGCAAACCGGCTGTACGCGGGAATTTTGGGTGGTCAAAGGTAAGCGGTTTACCCCATACGCGGCACGGCCGATACCGGCCGCCGCAGGCGGGAGTAGCGACGTAGCAAACTCCGTGCGAAATGCCAGCGAGTTTGTCAGTTTATTATTCAGTTACTGCTATTCTTCGCAACACAGCCGCCGGTTTTCTGCCATAAAAAAATCGGGCGACTTCCCGCCGAAAGTCGCCCGATAGTCAGGAGGTTACCCGTTGCGGCGACCTAGCCCCACAGCAGTTGCAGCAGCGCCAATACCGGCAGAATAAACAGAAACGCATCGAACCGGTCCAGCAGGCCGCCGTGACCGGGCATGATGCGGCCGGAGTCTTTCACGCCCACGCTGCGCTTGAGCATGGACTCGGCCAAATCACCGAGCGGCCCGAACACGGCCACCGCACCGGCCGCCACCAACCGGTAGGTCAGGGAAAGCTCGGGCAGCAGGTAGCCCAAGCCCCAGCCCACCACCAGCGTCAGCACGAAGCCACCCACGGCCCCTTCCCAGGTTTTGCCGGGCGAGATTTTGGGGGCCAGCTTGTGCTTACCGAAAGTTTTGCCGGCCGCGTAGGCTCCCGTATCGGACGCCCACACCAACAGCAGCAGCGCGAAGATGCGGCGGTAGTCGTAGCCAATTTCGGTGAAGGCCACCACGTTGAGTAGGCTCATCGGCAGGCTCACATAGAGCAGGCCCAGTAGCGCCACGCCCACATTAGAAAAGGGCGAGAAATCCTGCTTCTCCCGGGGCCAGGCCGCCATTTCCCGCAGGATCAGCAACGTGGGCAGCAGTAACAAAATGCCCATTAGGATGATACCGGCCGAACGGGCATCACCTACAATAACATGCATGCCCTGACCAATAGAATCTGTAGCGTTATTTACGACCACCACGCCTAGTACGCCGGCAAAAATCAGCGCACTAATTCCCCCGCCCAGCAGCGCGGCCGGTTTGTAGCCGGCGTGGCGCATCATGCGGTAAAACTCCCAGAGCATCCGCATCTGCACGGCCCCGAAGAATAGGGCAAACGTCCAGGCGCTGTACCACACGCTGCCCAGCAGCAGGGCGGCCCCAATCAGGCCAAAGATGACGCGCTGGGCCAGGTTGGACATGGGGGGCTTGTCGGCCGAGGGCTCAGCGGCGGAGGGCACGGGGGCGGAGGGCACGGGGGCGGGCGAAGAAGTCAAACGGAGAAGCGGGGGAATGAGAAGCGAAAATCGGATAGGAATAGCGGATATTCTGGGCCTTACAGGTTAGTTACGATCGGCTTTAGTGGCATCCACGCCGTCGTGGCTGAGGGTGCGGGCGGCGGGCAGGAGCTGCTCGGCGTGGCGCACGGCCACGCCGTGGCTGCCGAGCGTGTGCATCTGGGTAGGAAACTCGTCGGCGCGGGGCGCGCGCAGCTGGCGGTGCAGGTACCACAGCCCCACGGCGCAGGCCCCCAAAGACAGCAGCACCAGGTACCAGGGCAGCGCCTCGGTGGAATCGGGGTCGAAATCCGACGACGACCACTCCTGCTGCTGGGCGTAGAGCAGCACCAGCTGAAAGGCGTTCTGGGTGAAGTGCGCCGCCATGGGCACCAGAATATTGCCGCTCCACTCGTACAGGTAGCCCAGCACCAGGCCCAGCACCAGCCGCGGAAAAAACCCAAAAAACTGGAAATGAATGGCGCTGAAAATAATGGCCGCCAGCCAGATACCCACGTGCCGGGAGCCGGCCCACTGCACCAGGTTGCGCTGAATCACGCCCCGGAAAAACAGCTCCTCGCTCACGGCCGGCACCACCGCAATGACCAGCACGGCCACCACAAACCGCAGCGGCGACGAAAACCGGGTGAGGTAGCGAGTGATTTCTTGGGCCCGCTCCTCCATTTCCTTGGCTGCCTGCTCCCAACCCTGCAGGGCGGCCGGCAGGTGCATTTTGGCGTTCCAGGAAATCAGCACCGACATGGCCGGCAGGCTTGCCACGATGAGTACGCCCGCCAGCAGCAGCCACTGCGCCGGCACCGGCCGGCGGGGCGCGAAATAGTCGGGCAAACGGTAGCCGGTGAGGGCCGCCAGCGCCACGGCCGCGCCCCCGAAACCGCCCAGCAGCAGCAGCCCCTGGCTCAGCATCGACACGGCCCAGCCGTTGGGGTGGTCGGCGGGGCGCTGCGTCACGTTGCCCAGTTCCAGCAGGCCCACGCCGAAGAGCAGGTTGCTGCTGATGGCAATCAGCAGCATAGACAGACTGAACGTGGCCACCAGCAACACCAGCAGCAATGCCAGGTTGGCCAAAGGGTGTAGCTTGCTGGAAACGAAACCTTTCATGGTGTTTTGGTGCTTAATGCTTGGATTTTAGTGCTTGGCGGCCGGAAAGGCCAACCGTACTCTGCCGCTGAACGACCTACGCACCAGGCACTACGCACCGGGCACTAAATCCTATGTCGTAAATTTGCGCAAAATACTAGAATAGCCTGCCGTGGTTCACATCCGTAACATTGCCCTGCCCGATTTCCCGCTGCTGCTCGCGCCCATGGAGGACGTGTCGGATCCGCCGTTCCGGGCCGTGTGTAAGCAGGGCGGGGCCGATTTGATGTACACCGAGTTTATTTCCTCGGAAGGCCTGATCCGGGCCGCCGCCAAAAGCCGCCAGAAGCTCGACGTATTCGACTACGAGCGGCCCATCGGTATCCAGCTCTTCGGCTCCGACGTGGATACGATGGGCGAGTGCGCCCGCATCAGCACCGAGGCCGGCCCTGACCTCATCGACATCAACTACGGCTGCCCCGTAAAGCAGGTGGCCTGCCGGGGTGCCGGCGCGGCCCTGCTGCGCGACATCCCCAAAATGGTGGAAATGACCTCGGCCGTGGTGCGCGCCACCCACCTGCCCGTGACGGTGAAAACCCGCCTGGGCTGGGACGACTCGACCAAGAACGTAGAGGATGTGGCCGAACGGCTGCAGGATATTGGTATTGAGGCCCTCACGGTGCACGGCCGCACCCGCGTGCAGATGTACAAGGGCGAGGCCGACTGGGACTTGATTGGCCGCATCAAGAACAACCCGCGCATCAAAATCCCCATCTTCGGCAACGGCGACATCGACTCACCCCAGAAGGCCGTGGAATACAAAAATCGCTATGGCGTGGATGGCGTGATGATTGGCCGGGCCGCCATCGGCTACCCCTGGATTTTCCGGGAGGTGAAGCATTATGCCGCCACCGGCCAGTTGCTGCCACCGCCCACCGTAGAGGAGCGGGTGCAAGCCTGCCGCATGCATTTCGAGAAAAGCCTGGAATGGAAGGGCCCACGGGCAGGCGTGTTTGAGATGCGCCGCCACTACGCCCAGTACTTCCGCGGCTTGGAAGGTGCCCGCCAGTGGCGCAGCCGCCTCGTGGACAGCAACGACCCACTAGAAATCCACAGCATTATGGACGAAATCATTGCTGCCGAGCCGGTGCTGGTGGGGTAGCCTACCGATTGTTATTGAACGTCATGCTGAGCTTGCCGAAGCATCTTTACCGCGAGGCTATCTTCTTTGATTAGCTCCGGTAGAGATGCTTCGGCAAGCTCAGCATGACGTTCTTTTTTCTTCCCACAAAGGACTCTCTCCCCACCCCATGCCCACCACTACTCCCGCCCCGGCCGTGACGGCCGCGCCCGAACTGCCGCCCGTGGCTTCGCCCCCGCCCCACCGCACACCGGCCTCGGCCTGGCTGCTGCTGCTGGTGCTGGCCAGCATCTGGGGCACGTCGTTCATTCTGATGAAGAAGGGGTTGGTAGTGTTTTCAGCGCTGGAGCTGGGGGCGGCGCGTGTGAGCGTGGCGGCGCTGTTGCTGCTGCCGTTTGCTTTGCGCCACGTGGGGAAAGTGGACCGCAGCCGGTTTAAATGGCTGCTGCTGAGCGGCGTGGTGGGCACCCTCATTCCGGCCTTTCTGTTTGCCTACGCCGAAACCCGACTGGCCTCGGGGCTGGCGGGCGTGCTTAACGCCCTCACGGCCGTGTTTACACTGGTAGTGGGCGCGGCCTTTTTCGGGCAGCGGCTCACGGGTTTGCGGGTGCTGGGTATCGGGTTGGGGCTGGCGGGTACAGTAGTGCTGATGCTGCTGGGCGGCAGCGGCGGCGACGCCACGCCTTCGGGAGAAAGCAATGCCTGGTACGGCCTCTACATTGTGCTGGCCACGCTAGGCTACGGCGTGAGCGTGAACGTGATTAAGCACCACTTCCAAGGCATTCCGGCGCTGGCCGTGACGGGGCTGCTGCTGCTGTTTATCGGGGGGCCGGCGCTGGTGTTTTTGCTGCTGGGCACGGAGTTCGTACATAAGCTGCAGCATGTGCCAGGGGCCTGGACAGCGTTCGGCTACATTGCCCTGCTGGCCACCATGAGCACAGCCGTGGCTATGGTTCTGTTTAATAAGCTTATCCAAAGCTCCACAGCTTTGTTCGCGGCTTCCAACACCTACCTGGTGCCCGTGGTAGCCCTGGCCTGGGGCCTGCTCGACGGGGAAAGCTTCAACCTCTGGCACCTGCTGGGCATGGTAATTATCCTGGTGAGCGTGGCCATCATTCACCGGGCGAAGTAGGGATAGAACTGTCATTGCTTCGGCTCCGCCTCACAATGACAGTTCAGGGCGCTGTGTTTTGGGTAGCATAAAACTCCTGACATCTGGTTCTGGAATCAGATGTCAGGGGGCTTTAAGTAGGTTGGGGCTTCGTACTATATGAAGGAAGGCTTGCTTCGGCTTTGCCTCGCGATGACGGCTATCATCCTATCACCCGCCATACACATAAGGCCAGTCGTGGAAGCGTTCCGGCAGGTGCAGGCGTTGCGGGTGGGCCAGCAGGTACGTTTGGATGCGGGTTAGCTCCGGGGCATCCAGCACCGGCAGTTCGTGGAAGCCAGGTTGCCAGAAGTCGGCCTCCGGCGGGAGCTGGCCGCGCAGCAGGCGGCGGGCCAGGTTGGCGGTGCGCTGGTGCAGCAGTTCCACGGTTTTATAGAGCGAGAGGCTGGAGCCGACGGGTAGATGCAGCACGGCATGCAGGTGGTTGGGCAGCAGCACGAAGCACGGCACCCGCAGCCCCTGCTCCTCCAGCATCAGCAGCTCGCCGGCCACAGTTTCGGCCAGTTTTTCCTTCGTCAAATAATCCGGCCCCACGGTGCGGGCATCCAGCAGCGCATCGAAGCCGGCGAAGAACTGTTTCTCAGCGCGGCGGTGCGCCTCCGGGGAGTCGGCGGCTTGCCGGGCGGCTATGTGCTGGGCGTGCAACTGCCGACCCGCCCGCGTTGGGATGGAGCCGGCTAAGCGCAGGGTGAGCAGGATGGTTTCGCCGGGAGGCAGCATAGGCGGAATAAGTACGTTCGGGCTTGTCGAAACAACTCGCTTGGGGTAGTAATCAGATTAGGTTGGCAACGTCAGCACGCGAGATGTCTCGGCAAGCTCGACCTGACGTTCTGTTTTCCCGACCCGATTACTCCGCCGGTTTCAGCACGCCATTCACTTCCACTACCTCCCCGCTTTCCAGCAAACCAGCCAGTACCGCATCCAGTTGCTGGCGCATTTCTTCGGATAATCGGCTGAAGCCGAGCAAGCGTACCGTAGGCAGGAATACGGCCTCGCGGGGAAGGACAAAGCTCTGCTCCACCACGGTGCGTAGGGCGCGGGCCAGCTCCTCGGGAGCCACAAACGTCAGCTTGCGGGAAATGGCGGGCAGCTGGCTCCGGTCGCGCAGGGGCGGCTGTTGCATGCTGATGTCCCACAGAAAATCACCCTGCTGGCGCAGGTGGCGCAGGTTAGCGGCCAGTAGCGCCGCGTCGCGGCCGGCTTTGCGCATGCGGGCTCCTACCTGCGTGGCCCCGCTGGCTTGGCCCAGCCGGCGGGTGGCTTCATCAAGATGAATCGGGCTTTCAATGCGGACAATCTGGGTGAGCCAGTTGGCGAGTTGGCCCAGGCCGTGCTGGTGCAGCTCGCGGTGACCCACGGCGGCCGGCAACTGGGCTACTTGGTAAGGTTCGGCTAGTGCCGGGCTTTCAACCGGCAGATCTTCCCGCTCAATACCAGTGGTTTCCGCAGTTGTTTCTGGCTCTTCCGGCTCGTCGGGGTCGTCCTGGGTGGCGCGGCGCCGGGCTTCTTCAATGGCCTGCACAGCGCGTTCGGTTTCGCGCTGCGGGTCCCGGAACCAGTCGGTGCTCCAGATGCGGTGCAGCCGCCAGCCCACGGCTTCCAGCACCTGCTGGCGCAGCCGGTCCCGGTCCCGCGCCGAGCGGGCCGAATGGTACATGGCTCCGTCGCACTCAATACCCAGCACGTAGCGGCCGGGCTGGTCGGGGTCCATCACGGCCAAATCAATATAAAAGCCCTGGCTGCCAATTTGCGGACGCACCACGTAGCCCCGCGCCATGAGGGCGCGGTGTACGGCCTCCTCAAAGGGCGACTCCATCGGGCGGCCGGTGTCCTTGTTCTGGTTCAGGCGGCCGTGCTGGGCGAAGTTGAGGAAGGTTTTGAGCGCTGCCACGCCCTTGGCGCGAGTCCGGCTAAGGTCCAGGTCGTCGGCGGTGATGTTGGTGAAGACTTCGCAACGCTGCCTGGCCCTTGTTATCAGCACGTTGAGCCGCCGCTCCCCGCCCTCCCCGTTCAGCGGCCCGAAGCTCATGGGGAGGTAGCCATCCTTGGTGCGGCCGTAGCCGATGCTGATGAGGATGACGTCCCGCTCATCGCCCTGCACATTTTCCAGGTTTTTGATGAAGAACGGCTCGTGCGGGTGGCGGTTGAAAAACGCCTCCGTTTCGGGGTGCTGGCGGCGCAGCTTCTCCAGCGCATCCTGAATGGCCTGGCGCTGGGCCGTGCTGAAGGCCACCACGCCCAGCGTGAGGCGCGGCGTGGTGCGGGCGTGGTGCAGCACAGCCTCAGCCACGGCCTGCGCCTCCAGCGGGTTAGTGCGCGTGGTGCCCCGCTCGTAGTAGGTTTCGGGCAGCTGATGGTACACCAGCCCCAGCTGGCCCTGCCCGCCGGGACTGGGAAAAATCACCAGCTTGTTCTCGTAAAACAGGTGGTTGGAGGCCGCAATAAGCGACTGGTGCAGGCTGCGGTAGTGCCAGCGCAGCATCCGCTCGGGCATCTGGCGGGCCTTGCACAGCTCCAGAATACTCTGGATGTCGGCCGTTACGTTTTCCTCATCAGCCTCCTCGCCCGCCCCGGTTAGGGAGTCGAAGAACGAGGTAGGCGGCAGTTGCTTGGAGTCGCCGACCACCACCAGCTGCCGGCCCCGGGCAATGGCACCCAGCGCATCCACCGGCTTTACCTGCGAAGCCTCATCGAACACTACCAGATCAAACTCCACCGCCCCCGGCGGCAGGTAGCCGGCTACCGACAGCGGCGACATCATAAACACCGGCTTGATGGCCTGCACTGCCCGCCCGGCTTCCGCCATCAGGCGGCGCAGGGGCTTGTGGCGGGACTTTTTGGCAAACTCGTTTTTGAGCAGCAGCATCTGTCCGCCGGCCTGCGGGTGGGGCAGGCCCTCGTGGTGGCGACGCAGGGCCCGGATACGGTTGTGGTACAATGAATCCTGGTCAGCCTGACGGAAGCGGGCGGCCAGCTCCTCGTGGCTGGCCCGCTCGAACTGCCGCAGGGCCGGGTGCTGCTCGTAGGCTCGGCGCTGCAGGTACTCCAGCCACGTCTGGCGCACGGCGGCGGCCAGAAAGCGGGGGGCATCCGGCCAGCTTTCGGCCAGTAGCAATAGTTCCGGCAGCTGTTCCTGGTGCACGCTGGCGGCCACGTTGTTCCACTCTATCATCAGGCGCAGGGCGGGTACGTCGGCTGCCCAGGCGGCCAGGGTTTGCTGCTGATTATCAAAGGCATGAAACTGCAGCCGGCCAGCTGGCCCGAAGCGGCGCACTTCATTGAGCTGCAGACTATCTGCTACGGCCTGAAGGGCGGCGCGGTGCTGAGTAAGGGCAGTTTCGAGGGCGGCTAACTGGTCGGCAAGGTCGTTCTGGCGGTGGGCTTCACCCTGCCTCCCCCTTTCATCAAAGGAAGAAGTAGAGCCCAATGATTGGTTAGCCGCCAAATACCCTAGCAGCTCTTTGGGCAGCTCGCCCCGGCTGATGCGCTGGTGGGTCAGGGTCAGGTATTCCTGGGTTTTGGCCAACGCCGGCCAACTGGAGTGCGTGCCCTGCCAGGCGGGGCCGAACAGGGCACCGGCCCAGGCATCAGCTTCGGTCAGGGTCTGGCGGTGGCGGGTGGTTTCGTGGATGGCGTCGATGACAGGTAGCAGTTCGGCCGCATCTTTGGGTAGAGGGCCGCGCCACAGGCGTTGCAGGCGTTGGCGGGCGCGGCGGTAGTCGCCGCTCAGGACGTTCCACCACTTGCCGCCGTACGAGAGCAAAACGGCCCGCTCCGTCAGCAGCTGCTGGTCCCAGGCTTCGGGCAGCAGCACAGCGTCATGTTGCTGATGCAGGGCCGTGTAGGTCGCGCCGGCCAGCAAAATTTCAGTCACGCGGCTGGTTTGCTGCATCCAGGCCGTATCGGCCACGGCTGCGCCGGCCAGCGGCGGAGCCAGCTGAGCGTGGCGGGCGGCGGGCAGTAGCTTTTCGGCGGCGGCGCGGTCAGTAGGCCCAGCCAGACCCAGCGGCGCTGCCATGGCAGCGGCCTGGGTTTGCAGGTCCTGCACGGCGGCCTGGGCCGTGGCCAGCTGGGCGGTGAGGGTGGACTGGTCAGCGGGCAATAACACCGTCAGCTCGCTGCCCCAGAAAAGCAGGTGTTTGGGCGGTCCGGTTTTCTGCAGAGTAGCCTGCAGAAGCGTCGCCGATGCTTCGGCGTGGGTCGCGTCGGCATCGGCCCAGGTGGCCAGATTGGGTAAGGCAATGCGCGGCAGCTCCACCGGGCTTCGCTCTTCGGCTAGGCGCAGCAGCTCACCAACTACCTGCTGGGCGGTGCGGCGGCTGTGACCGATGGGTGCGTTTACAGCCAGGGCGTAGTCGTTGAGGGCCTGGCGGTAGCGGGGCAGCTGGGTTATCTGGTCTTCCACGCTGGCGGCCGTGGCGGGGCGGCCGAGGCTCAGGGTCTGCCGCAACTCGTCGTGGAGGGCTTTTTTGTTGGCTTTGTGGCTGTGCAGCTCCAGACAGGCCGCGCCCAGGCCCAGGGCATCGAGCCGGCGCTTTACTACTTCCAGCGCGGCCATTTTTTCGGCCACAAACAGCACTTTCTTCCCGGCCCCAATGGCCTCGGCCAACAGGTTGGCAATGGTCTGCGACTTGCCGGTGCCGGGAGGGCCCTGCACCACCAGGTTGCGCCCTTCCTGTACCGCCAGCAAAGCCAACAGCTGCGAAGAATCGGCGTCCAGCACCTGATGCAGCTCGTGGGCAGAGCTTTCGGTATCCAGAAAGGCCGTGTCGCCCACCGTCGGGGCCGCGTCGCGGAAGCCGGTATTCGGACCCAGCAGAGCCTTGATGGCGGGGTGGTTAAGCAGCGGGCTGTCGGCGGGCCAGGTAGCGGGGTCCAGGTCGCGGTAGAGTAGGAACTTGCCGAAGGAGAAGAAGCCCAGGGCAACGGAATCGGGGGTTACTTCCCAGCGCGGCAGGCCCGCCACGGCAGCCGCTACGGCCGCGTAATAGTCGGCCAGGGACGTTTCCTCCTCCAGCAGCGGCAACACCAGACCGAAGCTAGCTTTGAGCTTGGCCTGCAGACTCAGGTTGCTTTCGATTTCGGTTCCGGTGTGGCGCAGCTTAAACCGCTCGGCGGCGGTGCCGCGCTCCAGCAGCACCGGCACCAGCACCAGCGGGGCCTGCCGGGCTTCCTCGGTACTGTCGGCCTCGTACCAGCTCAGCATCCCCAGGGCCAGGTACAGGATGTTTACGCCCTGTTCCTCCAGGCTGGTGCGGGCGGTGTAGTAGGTGTTCAGCAGGCGGCTTTCCAGCTTGGCCAGCGGCTCAGCGGTTTGCAGCTTGTTGTCCGCAGCATCGGCGGCAAGTACGGCGGCGGTGGTAAGCTGCTGGGGCGTTACAGCGGCGGGCACGGGCAAACCCAAGGTTGCGGCCCGGCGGGCGGCCCGCTCCGCGTCGCCCTTCCAGCCGACGGGAGTTGGCAATGCTACTTCCGGGACGGGGGCAAATACCATTGCACGCCCTTTGCGCACCAGCAGTTCCCATACTGCCGCCGACTGCTCGCCAACTACCTCAACGCCCCGCGCTTTCGAGGGACGAAAGTTGAGCAACGGGTTGCGTAAACCCAAGTCCAGCAGCTCCTGGCGGGATGCTTCCAGACGAACGGTCAACGTAGAAGCAGCAGTAGAATCAGTCGACATACACTACAAATCCGGCAAGAATTACGCGCACTTACCATACAAAACCCGTCGGCAACGGATGCCGACGGGTTTGTGAAGCTGCCAGAAAACAGCCTGTTTACGACACTGCCGCAGCCTTCTTCAGACCTAGCTTCGAGTGTTTGAAGCCGTAATTGAAGTACAGGGCCAACCCAATCACCAGCCAGCCAAAGAACAGCAGCCAGTTGTTGATGCCGAGCTGGGTCATCAGGTAGAGGTTGGTAAGCAGGCCCAGCGTGGGCAGCAGGCTCAGCTTTTTGCGGAACGAGAGCCAGGCCAGGCCCAGGCAGAACCCGAAGAACACCAGCATCGGGATGTAGTGGCGGCCTTCCTCGTAGCTGCTGAAAGCCTGCGTAAACTCGCGGATACCGGCCTGGTTGTACATAAACAGCAGCCCGGCCCCGACCAGCAGCACCAGCGGCACCAGAAATTGGCCGTTGATGTAGGGCACCTTGAAGCGGGCGTTGCTCTGGCCGTGGGGGTCGATGATGAGGATGCCGCCGCACACCAGGGCAAAGGCAAACAGTGTCCCAATGCTCGTCAGGTCAATCACTAGGTCCATGTTCAGCAGCATGGCCGGCACGCCTACAAAGAAGCCCGTCACGATGGTGCTGAACGAAGGCGTGTGGAACTTGGGGTGCACCCGGGAGAATACCGGCGGCAGCAGCCCGTCGCGGCTCATGGTCATCCAGATGCGGGGCTGCCCGATCTGGAACACCAGCAGCACCGAGGCCATAGCCAGCACCGCTGACACGGCCACCACGCCGCCCAGCCACTTCACGCCTACTTTGTTGAACACATACGCCAGCGGGTCGCCCACAGCCAGCTCCTTGTAGTTCACCATACCGGTGAGAATCAGGGTGATAATCACGTAGAGAATGGTGCAGATGATGAGGGCGTAAATCATGGCCCGGGGCAGGTCGCGCTGGGGGTTTTTGCACTCCTCCGCCGTCGTCGAAATGGCATCGAAGCCGATGTAGGCGAAGAACACCGCCGACACGCCTTTCAGCACGCCGCCGATGCCATTGGGGGCAAACGGGCTCCAGTTTTCGGGCTGCACGTAGAACGCGCCTACCAGAATCACCACGGCCACTACCACCAGCTTCAGGGCCACCAACAGGTTGCTAGCGTTCTTACTTTCCTTGATACCCACGTACACCAACGCCGTAATAGCCAGGGTAATAAGCCCGGCCGGCAGATCCAGCACCAGCCGCAGCCCGCCCCCGATTTCGGGAGCCGCGCTCCAGGCTTTGTAGCCTTCCAGTTGGGCCGCTGAAGCTTCGCTCAGCGGCTTGCCGGCCTGCATCAACGCCAGCACTTCGTTGTAGTATTTGTGGGCGCTCTGCATGCCCATCGTGAGCCAGATAGGCACGTTGACGCCCACGCCGCTCAGCAGCCCGGTAAAGTAATCCGACCACGAAATGGCCACCACGATGTTGCCCACCGCGTACTCCATAATCAGCGCCCACCCGATAATCCAGGCCGTAAGCTCTCCGAAGGAAGCGTAAGCGTAAGTATATGCCGAGCCCGACACAGGAATGGTGGCCGCAAACTGCGCATAGCACAACGCCGAGAAGGCGCAGGCAATGGCCGTAAACACGAACAGCAACGACACAGCCGGGCCGCCATCATGCGAGGCGTTGCCGATGGTACTGAAGATACCGGCCCCGATAACGGCCGCAATACCGAGGGCAGTCAGGTCCCGAACGGTGAGGTGGCGCTCCAGGCCGCCGGCAGGGCCGCCGTGGCCTTCCGCGTCGGCGGGCGGGTTGTGCAGAATGTCGTCGAGGCTTTTGCGGCGAAACAGGCCGCTGAGGCGCGAGGGAGGCAGGGGGGTTGACAAAATCGGGCGTGAGAGGGTAGAAAGGGAAACCTGAGCAAACTGACGCCCGATCCGCACTTGGCAGATAGGGCCCCGCGTTTGCTTCAGGGGGCAAAAGATACAGAATAATGGCGGGCGGCTGCATGGGTTGGCGTGCCAATGGTATCTTCCGGCTATGGCTTCCCGTATTTCGCTCCCCCAGCCCTGCCCGGCCTCCTGGGCCGATATGACGCCCGCTTCCGGCGGCCGCCACTGCGCCGCCTGCAACAAGGTGGTAGTCGATTTCACTTCCCTGACCGAAGCCGAAACTGTGGCCGCGCTGCGGCAGCCGGACCGGGTGTGCGGCCGGTTTCGGCAAGAGCAGATCAATCCGCTTGCCAGTTGGGCACCGTGGCTGGCGGCGGCCGTTCTCACTCTGTCGTCCTGCGAAACGAGCTCGTCAGCCGGTTCAACCCTGAGCCCGGAACTGCCAGCTAAAGAGACGCTCGTACACCAGGATTCTATTCTGGTACGTGGCAAGGTGGTGGATAAGGGAAGTGGCCAGCCGCTGGCCCAGGCCATTATTATCAGCGAGCAGGATACCTCCTTCCATACCCGTACCGATGCGGAGGGCACCTTTGCCCTGCTACTTCCCAGGTCATTGCGCGGCACTCAACTGGTAGCCGCTCAGCCTGAGCCGGCTCATCTGACTCCCGATGACCCGGAGCCCGGCTTGTATATCCCCCGCTATTTCTCCGCGGATGAAAGCAGACCTATTGTAATCCGGCTGCGCAACCCGGGGCCCATGATTGGCATGCCTGTCCTGGAACCTCAGGAAAATTACTCGCCGGCCGTCATGTCGCGGGTAATGCACCTGGCGCCGCCCCCAAAAATTTCCCACTAGCCCAGCTTTCCCACCGCCGCGTGTGGAATCCGGCCCGGTCCGGCATCAGACAGACCGAACCTTACCCTACTGCCATGCCTGCCCGCTACACCCTCACCGTTCCGCAACCCTGCCATGAGAGCTGGGCCGCCATGACACCCGCCGCCCAGGGCCGCCACTGCGCCGCCTGTGATAAGGTAGTAGTTGACTTTACCCGCCTGACCGACGCCGAGGTGGTGGCTTTTCTGAGCCGGCCCACCGGGCCCAGCTGCGGCCGGTTCCAGACGGAGCAGCTGAACCGCCCGCTCCGGGCCACGGCCGAAGCACCGGCTTCGCGTCGGTGGCTGGCGGCTGCCCTGGCGGTGCTGGGGCTGGGCGTGGCCGGACCGGTGGCGGCCCAAACCCGCCTCGTCGCCCCGCAGGAGCAGCGGGTATTGTTGGGGGAAACGGTAGCACCAGCGGCCACTTCACCCAACCGGAGTATTCGGGGCCGGGTGACGGATGCGGCTACGGGTGCAGGACTGCCAGGGGTGACGGTGCTTTTGACGAACACTACTATAGGGGTTTCTACCAATTCGGACGGAACGTTCGAGTTACCAGGCTTATCTGCGGCCGCCAGCCAGCTCACCGTTGCTTCAATTGGTTATTTTACCCAACAAGTCGTGTTGGCAGATTTCAAAGGCCAAGACATCTATATAAAGCTTGCTGTTGATGAGAAAGCCATGAATGAGCGAATTGTGGTAGGAGGCTGTTCCGTATCACCTTGGTATTCCCCCCGCAGCCTGTGGCAGCGGCTGACACAACCATTTCGGCGTCATTAAATCAGCCAGCAGCAAACCTTTCGGCCCCTCAACTCCTTATTCCGGCAGTATGAAGAATTTACTGCTGGCTATTTTCCTGCTATTCATGGCCTCGGGCTGCGCCCTGAAGCCGACCAACAAATTCGACGTGTTCACGGAGCGGGCCCAGCTGCCCCAGGAGGAGGCCGTGCACAAACAAAACTCCCTGGAGTGGTGGTACTTCACCGGCCACCTGCGCGACCGGAAAACCGGCGAGCAGTTTGGAGTGGAGTACGTGTTTTTCCACTTTAACCTGAACGGCAAGCGCGACTGGCAGATGGTGAACTTCGCCCTCACCGACCCACAGGCCAAACAGTTCCGCTACGACTACAAGGTGCAGCGCCTCCCGCAGCTCCTGGAACCTAAGCTGCCGCTGAGCCTGCACGCCGAGAAAAAAGACCAGACTTGGACCCTCGACGGGCAGGAAGGCCGCTACCATTTGCAGGGCCGCATGGCCGCCCACCAGGGCCATGCCCTCGATCTGCGCACTACCCCCGCCAAACCCGTGCTGCTGCACAGCGGCACCGGCTATGAAAACTACGGCGACGTGGCCAAAGCCGGCTACTATAGCTACCCCCGCCTCACGGCCACCGGCACGCTGGAAGTAAACGGCCAGGTGCACGAGGTGGAGGGCGAGCTGTGGTACGACCGGCAATGGAACTGCAACAGCGTGACCAACAAAGGCATCGGCTGGGACTGGTTTTCGTTGCAGCTCGATGAAACCGACCCGGCCGCTACCGCCCAGGCCGGCCCCCAGCCCGGCGCGGCCCCGGCCACCACGCGCCACGATATCATGACCTACCTGCTGTTTGACCGCAACTCCAGCCGCACCGTGAGCGGCGGCACTTACAGCGGCCCCAGCCAGAATGAGGATCTGAAAGCGGACGACTTCCAGCTCGAGGTCCTCGACTATTGGACCAGCCCCCACTCCCGGCTGCGCTACCCAAGCAAATGGCGTCTGCGCATCCCCAGCCAGGAGTACGACCTCACCATCACCCCGCTGGTAGCCGACCAGGAACTCACGCTCAAGCTCTTCGCCGGCATCAAGATGCACTACTGGGAAGGTATGTGCCAGGTAGAAGGCACCCACCACGGCCGCCCCGTCCAGGGCAACAGCTACGTAGAGCTGACCAACCGGGGAAAAGAGAAGTAAGAACTGAGACTATAAGAGGTGAGACTTCTGTTCTGGAAGCCTGCTGGCCCAACTGAACGAAATTCTTACTTCTCCCCTCTTATAGTTAATCTCAGGTCTAAAAATTACCCGTTCAGAATCACCCGGAAGGTGGTACCACGGCCCGGCTCGCTCCATTTCACGAAGAGGCGACCCTTATGATAGTTCTCGATGATGCGCTTGGCCAAGGCCAGACCAAGGCCCCAGCCCCGCTTTTTAGTGGTGTAGCCGGGCAGAAACACCCGTTCCATCTTGCTTTTCGGGATGCCCTTGCCGGTATCGGTAATATCAATGGCAATCTGGGACTTGTTGCGGATGGGGCGGCGCAGGTGAATGGTGATGCTGCCCCGGCCGTCCATGGCATCCACAGCGTTTTTGCAGATATTTTCGATGACCCAGTCGAACAACGGGATGTTTACCTGGGCGGGCGTGTCGGTGGGCAGGTCGGTTTTTACCTCGAAGCTCACCTTCCGCGACACCCGGCTCTGCAGGTAACTGATGGCGTTCTGGGTCACGCGTAGGATGTTCTCGTCGTTGAGCACCGGCACCGAGCCGATGTTGCTGAACCGCTCGGTAATAATCTCCAGCCGCCGGATGTCCTTGCCCAGTTCCTCCACAATCGGCTCATCCCGGAACCGCTCACTCTCACGCAAATACGCCTGCCAGCCCACTAGGCTGCTCAGGGGCGTGCCCAATTGGTGGGCGGTTTCCTTGGCTAGCCCTACCCACACCCGGTTCTGTTCGGCGCGGCGGGAGTAGCTGAACGCGAAGTACGCAATAACGCCCAGGCACCCGATAATAGCCAGCTGCACCAGCGGGTAGTACCGCAGCTGCGTCAGCAGATCCGACTCCTTATAGTACAGGAAGTTACGCAGCCCCGCCCCTATTTCAATGATAATAGGCGGGTGCTGCTCCTTCATCAGTTCAATTTCCTTTCGCAGCAGCCGGATAGAGGTTTGCTCCGACACGCCCTTGGGCACGCTCACGTTACGGGCATCCACAATGTTGCCCTCCCCGTCCGTCACAATTACCGGTATGGTGGTGTTGGCCCCGATAATCTCGTCCATCAGAAACGACAGGTTCGAGGTTTCCTCAGTGTTGATGATGTAGCGCTGGGTTTTGGCGTAGAGGTCAATCTGCTCCTGCTCCCGCTCCGAGAGGCGCTGCACCAGCACGTTGGTATAGATGACCGTGGCCGCCCCAATTAGCAGGGCTACGGCCACAATAACGAGTTTGATGCGGGATTTCTGGTCGTAAATAGGAATGGGTAGCACAGGCGAAGCGGAACGGTGACGGGAGTGCCGGATACGGCCGACTCCTCAGCGAAGATACGGCCACTGCCCCGGCAAGGTCCACGGTAGCTGACATGGGAAAAATGATTTTCGCCGGCTTTACCCCTGATAATCGGCCATTAGCCGATGTGAACCGGGTTTTTGCCCCAATTTTAACTCTCTCCGAACCCTGGGCGTACATCAACTGTTTTTACCTAGCAATTTGTAGCGTATTTTTGCCCCCTGATTTTCGCACTAGCACCAGCTATGCTCCATTCATTCAAGGCCCTTAGTCTTTCCTTCAAAAAAGCACCTCTCGCCATTCGGGAGCTGATTGCGTTGGATGAGGCTGCCTGTCGGCGTTTCTTATATACCCTGCACCATGAGCTGGCCCTCCAAGACCTGCTCGTGCTGAGCACCTGCAACCGGACGGAAGTGTATTATTCCGCCGAGCGTGACCAGAGCCCGACCATTATTGAGGCGCTGGGCCAGCTGAAAGGCCTGCCGGAGGTAACTGAATACTTCCCTTACTTCGATGTGCTGGATCAGCAGACTGACGCTGTACGCCATCTTTTCGAGGTAGCAATGGGCCTCGATGCGCAGGTGGTAGGCGATTTGCAGATCAGCAATCAGGTAAAGCAGGCATACCAGTGGTCAGCCGATGCAGACGCAGCCGGGCCGTTTCTGCACCGCCTGCTGCACACCGTATTCTTTACCAATAAGCGCGTACAGCAGGAAACTTCGTTCCGCGACGGCGCGGCTTCTACCTCTTATGCTGCCTTGGAGCTGGTGGAAGAGCTGACGGCCGACATTGCCAACCCCCGCGTGCTGGTAGTAGGCCTGGGCGAAATCGGGGCCGATGTATGCCGCCACTTCGGCGACAGTAAGGTGTTCACCGACGTCACCATCTGCAACCGCACCCGCTCCAAGGCCGACGAGCTGGCCCAGGAGTGTGGCTTACAGGTAATCGACTTCGAAAACCTGGTACAGGGCCTCAAAGAGGCCGATGTCATTATCAGTAGCATTGCCCGCGACGAGCCTTTTTTCACCCGTGAGCTGGTGGCGCACCTTGACGTGCTGAGCTACAAGTTCTTTATCGACCTCTCCGTGCCGCGCAGTATTGCCGCCGATGTGGAGCAGGTGCCCGGGGTGCTGGTCTATAATATTGATGCCATCCAAAGTAAGGCTTCGGCCGCGTTGGAGCGCCGTTTGGCTGCCGTGCCGCAGGTACGCGCCATTATTGAGGAGAGCATGGCGGGGCTGCAGGACTGGAGCAAGGAAATGATGGTGTCGCCTACCATCCAAAAGCTCAAGAATGCCCTGGAGCAGATTCGGCTGGAGGAGATGGACCGCTACCAGAAAAAAATGAGCCCCGAGGAAGCGAAGCGCGTGGACGATATTACCCGCTCGCTGATGCAGAAAATTCTCAAGCAGCCCGTCATTCAACTGAAAGCCGCCTGCAAGCGCGGCGAGGCTGATCAGCTTATCGATGTACTCACCGACCTTTTTGACTTGGAACGCCACCCTGACGTAGCGTAAGCAAGTATACAGCACAAAAAAGCCTGCCCGACACATCCGTCGGGCAGGCTTTTTTTATGGGTTGGGCAACGACACCCGGCAACGAGCCGGCTTTACATCGTGTCGCAGCAGTCCTCCAGCGAGTCGATTACATCAAGCAGCTTGGGAATGGAGAGGGAGTAGTAGATTTTGGTACCCACCTTGAAGGAGGACAGAATGCCCCGGTCTTTGAGGGTGATGAGGTGCTGGGAGGCAATGGCCTGGGGCAGATCAAGAGAACGGTAGATTTCCGTGACGGTCATCTTCTCCTCTTTGCCCAGCAGGTCAACAATGGCGAGGCGTTTGGGGTGGGCCAGCACTTTAAGCATGGCGGCGGCCTTGTCTACTTTTTTGGATTCTACTCGTGACAGCAATGGTTTCATATGTCGTTACAACGGTGGTAGCAGAGGGTGGGTATCTAGGAATAGGCTTAATACGATATTCCAGACCCGCAAAGTTCCTCCCAGCATACCAGGGGCAAAAAAAAATTATATCCGGCGAGAAAATTGTATCCGTACAGGCTTCTACGCAACAATGGAGCCGAAGGACAAATCCGCGTAACCAGGGCTGCTTTGCTGTTGAGCTTACGCACGATATTTTCCCGCATGGTATTTATCCGGTACAGCAAGTATGCCGGTCCGGGGGTCTGGGTTTGTCCGTTTCAGGTACCATCGGCCATGAATGCCTGCGTACCTTTGCCCCCGAAATTTCCCACCCCCACCCCTACCTATTTCTGTTAATGAAAGACCTGCTGGCCAAGTTCGAGAACAAGCGTCCTGAAATCGTTTTTGAATGGAAAGACTCCGAAACCGAAGCCGAAGGCTGGGTGGTGATTAATTCCCTGCGCGGTGGCGCGGCCGGCGGCGGCACCCGCATGCGCAAGGGCCTGGACAAGAGGGAGGTAGAAAGCCTGGCCAAAACCATGGAGGTGAAGTTCACCGTGTCGGGGCCGGCCATTGGCGGGGCTAAGTCAGGCATCAACTTCGACCCCCAGGACCCGCGCAAGCGTGGCGTGCTGGAGCGCTGGTACAAGGCCGTCATTCCGCTGCTGAAAGCCTACTACGGCACCGGCGGCGACCTGAACGTGGACGAGATTCACGACGTGATTCCGATTACCGAAGACTACGGCCTCTGGCACCCGCAGGAAGGCATCGTGAACGGCCACTACCGCGCCACCGAGCCCCAGAAGATTCAGAAGCTGGGCCAGCTACGCCAGGGCGTGGTGAAAGTGCTGGAAGACGCCACCTTCACCCCCGACCTGAGCCGCAAATACACCGTGGCCGACCTGATTACCGGCTACGGCGTGGCCGAGGCTGTGCGCCACTACTACGAGTTGTGGGGCGGCCGCAGCGTGGCTGGTAAGCGGGCCATCATCCAGGGCTGGGGCAACGTGGGCGCGGCGGCGGCCTACTACCTGGCCAGCCAAGGCGCGCGCATCACCGGCATCATCGACCGGGCCGGCGGCCTAATTAAGGAGGAAGGCTTCTCGCTGGAGGAAATCCGAGCGCTGTTCCTGAACCGCAACGGCAACGCCCTGGCGGCCGATAACCTGCTCTCCTTTGAAGACGTGAACCAGCGCATCTGGAGCAGCGGGGCCGAGATATTTATTCCGGCGGCGGCTTCGCGGCTGGTTACGCGCCAGCAGGTGGAGCAGCTGGTGGCCGGCGGGCTGGAGGTGATTAGCTGCGGGGCCAACGTGCCGTTCCAGGACCCGGAAATCTTTTTCGGGCCTACCGGCGAGTTTGCCGACGCCCACACCAGCGTCATCCCCGATTTCATTGCCAACTGCGGCATGGCCCGGGTATTCGCCTACCTGATGGAATCCAACGCCGAAATTACCGACCAAGCTATCTTCCAGGATACATCCCGCATCATCCGGGCGGCTCTGGCCCGCACCCGCCACCAGGGCGACGCCACCACCGGCATTGCCCAGAAGTCGTTCGAAATGGCGCTTCGGCAGCTGGTATAGATGGAGTGTGAAGAATGTAGGTGAAATGTGAGGAATGTACCCGTTCCGATAGTAATGGATCATTTCTCCCATTCATCTCACTCTCCCACACTCTGCACATTCATTCCTGCTTCTTTCCTTCATGACTCTTCAGGAAATACTGCATTACCGCTTTCTGGGCAACAATGTGGCGGCGTACCTGTGGTGCGTGGGCATTCTGCTGTTCGGCTACGCGTTCAAAACGCTGCTCTCGAAGCTGCTCTCGAAACTGGTGTTCCGCTTTATCCGCAAGCGGACCGAGGGCGTGAGCGAAGCCCAGTTTCAGGCTTTGCTGATTCAGCCATTGTCCATCGTTATCTTCCTGATAACGGCCTACTTCGCGTTCCAGGTACTCGATTTTCCGGTGCGCACCTCTGAGCTGGCCCACAACGAGCCCTGGGCGAAGCGGCTGCTGTTCCGGGTGTTTCAGCTGGCCGTGTTCGGGGGTATGGGCTGGATCGGGCTGCGCATTATTGATTTTGTGGTGCTAGTGTTTCAGCGCCGGGCCGAGCACTCCACTTCCCGCCTCAATAACCAGCTGATTCCCTTCGCCAAAGACTTGCTGAAGGTATTGGTGCTCACGCTCACCTTTCTGGTGATGCTGAGCCGGGTATTCGGGGTGAACGTGACGGCCCTGATTGGGGGCCTGGGCATCGGGGGTCTAGCCGTGGCCTTCGCGGCCAAGGAAAGCCTGGAAAACCTGATTGCCTCGTTCACCATCTTCCTCGACCGGCCCTTTGCCGTGGGCGATTTGGTGGAAGTCGGCCCCGTAACGGGCACCGTGGAGAAGGTAGGCTTCCGGAGCACCCGCCTGCGCACCGCCGAGAAAAGCTACGTGACCGTGCCCAACAAGAGCATGATTGACAAGCCGTTAGACAACCTCTCGTTGCGCACAGCGCGGCGCGTGAGCTTCACCCTGGCCCTCAGCCACACCACCACCAGCCAGCAGCTGCACCGCATTGTGGAAGATGGCAAGCGGGCCCTCGAAGAAAACCCGCTGGTAACCAAAGAAGTGCAGATGCAATTTGCCGCCCTCACCCCTGCTGCTAAGGAAATAACGGTACAATACTTCGTGGAAACCACTAACTACGATGAGTACCTGCGGGTGAAGGAAGAGCTGAACTACCGGCTGGTAGAAGTGGTGGAACACGCTGGCGGCTCTTTCGCCAGCACCGGCACCACTGTTGTACAGGTGAACGGGTTGTCGGCGTAAACCCCCAGTGCGGAAGTGCGCATAAAAGTGAGGGGCCTTGAAACGTACGTTTCAAGGCCCCTCACTTTTAGATCAGTATGTACAATGGGCTACCGGCCGCCCAGCAGCCCACCGAGCAAACCGCCCATGCCGCCGTTCATTAGGCCGCCGAGGCCGCCACCGCCGCTGCTGCGGGGCTGCGAGTTGGGCTGCCCGCCCAAGCCGCCCAGAATCGACATCAATGAGCCGAGGCCGCCGCTGCCTACGTGGCTGCCTTGCTGCGGGTAGCCGGCCGTTTGCTGACCGCCACCCCCAAGTACCCCACTCAGCAGGCCGCCGCCGAGCAAGCCGCCCAGCAGGCCACCCATGCCGCTTTGTGAAGCGCCGCCGAGTAGGCCGCCCATGCCGCTGCTCATCATACCGCCGCCTATACCGGGGCTCTGATTACGGCCGCCCATCACCTTCGAAATGACCATCGGGGCCACTACACCCAGCAGGCCGGCCATCAGGGCACCTTTGGGGATGCCGGCACTTTCCAGCTTGTCAGTAATGCCGCCGAAGAAGCTTTGCTTGGCGGGGTCGGAGGCATCGTGCGGTACGTGGGCCGCTTGGTCTACTACCTGATTGAGGGTTTGCGTCTGCTGGGGCGTAATGCCCAGGTAGGCCGCTATTTTGTTAATCATGGCTTCCTCATCGTTGGCATACGAGCCATCGGCGCGGGCGAAGCTGATGAGGTCAGTTACCAGGGAGAAGCGCAACTCACTGCCCCGCAGCACGTCCAGGCTAGCTTTAATGCTTTCGTTGGTAGCATCCTTGGCTGAACCCAGCACCTGTTGGGTAGCACCGCCGCTGAGGCCGGCTTCGTGGGCCAGTTGCTGCAAAAATTCTACTTCAGCGGCCGAAGCTTCACGGTCGGCGGAGGCCAGGCTGGCAATGACACTGAGATATGCGGCTTTTTCCTGATCGGAATAATTCTGGAGTAGTTGCGAAGTGGCCATGGCAAGAGGGGAAAAGGGTGGGTGATACTTGTGCGTCCTTAACGCACTCCCCCTACCTGAGGTTGGGCTATGGCCTTGGCGGTTTCAACTTAGAACTCGAAATACTCCCCTACCTGCGGCTGGGCTGGTTTTTTCACCGGTTTCTTCAGCTCGAAGGAAGGCCGGTCGGCGGGCCGGGCCGGGGTGGCGGCGGGTCCGGCCGCCGGAGTAGTTACCGGCCGGCTCGGGGCCGGGGGTGTGGAGTTGGGCAGTGTCGGAGCGGAGCCGGTTTCGTAACGAACCGCAAAATCACTTTCCGAGCCCCGGATGCCCAGGCGCAGCACCGGCCCGTCGGCGCGGGTGAGCACGCGGGGCAGCAGGCCCGGCAGCAGCGGAATCTGCACATGGTAATCCAGCTGTTGATCAAAGGTGTGCGTACCGGTTACGCGAATGAGCGAGGCGGCGCGCACGTTGGAACGGATGTCCATTTCGGGCAGGTACACGGTTCGGCTTTGCACGTAGAGGCGGTTGTGCAGCTCGGCAAACCGCAGATGCCGCAGCGTGGCCCGGCTGGCCACCATGCTGAGTTTCTGCATAGGCTCGAAGTTGAGCAGCTCCCCGTTGCGGATGGTGGCCGTTACCTCGGCCTCCAGTCGGTCAGTGAGCGGGCTCAGGTGCTCATCAAAATACGTATCCGATTCGGCGGTGGCCGTGAGCTGGCCGCGCAGGTGCCGGGCCGTGAGAAACTGCTGGCCGAAATCCTCGAACACGTAAAACAGGCTGTCGAGCGGCAGGTGCTGGCAACTGGCCACAGTGCTGGCTTTCAGCAACTGGGGGCTACGGGCATCCACGGTGCCGCGCACGCTCACCGCGCCGCCCGCCGCTTGCAAACTCAGTCCCGCCGAGCTGAACACCTGGTTCCGGAGCCGTATCGTGCCCTGCAGATGCCGCCCCCGCAGCCGCCGGAACCGCACCTGCTGCGCCTCGGCCCGCACGCTCAGGGCCAGTGTGGCTGGCACCCGCAGCCCGGCGGCCTCCGCGCCCCCCCCGGTACCCGCACCACCGGGGCTGGCCGCGGGCTGATAGGCATAGAGCAGCTGGTTGAAATCGAGCAGGTGAGACGCCACTGTGGCATCCAGCCGTAGCGTTTGCCCCGGCCGCAGGGCCCAGGCCGTCACGTTGCCCAGCGTGCCCCGGCCCCGGAAATCGGAGTTACCCAGGCGGCCGCTCAGGGCTGGCACGGCCACATCGGAGCCCTGGAGCAGCAGACGGCCGTTGAGGTCAGTGAAGGGCTGGTGGAAGGCGCGCAGCCGGAGCGTTACGTGGCGCAGCGTCAGCTCACCGGCTACCTGCCGCGCCGTGGGTTGCTGTTTAATAGTGCGCAGTTTCCCGTGCAGCTGCAGGCGCAACTGGGCCTCACCCTGTGCTGTTTGCACGGCCGTCAGCGGGAAAAAGCGCACGGCCTGGGCCACGTCCAGGTCGGCGTGCAGGTTTAGGTCCAGTTGCGGATCGGCAAAGTTTGCCAGCCGCAGGTCGCCCCCAAAGGGCCGGCCCGCCAGTTGGCCCTGCACCTTTTGCAGGGTCAGCACGGCTGTGCGGGCCGCGTGGGCCGGGCCGTTGCGGAAGCTTCCGGTCAGCTGCAGGTGGTCGATGGTTTGCCGGTATTGCGGATGAAATACCGAGGCTTCCCGGCAGCCAAACTGCACGGCCACGGCTGGGTTCTGCCGGGCCGATAATTCTCCCTGCACGGTACCCGCAAAATACACCTGCCCCCGGCTCCGGTAGCCCGCCAGCGGCCGCGTCAGGCGGGACGGCAGCAGTGCCAGCACCGACTCCACATCGGCCCCGGTAGCAGTGGCCTGCAGGTTGAGTTGTGTAGCTCCCTGATAATTGATGGTACCCTGCACCGCGTAGGCAGCCGGCCCTACCCTGATTTCGGAAGGCTCCAGGGTAAGTTCGTGGCGGCGGCGGTCGACGGTGAGCGTGGTACGTAGCTGCAGCTGCTTGGCGCGGAAATAGTCGTCGGGACCCAGACGCAGGGTTTGCACCTGCGCCGCGCCAGTGGCTGTTACGGTTACTTGGACATCGGTAACGCCCACTGTTGCCAGCAAATCGGGCGTTTGCAGAGCAAAATACTGCTGCCGGCTGGCGTCCTCATACACGGCCTGGACCCGTTCCAGTCGGATGCCTTCCAGTTCCAGCCCAAACGGTTCCTCGGCGGCCGGGGCCGTGGTATCGGGGCGCAGAATGTGGTAGTTGCCCACGCCGCGCGCATCGCGCCGGATGTGCACGCGGGCATCGGCCAGGGTTATTTCCCGCACCCGGTAGCGGCCCGCCAGCAGGTCCCAGGCATCGAACGCACAATAAAGCCGCCGGGCGCGAGCCAGGCGCACGGTGTCTTGGGGCAGGGAGCCGTGCATTACCACATCGTGCAGCGTTACGGAGAGGCGCGGGAACTGGTCCACCACCGATACTTCCAGCCGGCTAGCCTGCACCGGCACTCGTAGGTGCTGATTTAGCCCGGCCACGAACAGGCCAATGATGCGGTTTTGCCCGAGCCACACGCCCAGCCAGCCCACGCTCAAAAGCAGAACTACCGTCAGGAAAGAAATTTTCAGAAATTTTCGCACCCGATATATCCCTCTGAAATTTCTGATTGGTAAGCAGTTGCCGGTTTTTATGCCGGCAGACCCAAAAATTCTCCGGCCAAAGATGGCAGGAAGAGTTGTGATTTAGAAAATGACCTCCCATATTTGCCATCCCAAACGGGACACGCCCTTGGGAGATTAGCTCAGCTGGTTCAGAGCATCTGCCTTACAAGCAGAGGGTCACTGGTTCGAACCCAGTATCTCCCACTTTTTATTTAGTAGCGTACGCACACCCCACGGGAGATTAGCTCAGCTGGTTCAGAGCATCTGCCTTACAAGCAGAGGGTCACTGGTTCGAACCCAGTATCTCCCACCAAAAAGGACAGTCGGAAACGGCTGTCCTTTTTTTGTTTTCGGCCGGGGCCTAGTTCGCCGGTTTTGGCAGCCGGGCGGTAACTTGCCGGGCCTGCCGCCCGGTTCTTATGCAAGTCCAAGCTGGCAGGTACTCCCTTCTGCTGATCTGCTTTTACCTGTTATCCATGGCGGTTTCTACTCCCGCAGTTTCTGTTCAGTACGCCCCGCTCTGGGTGGTACGCACGTTTTTTGGTATTCTGCTGCTACTGGGTGCGCTGTTGGTGGCCGATTACGGCGTATCGTGGGATGAGCCCGTGGACCACGCCAACGGGCTGGTGAGCCTGCGCTACATTGCCGATAAGGTAGCCCCGGCGTGGTCGGCCAACCAGGCCCTGCTGCAAAACTCGCCGGTGCTGGAAGGATACGTGGAGAATGACCACGGTGCCTTGTTCGAAATTCCCATGGTACTGTTCGACGTGCTACGCCCCGGCACCGACACCCGGACGTATCATCTGTTTCGGCACGCCTGCATTTTCCTGACGTGCGTGGGCGGCATCTGGGCACTGTATCGGCTGGCGCTGTTGCGACTGCGCAACGGCTACGTGGCCCTGGTAGCCGCCGCGCTATTTGTGCTTTCTCCCCGCATGTTCGCGGAATCGTTCTACAGCGGCAAGGATATGGTGTTTCTAGCCACCTTCACGCTGGGCATGTATACGCTGGCGCGGCTACTAGAGCGCCCTACCCTGCGCCGCGCGTTGCTGCACGGTATTGCCACGGGCGTGGCCGTTGATATCCGCATTCTGGGCATCATGCTGGTTCCGTTTACCCTCACGCTCCTGGCACTGGAACTCTGGTTTCCAACCGGCCCGAGCATCCGTCGGCAGGTGGCTACTGTAATTGGCGGCTATCTAGTGTGCGCCGTGGCCGCTATTATTGTCGGATGGCCGTATTTGTGGGCTTCGCCCTTTAACCATTTCCTGGCGGCCTTTGAGAACATGCGCCGGTTCCGGTGGCCAGGTTTCGTGCTGTACATGGGCCGGCAGGAGTCGGCGCTGGCGCTACCCTGGCACTATGCCCCGGTCTGGATACTGATTACCACGCCCGTTACCTACTCCGCAGCTGCTGTACTGGGCTTGCTGGGCGTGGCAATGCGGGGCATCAAGCGGCCGTTGGAGCTGCTGAAAACCTACAATGGCCGCCTCGATTTGCTGTTCAGTGGCTGGCTGGTGCTGCCGGTATTCATGGTCATTGCCCTGGATTCCGTTATTTATGACGGGTGGCGGCACCTGTATTTTGTGTACCCCGCTTTGCTGCTGCTAGCGGTAAGTGCCGGCTGGCAGCTGTGGCAGAGAGGCCGGACTTCCCCCCGGCTCCGGCCGGTAGTGCTGGCGCTGGGAGCCGTAGTGGCCCTGGAAGCGGCCGTAACGGCCGTACGCATGGTGCTGATGCACCCCAACCAACAGGTGTACTTCAGCTTTCTGCCGGCCGAGCAGGTGGAGCAGCAGTTTGAGCGCGACTACTGGGGCCTCTCCTACCGGCAGGGCCTGGAATACCTGATCAAGCGTCATCCGGAAGGCCAGATTTTTGTGGACCCAACGCACCGCGCGCCTTTCGAAAACAACCGCGAAATGCTGGCCCCCGCTGACCAGCAACGTCTCATTGCCGACCCCAACGCCCCAGGACGCTACTACATTACCGGCTACCGGGACACGCCGGGCCGCGTAACGCCGGAAATGGGCCAGGAAGTATACTCCGTGAAGGCCGGGGGCGTCACGATTCTGTCGGTGTGTAAGCGCCCCTAGCTCTGCCGGTTACGTAGCCGGCGTATCGGATTTCGGTAGCCAGCCCAGCCGGCCGGCTACCAGTAGCGGGAAGAACAGCAGGGCCGGCTCGGCAAAAAACCGCCACCGGAACCCCACAAAAAACACCAGGCTCAGCAGCCACACGGCCAGTAACGGCGTGAGCAGCAGCGCATCGGCAGCTCGAAAATGCAGCCCCCGGTAGCGAGCCAGCGTGAGAAACAGGGCCGCGAAGAAAGCCAGATGCACCAGGGCTGTGAACGGGTTCCAGGGCATGCGGGGCGCGTCTGCAATGAAGTTTTCGGGAGAGAAGAACAGGGCGGTTTTGCGTAGCCAAAGCCGGATTTCCTGCGCCGGGTGCGCCGCTACCCACTGCCGCGCCAGCCGGGCTCGGGCCTGACTTTCCTGGTACTGGTTCAGGGAATCGAGCTGCGGAACGTGCTGGCGCACAAACTGGTCGAAGGGCCCTTGCCGCTCGTCCCAGTCGAACATGAACCGGCCCTGCGTAACGGAGTTGTGGCCCTGTAGCAGCTCGAAGCCGGCCTGGTTGCTGAGCGTGTAAGCCCCGAACAGCCGGTGGTTTTTGCGCAGGATGGGCGCGTGGGCTAGCCCCAGGGCCAGCAGCAGCCCCAGACTCAGGCCCCACGCCGCCCGCTGCTGCCGGGCCGGCCGGCGCAGCAGCAGCCCCAGAAATACCGCGAACAGCAGCCCATACACCGCCAGCAGATAACCCCGCAATAAGCAAGAGAGCACCACACTGGCCGTAATCAGCAGGACATCGGGCAAGCGCAGGGGCCGGCCGCCGTACAGCCGCTGCAGCTTGTACACTACCAAAATCAGCAGCGGCAGAGCCAGGTTCTCAAACCACCAGAAGGCCCCGATGTAGTACATCACACTCGGCGACACCGCCCACAGACCGGCTCCGACCCAGGCCGCGCCCGGAGCCAGGCCGCCGTAGCGTAGCGTGCGTTGCGCGTACAGGCCGCCCACGGCGTACAGGCCAGCGGCAGCGGCGTACACCAGCAGCGTGAGGTAGTGCCGGGGTAGGCCAGTGCGGCTCCAGCCTACGTACACGAATACCGGAAAGCTGGCGTGAAACGAATCGGGGCGGAGCTGCTTCCGCTCGGGGTCTACGCTCACGTAGCCTCGGCCGGCCAGGTAGTTATCGGCAATGCGGCCGTTGCGGCGCTCATCGTAGTTCCACTCCAAGCCGGGATTCAGGCCCAGGTTGAGGACCAGCCGAATGACGAGCAGCAGCACGGCCACGGGCCAGATAAAGCGGGGAATGGAACGCAGCACAATGAAACAGAAACGCGGGTTGAAAATGAATTGCCGAATTTAGCGGCGTTTCCGCAGCTTGTTACGTCGACTCCCTTGTCATTCCGACGACAGGAGTAATCTGGGTTGATTAGCTAACGTCTTAACCTCAGATTCCTCGCTTCGCTCGGAATAACAGCCGACTACTTTTCTTCGATGTCTGATTCCGCCGCCATTTCCCGTCCTACCTGGTTTCGCTGGCTGGTGGGTGCGTTTTTCGGGTTGCTGACGCTGCTGGGCGTAGTCCTGCACCGCGACTACGGCGTGGGCTGGGATGAGCAGCTGGACCGGCTCAATGGCATTATCAACACCAAGTACGTGGCCCTCAAACTGGCCCCCGAACTGGCCCGCCGCCAAGCCACCTTCGCCCAGATTCCCGACATGCGCGACAACCAAGATGTGGACCACGGCGTGTTCTACCAGCTGCCCCTGGTGGTGCTGGAGAAAGTGGTCCGGGTGGAAGACTCCCGCGATGTGTACTTTTTCCGCCACTTGGTTATCTGGCTGACCTGTGTGGCGGGCACCTACGCGCTGTACCGGGTGGGGGCGCACTACCTAGGCAGCGGCCCCTGGGGGCTGGCCGTGGCGGCGGCCCTGGTGCTCTCGCCGAGGATGTTTGCCGAGTCGTTCTACAACTACAAGGACCTGGTGTTTCTGGGTTTTTTCACCGTGGGCATCGGCACGCTGCAACGGTGGCTGCGGCGGCCTACCTGGCCGCGGGCCGCTCTGCACGCCGTGGCTGTGGGGGCGGCCATTGATGTGCGCACGATGGGCGTGCTGCTGATAGCCCTCACGGTAGGTTTCGCGGGGCTGGAAGCCTGGGCGCGGCCAGCCGTGTGGCGGCGGCTGGCGGCTGGCCTGCTGTTGATGGTGCCATTGCTGATAGCCGTGGTAATAGTCGGCTGGCCCTACCTCTGGGAGCAGCCCTGGCAGCATTTCACGGCCGCTTTCAGCAGCTTCAGCCGCTACCGTGCCGATATGCTCACGCTGTATCTGGGCCGGGAAATTCCGGTGCAGACGCTGCCCTGGCACTACGCCCCGGTCTGGATACTCGTTACCACGCCGCTGCCATATCTGGTGCTGTTTCTGGCGGGCGTGGCGGTAGTGGCAGGTGCCGCCCGCCGGCCGCTGGCCTGGCTCCGCAACGCCCCCGGCCGCCTCGATTTGCTGGTGCTGGCCTGGTTTTTCGGGCCACTGCTGGCCATTATCGTCTTGCAATCGGTGGTGTATGATGGGTGGCGGCACCTGTACTTTGTGTATCCGGCGCTGCTGCTGCTGGCGGGGCGCGGGGCGCAGGCTGCCTGGGGCAGCTGGCAGCTGGCTACCGCCCGCCCGGTGCGACTGGCGGGTTACGCAGTGGCTGCCCTGCTCACACTCGGCCTCGGCCACACGGCCCTGCGCATGGTGCTCGACCACCCCTACCAGAACGTGTATTTCAGCTTTCTGCCCGGCCCCACCGCCGAGCGGCTATTTGAGCGCGACTACTGGGGCCTCTCGGGGCGGGAGGGGCTAACCTGGATTATGGCCCACGATTCCAGTGCCACTGTGCCCGTGGCCACCGAGCCCCGCACCGCCCTGATGTTGCACAATGCCCAGCTGCTGTTGCCCCCGGCGGAGCGGGCCCGGCTGCGCATGGTGCCACTAGCCCAGGCCCGCTATTTTCTCACTACCTACCGCTGGCACCCCGCTCCCTACCCTGACTCGCTGGGTCAGGAAGTGTACGCCTGCCGCGTAAATGGCCTTAAATTGCTGTCCGTAGTGCGGGTACGATAATAAGTAGTGCCACCGGCTCGGCTCTTCCTACCTGCCTCTCCCCTGTTCATTGCTCCTGTATGCCCTTGCTCGAAGTAAATTCCCCGGCCCGCGTCCGGCAGTTTCTGGATTTGCCGGCCCGGATCTACCAGAACCAGCCCCAGTGGATTTCGCCACTGGATAATGAAATCGAGGCCGTTTTCGACCCCAGGAAAAACCCCAACTTCGCCCACGGTGAGGCCATCCGGTGGGTGCTGACCGACGCGGCCGGCGCGGTAATTGGCCGGGTGGCGGCCTTCATCAACCACGAAACACCCCAGCCCGACCCTACCCAGCCGGTAGGCGGCATGGGTTTTTTTGAGTGCATTGATGACCAAACCGCCGCCAACGAGCTGTTCGAGGCCTGCCGGCAGTGGCTGGCCCAACGCGGACTGGCGGCCATGGACGGTCCCATCAACTTCGGGGAGCGGGACCGGTTCTGGGGGCTGCTGACAGATGGCTTCACGGAGCCCAACTACGGCATGTTCTTTCACCAGCCCTACTACCAGCAGCTGTTCGAAAACTACGGGTTTCAGCTGTATTTCAAGCAGTACACCTGCTACCGCGAAGTCGCCACGGCCCTGCACCCCACCTTCGACAAAGCCGCTGAGCGGTACGCCCAAGAGCATCCGGAGTTCAGCTTCCGCCACGCCAACAAGCGCGACGCCGAGAAGCTGGCCCACGACTTTCACCACGTCTACAACCTGGCCTGGGCCAACCACAGCGGCATCAACCCGATGAGCCTGGACAAGGCCCGCGACCTGGTGAAGCAGATGAAGCCGGTGCTGGATGAGCGGATTCTATGGTTTGCCTACGCCGGCGAGGAGCCAGTGGCCTTCTTCGTGAGCCTGCCCGAGCTAAACCAGATTTTCAAGCACGTGGGCCGCAACTTCAACCTGTGGGCCAAGCTGCGCTTCCTCTGGGAAAAGCGCAAATACGAGCAGCGGCGCGACAAAAAGCTGTTCGGCGTCATCTTCGGGGTGGTGCCGACCTGGCAAGGCAAGGGTGTGGAAAGCGCCCTGATGGTGCACGCCCGCCACGAGTTTATGCGCGCCGGCTACCACGATATCGAAATGAACTGGATTGGCGACTTCAACCCGCGTATGCTGGCCGTCACGCGCTCCATCGGGGCCCGCATCTACAAAACCCACACTACCTACCGCTACCAGTTCGACCGCACCCGCCCTTTTGAGCGGTGCCCGATTATCCGGTAAATCGTCTGACGCTGCTTGAGGCACGACATTTCGCGCCTCAAGCAGCGTCAATCCGTCCTTTCCCAAAAGCAACATATTGACCTAAACAAAAGCCCCCAACGTCCGCGCGTCAGGGGCTTTTTGCTTTTCCAGGGCTTTTGATTATTTGAAGGGCAGGTTGTTTCGCGCTGCTCGCAATAACACTCAGGCCCGAAACTCCGCGTCCAGCCGCAGCACCTGGGGCAGCAGCAGTTGCTCATCGTCGTTATACACCACGTAGTCGGCGCGTTCCAGTTTTTCCTCTTCACTCATCTGCTTGCCAATGATGATGAGGATGTCCTCGGGGGTACGGTGCGGGTCGCGGCGCAATACGCGGGCCTGCCGGATGGCCTGCGGGGCAAACACGGTAATGATGCGGCTAAGCTGCTGGTATGCTCCCGATTCGTAAAGCAGTGCGGCTTCTTTGAGGATATAGGCGTGGCCCTCGGCTTCCTGTGCCGCTGCCCACCCGGCAAAGTCACGGCCGACGTGGGGATGGACCAGCGCATTAAGGCGGGCCAATTGAGCCGGATCCTGAAAAGCGACGCGGGCCAGGTAGGTGCGGTTGAGTTGGCCCTGGTTGTCAAACGTTTCGGGACCGAAGGCGGCCGTTAGTTCGTCGCGCAGCTGTAGGTCGTGGCTCATCACCCACTTGGCGCGGGCATCCGAATCGTACACCGGCGCGCCCAGCGTTTGAAACAACCGGCACACCACACTTTTGCCCGAGCCAATTCCGCCCGTAATTCCTATTCGTAGCATGTGTTGTTGAGAGTTGAATGATGAATTGGGGGTATCGAACCAAGAAATAAGGAGCTGAAAATCACGACATGGAAGTGCGCAGGATTGCCAAGCCCCCCCACCGGACTATCCTAGTTCATACCTCATTATTCATAACTCCACTCTCCTAATTCCTCACTCACTACGCACCTTTACGCCGCGTGTGAGCACCAGGTAGCCCCGAGCCTGGGCCGGCTTCTCCGATAGGAAGGGCCGCAGGCTGGAATCCTGGTTGGTGAACTGGCCGTAGTGCAGCTGCACCCGCACCTGCGAGGGCCGGAAGCCAGCAGTATCCTCAGGAAAAAACTGGAGCCGCACCCGCACCGTAGCTGGCGTGAAGGCATATTTCCGGCCCACCGGCGCATCCAGTAGCTCAGGCACTACATCTACCGGAATAGTAATAACGGGGCGGCGCAGCAGCCGCACGCGCACGTCCTGCACGTTGGTCTGCACCAGCTCGGGCCCACCAATAGGCACCCGAATGTCACCGGTGGAGGAGCCGGCCGGCGCCGTGGGCAAATGCACCGGATACGGGTTGGGCAGCGTGCTCACCTTGCTGGCCGGCCCCTGAAACACCACTTCGGCGGGCTCGAATCGGGCCGCGTAGGGCAGAGCGGCCCCATCGGTGGCGGGGCTTAGGGCCAGCGGCAGGCGGCGGCTCACCCGGCGGTCCAGTTCCACCCACAGCGTGTCGGAGAGCAGGTAGTTGTATTGCAGACCTTCCATGGCCTGCTGTAATGCCGGCCGTAAGGCGCGCGAAGTGAGGTAACGGGTGGCGGCGGGCGTACTGAGGGTCAGCTCGGCAGGCTTTACATCCAGCAGCAACTGACGGCGCAGCAGCTTCCAACCCCTACCAGTCACGTTTACGGGCACCTCGGTAGGCAACGGCTGCACCGGAATAAACCGACTTTCATCGTAGCGCCAGGCCAGCGGATACGTGATGCGCGTGGTGTAGGTCTTGTTGAGGGCATTGAGCAGCCAGAAGGTGCTGGCTGCCAGAAAACACGCCGTTACGGCCCGCCAATAGCTCCGCTCTTCCCCGAAGAAAGGGTCCAGAAACCAGCGCAGCATGCGGGTGGAGCGAGCGGACGACACGGCGAACTAAGTTGGATGAAAAAGAGGTATCCCGAAGTACAGCTTCAGGGCGGGAACCGGCCGGGCTGGCCTGCCAAGGTACTAACCCCGGCGTTCTGACGCGAATGAAAGCAATACTTCGGGATACGAAACCAGCCACTGCTAGGCTGCGGGCGTAGTCGTTTTGCTGGCTACCTCCCGGGCAATGGCCGAGCGGTCGAAGCGCAGGCGTACGCCTTTATCAACTTCCACCGTTACGGTTTCCTCGTTCAGATCTACCACTTTGCCATGCAGGCCCCCAATGGTTACCACGTTGGAGCCTTTGCCCAGCGCGGCCCGGAACTTCTTGGCATCAGCACTTCGCTTCTGCTGGGGCCGAATCATGAAGAAGTACATTACGATTACCATACCCACGATGGGCAGGTAGCTGAGCAGACTGCTGGTGGTAGCCGGGGCAGTCTGGAGCAATAGGGATGCGAACATGAGCGGATAAAATCAGAGAATGACAAAAAGAAAGAGTTGGCAGGCTGCAGGCTGACCGGAATACCGGCCATGCCTCAACCCGCCAACTCGTTACTTCCTACACCTAGCCTAGCGGGTGGGGCCGTTTTGGCCTTCACCTAACACGTTGGTTTTAATCACCACTTTGGTGATGTTAGGCTGGGTATTGGCCTGAATAGCCACCTCTTTGTTCTGAATACCCATCTTGCCATGCGAGTCGAACTGCACGTCGATGGTGCCTTTAGCGCCAGGGGCAATGGGCTCCTTGGTCCAGTTGGGCGTGGTGCAGCCGCAGCTGGCCGTGGCATTCTCAATCAGCAGCGGCGACTTGCCGGTGTTGGTGAACTCAAAGGTGTGCTTCACCACTTCGCCCTGCTTGATGTCGCCGAAATCGTGCTCCGATACGGCAAAGCTCATCACGGGAGCATTAGGGTTCGGGGCCTCCGTTTCGTTGGTTACGTTGGGGTTGTCAACGGTAGGGTTGGCGGCGGCCTCGTTGGCGTTAGCGGCAGCGGCATTCATGCCCTCAGTGCCTACCTCGGCGGCTTTATTGTTGTTGCAGGCGCCCATCAGCAGCGCGCTGGAAAGCAGAACGGCAGAAAACAGCGTACGTTTCATATGTAGCAGAAAAAGAAGGCCGTCAGTGGTCTTCAGAAAGGTAAAGGTACTAACGAGTTGGCATTAGCCCGTCATTCCGAGCTTGCCGAGGAATCTCGCGTGCTGACGTTGGAATAGTAGCTCAACATCAGCACGCGAGATTCCTCGGTAAGCTCGGAATGACGTTCTTTTTACACAAACAACTATTTGCCCAGGTTGTCGATGATGGCCTGCGCAAACTCCGACGTAGAGGCCGAGCCGCCCAGGTCACCAGTGCACTTGGCTTTGTCCTTCAGCGTCAGCTCCAGCGCCTTCTCTATTTTCACTGCCTGCTCATGCTCGCCAATGTGGTGCAGCATCATCAGGGCCGAGCGGAGTAAAGCGGTGGGGTTGGCTTTGCCCTGGCCGGCAATATCGGGGGCCGAGCCGTGTACGGCCTCAAAAATGGCCATATCGTCGCCGATGTTAGCACCGGCTACCACGCCCAGGCCGCCTACCAGCCCAGCACAAAGGTCGGAGAGGATGTCGCCGAACAGGTTGGTGGTTACAATCACGTCAAACTGCTCGGGCTTGCCCACCAGCTGCATGCACATGTTGTCGATGATCTTGTCCTCGTACTGAATCTGGGGAAACTCGCGGGCGGCTTCCTGGGCGGCATCCAGCATGATTTTGCCGGGCACCTTCAGGATGTTGGCTTTGTGGGCCAGCGTCACCTTTTTGCGGCCGTGCTTGGCGGCGTAAGCAAAGGCCGCGTGGCAGATTTTGCGGGCTCCGTTTACCGTCACGCGGGCAATGGAGTCGCCGATGCCGTTGTGCTCGTCCCACACTTCCAAGCCAGCGTAGAGGCCCTCGGTATTCTCACGGAAGAGCACCAGATCAATACCCTCGTAGCGGGTCTTGATGCCATCGGTGGTTTTGCTGGGGCGCACGTTCTGGTACAGGTCGTACTTCTGGCGCAGCGTCACGTTGATGCTGCGGAAGCCCTTGCCTACCGGCGTAGTGATGGGGCCTTTCAGGGCTACCTTATTCTTTTCCAGCGAGGTCAGTAGGGCTTGCGGAATCAGCTCGCCCGACTGGTCGAAGGTGGTCTGGCCCGCGTTCTGTTCCTCCCACTGCACGGGCACTTGGGCCGCCGCGAAGATATCGGTTACTGCTTTCGTAATTTCGGGGCCAATGCCGTCGCCGGGGATGAGCGTGATGAGATGCATGCTATTGAGTTGGGTTAATGGGCAAGAGGAGGGCGAGCCGGGCCGACGAGGGGAGAGAATAAGAGCAGCTCGCGAAAAAACCGCCGAACCGGCCAGCAAACTGCCGACCAATCCCACAATTTTGCACAAAGGTACCGCCTGTCGGCGGGTGCTGAAAATGAAAATGTGCGAACGTGCTCCGTTTGTTTACGAGCACATTCGCACATTTTTCATCTTACCCACATTACGCTATACCGTTTTGCGGGAGTTAATCTGGTTGATAAGCTGGTCCACGTCGCCGAGCAACTGTTCGGCTTTGCTCTTGGCGTCCTGAATCACGCGCTGACCTTCGCTCTTGGCCGAGCTGGGGCTCTGGTCGGTGCGGCTGGTCACTAGGTTTTCGGTGAGGTCGGCCAGGGTTTCGCGGTATTTCTCCAGCTGATAACTCAGCCAGCTACGCGTTTCGCGGCCCTTTTCAGGCGCGTACAAAAGTCCGATAACGGCCCCGGTGAGGGCGCCGCCGGCGAAGCACAGAATGCCGGTGGTGGTTTTGCTACTCATGTTTCTTGCTCTAGAAGTGAGTACAGGTGGAAAATGACGTGAGAATTGGGAGTGCCCAATAGTACGTAAAAATGCGGCGGAAGATATGTGGCTTTACTGGAACGTCATGCCGAGCGGAACGAAGCACCTCGCGTGCTGACGTCTGAATAGCACCACCACGCCAACACGCGAGATTCCTCAGCAAGCTCGGAATGACGGGCTGCTTACTGGTTATCCAGCAAGCCCCGGCCCGACTTACGGATAGCGCCGCTGGCCGTCAGGTCTTGGGCCAGCTTGTCCAGAATGCCGTTCACGAACTGCTTGCTCTTGGGCGTGGAGTACATCTTGCTGATTTCGATGTACTCGTTGATAGTCACCTTCACCGGAATGGCCCGGAACAGGTGCATCTCGCAGAGAGCCATCTTCAGCAGAATCTTGTCGGTGAGGGCTACGCGCTCCACGTCCCAGTTCTGCACCGATTCGGCAATCAGCTTCTCGTACTTGTCGTCCTCGGCCAGCGTCTGCTGATACAGGCTTTCGGCAAACTCCTTGTCTTCCTGCCAGTTGGCCGACAGCGACATGAGCACCAGGTTTTCGTCGGCAGCTTCGTCAAGCATCTTGACGGTTTTCACCACCAGGTTTTTCACGATGGCGCGGTTTTCCTCCCAGTTCAGGTCGTCCTCCTCAATATAGGCGGGCAGGCTGGTGCCTTTAAACACGTAGGTTTTGTAGAGGTGCTTGAGCATCTCCTGGTCCTCGGTGTAATTGCCGGCGGGAGCGGCCAGGTAGCTCAGCAGCTCGGCGTCCTGCTTCATTTCGGTGCGCCAGGCGGTGCGCAGAGCGTCCAGCTCGTCCTCGCCGTGCCACTTCAGGGAGCGGCGAATGGTAAGGTCCTGCAGCTGCAGGTTGTTCATGAGCTTGTCGATGGCCTGGTTTTCCTGCAGGCGTGTAGCATCCAGCAGTGGCTCTTTGGCGGCCGTGTAGCGGCGCGAGTCGCGCACCTTCTCCTCCTCAATTACCTGCAGCAGGGTTTCGGGGATGTTGAGCAGGTGAATGTACTGGTCGTGGATGCTCTCGGCGGCGTGTACCATCTGGCCGCCGTAGTACGTGGCGTCCTTGGCCACGGCCTTGCGGTAGTACTTGATGGCCTCCTTCACCGCGTCGTTCACGTCGGCATCCTCAGTAGCTTCCGGCTCCTCGCCGGATTTGTGCCACTCCTTGAAAATGAGCTCGGCCATTTTGCGCTGGCCCTGCAGAAGCTTGCGGTCCTGGGGCTCCGGCGAGTTCAAATCGGGCGCGAAGGCATCCGCAATCTGGTCGATGGCAAGTAAGAAATCGGACCCGACAGCCTGATGATAGGCGTACAGAGCCTGCATGACCTTGATGCGAAGCGTGCGACGGTTGAGCATTCTGGGGAGGTGAAGTTGTGAAGTTGTGAAGTTGTGAAATGACAGATTCGATACCTACACGCCCTCAAGGGCTTAGCACATCAAATTCACCATTTTACAACTTCACAACTTCACCATTTAGTAAGTTGATTTAACCTTGCCGATAGCGGCAATGCGCTCCTCGGCCTGGCGGGTGGCGGCGGCCTGGGGGTGACTGCCTTCCTGCTCGGCTTTCTGAAGCACCTGGGTGGTAATGTCGTAGATGCGCTCCGTCTGGGTCATCACCGACTGGCGGTTGCCGCCCTGTACTTCGGAGCACACGTTGATGAGGCCGCCGGCGTTGATGAGGAAGTCGGGGGCGTAGATGATGCCACGCTGCACCAGGGCTGGGCCGTGCACGTTCTCGTCGGCCAGCTGGTTGTTGGCACAACCAGCCACCACGCGGGCTTTCAGACGCGGGATGGTGTCATCGTTGAGGGTAGCACCGAGGGCGCAGGGCGAGTATATATCCACGTCCTGGTCGTAAATTTCATCGAGGCCCACCATGCGGGCGTTGAAGCGGCTGGCGGCTTCCAGAGCGCGGTCTTCGTAGTAGTCGCAGAGTACAAGTTGGGCACCCTCCTTCTGCAGATACTCCATTAGGTAAGTACCCACGTGGCCCACGCCCTGCACGGCCACCCGCTTGCCAGCCAGCGAATCGGAGCCGAAGGCTTTATGCGCGGCGGCTTTCATGCCCATGTAGGTGCCGTAGGCCGTTACCGGCGACGGGTCGCCGGAGCCGCCCATGCTCTCGGGCAGGCCCGACACGTGCTTGGTTTCCATGCGGATGTACTCCATGTCCTTGGTGGTCATGTTCACATCCTCGGCCGTGATGTACTTGCCGTTAAGGTTCTGCACGAAGCGGCCGAACTTGCGTAGCAGGGCCTCTGTCTTCATGGTTTTGGCGTCGCCGATGATGACGGCCTTGCCCCCACCCAGGTTCAGGCCCGAAATGGCCGCTTTGTAGGTCATGCCCCGGCTCAGGCGCAGCACGTCGTTCAGGGCCTCGGCCTCGGAGGTGTAGTGCCACATGCGGGTACCGCCCAAGGCCGGCCCCAGCACCGTATTGTGAATGCCGATGATGGCTTTCAGGCCGGTTTCGTGGTCGTGGCAGAACACAACTTGCTCATGCTGATACTCGGCAATTTGCCCGAAGACCGACGATTCGGTCAGCACTTTCGTTTCTACCATAAGAAGGGGTGGAAAAAAGAGGTGGGTGGGGTGGTTATCGTACCTTTGCGGAGCCCTCGAAAGGAAAAAGTGCTCCGTGCCTCGTTAAACGAATGATAACACCCCGTGGCTGTTTTCCCGTCGTTCAATGAAATCCACAGCCCACTTCCGGTTCGGGTGGCCTCCCGCAATGCGGGTGCAAAAGTACGCCGTTTTTCCGATTTCAGCCACTTGGCTCCTTACTTTATCGGAAGTTTAGAGGTTTGGAATCTAGAAAGTTAGCGGGTGCTGCGGGGTCTGTCCGAGCCGAAGAAAACCCTTTTGTAAACTTTTAACTTTCTATTAGCCAAACTGCTACTCTTTCCGGGGAGCAGTTGAAAATTTAGCAATGCCGGGAAGCCCCACCAACCCGGCGGCTTCTTATCCGCAACGTCATGGCGCGGTAACGCGTCCTTCTTTTTTCTCTGTTTTATACCGTGCGCGCCCTCTCCGCTACCAACAAATACCTGTTTCGCTATAAGTGGCACTTCCTCGGGGGCGTGCTGTTTGTGGCCTTGAGCACGCTACTGGCCATTTTCCCGGCCCAGATTGTGCGTTACGCCTTTGATCTGGTGGGTGAAGGTATCGACCTCTACCACCTCTACGCCGGCACCCGGGCCCAGAGCCAGGTGTACGAACTGTTCGGGCGCAACGTGCTGCTGTACGGCATCCTGATTCTGCTGATGGCGCTGCTACGCGGCATCTTCCTGTTCTTCATGCGCCAGACGCTCATCGTGATGAGCCGGCACGTGGAAAACGACCAGAAAAACGAAATCTACCAGCACTACCAGAGCCTGCCGCTGAGCTTTTACCGCCGCCACAGCACCGGGGATTTGATGTCGCGCATTTCGGAGGACGTGGGGCGAGTGCGCATGTATATTGGGCCGGCGCTCATGTACTTCATGCAGCTCGTGATTCTGTTCGTGCTCATTGTGCCGCTCATGTTCATGGTGAACGTGAAGCTGACGCTGTACACGTTGCTGCCGCTACCTATTCTGAGCGTGAGCATTTTCTACGTGAACAACCTCATCGAGAAGAAAAGCGACGAGATTCAACGCTCTTTGGCCGGCATGACCACGTTCGTGCAGGAGGCGTTTTCGGGCATCCGCGTGATTAAGTCTTTTGTGCGGGAGGAGGATTCGCGCCAGCAATTCGCGGTGGCTTCCGAGGAGTACAAGCAGAAGTCGCTGAGCCTGAACTTCGTAAACTCGCTGTTTTTTCCACTGATTCTGTTCCTGATTGGCCTGAGCACCATCATCACCGTCTGGATTGGCGGGCAGGAAGTTATCCGGGGCACCATCACCACGGGCAGCATTGCCGAGTTCCTGATTTACGTGAACCTGCTCACCTGGCCCGTTACGGCTTTGGGCTGGACCAGCTCGTTGGTGCAGCGCGCCGAGGCCTCCCAGGCCCGCATCAACGAGTTCATGCACCAGCAAACCGACATCGTGTCGCGCCGCAACCTGGAGCTGGAGCTGAAGGGCGACATCGTGTTCGACCACGTTTCGTTCACCTACCCCGACACCGGCATTCAGGCCCTGCGCGACGTGTCATTCCGCATCCGCCACGGCCAGACGCTGGCCGTTATCGGCAACACCGGCTCGGGCAAAAGCACTGTGGCTGCTCTGCTCTCCCGCCTCTACGACGTGACGGAAGGCAGCATCCGGGTGGACGATGAGGACGTGCGCGACCTGTCGCTCAAAACTCTGCGGGGCCAGATCGGCTACGTGCCCCAAGACGTGTTTCTGTTCTCCGACAGCATCCGCAACAACATCAACTTCGGCCTTGACCAGCCCGATGAGGCCCGCATGCAGCAGGCCGCCAAGGATGCCAACGTTTACGAGAACATCCTGCGCTTCCCCGAGGGCTTCGATACAAAGCTGGGTGAGCGGGGCATCACGCTGTCGGGCGGCCAGAAGCAGCGCGTGAGCATTGCCCGGGCGTTGGTAAAAGAGCCCAAAATCCTGATCCTCGACGATGCTCTATCGGCCGTGGACACCAACACCGAAAACGCCATTCTGAACGCGTTCCAGCGCATTATGCACAACCGCACCAGCCTCATCATCAGCCACCGGGTAAGCTCGGTGAAACTGGCCGACGAAATCCTGGTGCTCGACGACGGCCAGATTGTGCAGCACGGCACCCACGAGGTGCTCATGCAGGACCAAAACGGCCTCTACCGGGCGCTGTACGAGCGGCAGCTGCAAAGCGAGGAAGCATAATTGTCATTGCGAGGAGGCACGACGAAGCAATCCTTCCTTTTCTAGGCTCCCAACTTTGATCTACTCAAAAGCCCCTGACGTTCGCGCGAACGTCAGGGGCTTTCTGCACTTCAGGGCTTGGTGCTTCTTGAAGGAAGGATTGCTTCGGCTGCGCCTCGCAATGACGTAGTCACCCCATCAACTGCGCGGCCTGCCAGCCGCTGCTGGCGCCAAGGGCCACGCCCATCCCGTTGCAGCGCACGGCCACGAACAGGCCCGGCTGCACCTCGCGGATGATGGGTTCCAGCTCCCGGCCGAAGGCCATCACGCCACTCCAGCGGTAGTCAATGCGGGGGCGGTGGCCGGGCACGATGACTTCATGCAACAGCTGTTCCAGCCGTTGCTGTACCAGCCTAGTCAGGCCGGACTCGGTGGTGGTTTCGGCCTGAAAATCGAGGTTACGACCGCCCCCCAGCAGGATCCGTTCCTCCACCTGCCGGAAGTAATAATAGCCTTTATCGTAATGAAACGTGCCGGGCAGGTGCAGGCCGGGAATGGGCTCCGTCACGAGTACTTGGCCCCGACCGGGCACCACGTCCAAGTCTGGCAGCAGCTGGCGACTGAAGGCGTTGGTAGCTACCAGCACCTGCCCAGCCGCCAGTTCTAGCTCATCCAGTTGCACCCGCACGCCACCGGCCCCGGTTTCTACGCCCAGCACCGGGCAGCCATGCAGCACCGTAACGCCCGCTGCCCAGGCCCGTTGCAGCAGCGTATGCATCATCCGGCCGGTATCGAGGCTGCCTTCGGCCGTGTTTTCCAGCATCACCGTGGCACCGCCCAGGCCCAGGACCGGCAGTTGGGCCGAGGCGTCGCGAAAGATACCGGCGGAGCCGATAACGGGGGCCAGCAGCGCGTTGTAGTATGCTACGTGTTCCCGACAGGTGGCAGCCAGGCCGGCTTCCTCGGGCCGGAACAGCTCATAACCACCCTCGGGCCGGTAGCCAATGGCCTCGTCGCCCAACAGCTCGCGCAAACGGCGCAGACCATGCCAGCGGGCCTGCACCACGCGCAGCAAGGCCTCGGGGCCGCCGCGCTGCTCCTGCTCCCGCAGCTCCGAGATGCTGCCGAAACAGGCGAAACCAGCGTTTTTGGTGCTGGCCCCGTTGGGCAGCGTATCGCGCTCCAGCACCAGCACCCGGGCCGTAGGCCGAAGCTGCCGGGTGTAGATGGCCGCCGTCAGCCCCACAAGCCCCGCCCCGATTATCACCACATCCGCGCCTTGCAGAAACGTCTGATGTTCCCAGTACGATAGGTTTTTCATGAGCAATCCGTCAATCAGCAGCCGAAATCTGCCGGAAATTCGGACAAAGAAAAAGCCCCGCAAATCTTATTTGCGGGGCTTTTTCAAAAAACAAAGCTGTTGTGACCTACTGGCCCAGCATCACGCGCTTGAGGCCACGCCGCTCCCCGGAGGTACACTGCACGATGTAGGAGCCGGCGGGCAGGTTGCTCACGTCCAGCACCGCGGCGGCATCACCCGAAATCAGGTCCCGGGTCAGGACGGGGCGGCCATCGGTACCGTTGAGTTCCACGCGGGTGGGGCCGGTAGCATCCGTGCGCACCGTGAGGCGCTTGGTCAGCGGATTGGTTTCGGCGCGCACCTTCAGGGCGTTGGTGTTGGGTGTGGGGTCCATCATCTTATCGGTGATGAGGGCCGGGGCTGCCACCGCCACCAACGGAGCTGCTGAGGCCGCCGGCTTAGGGGCCGGAGCCGTCGGTTTAGCAACTGAAACAGCCGGCTTGGCGGCTACTTTCGTTTGCGCCTGGGCAAATTGTCCGGTCAGGAGTAATACCAGCAGGCAACCCAGAAGAGTAAAAGTTTTCATACGCGTTCCTGTCAGATTATGTGAACGATACGGCCGGGTAAAGGTACGAAACTCTACCCCCACATCGGATTGGTCGAGCTTAAAGTACGTGGTGGCATATCGGGGCAATAAACGCGCCAGAGTGTTTTTTTATTTCGAGCGGGCATTATTTCTCTGGTCTTCCAACTTCCACATTCTGAAACGTCTACCGCCTGTTGTGCCAGCTGCGGCGCGGATAATGGGAGCCGAGCACAGAAAAAAACACCACTGAAGTTGCGCGGATATCATTTACCGCGTTACATTTGCATCACAATTCCTCGGGGTGTAGCGTAGCCTGGTATCGCGCCAGCATGGGGTGCTGGAGGTCGTAGGTTCGAATCCTGCCACTCCGACCGAAGAGTTATCTGATCGAAAAGCCTCTGGGAACCCCACCCGGAGGCTTTTTTCGGCCTAAAAAAGTGAGTACCCAAGTTTCCCTCGGGGTGTAGCGCAGCCCGGTAGCGCGCGTCGTTCGGGACGACGAGGCCGTAGGTTCGAATCCTGCCACCCCGACTTTGATACTCTCTCCCTGAAAAAGCCCGCTGGACTTCGGTTTAGTGGGCTTTTTTGCGTTTCTAATGGTTTATGGTGCGGTTTATGTTAAGATAAGTTCCATCTGAAGGCTTTTTTTATCACTCTTTCTACATCACTTTTATGAATCGTCTCTTTTTGCTGACCATAGGGCTCAGCTTTTCCTCTTTAGTAGCAGAAGCACAACTAGTTAAAGGCACTAAATTACTGGGCGGCAACCTGGGGTACACCCGATCCACCAGTACTCAAACGCTGAACAATCCATCCATTCCGGTGACGAAACGCGAGTACGAGCAGGTGAATCGCACCTTTAACGTGAGCCCCCGGGCGGGCGTGTTTATAGCAGATAACCTGGCGGCGGGTATTTCCGTCGGCTATAATTCTCAGAAGATAACGTCTCCTTTATACGATTACTCTTACACTGGCAACCCCGTAACCTACCAGCAGACAGCCCGCAACAATAGCTTCAACATAGCTCCTTTTCTCCGCTATTACTATATGCCAACTGCTACATTTGGCGTATTCGGGCAGTTGAACGCTACGTACAGCACGGGCAAAAGCAAAGCAGAAACCACCGCGCCTAATCAGTTGGACAACGAGGGGAAAATTAATGGCTTCGGACTAGGAATCAGCCCGGCGTTAGTCTTTTTCCCCGTGGAAAAACTGGGTTTGGAGCTGGCGTTTGGCGGTATTGGTTATGGCCGCACTACATCCAAATCAGAAGCCACCCGGAATCAGCCGGAATCAAAGTCCATGTATTCCGATTTCGGCGCAAACTTTGGCCTTAACCAGTTAAGCGTGGGCGCATCATACTATATGGGCCGCTAACGGCCTGGTTTTCTACCTCCTCACATAACAGAGCGCCCGCCTGACTATCACGTCAGGCGGGCGCTTTGCGTTCTGCGGCGCTCTACTTCAGCACGGCCAGCACTTCTGGCTCGCCTTCGTCGGGGAAGCGTTCCAGGTAGATGTGCTGGAGGGTGAGTTTCTGGGCGGCGGCGGCATCTTTCACGCCGGTGTAGAGCTTGTCGGGGGCCAGCAGGTAACTGGCGTTGATGCGGGCGCGGAGCACACGCTGGCCCGCGGCGAAGGTGCGGTAGCGGTAGCCGGCGGGCAGCTGCTGGGCGGTGGTATCGGCCACGAACACGCCCACGAATACCTTGGCTTGGTCGCGGGAGCTTTCGGGGCTGTTGTAGAAGATGTTGCCGAAGTCGCCGCGCAGCTTGCCGGCTTTGCGCAGGTTGTAAGCCTCGCGGGTCAGGTCGCCGAAGGCTTCATCCTGGGCGGGGCCTTCGTAGTAGCGGCCGGCCAGGAAGTAGGGTTGCGCGGTGGTTTCCCGGGTGACGACGGCCGCTTTAAAGCCTCCCATTTTCCAGTAGGCTACCGAGAAACCCAACGTCAGCAGCAGGGCCAGGGCGAGAAAAATTCTGTTCATTCTGTAAGAGAAGAAATGGAAAGGGTTTTCTGGTTCGGAGATGCAAAGAAACAATAGAACGTCATGCTGAGCTTGTCGAAGCATCTCGCGTGCTGACGTTGAGTTACTACTGCAACATCAGCACGCGAGATTCCTCGCTCCGCTCGGAATGACGTTCTGTTCTTCCCGGCCTATTGCAGCACGTCTTTGTACTGCATCTGGTAGAGGTTGGCGTAGAAGCCTTGGTGGCGCAGCAGTTCCTCGTGGGTGCCGGCCTCCTTAATTTCGCCCCGATCGAGCACGATGATCTGGTCGGCTTTCTGGATGGTGCTCAGGCGGTGAGCAATGACGAGGCTGGTGCGGCCCTGCATGAGCTTTTCAATGGCCTGCTGAATCAGCTCCTCAGTTTCCGAATCCACTGACGACGTGGCCTCGTCCAGAATGATGATGCGGGGCTGGTACACCATGGCCCGCACGAAGCTGATGAGCTGGCGCTGCCCCACCGACAGCGTGGCCCCGCGCTCCATCACTTGGTAGTCGAGGCCGCCGGGAAGACGCTCAATGAAGCGGCGGGCACCCACTAGGTCGGCGGCTTCCCAGATCTGGGCGTCGGTGATGTCCTGCTTGCCCAGGGTGATATTGTCCCGAATAGCCCCGGCGAACAGGAACACATCTTGGAGCACCACCCCGATGTGGCGGCGCAGGTCCTTGAGGTCGTACTCGCGCAGGTCGTGGCCGTCGATTCGGATGGTGCCCTTGTTAATTTCGTAGAAGCGGCTGAGCAGGTTAATAATGCTGGTTTTGCCGGCCCCGGTAGCGCCCACGAAGGCAAACGTCTGGCCGGCCTTTACCGAGAAATCCACGTCGCGCAGTACCCATTCCTCGTCGTTGTAGGCAAACCAGACGTGCTCGAAGTTCACATCGCCGCGCAAATCGGCTGGGGCGTAGGTGCCGTTGTCGGCAATCAGCTCCTTGCTGTCGAGCAGCTTGAGCAGGCGCTCGGTGCTTACCAGGCCCAGCTGCAGGGTGTTGAATCGGTCGGCAATTTGGCGGATGGGCCGGAAGAACAAAGCGTTGTACATGATGAAGGCAATGAGTGCGCCCTTCGAGATGGTGCCCTCAATCTGGCCCTGGGCGGCGTACCACACCAGCAGGCCCACGCCGGCGGCGGCCAGCACCTCGGCCACCGGGAAGTAGATGCTATAGTAGAGCACCGAGCGAATGTTGGCGCGGGTGTGCTCCTGGTTGATGGCCTTGAACTTGCGCAGCTCCCGCTCCTCGTTGTTGAAAATCTGCACCACGTTCATGCCCGTCAGGTGCTCCTGCACGAAGGAGTTGAGGCTGGCCACGGCCGTGCGCACCTCCTGGAACGACTTCTTCACCTTCTCCTTGAACACGTAGGTGCTGAACAGCAGCGGCGGAATCACCGAGAGGCTGATCAGCGTCAGTCGCCAGTCGATGTAGAACATGAAGCTCACGATGAACACCAGCTGCAGAATGTCGCCAATCATGGCCGCCAGCCCTTCGCTGAATACGTCGGAAAGGGTTTCCACGTCGGAGATGTTGCGCGTCACGAGCTGACCAATGGGCGTCTTGTCGAAGAACTTGAGGCGCAGGTCCAGGATGTGCTTGTAGAGGTCCACCCGAATGTCGCGCACGATGTACTGACCCAGCCAGCCCCCAAAGTAGGTTTGCAGGTAGCTGACGATGGCGTGGGCCACCAGCAGCACCAGCAGCAGCCCAAACATGCGGTTGAGCCCCTGCCAGTCGCCCTCTTCAATGGTCACGTCCACCATCTGCTGGATCAGAAAGGGCCGCAACGTGCCCAGCACCGCAGTGGCAATAGTGAGAAAAATCAGGAAATAAAACACGCGCTGGTAGGGCCGCACGTACACCATCAGCCGCCGCAGCACCTGCCAGTCGAAGATATTGCCGCTTTTTGGGGCGGTAGTTGCTTGCTCCATTTCGGGTTGTTGGGTGGGGTCAGAGGGTAACCGGCAGGCGCGGGTATGAGTTAGATTGGGGAGGCGTGAAAACGTTAGAACGTCATTCCGAGCTTGCCGAGGAATCTCGCTCGTTAGTTAGCAATCTGATTACTCCGACAACGTCAGCACGCGAGATTCCTCGGCTGCGGCTCCGCACACTGGCTTGATGCGCCACATGCTCGGAATGACGTTCTGGCTTTTCGTTCTGCGGGGCGCTACACTTCGGAGAAGTACGGCAAACCGGTGGGCAACGCTGCATCACCCAGCAGCTCCGCCGGATATTCCACGCGGCACAGGAACAGGCCGTTGGCCAGGGCCGCGCCGCCGGCATGCACGCGGTTGAGGCTGCGAAACACTTCCCCGAACTCCTGCGGCGTCATCTTGCCCCGGCCCACGCTCAGCAGCGTGCCCACCACCAGCCGCACCATGCCCCGCACGAAACGGTTGGCCCGAATGCGGAACACCAGCCCGCCCGGCTCCTCGTGCCAGCCGGCCTCCAGGCAGGTGCAGTTATAGTGCTTCTCCGCCCCTTTCACCTTGGAAAACGTGGTAAAATCGTGGGTACCCAGCAGCATAGCCGCCGCCTCGTTCATGGCCGCCACATCGGGGGCCCGGTCGAGGTAGAGGCTGTAGTTGGCGGCAAACGGGTCGGGCGTGAGGCGCACGTGGTATTCGTAGGTCCGAATTTTGGCGCTGAAGCGGGCGTGGGCGTCGGGCGGCACCGGGTGCAGCACCTGGCAGCGGATGCTGGGCGGCAGCGCGCGGTTGAGGCGGTAGAGCAGCGTGGGCACGTCCAGACCGGCGGGTAGGTCGGCATCGAAGTGCGCGACCTGGTGGCTGGCGTGCACGCCCGAATCGGTGCGGCCACTGCCCAGGCAGTACACCGGCTGCCGCAGCACCTGCGAGAGGCAGCGGTCCAGCTCCTGCTGTACGGTCGTCACGCCCGGCTGAATCTGCCAGCCGTGGAAGGCGGAGCCGTCGTAGGCCAGGTGAAGGAAGTAGCGCATGAAAAACTCAGGAAATTGAAGCTACCATTATTACAAATGGCATTTATTAACAATTGTAGTATCTTGTATTGCATATTTATATTTATTGTTTTTCAAAAAATAATATCCTCGCACTTTAGCATAACTACTATCGCACATTCCTGTAATTGCAACATAGAAGGTAGCTGTATCACCTTCGTGTAGATCAGATTTACTGTATGCAAGCGTGTATCCTCTATTCTCAACTATTGTCCTTATTATTGAGGTATCAGCTTCTATTTTATCACAGATGGAAAATAGAAAGGAGGGAGTAGTATAGAAACCATAAGTAAATATACTTGCTGCTGCTATTGTTATGACGGACATCATAATCAGCAACAGAATAGTATGTATTCTTTTAAAAAAGGCCAAGTAGCAAAACAATCCTTTCATACTACCAGCGCATACAGCAACGAATCCTGCACGACACCTTCCTTTACCACGCTGCGGCGCAAACGGGCTTCCAGCGTGTAGCCTGCCTTTTCCAGCACGCGGGCCGAAGCGGGGTTGCTTTCGAAAACTACCGCGTAGAGGCGGCAGACGTCGAAGTGGGCCAGTACGTAGGCCGTGGCCGTCTGCACGGCGGCCGTGGCCAGACCGCGCCCCCAGCAGGCCGGCGTGAGCCAGTACCCGATTTCGGCGGAGTGGCGGCGCACATCGGTCTTGAAATGGACGCCGATGCTGCCCACCGCTTCCCCGTCGACCTCCAGGGCTAAGTGCAGGTCGCGGGTGCTGTCAGCTACGAGGCAGAGAAAAAACTCCGCGTCGCTGGTCGTATACGGGTAAGGAAACGTGTCGCGCAGATTCCGGGCAATGCGCTCATCGTTGGCGTGACGGGCCAAAGCGGCGGCATCGGAGAAGCGCCAGGGCCGCAGCCGCGCCCCGGCCACTGGTAAAGCAAGCGTCGGGGTGAGGAGCGAATCGGCCATTGGGGGAATGTGCGAAATGTGGGAAATGGAGCTAGAATGTGAGCAATGAACAGGACCAACGAGGGAACAAACTTGTCCACATTCCTCTCATTTTTCACATTCTCACCACATTATTCCCGACCTACATTTTCTCGTAAATCACGGCGGCGCCCTGGCCTACGCCCACGCACATGGTGGCCAGGCCGTAGCGGATGCCTTCGCGGCGCTGCATTTCATGAATCAGGGTGGCCGTGATGCGCGAGCCGCTGGCTCCCAGGGGGTGACCGATGGCAATGGAGCCGCCGTTCACGTTCACCTTGGTCAGGTCGAGGTCCAGGTCGCGCACGCAGGCAATGCTCTGGGCGGCAAAAGCTTCGTTCAGCTCAATCAGGTCCATATCCTGCAACGTAAGGCCGGCCCGCTGGAGCACCTTCTGGGTGGCAGGCACGGGGCCGAGGCCCATATAGGCGGGGTCGACGCCCGCCACGGCCGACGCTACCACCCGCGCCAGTGGCTTCAGGTTGTACTGCTTCAGGGCCTCCTCGCTCACAATCAGCACGGCGGCGGCCCCGTCGTTGATACCGGCCGAGTTGCCAGCCGTAACGGTGCCATCTACCTGAAAAGCGGGCCGCAGACTGGCCAGCTTTTCGAGGCTGGAAAAGCGCGGCGGCTCGTCTTGGTCGAACAGAGCCGTGTCGCCCTTGGGCTGCGGGATGAACACGGGGGAAATTTCCTTGCGGAAGCGGCCCTTCTCGAAGGCCCTCTGGTACTTGCGCTGCGAGTCGAAGGCAAACTGGTCCTGCTCCTCCCGGGTGATGTGGTAGCGACGGGCCACGTTTTCGGCCGTTTCGCCCATAGCGTACGGGTGGTGCATCTTCGAGAGCCTGGGGTTCACGAAGCGCCAGCCCAGGGTGGTGTCGTGGGCCATGAAGTCGCGGGCAAAGGCCGTGGCCGATTTGGCCATCACAAAGGGCGCGCGGGTCATGCTTTCGGCCCCGCCGGCCAGGTACACCTCGCCTTCCCCGGCGCGGATGGCACGCGAGGCATCCATGATGCTTTGCAGGCCCGAGGCACAGAGGCGGTTTACCGTAATACCGGGCACCGTGATGGGCAGGCCGGCCAGCAGCGCGGCCATGCGGGCCACATTGCGGTTGTCCTCACCAGCCTGGTTGGCAGCTCCGATAATGACGTCCTCTACGGCCGCTTTATCCAGGGACGGGTTGCGGCGCAGCAACTCGCGCAACACATGCGCGGCCATATCATCAGGACGGACGCTGCTGAGGGCGCCACCAAATTTTCCTATCGGGGTGCGGACGGCGTCCACAATGTATGCAGTAGGCATCAGGTTAAATGCGTTATTCCGGTCGTAGTTGGCTACTTTTGCCCGCCCCAAGGGAATGGTGTCGTAGCCGAAAAGTCAAAACACAAAGATGATACAAAGAATCCAAAGCGTTTTCCTGCTGTTGCTGGCCCTGGCCATGCTCAGCGTTCTGTTTCTGCCCATCTGGAGCAAGTTCGACCCGAGCAGTAAGCAGACGGTGGTCCTCACGGCTACGCAGCTGGCCTTCGAGCAGCCGGCTGCCGGTACGGCCCCCGTGGCCACCTGGCCCATTGCTGTACTGGCCGTGGCTTCGGCCGCCGTGGCCGTGCTGGAAATCTTCCAGTTTCGCAACCGCTTCAACCAGCTCAAGCTGGGCGCGGTCAACTTCCTGCTGATTGTGGGCACTATCGGGGCCGGGTTCTATTACTCGGGCGTGGGCGAGCGGATGCTCAACATTAAAATTCCGGGCGAATTCGCGGCCGGGTTCTACCTGCCCACCCTAGCCCTGCTGCTGAACCTACTAGCCAACCGCTTCATCCGCAACGACGAGCGCCTGGTGCGCAGCCAGGACCGGCTACGGTAATCCGTCCTTACGCTCTCCATTACAAGCTCCGGTTATTCTTAACCGGAGCTTTTTTTTGCTCTTTTTTCAAGAGTTACGCTGTCTGTTCTCCCATTTTGGGCCTATGCATTTTACCCACGTTGCCCTACTGCACATATGGCCTTAGCGCTTCGCACAGCCGGCTTCGTCTCATTCACCGGCCAGAATATCAGTCGCATTTCTACGGCTTTCTACTAAGTATCAGAGCGTTATTCAACCCTTATAGCTGACTGGTCGTTTTTGATTTTATTTCTCTTTGTTATAGATTTCACCGCCTAAATCCATTCTCTCCCTTTTTTACTCCTATTGCGCATGAAACTTCTTACTCCCTTGTTTCCCACTTTGATCCTGGGCGCAGCACTACTTTCCGGCTGTAGTGACACACTTTCCGAAATCCAGCCCAAAACCAGCAGCCAGCAGGCCGACAGTAAAACCAAACCCAGTGCAATTGGGGCGGTCCTCATTGATCTGGAGCAGGCCGAGGGACAGTTCAGCCAAGGCAATAAAGTGGTACTACCCGGAGTAAGCGCCCGCAGCTACGACCTGTTGAGTGCCACCAACGGCCGGATCAGCCTGACGCCAGCTTTCAGCGGCACTTTGCAAAGCATACGCCTGGTGCTGGGCACCGGCAGCCAAATTCAGCTGGCCAACGGCACCCTGCTGGCCCTGGATACGCCCAGCGGCACCACTTCGGGGTTGAAAATTCAGCTGGATGATACGCCCCTGGAAGCCGGCACCACTTACCTGCTCACCATTGATTTTTCCGTGGAGCGGGATATTGTCAGCCGTGGCAACGGAACCTACGGCCTCAAGCCGGTACTGCGGGGAACCGTAATACCGGCTTCAATCATTATCAACGTTCCGCCCACGCTGCCCACCCCGCCCAGCTAGGCTAAGCGCGGTTCAGATCCGGTTCCTTTACTGCTTTACTTAAGAAGACGAGCGGCGTGACTGTGTCACGCCGCTCGTCCTTTTTCTATTTTAGGCCATCTGTTCTATCACGCGCAGGAGTTCGTGCTGGGTGGCCTGGGTTTTGTCTTTGGCGTACCAGCCGTGAAGTTTTTCAGCGAATTCCTCGTGGGTGGCCCCGGCGGCTTTCATCTCCAGAAACAGGTTGTGGGCTTCGGTAGGGCGCGGCCCCCAGTTGGTGACTTCCGTGAGCGTATCGGCGTGCAGGATCAGCAGCTTGGGGATGGAGCGGCCACCGTTGGTGAGGTAGTGGTCCATCAGGTCCAGGTTTTCGTCGCGCAGCAGGTAGTGGGTACGCAGGCGGCCGTGGCTGGCCCGGGCTATCTTTTCCAGCACCGGCACGATCTGGGCCGCGTCGCCGCACCAGCCTTCCGTGAGGATAACCCACTCATAGGTGCCGGTGAGGCGGTTCAGGGCCGTTTGCACTTCGGGCAAGACCTCAGCCTTTTTATCCAGCCGCTCCATGCGCTGGATGTTGAGGCGGGCATAGGCCGTCAGTTCCGTCGTCTGAGTGTTGCCGGTGGTTTTGTCTTCGGTCATCAACTGGTCGAGCAGTTGGCGGTAAGTTTCGTAGGAGTAGGCGCCGGCGAGGCGTTCGGGGCTGAGGACGGCAGGTTGCGCGGGAGCAGTCATGCGGATGGCTATGTGATGATAAGGAGTCGGCAGACAAACCACTGCTGCCTGTGGCCCTAACAAACGAAAAACCCTTCCGGTTGGCTGACACCAACGCGAAAGGGCTTCCGTTTTTTCACTACTTGTATGTGCTACAGGCTGGGCACATCAGCGGCTTGGGCCTTAGCCGACAGCTCCCGGCAGTAGGTAATAAAATCAGTATTGATGGGCTCCAGGCCAGCGGCGCGCAACTCCTTGGCCACTTGGGCGCGGTGGTAATTGCCATGCACCGGTACGTGGGTCAGGATGTCGGACACCTGGCTGGTGTAGCCCTCCCCGATGGAGTTGGTATAGGTGATGTGGCGGTTCAGCTCGGCCTCGTCGGCGTTGAGGCCATACTGGTGGAACCGCTCTGAGGTTTGCTGGTGCCAGTGGTGCAAACCAGCCAGATCATGCTCCTGCCATACCTTCACGGGGCTGGGAGTGCCGGTCAGGCGGCCCAGCCAGATGGCCTGGGCATTGAGGACGTGGCTGAAGATGCGCAGCGCGCCGGCGGGCAAAGTGGCCCCGCCGGCCACCAGGCCATCGAGGTGACGCAGCAGGGTGTCATTGGCCCACACTCCGTAGGCGCCCAGCTTTTCGTTGGTGTTACTCATGTACAAAAGAAGGTGAGTCCGGCGGCCGGCGACCGGGCGCGTCAGACAGGCAAAACAATAGGCAAAGGTAAGCAGCAGAACGGCGCTACCGCCGGGCGGCCCACCCGGGGCGGCCTTAGCGCGGGTCCTGCCACACGAGGCGCTCCTCGGTGCGGGTCTTGGCGAAGTCAGCGCATTGGCCGTCGCCCCGGCCGGTCAGGCCGCCTTCAGGGTGGCAGAGCAGCTTGCCATCAGCGGCGTACAGGTTACTGAACTGGTCGCAGCACGGGGCCGACTCTAGGTACACTGTAGCGCCGTTGTACTGGTAGCTGTAGATGTGAATGGGCGGGTTGGCTTTCTTGTCGTTGGAATGCTTAGTAATTCGCTCTTCCAGCCAGGCAGGACGTTTTTTGTTATCGAACTGAGCGTCGGGCCGGGGGGTAGGCTCCACGGTGTTGGCACTAGTGGGCGTGGGGGTCGATGCGCTGCCGGCTAGCCCGTTCTGGGGGGCATCGGTAGGGGTGGTAACGGCTACGTTGCGCTGGCAGGCGCTGAGCGAAAAAAACGCGGTAACGGTGGCCGCCGTTAGCAGGTGGGCAAAACGCATAAGGCAGGAAACAGGGGTGGCAGATGATAAACGGGCCGTTCGTCGTTCCGCACCGGAACGGCCTGCAGGCCCGCGTACCGAGAGGTTACGCAGGGCGGGGCCCAGAGTTGGCCGCCCGCCCCCCGGTTACGCGTCCACCGCCCAAGCCCACAGGCGCGGCCCGAACACCAGCAGGCCCACGGCCAGCGCCGCCAGGGCCATGACCAGCACGGCTCCGGCCGCCACGTCCTTGGCTCGGCCCGCCAGCGGGTGATAGTCCGGCGACACCAGGTTCACCACCGCTTCCACGGCCGTATTCACCAGCTCGGCGCACCACACGGCCCCCACGCTCAACGCCACCGCCGCCCACTCCCAGCGTTCTAGCCCGCAGTACAGCCCCAGCCCAATAACCACTACCGTAGCCGCCGCGTGAAACCAGAGGTGCACCTCCGTGCGCAACGCCGCCCCCACGCCCCGGAAGGCATAGCCGAAACTGGCCGCCCGCTTCCGCAGCACCGCCGGAAACCGGCGCGGCGCGGCTTTTTCCGGCTCAGCCCCGCCCATCGAACTCCTGAAAAACGGTTTGCCGCAGCCGGCTCCACTCACTGCGCAGAATGCTGAAGATGACTGTATCGCGCCGGATGCCACCCTGGGTGCGGCGGTGGCTGCGCAACGTGCCCTCCTCGGTAGCCCCCATGCGGTGCATTGCCTCCTGCGACTTATGGTTGCGCGAATCGGTTTCCAGCTCCACCCGCTCGCAGCCCAGCCCATCGAAGGCGTAGCACAGCAGCGCGTGCTTGGCCGCCCGGTTCAGGCCGCTGCGCTGGAACTCTTCTCCTACCCAGGTATAACCGATGCTCAGCTTGGCGTCGGCCAGATCCACGTTGTAGTAGCTGGTGCTGCCGGCTACCCGGCCGGTTTCTTTGTCGAGGATGAGGAACGGGTAACGGCGCTGCTGCTCCCGGCCCCGCGTGGCTTCCGTCAGGTACGCGGCCAGACTGATGGGGTCGTCGGCGCGGGTGAGGGTGTAGGCCCAGAGCGCGGGCGCGGCGGCCAGAGGGCGCAGGGCCTCAAAATCGGTGAGGGCCAAGGGGCGCAGCCGTACGCGGCTGTTTTCAAGAACGATATCCTGGGTGAAATCCATGCGGGCAAAGCAAGTGGCGGAGTAGGCTGTAAAGATGCCGGATTTCCCCCACCCACGCCACCCGCCGCCACTGCTCCAACCAAAGCCTCATCAACACCACCCGAACAGCCCGCCACAACGCCCAAAGGTTCTCCAACAGTAACTGAAGCTCCATTTGCCGCACCCAAAGGTGCTCTAACAGTATCCGAAGCTTTTTCAACAGCAGCCGAAGGTATTTCCACTAGCTAATTCCGGTGCTTCGGATGGGGCGGGAACCATTTCGGGTGCTGAGGCTGGGGCAAAAAAGAAGCCGACCACCTGTTTGGAAGGTAGCCGGCTCGTTTCGGGGGGCGGTGGTTGGGGTGCAGCCCCAGGCCGCAGCGGCTTGGAAGGCGAAGGGTCTCTCTTACCTATCGCCACCAGATGCTACTGGTACCTACTTCTTGATTTCGCCTACCATGTCTTCGGGCTTGAGCCACTCGTTGAACTGCTCCTCGGTGAGGTAGCCGAGTTGGAGGGCGGTTTCCTTCAGCGTAGAGCCGTTTTTGTGGGCCGTCTGGGCAATTTCAGCGGCTTTGTAGTAGCCGATGTGCGGGTTGAGGGCCGTTACCAGCATCAGTGACGAATCAACGTGCTTTTTGACGTTGGCTTCCAGGGGCTCGATGCCCACGGCGCACTTATCGTTGAAGCTCACACACACGTCGCCGATGAGGCGGGCCGAGTGCAGGAAGTTGTAGATCATCACGGGCTTGAACACGTTCAGCTCGAAGTGGCCGCTCATGCCGCCGATGTTGATGGCTACGTCGTTGCCCATTACCTGGGCCGCCACCATCGTCATAGCCTCGCACTGGGTGGGGTTCACCTTGCCGGGCATGATGCTGGAGCCGGGCTCGTTGTCGGGGATGTGCAGCTCGCCGATGCCGGCGCGCGGGCCGGAAGCCAGCAAGCGGATGTCGTTGCCGATTTTCATCAGCGAAGCAGCTACCGTTTTCAAAGCGCCGTGGGCCTCCACGATGGCGTCGTGGGCGGCCAGGGCTTCAAACTTGTTTTCGGCCGTAACGAAGGGCAGGCCGGTGAGGTCGGCAATGTGCTTGGCCACATTCTCCGAGTAGCCGGCGGGCGTGTTGATGCCGGTGCCCACGGCGGTGCCGCCCAGGGCCAGCTCCGAGAGGTGGGCCAGCGTGTTCTTGATGGCGCGCAGGCCGTGGTCGAGCTGCGATACGTAGCCGCTGAACTCCTGGCCCACCGTCAGCGGGGTGGCATCCATGAGGTGGGTACGGCCGATTTTGACGATGTGCATGAACTGCTCGCTCTTGCTCTTCAGCGTGTCGCGCAGCTTCTCGATGCCGGGAATGGTGGTTTTCACCAGGATTTTGTAGGCCGCAATGTGCATGGCCGTCGGGAACGTGTCGTTGGAGCTCTGGCTCTTATTCACGTCGTCGTTCGGGGCCAGCACCTTCTTCTCATCCGAAAGCTGGCCGCCCTGCAGCACGTGGCCGCGGTAGGCCACCACCTCGTTCACGTTCATGTTGCTCTGGGTGCCCGAGCCGGTCTGCCACACTACCAGCGGGAACTCCTTATCGAGCTGGCCGTCCAGAATTTCGTCGCACACGCGGCCAATCAGCTCCGCTTTGTCGGCGGGCAGGATGCCGGCGTCGCGGTTGGTGAGGGCGGCGGCTTTCTTGAGGTAGGCGAAGGCACGGATGATTTCCTTGGGCATCCGGTTGATGTCCTGGGCAATCTGGAAGTTATCGATGCTGCGCTGGGTCTGAGCGCCGTAGTAGGCGTCGGCCGGCACCTGCACGGTGCCCATGGTGTCTTTCTCGGTGCGGAACTGCGTCATGCTTCTGTGGGGTGAGAAGAGGATGAGGTGACAGGGAAACAGGCTGCGGCCGGGGCCGCCGGGCAAAAGTACGCAACCCTGCCCCGTACCCGACCCAAAATCCCCAAATTCTGCGGCTGCCCAACGCGGCCACTGGCCCGCAGGCTGCGTATAGCCGGCCAATAGCTTTCCATCCGCCTTATCTGCCCTTCCTCATGAAAAAGACCTTCGAAGACGAATCCGACGCCCTGTCCACCTCGCCCGCCACGCCGACTGCACACCAGAGCGCTGCCGTTACGCCGCCTAACCACGAAAACCAGGAGTCCACCAGCACCCGCGTAGGCGGCACCTCCGCCACTAATGAAACCGCTGTGCCTACCGCTGGCAACGGTGCCCCCGATTACAGCCAGGTAGAACTGAAAACCGAGCCCGAGCTGCCCACCCCCGACAAAGCCGGCGGCAGCGCTACCGAGCCCGAAAGCGGCGGCGGCTACAGCGGATAGTGGTGAATTTGTGAAGGGTCATTGCGAGGCATAGCCGAAGCAATCCTTCCTTTTCACTGCTCAACGCCCTGAAAAGCAGAAAGCCCCTGATGTCTGGTTCTGGCGTCAGGGGCTTTTGCGTGGGGCATGGTTGGGAACTGCGTGAAAGACGGATTGCTTCGGCTATGCCTCGCAATGACCATTTCACAAATTCACCACTTGTTACCGTTGCTCAATTTTGAAGAGGACGCCTACGACTACTTTGCGAGCGGTGCGGCGGTTGTTCTGCACGGCCGGGAACCAGGTGGGGCCCTCCTTGAGGAGACGCAGGGCCTCCTCGTCGCACTCCGGCGACACGGATTTTACCACTTTAAAGTCGCTGAGCTTGCCGTCGACTCCTACTACGAACTGCACCCGCACGGTGCCTTCGCGGCGGTCCGTGAGAGCTTTTTCGGGGTAGTCGAGGCTGTCGGCCAGGTACTGGCGCAGCTTGCCGTAGCCCCCAGCCGGCGTGGCCGAAATGCTGGGCAGCATGGGCGGAGCCTCGCGGCGCACTACCACTTCATTGAGCTGCTTGCTGTCGGGAGCCAATGCCAAGGCCAGCGTGGAATCGGTGGGGCGCAGGGTGTAGACCTGGGTGACATAGCCAATAGAACTGATGTAAAGCTGCCGTGTAGTAACATGTCTTTTCAGACTAAAAACACCATTCTGGTTTGTTGAAACAGGATGTGAGTCACCGGGAATTGAGATGGATGCTCCCGGCAGCGGCTGGCCCTCAGTATCCGTCACGCGGCCCTGAATGGTGCGCGTAGCCGGCGGAGCCGCCGGGGCAGCCGCCACCGAAACGCCGGCCACGCGGGCCATTTTAGCCTTGGCCGCTACTGGTTCCGGGGTTGAGGCGGCCTCTTCCTTATTTTCGACGGACGTTTCCGCCATAGCCACGGTGGCCGGCTCTACTACCGGCGCAGCCGCCGAGGCGCTTAAAGTCGCGGAGCCATTACCAACCGCATCCAACCCCGCCAGATCGGCCGACGGCTCCGGCACTACTTGCGCGTTGGCCACTAGCACCGGGCGACGCGACCGGGCCACCAGCTCCGACCGCCGGAGTGGGGAGGCCGGGGCCGCCGGTAAAACGGCCGCCACTTCGGGCGCGGCAGCGGCCACGGCTGGCTCGGCTGGGCGTATCGTGGCCGTCGTGTTTTCTTCGCGGGTGACTTGCGAAACAGAGCGGGCGGCCAGCTCCGGCGCGTTGTTCAACCGGCTCACCGTCAGCCACCCCACCACGCCCAACGACAGCAGCAGCACGGCCGCTGCCGCCAACGGCCGCCACGCCCACAGCGGAATGACGGCGGGCTCGGGGGTTGTTTCAGAGGTCAGCTCGGCCACGCGGGTGTGCAGGCGTTGGCGTAATGCGTCCACGCTGGCCTGGTGCGCGGTGGCGGGTTGCAGTTCCAAACCTTCCAGGATATCGGCACACACGGCGCAATCCAGGGTGTGGGTTTCTACCTGGTGCTCCTCGGCGGGCGGCAGCTCCCCGGCCACGTACCGGCGCAGCAGCTCCACCGGCAGGTGGGCGCCGGCCGGGGCAGAGGGTGCGGAGGTCAGGTTAGGGCGAGGCATCGGAGGCGGAGGCTTGCAGCAGGCGGCGCAGGTTGCGCTTCCCGTTTTGAAGGTGACTTTTTACGGCGTTCAGGTCGAACCCGGTGAGGGCGGCTACTTCGCGGTAGCTTTTCTTTTCCAGGTAAAACAGTTCCAAGCACTGGCGCTGACCGGGGGGCAGTTCGGCGAGGGTAACTTCCAACTGTTGCAGGTGCTGCTCATGCAGCTCAGCTTCGGCGGGGTCGTTTGCGGTTAGATGCCGGGCGGCCACCGATTCCATACCGGCCTCGTCGGAAAAATGCACCAGGGCCGGGCCGGCGCGCTGCCGGGCCCGCAGCGTCATCAGGCAGTAGTTGCGGGCGGTGGCGTGCAGCCAGGGCGGGAAGTTTTCCACCTCGTGCTGCCGAAGCTTGTGTAACAGCTGCTCAAATAGCTGCATTACCGCATCCTGAGCGTCGGCCTCGTCGCGGAGGTAGCGCCGGGCAATGGCCAGTACGCCGCTCATGTGCCGCTCATAGAGCACGCCCAGGTCGGCCACCTCGCCCTGGGCGTGGTAGCGGCGCAGCAGGTCCTCATCAGACAGCTCGGCGGCGGGCGTGGGGCGGGTGGAGCGGCGGAAAAACATGTGTGGCGCAAGCTACGGGATTTGCGGGTTTGGGTGGACGAGAAGTTCTCGGGTTGGTTCCTGCAGAGGGATGCGCGCAGGTTCGCAGAGTCGTTCTGAAAATATTTTTCCGGGGCCGTGTGGAATCCAGGGCAAGGGCGCATCTGATGAGCAGAACCTGGCCGGATCTGCTTTTCTCACCGCTATTCCCTCTGCTGATGAAACCCTTTCTGTATTGCACGCTGGCGGCCGCTTTGCTGGCCGCTCCGGCCGCCCGGGCCCAACAAGCCAACGCCCTGTATCAGGTAATCGACCCGGCCCAGACCAAAGGAACCATAACGGGCCGCGTGACCGACAAGAGTACCGGCCAGGGTCTACCGGGCGTGACGGTACTGGTGAAAGGCACCTCCGTGGGGGTCAGCACCGGCCCCGATGGCGCGTATGCCCTCACGCTGCCGGCCGAGGCCACCACGCTGACATTTTCCTCCATCGGCTTCATCACCCGGGAGGTGAAGCTTACCGGCCAGACAATCATTAACATAGCGTTAGTCGCCGACCAGAAGACGCTCAGCGAAGTAGTGGTAACTGGCGGTAAGGCCAAGCCCCGGCGCATACCGGCTTCACCAGTGCGAGTGCGCACTAAGGAGGCATCGGACGCCGACCTGACCGGCCTCGAACCCAGTATGGACAGCTTCCCGATTCAGGAAGCATTGCAGGGCCGGGTGGCCGGCATGGCTGTCAATTCCAGTCCCGGCTACCTATACCCGCAACCCGTCCCCGGCGCGGGCGAAACCTACGCTCACGTAGCGGAAAACGGCTTCCAGCGGGTGGCGAAGGAGCCGCTCAGCACCTTCAGCATTGATGTGGATGCGGCCAGCTACAGCAACGTGCGCCGCTTCCTGCAACAGGGCCAGCTTCCCCCCACCGACGCCGTGCGGGTGGAGGAAATGCTCAACTATTTCCAGTACGACTACCCCCAGCCCGCCGCTTCGGCCCCCGAGCCCTTCCGCGTTATCACCGAGCAGGCCCAGTGCCCCTGGAACGCCGGGCACCAGTTGGTGCAGGTGGCACTACAGGCCCGCCAGATAGCCACCGAGAAGCTGCCACCCGCCAACCTGGTGTTTCTCGTGGACGTGTCGGGCTCCATGCAGGGCGAGGACCGGCTGGGTCTGGTGCAACAGAGCCTGCGCCTCCTTACCAAGCAACTGCGTCCCCAGGACCGGGTGGCGCTGGTGGTGTACGCCGGGGCCGCCGGCACGGTGCTGCCGCCCACGGCCGGTTCCGAGCGGGCCACTATTCTCTCGGCCATTGATAACCTTTCGGCGGGTGGCTCCACGGCCGGTGGCGCAGGTCTGCGCCTGGCTTATCAGGTGGCCCGTCAGCACTTCAACAAGGAAAGCAATAACCGCGTGATTTTGTGCACCGACGGCGACTTCAACGTGGGCGAGCAGAGCGACGACGCCATGGAGCACCTCATCACGCAGGAGCGGGAAAGCGGAGTGTTCCTGACGGTACTGGGCGTAGGCCAGGGCAATTACCAGGACAAAAAAATGGAGCTCCTGGCCGACAAAGGCAATGGCAACTACGCCTACCTCGACAACCTCGACGAGGCCCGGCGGGTGCTGGTGCAGCAGTTCGGCGGCACGCTGTTCACGCTGGCCAAGGACGTGAAGCTGCAAGTGGAGTTCAACCCCCAGCGGGTGCGCGAGTACCGCTTGGTGGGCTACGAAAACCGCGTGCTGGCCGCCGAGGACTTCAATAATGACCGCAAAGACGCCGGCGAACTGGGCTCCGGTCACACCGTTACGGCCCTATATGAGGTAGTACCCGTGGGTGCCCCCGGCACAGTTGATCCGCTCAAGTATCAGTCGGCTCCTGCTGCGCCGGCCGTATCCGCCTCGGCGGAACTGCTCACCGTGAAGCTGCGCTACAAGGAACCCCAGGGCCTCGCCAGCCGTCTGCTGGCGGTGCCGTTGGCCGGTGCGGCGCGGCCCCTTGCCGAGGCCAGTGAAAACCTGCGCTTTGCCGCCGCCGTGGCCCAGTTCGGTATGCTGCTGCGCCAGAGTGAGCACCGGGGTACGGCCACCTGGGAAAGCACCACCCGCCTCGCCGAGGGTGCTCGCCGCTTCGACCCCGACGGCTACCGCGCGGAACTGGTGCGGCTAGTAAAGCTGGCCGAAGGCCTGCGCCCCGAAGCGTACGGAGCACGGTAACGACCGGCTAGGCTTCCAGCCATCATCAAATTAATCAACAGATTTTCAGCATGATGCAACCCACTCTATCTGCTGTAGCCTCTTCATTCTAGTATAGCGGAGTACTAGGCCGCTACTCCCGGCGTTCTGGCCGCAGAAACATCCCCGAAGGCGGCCCACCGTCACTCATAAGGCGGCAGGCGGAGCAGGTTGCAGCCGCTTCCGCCACCCATGCCGCCGGGCCGCCTTCGGCTTGTTATTCCGATGCGGAGCTATTCCGCTTCCCTTTTATACTTTCATGAAAAGCAAACGGCCCCGCTGGTTAGCAGCGGGGCCGTTTGTGTTATTTATAAGGTACTTAAAACCCTCTAAAAAGAGTAGTTAACGGAAGCTTTGATGACGCGGTTCTGGGCGTCGAAGTTATTGTTTTTGTCCAGGGACGACAAGCCGTAGTCGTAGCCGGCGCTCAGGCCCAGGCCGTTCTGGAATTGGTAGCCCAGGCCGCCTACTACCCCGAAGTCAACGGTGCGTAGCTGGTTTTTTACGTCGAAATCGGTATTGAAGGCGTTGAAGCCCAAGGCACCGGCCTGCACGCGGGCCTTACCCGAGAGCAGCACCGAGGCCTGCGGACCAGCGTACACGTACAGCCCATCGGTTAGGTAGGCCTTGGCCAGCACCGGAATATCGAGGTAGGCCAAGCGGCCGGTGGCAGTTACTTTGGCGTTCAGGAAATCAAACTGCTCCAGCGGAATGCGGCCGTTGAGCACCGTACCTTTCTCGGAGTAGCCAATGCCGGGCTCAATGGCGAAACGTGGGCCCAGGGGCAGCGTGGCGTAGAGGCCGGCGTAGAAACCGGGCTTCATTTCCTGGGTAACGGCCCCGTTAGTGTACTCCGCCAGGTCGTTGAAGGTACTCACCGCGTCGCCCGATACATCGGCCACGTTTACCCCCGCCCGCACCCCGAACTGTACGCCCCCGGTGGCCGGAGTCGACGAGTACGACGAGGTGGAACGCACGGGACGGGCTTGGGCCGGGCCGGTATACTTCGGTACGCGGTGGGTGGTTACCTGGGCCTCAGCCGCCGTGGAGAAAGCCGAAAACAAAAGGGTAGCCGCGGCCAGGCGGCCGAAAAGTCGCTTCGTATTCATGGTCAGGAAGTTTTGGAAGGAGGAAGCCGGCCGCCGCGTTTGCGCAAGGTGGGCTGCCGGTGCTGACAGGTAATATTTCAAAACCGTGCCAGTTTTTTGCGTTGCTGCTCCAGCAACCCTCACTAATCCTCACTTCAGGCTTGGAAAGGGTATTATTTCGACTCCGCCAAGCCTTTCTCGATGAGTTGCAACGCCGGATTATCGGGCTTCATTACCGTGGTCAGCTGCTTTTTGGCTGCCAGGAAGTGCGGCCGGGCCTGTTGGGGCCGCTTGAGCTGCATGTTCAGGATGGCCACGTAGAAATGCAGCAGGCCCTGGGGCACCGCCTCTTTAGGCGCGGTGGACAGTTGGCTGCTGAAAAATGCCTCGGCCTCAGCCCACTGATTATTGGTCTGGTAGATGTCCATGATGTCGTTGAACATCTGGTCATCAGCCGGATTCAGCTGGTAAAGCCTGGTAGCCCAGGAGGCAGCCTCCGCTGAGTGGGCTGCCACGGCCAACCCCAGCAAGCCCCGTATCGAGGGATAATCGGTGGGGTTCAGGGCCAGGCTTTGCTGGTAAGCGACTTTGGCTTCGACGGGCTTTTGTTGCTGTTCGTACAGCATGCCCAGCAGGCGGGCGGCATCGGCTTGGCGGCGGGGCTCGGCAGCGTACAGGTCGTAGGCAGTTGTGGCGTGTGGCAGGCCTTCAGCCGATTTTTTCAGCAGCCACAGCGCGTACGCCAGGTTGTAGTGCGAGTTCGGGTAATCGGCCTTAAGGGCTACCGACTTCTCAAAAGCCACCGAGGCAGCGGCGGGTTGGTCACGCAGCAGTTGCGCGTAGCCCACTCCGAAGTAGGAGCTATAGTCGGCCTGCCCGTGGGCGTGGGCCGCGTTGTAGTAGCGCAGCACCAGATCCAGCTTCTGCTCCTCGGACTTATCCTGCTCCCCGCACCCGCACGAAAGCACCGCGTACCAATAGTCGCCGAGGCCTTTGCTGAGGGCGTAGTTGGCGGGGTACTTCCGTTGCAGGCGGTTGAGTTCCAGCGGCAGGTTCAGCAGGTGCATGGAGTAGTCGCCCTCTTTGCCGCGGAGCTGCTCCACGGTTTCGGTGGGCTTGAGGTTGCGCAGGCCAAAGCCCTGAAAGTTCAGACTGATGAGGTAGTTATCCAGCAAGAGCTTTTCCTTAGCCAACAGCACTTCGGGCAACTGATTTTTGGGGTCAGCCTTGTCCAGTACCTCAAAGGCCGATTGGTATTTTTTCTCCTGCGTAAGTTGGGCGGCCTGAGCCAGGTCCGAAGCAACCGGTGTCTGGGCCAGGCCCGGTCGCACTGTCAGAGCCAATACGGCAAGTGGCAGATAAAAACGCATCTATCAATGAGTTATCAGATTGAGAACAGGGCGCGGATACGGGGTCGGCAACCAAGCGGAAAGATGCAGGTTTTCCCACAAAATCTACTGACAAACAAACAGTTGTTCGGGCGTTTTTTGCATTTTTTATTTGGAATTTCCGGCGACCGGTCCCACCTTGCCGCCGTTAAAACGCCCGACACGCATGGCTCAGCCCACGGCCCGCTTCTTTTTTAGCTATTACTTCTACTACGCCACCACGTAGTCGAGCGGCCTCCCTGTAGCCTTCCTAACCCGAACTCTTCAGCGCCTCTCGACAACTTCGGGAGGCGCTTTTTTTACGCTCAATCTGCCCTGATGCCCGCTTGCAGCTTCTTTTATTACGGCTACTGCTACTTCTTCTTTCTGAAGAGGCCGGGCCCGGTTTGCCGAAGCTGACTTATCCGCAGCCATCCAGCAAAACCAGGGCCCCGCACACCGGAGGCCCTTTTTTAGTGTCTTTTTCAGTTCACAGTATGCTTCCCATCGTCGCCATTCAAGGATTTGAAGGTTGTTTCCACCAGATTGCCGCCCGCCGCCATTTCGGGCCGCAGGTGGCGGTGTTGCCCTGCGCTACGTTTGGGGAAGTAGTGCGGAGCGTTGTGAGCGGAGCAGCCGGCGCGGCGGTTATGGCCATCGAGAACTCCATTGCCGGCAGCATTCTGCCTAACTACACGCTGCTGCGCAAGGCCGGCCTGCGGGTGGTGGGCGAGGTGTACCTGCACATCCGGCAGCACCTGATGGCCCTGCCGGGGCAGCAGCTACTGGATATTAAGGAGGTACATTCCCACCCGATGGCGTTGCTGCAGTGCGCCGACTACCTGGGGCAATACCCGCACTGGAAGCTGGTGGAAACCGAGGATACGGCCCTGAGCGCCCAGCGCATCCGGGAACAGCTGCGGCCGGGCGTGGCGGCCGTAGCAGGCCAGCTTGCCGCTGAGCTGTTCGACCTGGATATTGTGGCGGGCGACATTCATGAGGAACAGCATAACTACACCCGTTTTCTGGTGCTAATGCGGGCTGAGGATGCCCCACTGCAACACCACCCCACAAAAGCTTCGCTGTACTTTGAAGCCCCGCACGCCATCGGCAGCCTGGCCCGCATCCTGACGGCCGTGGCCGGGCAGGGTGTTAATCTGAGCAAGTTGCAGTCGTGTCCGCAACCGGGCCGTACGTGGCACTACTTCTTCCACGCCGACCTGGAATTCGACGCGCCGACGCAGCTTGCCGCCACGCTGGATGCCTTGGTTCCGCTCACGGAAGGCCTGCAACTGCTGGGCACATATAAGGGAGAAGTGAGTTATGAGAGATGAATGCTGAATTGAATGGGTTGTAAAACTCCTTCCACCCGGACCAGCTCCGGATTCGCACTTCATCACCCCTCTCCTCCCTCCCCAACTCAATACTCCTAATTCAACTTTCATCATGCACGTTGCCAGCCGCCTTCAGCATATTCAGGAATACTACTTCTCGCAGAAGCTGCGCGAGATTGAGGGCCTGAACAAAGCGGGGGCCCAGATCATCAACCTGGGCATCGGCAGCCCCGATATGCCGCCGCACCCGAACGTAATTGCGGCCCTGACGGCCGCCGCTCAGCAGCCCAACACCCACGCCTACCAGGGTTACAAGGGCGTGCCGGCCCTGCGCCAGGCCATGGCCGGCTGGTACCAGCGGCAATACGGCGTAGAGTTGAACCCCGACACGGAAATTCTGCCCCTGCTGGGCTCCAAGGAAGGCATCATCCACATCAGCATGACGCTGCTGGAGGCCGGCGACGAGGTGCTGATTCCGAACCCGGGCTACCCCGCCTACCGGGCCGCCGCCCACCTGAGCGGGGCCACGCCCCTCGACTACGACCTGACCGAAGAAAACAACTGGCTGCCCGACCTGGACGCGCTGGCCCGCCGCGACCTGAGCCGGGTGAAGCTCATGTGGGTGAACTACCCGCATATGCCCACCGGCACGCCCCCTCCGGCCGGCTTCTTCGAGCGGCTGGTAGCTTTTGCCGCCGCCCACGATATCCTGCTGGTCCACGACAACCCGTACAGCTTCATCCTGAACACCGAGCCGCCCCGCAGCCTGCTGGCGGTACCGGGGGCGCGGGCGGTGGCCCTGGAGCTGAATTCCCTGAGCAAGTCGCACAACATGGCGGGCTGGCGGGTGGGTCTGCTGGCCGGCCGCGCCGACGTGCTCCAGGACGTGCTGCGCTTCAAGAGCAACCTCGACTCGGGAATGTTTCTGCCGGTGCAGCTGGCCGCCGTGGAAGCCCTGAACCTGGACGCCAGCTGGTACGCGGAACTCAACGCCCACTACCGCGCCCGGCGCACTTTGGTGCTGGAGTTGCTGAAGCTGCTGAAATGCACCGTGGCCCCCAACCAGGTAGGCCTGTTTGTGTGGGCGAAAGTGCCAGCACAGTACCCCGACGCTTACGCCCTCAGCGACGAGGTGCTGCGGGCGGCCCGGGTGTTTCTGACGCCGGGCGGCATCTTTGGCAGCAATGGCAACGGCTACATTCGCCTCAGCCTATGCCAGCCGGTGGAGGTGCTGCAGCAAGCCCTGGCGCGCGTACGAGAGTCTACCGGGCAGTAAAACAGAACGTCATTCCGAGCTTGACAAGGAATGACATTCTAATAACATCCTCCACGCATTCCATCACATTTCGCACATTCCACCGCTTCACCTAATGGTAGTTACCATCATCGGAATTGGCCTGATTGGCGGGTCGCTGGCTTTGAGCCTGAAGGAAACCGGCCTGGCCCACCACATCATTGGGGTGGACCGCAGCCCGGACAACCAGCGGCAGGCCGTGGCCCTGGGCCTGATTGATGAGCCGGCCCAGGACCTGACTGAGGCCGTGCAGCGTGCCGACCTAGTGGTTGTGGCCGTACCCATGGATGCCATGCTCACGGTGCTGCCCCTGGTGCTCGACGCAGCTACCGACCGCCAGACGGTTATCGACGTAGGCTCCACCAAGGCCCTGCTGCTGCAGGCCGTGGAGCACCACCCACAGCGCAGCCGCTTCGTGGCGGTGCACCCGATGGCTGGCACCGAGTACTCAGGCCCCTCGGCGGCGCTGCCGGGTCTGTTCCGGGATAAGACGCTGGTAATCTGTGACGCTCCGCGCAGCGCCCCCGACGCCGTGGCCCGGGTGGAGGCTGTATTCGGGCGACTGGCCATGCGGCTGGTGTACATGGATGCCACCGCCCACGACCTGCACACGGCCTACATTTCGCACATTTCGCACATCACCTCCTTTGCCCTGGCCCTCACGGTACTGGAAAAGGAAAAGGAAGACGAGCAGATTTTTGCCCTCGCCAGCGGTGGTTTCGAGTCGACGGTACGTTTGGCCAAAAGCTCGCCCGATATGTGGGTGCCCATCTTCCGTCAGAACCGCGAGAACGTGCTGGATGTATTGGATGAGCACATTCACCAACTCCAGCACCTGCGCGAGCTGCTGCACCAGGAAAACTACCCCGCCGTGTACCAGCAAATTCAGCAGGCCAACCTCATCAAGAAAATTCTGAAATGAGAACCCTGTAGAGACGCGACGCTTCGCGTCTCCCGCCAGAACAACCAGGACCGCGCTACATATGCAACCCCAACCCACGCCAAGACGCGGAGTGTCGCGTCTCTACAGCTAACGTCAGCCCGCGAGATTCCACTCTCCTATCGGCATGATGTTCCTTTTCTCCTCTTCATCTCGACACACAACATACGCATGGAACAGCTCCTGACCTCCTCCGCCGACGCGGCCGAAAACCCCAAATTTCTCAAGAAAAAGCCGCTTATCATCTCCGGTCCTTGTTCGGCTGAAACCGAAGAACAGCTCATTGCCACCTGCACCCAGCTGGCCGCCACCGGCAAGGTGGATATGCTGCGGGCCGGCATCTGGAAGCCGCGCACCAAGCCGGGCCTGTTCGAGGGCATAGGGACCAAGGGCCTGCCGTGGCTGCAAAAGGCCAAGCAGCTCACCGGCCTGCCCACTACCGTGGAGGTGGCCACGCCCAAACACGTAGAGGATGCTCTGGCCTTCGACGTGGACGTACTCTGGATTGGGGCCCGCACCACGGTAAACCCCTTCTCAGTGCAGGCCCTGGCCGATGCGCTACGGGGCGTGGACATCCCAGTGTTCATCAAAAACCCCGTGCACCCCGACCTGGAATTGTGGATGGGCGCGGTGGAACGGCTGCAGAAAACCGGCAACCAGAAAATTGGGCTGATTCACCGAGGCTTCGCCAGCTACGGCAACACGGAATTCCGCAACGCGCCCATGTGGCATTTGCCCATTGAGATGAAGCGCCGCCTACCCGAGCTGCCTATCATCTGCGACCCAAGCCACATCTGCGGCAACCGCACCGGCTTGGCTGCCGTGGCCCAGAAAAGCATCGACCTGGATTTCGACGGGCTGATGCTGGAGTCGCACATTGACCCCGACAACGCCTGGAGCGACGCCAAGCAGCAGGTGACGCCCCAGCGCCTGGCCGAGCTGCTCGACGGCCTGACCTGGCGCCATGAAACCACCGACCAGCAGGAGTTCCTTAACAAGCTCAGCCAGCTCCGCGCCCAGATCAACCAGCTCGACGAAGAGATTCTGCACCTGCTGGGCCGCCGCATGCAGGTGGCCGAGAGCATCGGCAGCTACAAAAAGGAGAATAACATCACCATTCTGCAGGCCAGCCGCTGGAACGAAATCCTGGAGCACGGCATCCAGCAGGGCCAGCGCCTGGGCCTGACGGAAGACTTCATCCTCAAGTACTTCGACGCCGTCCACTTGGAATCCATCAACCGCCAGAACCGCGTGATGAATCAGAAGTAGCTTGTTGAATGGATGGGTGAACGGTCATTGCGAGGCGCAGCCGAAGCAATCCGTCCTTCACGCAGTCAAAAGCCCTGATAAAACACAAAGCCCCTGACGTATGGACGCCAGGGGCTTTTTAGTAGGTCGAAGGTAGGAGCTTCGTGAAGGACGGATTGCTTCGGCTGCGCCTCGCAATGACCGTTCACCCATTCAACAATCCACCCATCCACCCATTCACTTCATCCGCTCCTCAATCTGGCTGAGCAAAAAGCCGGCGTCTTCGCGGTGCTGGGCATCAGGGAAGAGCTCTACGGCACGGCGGGCGTGCTCCCGGGCCTTCTCAAATTCCTTGAGCTCCAGCAGCACGAAGGCCAGGTTGAGGTGGGCGGTGGCGTAGGTGGGACGTAGCTGCAAGGCCCGCTCGAAGGGCGCGAGGCTCTCCTGAAACCGGCCCAGCCGCTGGTAGGCGTAGCCGAGGGCAAAGTAGGAGAGGTAATCGCCCTGGCCGTGGGCGTGGGCCTGCTGGTACTGGGCAATGGTGCGGCGGAACACTTCGTCCTCGCCCAACTCGGCCTCGGCGCAGTCGCACTGCTGCACAGTGAAGTAATAGTCGCCGAGGGCCCGACTGAGCTTGTAGTTATCGGGGAAGCGGCCCTGCAGGCGCTCCAACACTAGGCGCACGGCAAAAGCGTAGCGCACCGAGTCCTGGCCCAGCTGGCGGAGGCTGTCGGGGCTGAGGTCCAGGAGCTTTAGGTTGCGAAAGGCGAAGCGGCGAAGCTCGTCGGTAGCGGTGTAGTAGTTAAGGGCCAGATCAGCCTTCTGCAGCACTACGGCCGGGTCGGCATTGGTGGGGTCAGTGAGGGCAAGCAGCTGCCAGGCACTTTCGTAGCGGCGCTCCAGCACCAGTTGCCGGGCGCGACGCAGGGCCGTAGCCGTGGCGGCCGCGGTGGCCGTCTGGGCCGGAGCCACGTGGGGTAGTAGCAGCAGGCTACCAAAAAGCAGGAGAAACAGGCGCACCATTAGCGGCCAAAGATGCAGGTTTTCATTCGCTATTCAGGACCTTCAGGGCTGGGCAAACAGACTGGCATCCAGCTGCTGCAGGGCCGCGTGTTGAGCCGGGGTGAGGTACATGTACGCCTCGCCCTGCTCGATGCTATAGAACCGGCCGCCTTGCCCCTGCTCGCGGGCAGCCCGCTCGACCAGCTCTATTGCCTTACTATCGAGCCACTCGTTTTTGGTTAGCAGGGTGGTCTGGTACGTGGCATTGCCTAGCCGAAAGGAAAAGCTGGTCTTCCGGCCGTAGCTCACCTCCGGCCGGAATGTATCCTGCACTTGGGCAGGCGCAAAGTCGCCGCGCGAAATAGCCGCCATTTCCCGCAGGTAGCGCGCGTAGGGCGCATCCTCTACCGCCATTTCCCAATCGGGCCAGTACAGCAGTTGCGGAAAGCAGGCCAGGAGCTCCGCCAGGGTTTGCTTCTGGCCCTGCCCCAGCTGCTGCCGGGCAGTAGCCAGCTGAGCCGGCGTCAGGTGGCGTAGCAGCCCCAGTGCCTGCAGGCGGTCGGTGAGGCTGTCTATCCACACGGAGGTAAACCGGTTGTCGTGATTTTCTTGGGTGAGGAAGTAGGCCGCCGTGCCCCATACCTGGCGCTGGGGCCGGGTCAGCATGGCCAGCCCCAGCCGTTCCTGCCCGTATCCCCCTTGGTTATCCGGCTGGTAAGCCAGGTACAGCCGCTCGGGTGCCCCCTGGTCGCGCAGCCATTGGTTGAGGCTGGTCCGGAATTCCTCGCCCACCTCCGGCCCGTGCGCCGGGCGCTCATCTTGGCGCATGTAGCCGTGCAGAAACCGGTTGGTATAGCGACGGCCATCGGCCCGAAAGCTCAGGGTTACATAATCAGCCCACAGGGTCCCCCCTTCGGCCCGCCGCTCCACCAGGGCCTGCACTTCCGAGGGCTGAAAACGGGGCCAGAGCCGGGCTACCTGCCCCAGCAGGGCCGGATACAGTTGCCCAGGCTCCGAGGGCAGCTCCCGCAGTTGCAGTACCCGGGCATGCGTCGTAAAGCCCAGCAACTGCAGTGGCGGCAGCAGTTGCTGCGGCGGAGTAGCCGCCTCGGCCTCCTGCCGACGGGAGGCCGTCAGCTGCCCCGTGAGCTGCAGACTATCGAGCAGCGCGCGGCGAGCCACCCGGCGGGCGGGCAGGGTGGCCTCCGCCAGCATCAGCGCGGCACCCCGCTCGCACACGGCTTGCTCAGAAGTCAGCTCCTGCCGGAGCAGCGCGGCCTGCACCTGCTCGTAGGCCGCGTTGCTGAGTAGCCCCAGGGCGTGCAGGTCGCGGGCCAGGCGGGTGCGGGTTTTTCCCAATACACTGCGGCTTTCATGAATGAGGTGGCCGCTCGTCAGTATACCGCCTTGGCCCAGGGGCGGATAGATGGTCCTGTTCTTCAGTACTACTGCGTCCTCGGCCGGAATGGCGGCTTCCAGCTGCATGGGAGCCGGGCCGTGGGCCATCAGGTAGTTGGCAATGGCGGCGGTGTCGGTTTTGAACAGCCCGATGGCCGTTGCAACCAGTGCCTCCTGCTTTTTCTGTTCCGCTGGCGTATGCGGGAAATCGGTGCGGTAGAGCAGTTCAACAACAAATGCCTGGGCGCAGAAGGTGAGGACGGCCGCCGCACCCTGCCGGGGGGCGAATTCGCCGCTGCCCGACAACAGCTCCTGCGCATCCAGAACCTGCAGGCGTCCTTCGGCGGTGGTTTTGCGGAGCAGGTCGCGCCCCTCGGCCGTGAGAATGTGCTGCTGATACAGCCGGTCGGGCAGCTCCTGTACCGGCGGCTGCCCCCGGCAAGTCAGCGCCACACTGGTAATCAGGAGCCATAGGAATACTACACGTTTCATACAGGGGCAAATATGCACGTTTTGGCCCTGTATGGAACGGGCACAGCAGTTCGTGCAAAGGCCGTACCCCACCCGAAAAGTCAGAATCCGGCGGCTTGTGGTTTGGGCAGGCGGGCAGAAAGCCCGAAGTAGCAGCCCGTACCGGCCCCGGCAACTCTGCCCCGGCAGCCGAGTATAACCCCCACCCAATTTCCTTTCTTGCGGCTATGCTTTTTTACACGGTTATGAAGCCCCTCGTGCAGGTGGCCTTGCGCGTTTTCTTCCGCAAGCTCGAAATCCGCCACCGGGAGCGGCTGCAGCTGCCGGGGCCGCTGCTTATCTGCAGCAACCACCCCAACACGCTCATGGACCCGCTGATTGCGGCAGCCAGCCGGCGGCAGTCGGTGGCGTTTCTGGCCAAAAGCACTTTCTTCAAAAATCCGATTTCCCGGGCCATTATGGAGTCGGGCAACTCCATTCCCATCTACCGCCGTCAGGACCTCGATACCGGCGCCGAAACCCTGACCCCGGCCCAGCTCGAAGCTCAGAACGAAAAGGCCTTCGGGCGCTGCTACGACTATTTTGACCGGGGCGGCACCATCATGATTTTCCCCGAGGGCACCAGTGTGTCGGAGCGGCGGCTGCGGCCCCTCAAAACCGGGGCGGCCCGCATTGCGCTGGGCGCCGAAGCCCGCCACGACTTCCGCCTGGGCCTGCGAATTATGCCCCTGGGCATCAACTACTTCGACCCGCAACGCTTCCGCTCCGACGTGTTCGTGAACATGGCAGAGCCCATTACGGTAGCCGACTACGCCGACCAGTACCGCCAGGACCCCGAAGCCGCCGCCGACGCCCTGACCGAGGAAATCCGCCACCGCATGGAGCAGCGCCTCGTTATCACACGCACCGATGAAGAAGATGAGCTGGTGACGCAGGTGGAGCGCACCTTCGGCCAGCACCTGATTCAGGACGACGAGGAAACCCTTTACGACAACTTCCAGCTCAGCCGCACCCTACTACGGGCCGTGCGCTACTTCGAGCAGCACGACGCCGGCCGCCTGGGCGACGTACGGGAACGGCTGCACAGCTACCACCAAGAGCTGCACCGCCTGCGCCTCACCGACGATGCCCTCGAAACCCGGGGCCCGGCCGGAGCCCGCCGTAACCGCGCTCTGGAGGCTGGCCTGCGCCTAACGCTGGGGGCCCCGGTGTACCTATACGGGCTTATTAACAGCTACATTCCCTACAAAATACCGTCCGTTATTGCCCAACGGGCCACTAAAGACGTGGAGTTCGTGTCTCCCATCCTGCTGGTAACAGGGATGCTGACGTTCACCCTGTTCTACTTGGGCCAGACGGCGCTGGTGCACTACCTCACGGACAGCTGGCTCTGGACGCTGCTGTATTTTATCAGCCTGCCGCTCACCGGCTTTTACGCCCTGAGCTACGCCGGCAACCTGGCCGAGCGGCTGCGCCGCCTGCGGGCGCTGCGCCTGTTCCGCCAAGAGCGCCCCGTGATGGAAAGTCTGCTCCGCCAGCGCACTGAGCTCATCCGCCTCCTGCGCGAAGCCCGTGCCGCCTACCTAGCGAAAGTATAAGGGTTCAGGAGCATAGAGTGCGCGGGGATTTTCATCCTCCACGTATCAAATCACCGCATATCTTGCTTCAGGCCGCCGCCCAGCGTGAGGATATCGGGTAAGCGGAGGGTGCGGTTGGTGAGGGCACTGATCAGGTGCAGGTCGTTGGCGCTAAGCTCGGCGTAGGCGGCAGTGCGGGTTGAGCCGGTACGGCCATAATTTAGGCGGGTGCCAGCCAGCAGGCCCAGGCGCACCGCCGAGGACCACCAGTAGTAGCCAGGCCGGTAGCGGCCGGCCGTATTGTTGGTCAGGAAAAACTGTTTTCCCGTGGTGTAGTTCACCATAGCCCCGAGCGTAAACGGCTGGGCCTGCCAGCGGGCGTCGCCCAACCCAGCTTTCCAGGGCAGCCAGGTAGTTTTCAGGGTGACGATGGCCAGCGGCTTACTTCCGCTCAGCCGGCGCGGCACGTAACCCACCAGCAGCTCCGGCTCCAGCCGCTCGTGGGCCAGCCGGTAGCCACCGCCCAGCGCCACCAAGCCCGTACCGCCCGCTACGTGTAGCGTCAGAAAATACGGCCCGGCGGCGGCTTGTTGCGCCCGCGCTGGTATGCTTGCCAGCAAAACTACCGCCAACGCCCTGAGAGCCGTGATATTAGCTACCCGCCCCATACGCAACGGTTTCGAGGCGAAATTCCCGCTGCCCCCACACCGTGAGAATGTGGTAGCGTTTCTTCTGCAGGCTGTAGGTGGTCAGGTAAGTTACACCGTCGTGGAAGGGCTGCCCGGCCGTGAAACGGTGGACGTGCGCCGCCAGATGAAACACTAGTTGCGGACAGCTGCGCAGCGCCGCCGTATACGCCGACACCAGTTCCGGGTCAAAATCCTCATCGGTGGGCGGCATGTGGCCCACTACAATCGTGCGCCGGCTGCCAGCAGTGTCGGCCAGTTGCTGCCGGAGCCAAGCCATATCAGGCACTTGGCGGCCAAAACCGTATTCCCGCCCGTTGGTATCGAGGCAGATGAAGCGGGTTTGCTGGTACTGGAAGCTGTAGTTCAGAGGGCCGTAAATGTGCTGGTACACGGCCCGGCCATTACCGACCAGGTCGTGGTTGCCGATAACGGTCAGAAAGGGCACCCGCAGTGCGTTCAGCCGCTGGTTTACCCATCGGAACTCCCGCGTGAGGCCAAAATCGGAAATATCCCCGCCCACCAGCACGAAATCAACGGCTCGCTGCTGGTTTACGCTGGCGACGAAGGCCTCCGTTTCATCGTAGAACCGCTGGGTGTCGCCCACGAACACGAAGCGTAGCGTGTCATCGGCCGGCTGAACCTCCAGACGGCGCAGGTTTTGCGCCGTGAGGCTCCGCTCCCGAGCGGGCACGTAGGCTTGGTTGGGGCTGAACTCCACCAGCTGACACCCGGCCAGCCACAGCAATACAATTACTCCCAAGCCCCGAAGCTGCATGATTCGTGCAGGTCAAGTTGCAAAAGATGGTTCAGCCGCTGCCTGCCAGCCGCTTATCATCAGCCTGCCGGACCTAGATATCCAGCTTCAGCCCTAGGCTCAACACCAGAATATCCGCCGGCGAAAGGCTTTTTCGATTCTGAGCGTAGCTCAGAATATACAAGTCATTAGTCCCTAGCTCGTAGAAAGCCGAGAGGTTGCGAGCGTAGCCGGAGGCGGTGGGCGGCAAGGCGTAGCTTAGGCGGCTGCCCAGTAAAGCCCCGATGCGTGTATCGGTAGAAAACCAATAGTATCCCTTGGTGTACTGGTTGGGTTCTTCGTCGTTGATGGTGCCGTGGGTGTAGCTGAAATAGCCGCCCACCGTGAGCGGCTTCACCGACCACTTATCCTTGATGGGCAAGGTCCAGGGCGAGTACAGCAGCTTGGCCGATGCCAGGGACAGAGCCGAGCCGGCATACTTTTCGGGTACGTAGCCCACCAGAATATCCAGCTCCAGCCGGTCCTTAAGTGTGAAGCCGGCCCCACCGGCTACCATCCCCAGGCCGCCGCCGGTTTGCAGCACTACGTGGTTGGGGCGATACCAAGGCCGGCTATTGCCGGAAGTCGCTCGGGGAATTGACGCTGTCGTGGTTACGCCCAAAGTATCGGGCGCGGCAACGGAAGAAATAGGGCTAGCCGACGCGACCAGCGGAGCAGCCACTAGGGCCACTGAGAGTATATGCTGTAGCATCGGACTTAGAACGTTACTTGTTTGAGGCGGAAGCCTTTGTCACCCCACACCGTCAGAATCACGTACTGGCGCGACTCGAACGACGACGAATTAATATAGGTCACCCCGTCCTCGAACGGCTCCCCAATGCTAAACGCGTGGCGGTGCCCGTTCAACTCGAATATCAGGCGCGGATCCTGGCGCAAAGCACCCGCATAGGCCTCCCGCAACGCCGGGTCAAAGTCCTCATCCTGGGGCGGGACGTGGCTGATGATGACGTGGCGGCGGGCCGTGCGGTCGGCCAGTTCCTTATTCACCCACGTCATGTCGGGAGCTGTGCGGTCGAAATTGTACTCGCGGCCGTTGGTGTCGGTGAAGATGAACTTGGTGTCGCCGTACACGAAGGAGTAGTTGCGAGGGCCGAAGATGGCCTCGTAGGCCTTGCGGCCGTTGCCCACCAAATCGTGGTTGCCCACTACGGTCAGGTACGGCACTTTCAGCTTGCGCAAATCGTCGTTGACCCAGCGCATTTCGCGGGCAAACCCGAAGTCAGAGATGTCGCCAGCCACCAGCATGAACTGGATGCCGGGCTGCTGATTCACGCTTTTTACCAGGTCCTCGGCGTCGTCATAGAACCGCTGCGAGTCGCCGGTAAACACGAACCGGAGCGTATCACCGGCGGGCAGCGGGTTTTGCAGCAGGCGCGCCAGATTCTTCTCCGTCAGGTCGCGCTCCGACTCGGGCGCACGGTGGTCATTGGGGCTGAATTCGAGCAGGTCGCAACTGCTGAACAAGAAGGCAGCGGCCACAGGCAGCAAGGCCCGGACCGGTAGGTTTTGAAGAAATGAGCGCATACGCCTCGGCACAAAAAGCAACAGAAACGGACCCGTCCGGCGGGATAGGTCCGGCGCTATATACCGGGGAAGCCGCCGGATGGTTTACCCAAAAACTTCCCTCAGGCATCTGGGAGGCACATTCCAAGACAGGCGTTTCCGGGCGCAACGCGCTTTACAGGCTACCAACGGCCAAAATCAATTCTGAAGCCATTCTGAAGAAAGCCCCGCGTTTCCGGCAAATAACTTCCTTACCAGGTCGGCAGCCAGCTTATTCATCCAGATACTGATGCACAAATTTGATGGCCATGCTGCCCTCACCCACGGCCGAAGCTACCCGGGCCATAGCCCCTGCCCGGCTGTCACCGGCCGCAAAAATGCCAGGTACGCAGGTTTCGAGCAGGTAGGGCTCCCGGCGCGGGTGCTGCCATGCAGTGGCGTAGCGCGGGTCCGTCACTAGGTCGCGGCCCGTGAGCACGAAGCCTTTGCCGTCGCACACAATCGTGTCGCACACCCACTCGGTGCTGGGCTTGGCCCCTATGAACACGAACAGCGCCCGGGCCGGCCGCCGCTCCAGCTGGCCCTGCCGGCGCACTACCACCTCCTCCAGATGGTCGGCGCCGCACACTTCGGCTATTTCGGCAAAGGGCAGCAGCTCAATATTCGGGGTCTGCCCAATCTGCTCAATCAGGTAAGCCGACATGCTGGCGGCCAGGCTTTCGCCCCGAATCAGGATGAACACCCGACGGGCGTACGTGGCCAAGTACATAGCCGCCTGCCCCGCCGAGTTGCCGCCGCCCACAATGTACACGTCCTGCTCCTGACAGGAGCGGGCCTCGGTGCGGGCGGCCCCGTAGTACACGCCCGCGCCGCTGAGACGGTCCATGCCGGGCACGTCGAGGGTGCGGTAGCTCACACCGGTGGTCAGAATCACGGCCCGGGTTTTCACCTCGTTGCCATCCGTGAGGGTCAGCACTTTGTAGCCATCCTGCACGCACAGGCCGGTTACCTCCTGCGGGGCCAGAATTTCGGCTCCCAGGCGCACGGCCTGCGTCCAGGCGCGGTGGGCCAGCTCACTGCCGCTCAGGCCCGTCGGGAAGCCCAGGTAATTCTCGATGCGGGAACTGGTACCGGCCTGGCCGCCGGGCGTCTGCCGCTCAATTACCAGGGTTTTCAGGCCTTCAGAAGCGCCGTACACGCCGGCTGCCAACCCGGCTGGGCCGCCCCCGATGACCACCACATCGTAGAGCTCCTGCGAGGCCTGCACCGTGAGGCCGATGCGGGTGGCCACCTCGGTGGGCGTGGGGCTGGCCAGGGCGGTACCGTCTTCCAGCACCACCACCGGCAGGTCGTGGGCAGTGAGGTTTTTGCGGGCCAGCAGGGTCTGGGCCTCGGCGTCCGTCTCGAAATCAAGCCACTGGTAGCCCACCATGTAGCCCGCCAGAAAGTCCTTGAGCTCGTGCGACTTCGGTGACCATTGAAACCCGATCAGGCGCACGCCCCCGAAGGCCGGCTTGTAGGCGCGCTGCCAGGCCGCCAGCAAATCGTGCAGGGTGGGATAGAGCAGCTGCTGGGGCGGGTCCCAGGGCTTCATCAGGTAGTGGTCGAGGCGGGCGGAGTTGATGGCCCGGATGGCGGCTTCGGTATCGGCGTAGGCCGTGAGCAGCACCCGCTTGGCCTCCGGAAACAGCTCCCGGGCCTGGGTCAGCACCTCCACGCCTTCCAGGTCGGGCATGCGCTGGTCGGCCAGAATGAGGGCCAGCGGTTCCTCCCGCTCGTGCAGCTCCCGCACAATGGCCAGCGCTTCCCGCCCCGAGCCGGCCCGCACCACCCGGTAGTCGCGCCGGAACTCCTGGCGCAGGTCCCGGTCAATGGCGCTCAGCACCTGCGGATCATCATCCACACACAGTAAAACGGGCTTTTTCATGGGAGAGGGGAGTAAATGAGTAACTGAGCAGCGGAGTAACGGAGTCGAATACAACGGCAAAGTAACCGGCTGCCAGCCATACCGGACCTGTTGCCCTGAGAGAACAACTACTCAGTTACTCCGCTATTCCGTTACTCTTCGGTAGCCAGATGGCAAATTCCGTACGGCCGGGCTCCGACTGGACTTCCAGCTGGCCGCCGTGCTGCTCCACAATGCGCAGCGCAATATCGAGGCCCAGGCCGGTACCTTCGCCGGCGGGCTTGGTGGTGAAGAAGGGCTCCAGAATCCGGGGCAGCACCTCGGCGGGAATCCCGGGGCCGTTGTCGATGATAAATACGCGCACGAAGTCGTCTTCCAGTCGGGTCCGGATGGTGATTTCGCCGCCGGGCGGCAGCGCGTCGAGAGCGTTATCAAGTAGGTTGGTCCAGACCTGGTTGAGGCTGCTGACCTGGCCCTGCACCAGCGGCAGATCGGGCGCGTAGTCTTTCACGATGCGCAGGTTTTTTCCGCGCAGCGCGAAGCCCAGCATGTTGAGGGTGCTGTCCAGGCCACTGTGCACATCGAGCGGGGCGAAATCCTGGCCCCGGTCCATGTGGCTGTATGTTTTCACGTTGGTAACCAGCGTAGTAATGCGGGTGCCGGCCTCCTGCAATTCCTGCACCAGCCGCAGCCCCGTTACCTGGCCTTCCAGCCAGGCCAGCGCGGCCGGACGGGCGGCCGGGGCCCACCCCGCCAGCACCGGTTGAAGGATAGCCTGCGGGAGGCCGGCATCCAACAGTCCCGCCGCCAGCTGAAAGCCATCGGGCACGCCCTGCTCTTCCAGCCAGTCGGCCAGCTCGTCTTCCGCGTCGGAGCGGTCCAGGGCCGGGAGGGTGGAAGGCGGGTAAACGGTGGTAGCCAGGGCTGTGAGCCGGGCCAGGGCCTCGGGGCTGGGGCAGTGTTGCACCAGCTGCTGCAACAGCGTCGGCCGCGCCCGCAGGTTGGTAGCCAGCACCTCGGCGGCCCGCATAATGGCGGCGGCAGGGTTGTTGAGCTCGTGGGCCAGGCCGGCCGAAAGCTTGCCCAACGCTCGCAGCTTATCGTCGCGCTCCTGGGCCCGGGCTTCCAGGCGGGCCCGGTCGCTCATCAGGCTCACCAGCCGCTGCACCAGCTCGGGGCTGGCCTGTTCCAGCTCCGGAAACTTGTTGCGGTGCAGCAGAAACAGCGTGGTTTCGCCCACCGCCACGCCCTCGCCCCGGATTACGCGCAGCCGGGAATAGGGCAGCACCCCACTGATGTTGCCTGCCTCCACCCGAAACACAGGCTCCCGGTTGCCGTTGTGGGTCATGTAAAACTGCAGGCCGCCCGCCAGCACAGCCATCATAAACTCGGCCTCGTCGCCGGCCCGGGTAATGACTTCGTTGGGCGCGAAGCGGCGGATTTCTCCGTGCGCGGCAAGCCAGGCCAGGGTTTCGGGCGGCAGGCCGGCAAAGGCCGTAACGCGGGTAAGAGGTGAGGCAGGCAGCATGGCAGAAAGGTAATCAAGCGTACCGATGCAGTCGGTTGACGGGCCAATGTACTTTTTCCTGCCTCCACAAACTGTGTAAACAGCACAACCGCCAGCCTTATGAAAGGGCTGGCGGTTGTGCTGCTACGGCAACCTGCCGCTGCTTACTGACGGACAGCCTTGACGCTATACTGCTGCTGGCCTTGGATAATGCGCACGAAATACAAGCCCGCTGCCCAGGTTGCTGCCTGCGGTACTACCAATGTGGTAGTGCCGGCCTGCAACATTACGGCCTGCACCAGTTGGGGCCTGCCGGTAGCATCCAGTACTTCCAGCGTAGCCGTCCCAGCCACAGTTTGTGGCAGCTGCAGCGTAAGCTCGGTAGTGAAAGGCGTCGGCAGGGCTACCATGGTGCTACGCCGGTTGCTGACAACCAGGGTCTGCACCGCCGAAAATTGCACCGCCCCGTTCGTATCAACCTGGCGCAGACGGTAATACACTACAGCCACTGCATAACGAGCCAGGTTGACATCGGTATAGCGGTACTCATGCCGCTGGGTAGTTGTACCCTTACCGGCAACTTCGGCAAGGGCTGCAAACGTCTGCCCGTCGGTGCTGATTTCCACTACGAAGTAGGCGTTATTCACCTCGGAGGCCGTGGCCCAAACGAGTTGTGCCTGCGCGCCGGCAGCCCGCGCCGTGAAGGATACCAGCTCTACCGGTAGCGGGGTTACCAGGGCGGCGTCCCGGTAATCTGGCACGGAGTTGCTGTTGCGGTCGGGGTAGCTGGTTACGTCCGCGTAGCCTTTTCCTAGGTTGGAAGCATCCAGCAGATCAACCAGTCCATCGCCATCCGTGTCCCGGTAGAATGGGCTGGTGATGTCCAGGAAATTGGGAATCCCGTTGGCATTGGTATCATCAAGCCAGTCACGGGTACCGTTGGCATTGGCGTCGGTGGCAGGATAGTAGGTGCTGTTACCCCCGGCAGTTACAAAAGCAGCGGCCCGCACTACCAGATCATCAGAGGAGTAGCCGCTGTTGTTATCATCAAAGGCCTCCATCCAGTCCGGCACTGCGTCGTTATCAGTGTTGGTATCGAGGTAATCGGGCTTACCGTCGCCATCGGTATCCGGCAGGGTAGTATAAGAGGCTGTATTTTGGGGCCGCCCTACGGCATCTACTGCCTGAGTATATTGTGCATCGGCAGCACTATATAGGGCCCGGAAGCCGCTGCTCATGCGGCCATCAGTGCCTTCCACCACATCCGGAATACCGTCGGCGTCAGCATCCAGATCAAACTGGTTGATGATACCGTCGCCATCCGCGTCCAGCGTACTCACGACACCTCTGGCATTAAGCGCCCCAAAATCCGCATCCTGGTAGTTCAACACTCCGTCACTGTCCGCATCGGCGGTGGCATCCACGTTATTTGCTTCGGCCGTATCGGCAATACCATCGTTGTCGTCGTCGGCATCCTGCCTGTCGGTCAGGCCATCGGTATCCTGGTCGTAATCGAAAGCCAGGCTGCAGGCTTCCATCTTATTGAGAGCCCCGCCGGTAGAGGCCGTAAAGCCCCAATAGACCGATGGGTTATTGCCGAATATCGTAGCTACGAAGTCTTCAGAGTATGTGGCCCGCAGGACATTATTAAAGTACACCTGCAGTGTTTTGGTCTTCACGTTCCAGGCTACTCGAACCGGGTAGTACGTGCCGTTTTCGATGTTAAGCGCCGTACCCCCGGCATCAACGGCCGCTGGAGTGGCTCGTACGGCTGTGGCGGCTGAGTTCGTAAACGTAAGCGGATTACCGAAGTCGCCATTCTTCACCAATCCGATATGGTCGGCAGCTATGTCGTTGATGCCGGTGCCGTTGTCATAGGTATCAAACTCCACAATTACGGATGGCGAAATAGCAGCCATACCCATATTTTGCCCGCCGCCGCCCAAGGCGTTGGTGCCCACATTGCTTCGTTGCAGGCCAAACACCATCCCGTCGCCCCCATTCCCATCCCGGGTACCGAGGTAGACGGAGAAATTGAAGACAAACGACTTGGCCAGCGTAATCTGCTGCAGCCGCCACACGGAGCCCGATTTGTTGCCTAACTCGGGAGTAAGCGTAAAGCCACCGGTGCAGGTAGTGCTGGCAACAGCGTCGCCGTTGGTTTTATACAGTGCCTGAGCACTTGTATGGTGGGGCCGGGCCGCCGCAAAAGCCGTGGCCATACCAGTCAGTAGCAACAGCCGACGAGACCAAGAGAAGGCAGTAGCTGCCAGAGGTTGAGCCGATAGGTAGGTGAAGGTGTGTTTGGCAGAAAAGCGCATAACAGCAGGTGATGTATCGGGCAAAACCAGATACAGTTGACATTCAGTGGTATGCGCACAAAACTACCAACCAAATATATGTAACAACACGCATAACAGATAAATACAATTTCATTGAATACCAATCGAGGGAAGCAACCTGCTGCTGTACCGGCCCAACAAGCTAAATACAGCTCATTTTTTAGCCAGAAAGCTCAGTTAAGTTCCCTCATACCTGGTTTGCCTCACTAAATCGGCTCAAACAACAGGCCTACACCTCCAACCAGCAAATTTTAGTTCCTCATACAGTTGACAATCATTATAGTAGTATAGTCTAACCGTTTCCGGTTCGTACCTATATATGAATGCACAACTATATGGTCGACGGCTATCCTCTTGTCCTCTATCAGTAAGCTCTCCTATCGGGGGTAAGTGCGTAGGTGTGCGCAGGCACTTGTGCAGCCCCCGGTACGACTGCCAACAAAAGGAAAAGATGTTTCTTGCCAAACTTTTTGGCCGCGTGCTGCATTCTTTAGTTTTCCCTTCTTGCTTCTGACCTTACCGGTATGGCGAAAGTCAAAACCCTTTATTTCTGCCAGAACTGCGGCGCCCAATCCGCAAAATGGATTGGACGCTGCCCCAGCTGCGGCGAGTGGAACACTTACGTGGAGGAAGTGGTGGAGAAAACCGACACTGCTACGGCCGCCAACGCCTGGAAGGCCTCTTCCTCAGTGGGTACCACCTCCAAAGCCGCCAAACCCAAGCCGCTGGGCGACATTCTGTACGAGGAGGAGTCGCGCCTGAATACCCACGACGACGAGCTGAACCGGGTGCTGGGTGGTGGCCTCGTGCCCGGCTCCCTGGTGCTTATTGGGGGCGAGCCAGGCATCGGCAAAAGCACCCTCATGCTTCAGATTGCCATGCAGCTCAACGGGTTGCGTATTCTGTACGTGAGCGGGGAGGAAAGCGAGCAGCAGATTAAGATGCGGGCCGAGCGCCTGGGCCGCCAGCACCCGGGTCTCTACATCCTTACTGAAACCAACACCCAGAATATCTTCCGTCAGATCGACCAGCTCCAACCCAACGTGGTGGTGGTCGATTCCATCCAGACCCTGCACAGCACCTTGGTAGAAAGCGGGGCCGGCTCTGTGAGCCAGGTGCGCGAGTGCACCACCGAGCTACTCAAATACGCCAAGGATACCGGCGTGCCCGTGCTGCTCATCGGCCACATCACCAAGGATGGCTCCATTGCCGGCCCTAAGATTCTGGAGCACATGGTGGATACCGTGCTGCAGTTTGAGGGCGACCGGCACCTGACCTACCGCATCCTGCGCACCATCAAAAACCGCTTCGGTTCCACCTCTGAGCTAGGCATTTACGAGATGCAAGGCGCAGGCCTGCGGCAGGTGAGTAACCCGTCAGAAATCCTGCTTAGTCAGCGCACCGAGGTGCTTAGCGGTTTGGCCATCGGGGCCACGCTGGAGGGCAACCGGCCGCTGCTGGTGGAAGTGCAGGCCCTCGTGACGCCCGCCACCTACGGCACCCCTCAGCGCAGCTCCACCGGCTTTGATGGTAAGCGTCTGCAGATGCTGCTGGCGGTGCTGGAGAAACGCAGCGGCCTGCGCCTGGGTCAGCACGACGTATTTCTGAACATTGCCGGTGGCCTGCGCCTCGAAGACCCGGCCCTGGATTTGGCCGTGTGTGCCGCCGTGGTCAGCTCCCTCAACGATGTGCCTATCCGGGGCGAAATCTGTCTGGCGGCGGAAGTGGGCCTGAGCGGCGAAATCAGGGCCGTGAGCCGGCTGGATCAGCGTCTGAGCGAGGCGGAAAAGCTGGGTTTTGCGGAAATGTACATTTCGCAGTTCAACGCCAAGGGCCTCGACCTAGCGCGCTACGGTATCCGGGTACACCCGGCGGGCCGCCTGGATGAGGTTCTGACGGGCTTGTTTGGGTAGACCTGGCGTGATGTGGCGTTGGTGAAAATCGAGCTAGGGCATCACGCATCCTGGTAAAGCCCTATTTTTTAGATAGCCGGTACAGTCGCCTACCGGGAAGTGTTCAAAACTTTGGTATCGACCGGCGGGTTACGAAAAAAGTAACCTGCCGGATTGGACTTTCTCAACCATTACCGCGTATCTTCGGATAAGGAATTGACTTTTACCGCGAATCAACTGACGCGGTAGCGCGAAAACCGGCCCTCCGGTTAAGCAGGGTCCGATTTCTAACCTGCTAAGCCCCTCCCCGATGGCCTATAGATTTCCTCTCACTGCCGCCCTGTTATGGGCCGGGCTGCTGGCCGCCCCGCTATTGGGGCGGGCCCAGGGTACCGTGGTGCTGACCGGCAAAGTCAGTGGCCGGACGGCCGATACCGTGGCCGTTTCGGTGCGCGAGAACCCGCTCGATGTGAAAGAGCAGATTACGTATGCCCGCCTCGACAGCAAAGGCGAATTCCGGCTGGCTCTCACCGTAAACGGCCCCACCCGCGCTGATTTGGTGTACGGCGACGACGTAACCGACCTGTTTCTGGAGCCCGGCAACCAGATGGAAGTCCGCTTCAAAGGGTCCGACCTGGCCAGTTCCGTCCGCTATAAGGGTAAAGGCGCGGAGGCCAATACCTTCCTCACGGAAATGGACGACAAGTTCGTGGAAAACGATGGTTTCCAGGTTCTTCCCGACAATATCACGTTCTACGAAGCCCCGTTCCTGTCCTTTCTGGACTACCGTCGGAAGGAGGAAACCAAGTTTCTGGAGGAAAGCTCCGAAGGACTCTCGCCGGCTTTTAAGGAGTACGTGAAGGCCGAAATCACTTACGGCTATGCCAATGACCGGCTAACGTTTCAGGATTTGCGCGAACAGGTAGTAGCTACTGAGGGCCGCCTGAAAATGACACCCTCGTACTACGAGTTCCTCAACGACAAATCCCTGATCAACAATCCGGCAGCGGTGCAGAGCGAGCAGTACCAAGAGTTTCTGCTCAACTATATTCACTACCTGGCCACCAGCAGCGGCAAGCTGCGCTCCGACCCCGACTTTTACCAGGTATGCTACGATATGGCCAAAAACCAGCTCACTGGCCCGGCCAAACCCATTGTGATGGGTCGGGTGCTGAAAGAGTCGTTCCGGTTTGGGCACGTAAAGCAGTCGGCGGCTATGCTGGAGGATTTCCGTGCGGTAGATGCCAAAAATCAGTATTACCCGCTGCTGAGGCAGGATTTTGAAACTCACAAAGCCTTTGCCATCGGCTCGCCGGCCCCCGATTTCCGGCTGGTTTCCTCCAAGGGCGACACGCTGAGCCTGAAGAACTTTGCCGGAAAGCTGGTGTACCTGAACTTCTGGCGCACCACCAGCGGCTTGGCCCTGCGCGACCTGCCCTACGAGGCGGAGCTGGCCAAGAAGTTTGAGGGCAAGAACATCGTGTTCCTGAACGTGGCCCTCGACGACAACGAAGGAGCCTGGAAGCAGCTGGTTATCAGCAAGAAGCTACCGGGCGTGCACGTCCGGTCGGGCGGCGGACTTCGCTCGGCGGTAGCCCGGGCCTACGCCGTGCAGGACGTGCCCAGCTACTTCCTGCTGGCCGAAGACGGCACCTTCCTCAACACTAAGCCCAAGCGCCTGAGCAGCCGCGCCGCCGTGGACGAAATCAAGGAATCGTTCGGCAAAGCCAATACGTACAGCAGCTCCATGCCAACGGGCCGGTAAATCAGTATTCAAACTATGCCTTCAAAACGCCTTTCGCCCTGCGGCGAAAGGCGTTTTGCTGTTTTGTGTACGATAGACAGACAGTTCTGGCCGCCCCCGGAGCCACTACCTCACCCGCACCGCCGTGGCCGTGGCTCCTACCGAGGCGGTTGCCTTTCTGCGCCCGGCCGCGTAGCTTGGCCATACTGCGCTGCTTCTCTTATCTACCTATTGCTAGCCCCTCCCGCTGCGGCGGGCCTGTCTCATCCTTCTTACCCCTTTATCCCGTTTCGCCCCGTGAAACTTATTCGCTCACCCCTGTACCTAGCCCTGGCCCTGCTCACCCAGTGCAGCAGCTGCAAAGAGGGCGACCCCGCTCCCGAACCACTGCCCGAACTGCCCCCCGCCACCCAGACCGGGGCCAGCACTTTCGGCTGTCTGGTCAACGGCAAACCTTATGTCGCAAAGGGTATAAATCAAACTGGTGGAGATTGGTTTACACTTAATAAACTGTCAATCGGCGCTGACATGAGAAGTCAAGGGCAGAAGTCGACACTCAGTTTGCTGCTATCAGATACTGTTTCTTTCGGCATATTGACGACTACCTATAAGATACTGTCAATAACGCAGATATTTCCGCCACCTCAAAGGGTAGGATTTACTGTCCGAGCTAACACAGACAGGTGCTCCTACGATGGAGTCAACACCCGCACGGGCACGCTGACACTGACGCGCTACGACCCGGTGGCCCGCATTGTGGCCGGCCGCTTTGCCTTCACGCTCTACGAGCCCGGCTGCGATACGCTGCGCGTTACCGACGGACGCTTTGACGTCCAGTTCTAATTCCTCTATCCCCTTATTTTCTATGCGAAAATTATTCGTTTTGCTCGCCCTCTGCTGGGCGAGTGGCTCGCTCGTACGTGCCCAATCCGCTGACCCCGTCCGCCAACAGCTCGACCAGCTGCTGGGCCCCCTCGACAAAATGAAATAGACGGCTGTGATCCGGCGGCTACGTATCAGGTCCGGCCCTATGACCCGTCCCTTACCTATACCATTACGTCCTCTGGCCGGGTGCGTCACAAGCCGTTAAGCCGCGATGGCAGTTTCGCAGTTCTTACCTACGGAGCCGGCTATGGCGAAATACGCATTACGGCTACCAATGCCTGTGGTAGCACCGGCAGCACCTTACCGGTTACCGTGACTCAATGCGACTATTCGCCTTCTTATACTGTGTACCCCAACCCGGCCCGGGATGAGGCTACCGTAGTGGCCACTGAGCCGGCGCCAGCAGCCCGCGCCATCACCGCGCCGGGGTTCGACGTAGTGCTCTACAACGAGCAGGGCCGCCGCGTGTATCAGGGCCGCAGCCAGCATGGCCAGGCGAAACTGCCGCTGCGGGAGCTGCCTGCCGGCCTCTACCAGTTGCACGCCGGCCAGGGCAACCGGCAGGAGCGCCACACGGTGCAGGTGCGGCCGTAGGCCACGCTATTGTAATAGCCACAGGCCTCTTCTTCCCGTGAACCGAAGAGGGGGCCTTTGGTTATTAGGGCCAGTGGCTCGTTTCGCCACCGCGCCCCGTACCTTTAGCCCCGCATGGCCTCCTTACTCACCGACGGACTTAATTTCTTTTCAAAAGCTACTCCCGGCCGCCTCTGGAACGGGGCGCAAGTGGTAGGGGGCTACGTGCTGAGCAAACTCACGGGCAAGGCGCGCCACTGGGGCCTGCCGGTGGCTTTGAGCTTCGAGCCCACCACCAGCTGCAACCTGCGCTGCCCCGAGTGCCCCAGCGGCCTGCGTTCCTTCACGCGCCCCACCGGCATGCTGCCCGATGAGCTGTTCCGCAAAACCATTGACGAGGTGGCCTCCCGGCTCTGGTACCTGATTTTCTACTTCCAAGGCGAGCCGTACCTGCACCCCAACTTCCTGGAGCTGGTGAAGTACGCCGCCGATAAGGGCATCTATACCGCCACCAGTACCAACGCCCACTACCTCAACGACCACAACGCCCGCCGTACCGTGGAATCGGGCCTCGACCGGCTCATTATTTCCCTTGATGGTACCACTCAGGAGGTGTACCAACAGTACCGCGTGGGCGGCAAGCTCGACAAAGTGCTTGAGGGTACCCGCAACCTGATTAAGTGGCGGCGGGAGCTGAAAAGCCAGACGCCGCGGGTGGTGTTCCAGTTTCTGGTGGTGCGGCCCAACGAGCACCAGTTGGAGGAGGCAAAGGAGTTGGCCCGGGAGCTGGGCGTGGACGACGTGTGGTTTAAAACTGCCCAGATCTACGACTACCACAACGGCAGCCCGCTCATTCCCACCATCGACTACTACTCGCGCTATGAAAACCAGGGCGACGGCACCTGGAACATCAAGAACCGGCTGCTCAACCATTGCTGGAAGATGTGGCACTCGTGCGTTATCACCTGGGATGGGCTGGTGGTGCCCTGCTGCTTCGATAAGGATGCCGAGTACCGCCTCGGCGACCTCAAAACCCAGACCTTCCGCCAGCTCTGGCACGGCAGTAAATACCGCAACTTCCGCGCCGCCCTGCTCAAGGGCCGCGACCAGATTGACATGTGCCGCAACTGCACCGAGGGAACCAAAGTGTGGGGGTAGCGGTGAGATTGTGAAGTAGTGCAATGGTGAGTGTGGACAGTGCGCGAACAGTACGTCATTGCGAGCCTGTTGAGGAATCCTGTGTGCTGACGTTGCAGTAGTACAGCAAGGCCGGTGAACCGTAGCCGGGCAGGTTGATTTCGGCTGGTGAATACGACTGAGGAAATATTCCCAATTTCACCTTTTCCGATTTCGCCTTTTCCACTGCCGCCGCGCTATGTTTTCAGCTGCCCGTATTCTGGCCATCCGCAAGAGCAAAGGCCTTTCTCAGGAAGTGCTGGCTGAGCAATCGGGCGTGAGTCTGCGCACTATTCAGCGGGTGGAGCAGGGCGACACAGTGCCGCGCGGCTACACGCTGCAGGCCCTGGCTACCGCCCTCGATGTGCCGTTGGAAGCCTTCCGGCCGGAGCCCGAAGCCGCCGCTCCGGCTGCTGAAACAGCTGCCCCGTTGCCTATCACGGCAGCACCCTCCACGCTCCCCGATCCGCAGTTTCTGCAGCTACTGAACCTGAGTGCGCTGAGCTTTCTGGTATTGCCACTGCTGAACCTGGTGGTGCCATGGCTGCTCTGGCGAAAGCACCGCCACGAGGTGGAGCACGCCGCCGAAGTCGGGCGGCGCGTGCTGGGCTTTCAGATTCTGTGGCAGGTGGGCTGCTTTCTGGCATACCTACTGGCCGGATTGGTGCAAGTGGTGGCGCATGCCTTCCATACCTTTATACCGGGGCTGTACGTGGGCGTTTTCATCGGTTCCTATCTGCTCAACCTGGGGGTGGTGATTTACTATGGCTGGCAGTTACGCCAGGGCCACCTGGATATCTACCGGTTTCGGCTATAGCAACATCCACGCACAACGTTCTTATTGTCAATAAATTGCTTCAAACGGCGGCTAAATGACGGAGGAATGACGCACGGGGTAACAGTGCAAGGCAGCTATGTTTGAGATGTACTCCACTCCTCACTTAGTGCGCCATGAAACTCCTTCGCAACGTCCTGCTCGTTATCCTTACCCTGCTACTGCTTGGTGGCGTGGGCGGCTACTTTTACATGCGGAAAAAGTTTGAGCCGGCCCCCAACCAGCTGGCCGTTGCGGGGCTGCCTGCCACCTGCACCTTCGTGTGGCAGGCCGATAGCTCAGCCCGACCCGTGGTGGCCCAGGCAGCGTTGTTGCTGCCCGTGTCGTTGCCCGGCTGTGCCCGCACCTGTTACCTGCAGTTCGATACCGGGGCTCCTACCTCCCTACTCTATACCCATCCGCTGGCCGCTTTACGGGCCCGTTACCCCGACACCCGCCAGTACCTGCTACCCCAGGCCGATACTCTCCATAACTTCCGCTTCGCACTGGGCCAAAGCCAGGTGCAGGCCCGCCGGATGCGCGTACTGACCTACGGTGCGCACCAGCTGCCCGCCGACAGTACCGCCCCGTTCATCATTGGTACCCTGGGGGCCGACGTGCTGGAGAACCGGGTCCTTGTACTCGACTACCCTGGTCAGCGTTTCAGCCTCGAAGCTCAGTTTCCCGACAGCCTGAGCCGCCGCACGGAGTTCGTGCCCCTGGCTTTTGACAGCCGCCGAATCATGCTGAGTGCCGGAGTGGCCGGGGAAACCAAGCCGCTGCTGTTTGACTCGGGCAGCAGCGCATTTGCTCTCCTCACTAGCCAGGCTACGTGGCAGCAAATGGCTCGTCCCCAGGCCCTAGCCCGTACTTCCGCCGTCAATTCAATGGGCCGCACGCTCACTTCGCATACCATAGCTACGGCGGCTGCTTTGCAGCTGGGCGCGGTGGCACTGCCCCTGCAAACCGTCACGTACATTGAAGGCACCAGCTTGATGGAAAGCCTGCTGATGCGCTTTTCCGGCATGGGTGGTATGCTGGGCAACCGGCCCTTCAACCAGCATACTATTGTGGTGGATGTGAGCCATCAGCGGTTCGGACTGGTGCGGTAGCAGCAAAGCTGTGCAAGATGGGCCCCACCAAAAAAGCGCGACGCAACTTCCGTTGCGTCGCGCTTTTTCATTTTTTCACCTGAAAAAGGTGTTTACTTATGCTTCGGCTTGGTCAGGTTTTTACCCAGGTCCTCTACCGTTTTCAGAAATTCGTCCACGTCGGCATCGGCGTAGGTGCCGTAGGCGGAAGAGATGGTGCCTTTCACGCCGTCGGCGGTTTCAATGACATAGAGAATCGACATATCGTCGGGGTTGCTTTCACCCTCGAAGCGGTAGAAATCCACGATAGTTACTTCGTTGGGCGTGTAGCCTTTGCTCCGGTCGTTATCGATGGTATGCAAACGGCCATCGGTAACGCGGAAGTCGGCCGTGAAGCCATCCTTGTTGAGCTGGCGTTCTACATTCACGAGCGAGCGTTCTTCTTCTTTGTCTTGCATGATGAGGGGCGTTTGGTAGGGAATAGGAAGGATGTCAGATCAGCGGCGGGCCTGCCAACGGAAAGCCCCCGTGCCGGCTATACGTAGCCAGTACGGGGGCAGGTTATATCCGAAGACAAGAATATCGTGCCGTTACGACGCTTTTGTTTCCCGGGCAGCAGCCAGCTCGATGGTTCGCTGCAGCCGATCCACGTCAATGGTAGAGCAAGCTCCGCCGCAGCCCTTAGCGCAGCCGGCGGCACTCTTATCAAAAAAAGCCCGCCAGAAAATCCGCCCTACATAGAACGCAGCCCCGGCAAAGAGCAGTGCGATGATGAGATACTGTATCCACATGATGGTCACAAAACTACGACGAACAGGTTTTGGTTTGCGCCGGGCTGGTTTTTATGGCTATCCGGACTCAATAGAGCGTCATGCTTCATCTGACGTCCGCTTGTCGAAGCATTTCTACCGCTTCGTTTGAATAGTCTGGCAAAGAAGCGGTAGAGATGCTTCTACTTCGCCTCCGGCTTCGCTCAGCATGACGCTCTACCAGTCCTTACTTCCAGACTTCGCGGATGGTGTCCTGCATTTCTTGGTGTACCAAGCCGTTGCTGGCTACCACTTCGCGGCCGAACAGCGGGTCGCCGTCCTGCAAGAACTCCGTGACGCGGCCCCCGGCTTCGCGCACCAGCAGGATGCCGGCGGCTACGTCGTAAGAGTTGAGGTTGAACTCGAAGAAGCCCTCGAAGCGGCCGGCGGCCACGTAGGCCAGGTCGGCGGCGGCAGAACCCACCCGGCGCACCCCGTGCGAGCGGCGCATGAACGAGCCCAGCACCTGCAGGTAGTCATCCATCAGCCCGAAATCGGTGTAGGGGAAGCCGGTGGCAATGAGCGAGCTGTTCAGATCGGGCACGTCGGATACGTGAATGGGCACCTCGTTGCAGAACGCCCCGGCCCCTTTGGCGGCCCGGAAGCACTCGTCGCGCACTACCTCGTACACCACGCCGGCTACCAGTTCCTGGCCCCGGACGAGGCCTACACTCACGCAGTACACCGGCAAGCCGTGCACGAAGTTGGTAGTGCCATCGAGCGGGTCGATAATCCAGTTGAACTCCTCGGCGCGGTCAGCGCCTTCGGTGCCTTCCTCCGTGATGAAGCCGGCCTCGGGCAGCACCTCGCGCAAGCCGGCCACCAGCAGCTTCTCGGTTTCCTTATCCACGTACGACACCAGGTCGTGGACGCCCTTCATTTCGATGTGGCTGCGGTTGAAAGTGGCCGCCTCCTGGCGGATGAACTGGCCCGCGTGGCGCGTTACGGCCGCGAGCTGAAAGCTGAGTTGATTGTAATCCATGAGAAAGAAAGTGTCAGAAAAAGACCTCCGGCGAGCAAGTGTTTTTAGCCCGCAGAGGACGCCGAGCTGTTTCGGCCCGTAGATGCCGAAGCTAGGCTGCAGTTATGCGTCGCCGGTTCAACGCCAGACGGGCCAGCGTGAGCAGCAGCAACAGCACCGCCAGCACCTGGCAGGCGGGCCCGATCAGCTCGCCATGCTGCACGTAGAACGTCAGCTCCGTGTTCAGGTGGACGGTAGCCCGACTCACGGCGGGCACCCACCAACCGGTTTGCTGCGTGATTTCGCCCTTCTGGTTGATGAAGCCTGATATGCCGGTGTTGGCTGAACGGGCTACGTCGCGGCGGGTTTCAATGGCGCGCAGGGTGGCGTACTGCAAGTGCTGCAAGTGTCCCGGCGAATCGGACCACCAGCCGTCGTTGGTGATGATGCCAATGAGCGTGGCCCCGCGCTGCACGTACTGGTTCACGAAGTCGCCGTACACCGATTCGTAACAGATAACCGGGGCTACCTGCAAACCGGGAGTAGCCGTGGGGTACACTGTGCGTTCCGCCTGGGAGCCCAGGCCGCCGGCCGCGCCGCCCAGATCAATCACGAACATCGACAGCCACGGCGGCACACCCTCCACGCCCGGCACCAGCCGGCTCTTGTGGTAGAACTGCGGCCGGCCGGGCGTGCCAGGCAAGTGAATAGCCGCGTTGAACACGTCGTAATAGCCCAGGTCTTGACGGAAGCGGGCCGTGGGGCTGGCGTTGGCTTTATCGGAGCCGTACTGCTGCACGGTGGTCAGGCCGGTTATCAGTTCCACGCCCGGGTGCTGGGCCAGCCACTGGCGGAGCCGCTGCACCTTGGGGTAGCCCTCAAAGCCGGCCTCGAAGTAGGTTTCGTCGAGGGAGGTTTCGGGCCAGAGTACGAGCTTGGTCTGGGGCGTGAGGTGCTGCTCGGTGAGGGTGAGCAGGCGCGTAAGCTGCTCATCGTGCGAGATAAAGCGGGAACCGCCCTCAAACTTCTCCTCGAACGGGTCCACGTTGGGCTGCACCGCCAGCACTTCCGCCTTCGCCCCCTTTTCCTGATATCTGCTTCCTATAAAGTATGACAGGCCGATGGGCAATAGTGCTGCCAGCAGCGGCAGGAGTATCAGCCGCTGGAGCTGCACTCGGGACAAGGGTACGACACCCGAATGGCCGCCCGCCCGGTAATTGCGGAAGGCAAAAAACGCCAGCAAATTCACTACCCACATCCAGAGCGAGCCACCCAGAAAACCGGTATACTCATACCACTGCACCCACTGGTTGGCCTGGGCAAAGCCGTTGCCTAGCGTCAGCCAGGGCCAGGTCAGGAACCAGTGCAGATGCAGCTGCTCGAAGGCAATCCAGTAAATGGGCAGCGACAAATAGCCCAGCTTCGGGCCGAAGTGGCGCTTGGTGAGCCGGAACGCCGTGAGCGGCAGGCTCATAAGCAGAGCGTTGGCAATAACGGCCGTAATACCCCCGGCTAGGGTGCTGTAGCTCACCCAGTACGTAGTGAACAGGTTCCAGAGCAGCAGCAGCAAATAGGAGTAGGCCCACACCTTGCCGTTGCCGGCTCCCTGCCGGGTGAGGTGGTGTTCGAGGTAGAGGTAGGGCACCCAGGCCACCAGCAGCACCGCCGCCAGCGCGGCCGGGTGCACCGGCCACCCCAGCCAAAGCAGTACCCCGCCCAGCACGGCCAGCAGCAGCGGCAACCAGCCGGCGCGGCCGGTTGCGGGGGGCAGCGCGGAAGTTACTTTATTCGTCACGGTCGTTATCGGCATACCGGTCTTGCTTAATGCGTTCTTCTTTTTCGCGGCCCTGCACCACCAGCACAATCTCACCCTTGATGGCAGCGCGGGCGGCAAAATTGGCGGCCAGCTCAGCCAGCGGTGCCGTAATGGTTTCCTCGAATAGCTTGGTCAGCTCCCGGCTCACGGAAGCCGGCCGCTCAGGACCCAGCACAGCGGCCAGCTGCTCCAGCGTTTTCACAATGCGGTGCGGCGACTCGTAGAAAATCATGGTGCGGTGCTCGTGCACGAGTTCCTGCAGGCGCGTCTGGCGGCCCTTCTTCACTGGCAGAAACCCTTCGAACGTAAACCGCTCGGCCCCGAATCCTGACTTCAGCAACGCCGGTACAAAGGCCGTGGCCCCAGGCAGACACTCTACCCGCAGGCCCCGGGCCAGGCACTCGCGCACCAGCAGAAAGCCGGGGTCGGAAATGCCGGGCGTGCCCGCGTCGGATACCAGGGCCATGGTTTCGCCGCGCTCCAGTCGCACCAGCAGGCGTTGCACCTGCTGGTGCTCGTTGTGGAGGTGGTAGCTGAGCATGGATTTCTTCAGGCCCAGGTGTTGTAGCAGCCGGCCGCTGGTGCGGGTGTCCTCCGCCAGTACAATATCGACCTCGCCCAGCACCCGAATGGCGCGCAGGGTAATGTCCTCCAGGTTGCCGATGGGCGTGGGCACGAGGTACAACAGAGTTTTGGGAGCGTCAGCCATAGCCACAAAGGTAGCTGAGTTGTGAATTGCCAGCTGCCAGTTGTCGGGGCTGAATTCTGACAACGAACAACGGGCAACTCAATTTCCCCCGTACTCGGCAGCCAGCTTATCAATAGCGGCAGCCAGGGTGTGGTCCTTGTCGGTGACGGTGTTGCCCGCGTCGTGGGTGCATAGGCGGAAGCTCACCACGTTGTACTCGTTGCTCCACCATGGGTGGTGCTCCTGGTACTCGGCTTCCTCGGCCACGTCGCTCATAAAGCTGAAGGCCATCTTGAAATCCTGGAAGCGGAAGGTGCGGGTAAGGGCGTTGTCGATTTCAGTCCACATGATGCAGGGCAGGGTTGGCGGTTGTAGCAGAATTAAAGCGTATCGCGGACTGCCATCAGTGCGAAGCCCAGCAAATTGAGGCCGCGCCAGGTGGCGGGGTCGGCGGCCTGCGGATGGTCCTGGGCCAGGCCAATGCCCCAGATAGCATCCACCGGGCTGGCCTCTACCAATACCCGACTGCCGGTGGCTCGCAGGTAGTTGAGCAGAGCCGGGTGCTGGCCGAACTTAGCCGCGTTGCCCCGCACGACTATCTCAAAGCGAGCCGCGTCCCAGCGGGCTTCCTCAAAGTTTTGCACCTGGCGGCCCAGACGCTTGGCCACGTCGGGGTGCGGAGCCTGCAGAATAGCCTGCCGGGTAGCTTCGTCGTTGAACAGGCGGGCTTTTTCGGCCATCATGTAATGCTCAGCCGTGGCGTAGGTGTCGCCATCCAGTTCGAAGGCCGCTGGGTACCACTGGCTGAACACCTCCTTGCCCAGCTCGCCCCGACCAGTATGGCCCCAGAAATACAAGTACTTTGGGGTAGAGCCGGCAGCCAAGTGGCGCAGCAGCGTTTCAACGGAACGGATGGCGGGAAGCTCGGCAGTAGCCATATCAGGCAGGAGGGAGTGCGGGAATATTGTAGGCCCGGAAGCCGGCCAAAGCTAAACCCAAATCCGGGAACGGCAGTACACCTTAGCTGTACCGACTACCCACCTCAACCGCTCACCTCCTATGGCTATTGACCCCAACGACCGTCCCGTGCGCGTCATCAACGACGATACAACTGAACAGGAAATGGCGGCCGGCCACATCACGCCCGGCGGCGACCCACCCAAGAACGAGGCAGCCCGGGGCGGCTTCGGCAACCGGGAAGGCAAAGAAGGCTACGGCACCGACAGCGGCGCGGGCATTTCGGCCGTATCGGTAAACGAGGACGCTGACAAAGCCCAGCACCCGGCCGATAATATGCGCACCTCCGACGAAGGCCGTCCTGACCGCCCGAACCAGGATCTGCCGGCCGACGACGATACCGATCTGGAATCTCGCCGCCCGGTAGACGAGTTGGACCTGGACGATAAGCGCGCCGGCCGCGACGAAATGCAGGACCCCGACTCCCGCGTGGGCATGGGCCAGATGGACAAGCCCACCGGCACCAACGCCGACCTTGCCCGCCAGGGCACCAACGCCGACCTCACTGACCCCGACGCCACCGATACGGCCATTGTGCAGTAAGGCGCGTCTTCGCTGACCAGCATCAGCTCTTTGTATCTGTTTCCACCTAACTCCTGATTATCATGGCACATCGTAGCAGTGAAGCAAATCAAGAATCACAGGAAAAACACGACCGGAAAGCCGATATCGGTACACCCAAGGCTGATGCGTTGCCGGCCGGCACCACCGATGAGCAGACGGAGGACCACCTCGAACAGGAGGCCACTGATGCTGGTACCCGGCACCCCAACCGCAACCTGCACAAACCTGACCTCGACAAGCCGGGTTACTAGCCGGTGCATCTGTTTAAGTAAAAAGCACCTGTTAAAGCAGGTGCTTTTTTGTTTTCCCCCTCTCTTATGGCCCGTTACGTTACCACCGATCTGCATGGCTGCCTCCGGTCTTTTCAGCACCTGGTAGAACACCAGCTGAAACTACGTCTTCAGGATGAGCTGTACGTGCTGGGCGACTACGTGAACAAAGGTCCCGATAGCCGTGGCATACTCGATTATCTGATGCAGCTGCTGCAGCGCGGCTACCGGGTTACCTGCCTGCGTGGCAACCACGACCAGGAGCTACTGGATGCCGCCCAGGGCCACGCCCACCTTACCTGGGCCTCCGCCGCCGACCGGCAGCTCACGCTTGGCAGTTTCGGGGTAGAAAAGCCAGAGAATATTCCTTCCGTCTACCTGCGCTGGCTGTACGAGCTGCCCTACCAGCTGGAAGTTCCCGGCTGGGTACTGGTACACGCCGGCTTCGACTTTCGGCTACCGCCTGCCGAAATGCGTCAGGACTGGCACACGATGCTCAACATCAAGCAGTTCGTATTCGATGCCTCCCGGCTGGGCGGCCGTCGACTGGTACACGGCCACGTTCCGACGCCTGTAGCGGAGGTGCAGCGGCGTGTGAGTGCCCACACTGGAGCCATCGGGCTGGATACCGGCTGCGTGTACCGCCACAACCCGGAGTTGCGCAATTTAGCGGCCTTCAACCTAGATACCGAAGAGTTGCTTCTGCAACCCAACATCGAGGACGACTATCCGATTGGAGTCCGTTGAAAGTCAACGTGCTGACGCAAACCTTCACAGGTCTACGTCAGCACGTTGACTTGTTGACTTGTTGACTTCCAGCTCCTACTCCTGCGGCAAAGCTTCGGAGCGCAGCACTTGGCGGGCGGCCTCCTGGTAGGGATTACGCGCATCGTTGGCAACGGAGCGGAGCGTATTGCGGGCGGCCGTAATCTGCTGGTTGCGCCAATAGGCCATGCCCAGGTGGTAGCGCGCCCGCCCAGCCAGCCGGGACCCAGACTGCATGGCCACGCGCCGCAGAAACGGCTGGGCCGCCTTAATCTGCTCAGGGTCGTCCTGGCTGAGCAGGAAGATGCCGTTGTAATACGTAATGGTATCTTGGCCGATAGTGCTGTTGGGAATGCGGCGCAGCGTGTAGAGGGCTGGGGTGTAATGACCGGCGCGGTACTGCTGCATGGCTTCGGCCAGCAAAGGGCGCTGGCTTTCGCGCACCACCTCGTCGGTCAGGCCTACTTCCGGCACGTAGTAGCGCGTCCAGGCGGCTTCAGTATTGGGGGCAGTAGGCCGCAGCAGGAACCACCAGACGGCGGCCAACACCGTCAGGCCCACGGCGGCCACCACTCCCCACTGCCGCTGCACCCGGCGCTGCCGCCGCTTAATGCGGGACAGTGCCTCCTGCCGCTGGTCGAGGCGGCGGTCCAGGGCCAGCAGGCGCTGATAGAGGGTTTCGTGGCCGGCTACCCAGCGCAAATCGGCCGACAGCTGCTCGTATGCCTGATACGCCTGGTATAACTCCGCATCCTGCTCCAGCCGCACTTCAAATTCCTCCTGCTCGGCGGCAGACATCTGGCCATCGGCAAAGCGTTCCAACTCTTCGAGATAGGGGCGCAAATCGGAGGCAGGCAGGGTCATGGAGCAGGGTACTGACCAGTGAGGCGCGCAACCCGGGGGCTGGCGCAGCATCGGAACGATAGAAGAAAGGGGAACTTGGGGCTAAGCTACGCAGAAGCCGGCACAGGCGCTAGCTGACTGCGGCTTCGGTACGCAGGCGCAACTCGTATAGTTTGCGCAGGCATCCCGATTTCTGCATCCGGGCCACATTGGCGTTGGCAAAGCCCATCTTGCCGGCCACCTTCTCGAAATTGTAGCCCCGGAAGTAGAAGTACATCAGAATTTTCTGGCAATCTAGCCCCTGCTGACGAAACAGCATCAGCAACCGCTGCCGACGGCCAGCCTCCACCACCGGCAATACTTCCGTAGTACGGGCAGCTCGCACCTGCTCATCGGCCATTCCATACACGTAGGCCCGCAGGTCGGGCGGCAGCTTGGTCAGGCGACCGTCCGCTACCTGGTCGTAGAACTCAACCAGCACGGTCCGGAGCAACTCATGCGAGGACGGGGCTGCCAATTGGTGCTGACGGCGTGCCCAGCGAGCAAACAGGTCCCGATTCTCTTCATAAAAGGTAATCAGGAACGACTGGTTACCAATGCGGAGGCTGGTCAGGACTTCGGCGAGTTGATGGGGCGTGTTCATACCGGGCAAGATACGGGATTGACGGTATTAGGTGACAACGCCCCGGCGGCCGCCAAGGCCGACACGCAAAGAGGCCGCCCTCCCGGGCGGCCTCCGCTCAACGTACAAAGCAACTCCGACCGTAGCTGCTACTTCACGAACCGGCGTACGGTGGTGCGGCCGTCCGGCTGCGTGACCAGCAGGGTGTAGACGCCGGCCGGCAGTTTGGCAACACTCAGCACGCTACGGCCCAGCGTACCGGTGGCTACCGGGCGGCCGTACTCGTTCACGATGCGGTAGGTACTGCCGGTCAGGCTCGTGGACGAAGTCAGCTCCAACTGATCCACCACCGGGTTCGGGTAGATTTGCAGCAGTGCGGCCTCAGCTTCCGGCTGCGTCGCCGCTACCGAGGCAGTACGCGCCGTACTGGCCCGGGTGATGCGCACGAAGTTGATATTCCAGCCCCCCGACTGCGCGTAGATGCCGAAGTTGTAGGTGCCGGCGTTGAGGATGACGGTGCGGGATACAGTAGTCCAGGTCTGCCAGCCGCCGGTGCCGGGAATGGTGGTATTGCCCAGCTGCGTAGTGCCCGCATTCAGATCCGACGAGATGGTGCCCCCGGCGGCTCCGCTGGCTACCCGGTACTCAATGGTGTACTGGCCGGTGGTGGGGAAGCTGATGTTGTTCCACACCAAGTAGTCGCCGGTGTCGACGTAGCCCATGTTCTGGCCGCCGCCCGTATCGGTGCAGGTTTCTACAGTCATGCCGTTGTTCACGTTGGCAGCTTCGGCCTGCAAGGTCAGACTAAAGGTGCTGGTAGTGGCCGCGCGGACCCGCAGGGACGTGGCTTTGTCGTTCCAGTTGCCGGTGCCCAGGGCATTACCGACCAGACAGCTATTGCCGGCGCTGCCCACCGTAAGCGAGGCCCCCGCGAAGTTGTCGTTTTCATACAGTACTACCTCATAGCCGCTGTTCACCCGGAGCGATGACACGTCGTCGTTCAAAATGCCGCGGCTTTGCAGAGCAGTCAAGTTGTAGTCGCCCACGGGCAGGTTCACGGCCGTGCCGGTGTAGTTGCAGTCCTTATACACGGTGCTGACGCCGGCCACGGGCGGCGTGGTGCCGGCGTAGCCCCCGAAGGTGGCAATTACGCGGGTAGGCTGAGGCGTCTGGAGCGTGGCCGACTGGTCGTTCACGTCGTCGTAGGCAAAACCGTAGCTCAGGTTATCCACGCTGATGCCGGGCAGGTGCCAGAAACGAGCATAGTAGTTGAACGGGGCCGTCTGGTAATACTGGCTGGCGTCGTACCAGTTCTGCTGGCCGGGGTTGGCGGCGGTGGTATTCACTACGTGGCGGTTGATGGCGGCCGTCATCTGGGCCTGCACTACTAGGTCACAGTCGCCGTCACTCACCCGGTTATCCAGGAGGCCCTTGCCCTCAAACGCCATTTGGGTAGTAGGCCGGCCGTTGATGATGCCCGTCCGGCCCGCAAAGGCCCCCGACTGGCCCACTACCACCAGCCGGTCGTTGGCATCAACGCGGCCCTTGAACACGCCTGCGTTGCCGGCAAAGAAAATCAGGTCCGTGGTCTTGTACTTGTTCCAGATGGCATCGATGTAGCCCTTGAAGTAGTTGCCGTAGGGGCCGGGCGTGGTGCCGTTGGTGCCATCGTAGAAGGCGGCGGTTTTGGAAGGGAAGCTGATTTCGCCGGTGGCGTTGTTCACCGTGCCCTGAAACTCAACGGGCACGTTGGCCTTGTAGGCGGCCACGATGTCGGCGGCGTTTTTCAGCTCCCCGGTGCGCTTCTGATAGCCGTTGCCGAATAGCTCCAGGCCCATCGGGTAGCGGAAGGCATCCACGCGGGTAGTGTTGCCAAAGAACCCGAACTGATTGTTGGTCAACTCAATGAATTCATAGAGAATCCCCCGATTGGGGTCGGTGGGACTTTGCGGGTTAGGCGCGGCGTAGCCAGAAGGTGCACCCGTGGCACCGAAGAAGTACAGATACAGCTGCTGGCCCCGGCTGATGAATACCCGGCAGCCTTGGATCTGGGGCAGCGTGAAGGTTTTGTTGGGCACGTTGCTGAGCCGGGTAAAGCAGGCAGCGTAACGCGAGTTCTGCCCCGGTCCGGTGTTGCCGTCGTAGGTGGGGCCGAGGGCTGTGTTGTAACTGCGGTCCATGGGCAGAATCTGGCTGGTGCGCGCGTCCACCCACACATGCCGGCCGCTCAGATCGAGCCCCACGATGGCCACGTACAGGTCGGAATCGGGGAAGGGCGAGTTGTTGGCAATGGTAAACGGAATGCTGCCCTGGGCGCGGCCCAGCAAAGGAAGCAGGGCCCCCAGCAACAGAAGGCACCAGGCCAGTAGAGTAGGTTTTTTCATGGGTAGGAAGTTGGTTGTGGAAAGAGAAATGAACAGGATGCCCGCCCCACCGGGGCGTAATGGCCCGTCAAAGTACAGCCCGGCACCTCTCCGCAAAAAGGGCCAGGGCAAGCCCGTTTTCCCCGGCTACGGTTAGCCCACATGCCGGCTTTCTTTACTGCACACGCCCACCAGCTGCCCTGCTCCTGACACCCAGGTTGCCGGCTTTAGCGGCTGCACTTACCGCACACGCGGCCGGCGGCTACCTCCCTGCCCGATGACTAAATTTTATACGGTGCTTTTTTGTCTGCCACAGACCCTGGTTTTCACCGCGCAGAACTTCCGCACTTCCCCGGTGCTACCTCATTTGCCCATCATCATTTCCGCTTACCTTTGGCCTTATGGAAACGCAAGCCACCCTCGCCCTCGACACCGCCGTCTTCGACCTGATTCAGAAGGAGAAAGAGCGCCAAACTCACGGTATTGAACTCATTGCCTCCGAAAACTACGTGTCGGAGCAGGTGATGCGGGCCCAGGGCTCCATCCTCACCAACAAGTACGCCGAGGGCCTGCCCGGTAAGCGTTACTATGGTGGCTGCGAAATCGTAGACCAGATTGAGCAGCTGGCCATTGACCGCGCCAAGGAACTGTTCGGCGTGGAGTGGGTGAACGTGCAGCCGCACTCCGGGGCCCAGGCCAACGCGGCCGTGATGCTGGCCATCCTCAACCCCGGCGACAAAATTCTGGGTTTTGATTTGAGCCACGGCGGCCACCTCACCCACGGCTCGCCCGTCAACTTCTCGGGCAAGCTCTACCAGCCCTCCTTCTATGGCGTGGAGCGCGAAACCGGCCTCATCGACTGGGAGAAAGTAAAGGAAACCGCTCGCCGTGAGCAGCCCAAGCTCATCATCTGCGGGGCCTCGGCCTATTCCCGCGACTGGGACTATAAAGCCCTACGGGAAGCTGCCGATGAGGTAGGCGCGCTGCTGCTGGCCGATATTTCGCACCCCTCGGGCCTCATTGCCAAAGGTTTGCTTAACAACCCCTTCGACCACTGCCACATTGTAACTACCACCACCCACAAAACCCTGCGCGGCCCCCGGGGCGGCCTGATTATGATGGGCAAGGATTTCGAAAACCCCTTCGGCCTGAAAACCCCGAAAGGCGAAATCCGGATGATGAGCAGCCTGCTTGACTCGGGCGTGTTCCCGGGTACACAGGGCGGGCCGTTGGAGCACGTTATCGGGGCCAAGGCCGTGGCCTTCGGGGAGTGCCTGAGCGACGCGTATACCGACTACACCCACCAGGTTATCCGCAACGCCCAAGCCTTGGCCAACGGCTTCGTGGAGCGCGGCTACCAGATTATTTCGGGCGGCACCGATAACCACCTGATGCTGATTGACCTGCGCAGCAAGGGCCTTACCGGCAAGCTGGCCGAAAACACCCTTATTAAGGCCGACATCACCATCAACAAGAATATGGTACCCTTCGATGACAAGTCGCCCTTCGTGACCAGCGGCATGCGCATCGGCTCGGCGGCCGTCACCACGCGCGGCCTCAAGGAAACCGACATGGTGCGCATCGTGGACTTCATCGACGAGGTACTGACCCACAACGCCGACGACACCCGCATCAGCCGCATCCGGGGCGAGATTAACGAGTGGATGCAGCAGTATCCGCTTTTCTCTTAATCAATGGGTGAATGGGTGAGTGAGCGAATGAGTGAACGGCAAAGCAGCCGGCCTAACATCCTGTTGCGCCCAAATTGCGTTTGTTCCTCATTACCGCCTGCCACTTCACTCATTCACTCACTCACCCATTCACCTCTTGGATCCTACTCAACCCGTGCTGGGCGAACAGCACGAAATGTCGTTTATAGACCACCTGGAAGCACTGCGCTGGCACATCATCCGCGCAGCCATTGCGGTGGTGATATTTGCCACCGGGGCCTTCTTCGCCAAGGATTTCCTGTTTCACGACCTGATTTTGGGGCCCTCCCGGCCCGATTTCTGGACCTACCGCATGTTCTGCCGGGCCGGTGAGTTTCTGCATGCGCCCAGCCTGTGCATTGATAAAATTGGCTTCGTGATTCAGAACCGCGAGATGAGCGGGCAGCTGACCATGCACATCAGCACGTCGTTTATTGTGGGGTTGGTGCTGGGGTTCCCGTATCTGTTCTGGGAGTTGTGGCGCTTTATCAAGCCGGGCTTGTACCCGCACGAGCAGCAGAACTCCCAAGGGGCCGTATTCTTTGTCTCGGTACTATTTGCGCTGGGGCTGATGTTCGGGTACTACATTGCCGCGCCCATGAGCATCAACTTTCTGGCCGGCTACGTGGTGGATGCTACTATCGAAAACCAGATTGACATGCAGAGCTATCTGAGTACGCTCACCACCATGTCGCTCTCGTGCGCTTTCGTGTTTGAGCTGCCCATGATTGTGTTCTTCCTGGCCAAAGCCGGCCTGATTACCCCCGAAATCATGCGAGTGTACCGCAAGCATGCCATCGTGGTGATTCTGGTTATTGCGGCCATCATCACGCCCCCCGACGTATCGGCTCAGATCATCGTAACCATTCCCATCATCCTGCTCTACGAGCTGAGCATCAACATTGCCCGCGTGGTGAGCCGGGGCCGCACTGCCTCACTCAATGCTCAGCTGGCCGAAAACCAGGGAATTGCTTAGAGATGATGTAGAGCAAATAAAAATGTGGCGAAATGTGGCACAAGGCTGCACTTCGCCACATTTTTCATACCCATTAAATTCCACCACATTTTTCCTACTGCCATGAAACTTGCCATCGGCTCCGACCACGCCGGCTTCGACCAGAAACAGATGCTGCTCCAGTGGCTGCGCGACAACGGCTACGAGGTGCAGGATTTCGGTACCCACTCCCCCGATTCGGTGGATTACCCTGATTATGTGCACCCACTGGCCCTGGCCGTGGAGCGCGGGGAGTTTGAGCGCGGAATTCTGCTCTGTGGCTCGGCCAACGGCGTATGCATCACGGCCAACAAGCACCAGGGCATCCGGGCGGGACTGGCCTGGGAGCCGGAAGTGGCCTCTCTCATTCGCCAGCACAACGACGCCAATGTAGTGTGCATCCCGGCCCGGTTCGTGGACGAGGAGACTGCCCGCGCCATCACCAGCCAGTTCCTCAATACCGCCTTCGAAGGAGGCCGCCACCAAACGCGGGTGGATAAGATTAGCTGTTAGCATCAAGGGTGAAGTTGTGAGAGGCCATTCGTAATGGGGCCTCTCACAATTTCACCCTTGTCCGCTTACATCCGCTCGAACAGCGGGCCTACCAAACGCAGGCCGGCGGTGGTGCAGAGGCCGCGCACGTACGGAGCGAAGATATTGCGGTACACATCGGCCAAGTTTACCTGTTCGGGCGGGAAGAATTGCTCGTTCAGCACCAGGCTAAACTGTGCCAGAATAACGTGCGCAATGGCCCGGGCATCCACATCAGCGCGGAACTGGCCCTCCTGAATGCCTTCCTGCAATAGCCGCACCAGTAGCGGCTGGGAGTAATTGATCAGGTACTCCTGAATATGCTGCCACGATTCCGGGAACCGCGCCCGCATGACGTGGTAGTCGTGGTGGGGGGAGCGGCGCAGCTCGTGCAGGCTGTGATGTAGCAGGGCCAGCAAGCACTCAGCGGGCGTGGCGAGGTTGGCGAACAATTGCTCGTGCTCCTGGCGCTGGCGCAACAGGTTGCGCTGCGTAACGGCCAGCAGCAGTTCGGCCTTAGAGCCAAACTGCTCCCGAAAAGCTGCCGGGGTCAGATCGAGGGCGGCGGCCAGCTGTTCTTCGTGAATCAACCCGACTCCGACTTGGCGGAATAACGTGTTGGCCCGATCAAGCAACTGGTGGAGTACTAATTCCTGCATGGAAAAGGATAAAAAATTACTAATCACTTCCTATCCCTACGAGCCGGCACTCGCCTAACGCCGCAACGACTCAGAGCAACATACCCAGCCCGAAAAAAAACAGCAGTTGCACCAGGTACACAAAGGAAGCTAACGGGTTACGCTTATCGAACTCCACGCGGTTGAAGTACACCTGCAGAATCAGGCTGACCGCAAACCACCCTTTGAAGTTCAGCAAAGGAATAACATCGTACTGCCAGTGCCAGAAGTCGTACCGAATGGCTACCGGCTCTATACAAATATCAAGCCCAACCATCAGCAAAGCCGCCACCACGGCCCGCAGGAAGCCCGGAATGGGCAGGTAGCGCGCCAGCATACCAGTGCAGTAGGTCAGAATCAGCCAGTTCACTCCAATCAACACTGGTACTTCCAGCCACTTGGGCCCGAGCGTAGGGCCGTAGGTATACTGCCCGAACAGCAGGCCTGTACGAATACCGACCACCTCCACCAAGAAGCCCACCACCATCACCATCAGGCAGAAGCTCCAGAAAGCCGGCGTCCGGCGCGGCTGAAACGCGAGCAGCAACCCCAGCGTGAGCAGCAGGTTTAGAGGCACAAACTGGAGAAAGAAGCTGGGGTCCTGCGAAAAAGCCAGCCCGAGGAAACCGGTAACGTGGAACAGCAACAAAATGCCCTGCGCCCAGCGTAGCCGCCGCGTCTGGGCCTCAGGAAGCGCCGTAGCCGGCGGAGAAAGTTGTTGCGTAGGTTCAGGCATAGGAATGAATTAAAAACTGAGAATCAAAAATTGAGAATTGGCCGGTAAGGCTCCTGCTCCAAGCATGCCTAACCCATCACCCCATCAATTCTTAATTCCTCATTTTTTAATTTTTAATTAAGTCAGAGACAATGCGGGCCGAGAGCAGGCAGAGCGGAATTCCGCCGCCGGGATGTACCGAGCCACCGCAAAAGTACAGCCCCGGCAGTTGCCCCGAGAAATTAGGATGCCGCAGAAAGGCCGCTAGCGTATTGTTGCTGGAGCTGCCGTACAACGCCCCCCCAAACGAAGACGTGCGCGCCTCGATTCCCGGCGGGTCCCATACCTGCTCCGCCCGGATGAGCGAGGCGACGTTGGTGCCCAGTGCCTGGCTTACGCGGGCCAGTACGGCGGTGCGGGTGCGCTTGATCAACGCGGGCCAGTCCTGGCCCTGGTTGTGGGGCACGTTCACCATCACAAACCAGTTTTCATGTCCGAGCGGGGCATCAGTGGGCGTGTGGCCAGAGGTGATATTGACGTACACGGTAGGGTCATCGGCAATGGTTTTCTCCCGGAAGATGGCTTCGAACTCCTTTTTGTAATCCTGGGAGAAAAAGATGTTGTGCACGCCCAGCTCCGGAAACCGTTGCCCGATGCCCCAGTAAAAAATCAGGGCTGAGGATGAACGGGGCTGGCTTAAAGTGCGCTCCGGGGCCGGCTGGTGAGGTAGCAAACGACGGTAGGTCGGCACCACATCCATATTACTGACTACTAGCTTGAAGTCATATGTCCCGAGGCTGGTTTTCAAACCGGTTATGCGCCCGGCGGCCGTCAGGATTTCCAGTACCGGCTCGCGGTAGCGGAACTGTACGCCCAGTTCCTCGGCCAGCCGTACCAGGCTTTGGGCAATGGCATAGATGCCGCCCTCGGGGTAATAAGCGCCCAGCCCGTGCTCCAGGTGCGGAATCATGCTGAGGGTAGCAGGGGCCTGATACGGGTCGGAGCCGTTGTAGGTGGCAAACCGATCGAAGAGCTGCACGAGGCGCGAGTCCTGAAAAGCAGCCGCGTGGCGCTTGTGCATGGTGCTGGTAAGGCCCAGCTGCGGCAGCGCCGCCAGGGCCTTGAGCACGTCGGGGCTGAGGTAGGTACCGACTTTGTGCAGGGACTTCTGGAGGAAAGTTCCGGCCGTAGCCTCATAGGCCCGGCCGCTACGGCGCAGAAACTGCAGCACCTCGGCGGCGGGTACCTGAAGCTTTTCCTCTACTTCCCGGGCAAAATGCTCCTCATCGGCCCAGGCCGTGAGGCGGGTGCCATCGGCGAAGAAGTACTGGGTAATCGGGTCGAGGCGGTGGTAGCGGAAGTAGTCGTGGGGGTTGCGGCCGGCCAGCTGGAACAGTTCATCTACCAGGTGCGGCAGCGTGAACAACGATGGCCCCCCATCGAAGCGGTAGCCACCGGGCAACTCCAGCTGGTGCATTTTGCCCCCAAAGGATTCCTGGGCCTCGAACACCGTGACGCGGTGCCCCTGCACGGCCAGCCGCACCGCCGTGGCAATACCGGCAATGCCGGCTCCAATAACGGCAACAGATTGGGGGGAGCTTACAGGACTGGAATGCGGCACTGGCGGAAGAACATTATTCGGAGAGGACTAAACGGATAGTGCCCGTACGAAGAACGGACTATCGGGGGCTCTAACACAAGCAGTCTTCCGGAAATGTTTGCTCAAGCAGCCCAATGAGTTTCCTCATTGAGCAACAGAAAAAATATTTAGCCGTTGCGCGCTTTTTTTAACGTGTTTTCTAGCCGCCCCTCCCTCTGGTGTGACCTGGTACCTGTACCAGACCACGCAGGCTTTTCGCGTGTGCCGTAAGCGTATAGCACCGCGTGTACTGTAAAGCAAAAACCCTGTTTCCTGCTTTGCAGCAAGGGTTTAGTGCTTGATTTTATAAATCACACACCGTTACATTTGATCAGCCGCAACAGCCGCTGCGCTTCTGTATTTATACGCTGCTCCCGGTTTTTGCGCCTTCGTGTTTACCGTGCCATTTCTCCCCAGGAAATGCGCGGCCCTTGCCCTACCTACCAAAACACCCACACATTTCATGGAAACTTCTACCGCTTCTCCGGGCCGCTGGCTCGGGCGTTGGGCGCGGCTGGCCCTGGCCTTAGGCCTAGGCTGGGCGCTACAGCCAACTACGGCTCAGGCCCAATGCAACCAGCTGGTCTGGGCCGATGAGTTCAATACTGCCGGCGACTTTGCCAAGTGGCAGGTGTACAACGGCGACGGGTGCAACGTGGGCAACTGTAACTTCGGCAACGCCGAGCTGCAAGTGTACCGCCCCGCCAACGCCACCGTCACGGGCGGCTTCCTGAACATTGCTACCCGCTACGAAAACACGGTGGAAGGCGGGCGCACCTACAACTACACCTCCGCCAAGCTCCAGTCGAAAGTAACCGCTACCGGAGGCCTTCAGACCTTCCGCTTCGGCCGCATTGAGGCCCGCATGAAGCTACCTTCGGCCCAGGGCGCCTGGCCCGCGTTCTGGATGCTGGCCGACCCCGGCAACTGGCCTTACACGGGCGAGATTGACATCATGGAGGCCAAGCACAAGAACCCCAAGTCGGTGGGCGGCACCATTCATTACGACGCGGGCGGCTGGCACTTCACCGGGCGCGACTACGTTTCCACTCTCGATTTATCCCAGGATTTCCACGTGTATGCCGTGGAGTGGGGCCCCGACCAGATTAAGTGGTTTGTGGATGGTAACCTGTTCCACACAGCCTCGCCTAAAACCACCTTTGCCGGCGGCTGGCCCTTCAACGACGGCAATTTCTACATCATTCTGAACACGGCCGTGGGCGGCCCCGGCACGGCCTACACCGGCTTTCAGCAGCCTACCCCCACCGATTTCCCGGTGACTACGCAGGTCGACTACGTGCGGGTGTACAAGGGTACCTACAACTACGCCGTGCTGGGCGTAGATCAGGTCCATCAAGGCGACCAAAACAAGACCTTCCGGATGGAAGCCATTACCGGCGGCACCTATACGTGGTCGGTGCCCAGCGGGGCCACTATCGTAAGCGGGCAGGGCACCAACGCCATTCAGGTAAACTTCAGCAGCACAGCAACTAGTGGTAACGTGACGGCCTCAGTGGCCGTGAGCGGCTGCGCTACGGCCACCTACTCCAAAGCCCTGACGGTGACGCCGGCCCTACAACTGGACCGCGTGTATGAGGACTACGAAAGTAACCGTGTCATTACGTACGGCACCGTCACGGGGACGCTCACGCAGGCCGTGAACAATCCTTCGGCGGTTATCAATACCTCCGCCAAAGTGGGCCAGTACGTGCGTAATGCCTCGGAGCAGTACGACGTGCTGTACGTGCGCAATCTGGGCATCGGCAATGCCAACGATTATGTGGCGGGCCGCCGCAAGGTGTTTATTGATGTGTACTCCACCGCTCCGGTAGGCAGTAAGGTGACCATGCAGTTCGAGAACAGTCAGGTTACCACGGCCATCAACTTCCCGGCGGGGCGGCACAGCGCCTACCGCGCCTATACCACCCGCCAGAACGCCTGGGAAACCCTGGAATTTGAGTTTGAGAAGAGCCTGGATGCGGGTACCAACATCTACTCCATCGACAACGTGGCTTTCCTGCTGCAGCCGGCCACCAACTCCGGGGCCACCTTCTACCTGGATAACCTCCTGATTAAGAAGCAGCCCGAAGCCCCGGTAGTCGCCACAGAAGTACTCCAGAACTACGACGGTACGGCCAAGCTGACTTTCAACGCGGCTAGCACCAACGGCGCGTACACGGCCCCCACGGCCAACCCCTCGGCTACCGGCGTAAATACCACGGCCAACGTGGCCCGTTACGTGCGCAACTCCACCCAGCAGTACGACGTGCTGTTTTTCGATGCCGGCGCGCCAGGCACCGTGATTCAGGACGCGGGCCTGTTCAAGAACCAGACCTACCAGTTGCAGGTGGATGTGTACACCTCGGCCCCGGTGGGTACGCCCATCAACATCACCCTGCAGAACAAGACGGCGGCCGCGCCCACAGGCTCCTTCCCGGCCGGCCGCAATAGCACCTACTTGGCCAACACCAGCAAGCAGAACCAGTGGGAGACCCTCACGTTTGCCTTCAACACCGCTCCTGACGCGGGCACGGCCAACGTGGCCATTGACCAACTGGCGGTGCTGTTCAACAGCGGAGCTTTCACCGGTGAAACGTACTATATTGATAACATCCGGATTGCCAAGAAGGCCACCCCGACCTACTCGGCCGGCACCACCTTCGAGAACTACGACGCGGTACGCAACCTGCCTCTGCGGAATGCGAATGGCACGTACGTAGCGGCGGCCAACAACCCCGCCGCCACCGGCATCAACACCTCTGCCAAAGTGGGCCAGTATACCCGTAACGCGGCTTCGCAGTACGATGCGCTGGCCCTGGCCAGCACCCAGATCAAGGATGGCAGTGCCTATGTGGCGGGCCAGAAGGTGTTTGCCCTAGACGTGTACACCTCTGCTCCGGCCGGCACGGTGGTGTCGTGGCAGCTGGAAAGCAGCACCTTCTCCAACCCCAACAACTACCCTACAGGCCGCCACAGCATCTACCAGGCTGTGGTGAAGCAGAGCAACGCCTGGCACACGCTCACTTTCAGCTACGCCAACTCGCCTGATTCCGGCACGCCCGATGCTGAGGTGGACAACGTGGTGCTGCTGTTCGCGCCGAACTCGACTACCGGCACAGTATACTACATCGACAACCTGCGCAGCCTCACCGCCAGTACAGCCCCTACCAACGTAGCCCCCACCGTCAGCCTGACCTCGCCGGCCAACGGCGCTACCTTCACGGTTCCGGCCAGCATTACCATCAACGCCAACGCCGCCGACCCAGATGGCAGCATCAGCAAAGTGGAGTTCTACCAGGGCTCGACACTGCTCGGCACCGACACCAGCAGCCCGTATAGCTACTCCTGGACGGGCGTAACGGCCGGCACCTACAGCCTCACGGCCAAAGCCACCGACAACGCCGGGGCCGTAACTACCTCCGGAGCCGTGAGCGTAACGGTGGGCTCCACACCCGCCGCCCAGGCCATTCCGGGTAAGATTGAGGCCGAAAGCTTCACCGCGCAGCAGGGCACCGACAAGGAAACCACCACCGACACCGGCGGCGGCCAGAACGTGGACTACTTCGACACCGGCGACTGGCTCGACTACACCGTGAACGTAGCCACGGCCGGCTCCTACACGGCCCAGTTCCGGGTAGCCTCGGCCACGGGTGGGGCCACGCTGCAGCTGCGCACCAGCGCGGGCGCGGTGCTGGGCAGCATCAACGTGGGGAATACCGGTGGCTGGCAGAGCTGGCAGACTATTAGCACCAGCGTAACGCTGCCGGCCGGCAACCAGACCCTGCGCCTCTACGCCGCCGCCTCCACCGGCTGCAACGTCAACTGGCTCAACTTTGCCTCGGCTACCCAAACGGCCACCAACCTGGCCTTGAACAAGCTTACCGTCACCTCTTCCACCGAAAACAGCGGCACGCCCGGCTCGGCCGCCGTGGATGGCAACACCACCAGCACCCGCTGGGGCAGCGCCTTTGCCGATCCGCAGTGGATTTACGTGGACCTGGGCGCCAGCTATAACGTGAACCGCGTGAAGCTGACCTGGGAAGCGGCCTACGGCAAGGACTACCTGGTGCAGGTGTCCCCGGATGCCACCAACTGGACGACCATCAAAACGGTAACCGGCAACGCTACCCTCACCAACGACCACACCGGTCTGACCGGCACCGGACGCTACGTGCGGATGTACGGCACGGCCCGGGCCGTTATCAATGGGGCCAGCTACGGCTATTCGCTGTATGAGCTGGAAGTGTATGGCACGGCGGCCAGCGGCGGCGGAACCGGCAGCACCGCCTGCACCGGCACCGTAGCCAACGGTGACTACAGCTACGAGATATCGACCACCAATGGAACCGTGAACTGGAAGTTCATCCCGCTCGGTCCCATTGCGGGCAGCAACATGGCCCTCCTCTATGTGAAAGTGGGCACCGGTGGCTACACCGGCTACAACATGACGGCCTCGGGCAGCAACTTCACTTTCTCCCAGGCCCAGACTGCCGGCGCTGCTCTATCCTTCTACTTCACTTACCGCGTGGGCACTACCACCGCCGAGCGTAACTCCAGCGCCACCCCGCACAGCTACACCGCCGGCGCCACCTGCACTGGCAGCCGCACGGCCCTAGCGTCTTCCACGGCCGTGGCTCCCGAAGCCCGCCTCTACCCCAATCCGGCCAGCACCCAGCTCACGGTACCTGCCAACGGTGCCACGACCCTGACCATCACCGATGCGCTGGGCCGCCTGGTGCACACAGAGAAAGTAGCCGCCAGCCAGCCTTATTCGGTAGTTGACGTGCATAGCCTGCGGCCCGGGCTGTACTTCCTCACCCTGCGCGGCGCTACCGGTGCCGCCACAGTGCAGCAGTTTATCAAAGAATAATCTCCGCGGTGCATTGGGCAGCAGGTCCCTGCAAGGAACTGCTGCCCTGGTTCTGCCTACTCGGAGCAACTACCTCAACGAGTGAGAAAAAGCGGAAACGGGGCGGAGTATCTCCGCCCTGTTTTTTTCTCTTTCACCCTCCCTGTGCTTCTTCCCCTTTAATTTTTTGCTAGTATGATTTGCCGAAACAGGCCGGTAACGGGCCAACGCAAGGCGTCTTTTTTTTCCGGCTGTCTGGGGCTGCTGCTGGGCGGTATGCTGGTGGCTGCCGGTAACCCGGCCGAAGCTCAGAAGCTCAGCCCCCTGCACGCTGCCGGAACCAGAATGCTGAACGCGGCCGGTCAGGAAGTGATACTGCGCGGCTATAACGTGGGCGGCTGGCTGCTCCAGGAGAGCTATATTCTGGGTACCGATTCGCTTAACAGCCAGTGGCGCATCAGGCAGGGCCTGCTCCGGACCATGCCGGAGACCGAAATGGAGAAGTTCTACCGCCAGTACCGCCAGAAGTTTATCACCAAAGCCGATATCGACTTCCTGGCCCGCCAGGGATTCAACTGCGTCCGGCTGCCGCTGCACTATGATTTATTTCTGACCCCGGAGCAGCGCCACGCCCGCACCAATGTCATCCGCGACCCGCACAACCCGCAGAAGCTGGATGCCTACGTGCAGCAGCTCAGCCAGTGGTACGATGCCGACCAGCTCTTCACGAAAACGCAACAGCTGGATGGCTTCCGGTTTATCGACGACGTGGTAAAATGGTGCGCGGCCAACAACATGTACGTGGTGCTGGACCTGCACGCAGCCCCCGGCGGCCAGGGCACCGACCGCAACATCAACGACAACTTCCGCCCCCTCGACCTGTGGAAGCGCCATGATGCCCAGGACCGCCTGATTTACCAAGACATGACCGTACGGCTCTGGGAAAAGCTGGCCGACCAGTACCGCAATGAGTCTGCCATTGCCATGTACGACTTCATCAACGAGCCTCACAATCTGAACGCGGCAAATGGGTTATCGGCCGACAACCAGGAGCTCAACACGCTGTATTCCCGGCTGATTGACGCCGTGCGGGCCCGCAACGACCAGCACCTGCTGATGCTGGAAGGCAACGGCTACGGCAATGAATACACCAACCTCACGCCGGACAAGCTGAAGGTAAAAAGTACCGCTAACCTGGTGTACAACGCCCACCGCTACTGGTGCCCCAACACGGCCGAGGCCACCGACCCCAATCCTAATCAGATCAACCTGCTCACTAATCTGGCGGCTTTTCGGGACCAGTGGCAGGTGCCGGTGTGGGTGGGTGAAACCGGAGAGAACTCCAATGAGTGGTTTGGGGCCGCCGTACAGGGCCTAAATGCCCGTAATATTGGCTGGTGCCACTGGAATATTAAGCGTGTAGATTCCGGGGCCGGCCTGTTGCGGGTAGCTCCCTACGGTAGCCTCCTCACGCCGGCCGGCCGCACGGCACTGCTGCGTAACGTACAGTTTGCCAATTGCCAGATCAACCGCGACGTGGCAACCTCCCTGACTCAACCCGCCGACTTCCGGGCTCCATTTGCCCAGCTTACCATTCCGGGTACCATTGCGGCCACCGACTACGACCTGGGCCGCGATGGGGTAGCCTACCACGACGACTTCTCAGCCCGCATCGACTACCGCGACCTGACGCCGCACAACCACGGCGGGGCCTACCGCAACGATGGGGTGGATATCACCGCCTGCCCCGAAATGGCCAACGGGTTTGCGGTACAGAAGCTGGCCGTCGGCGAGTGGCTCACCTACACAGTAAACATTACTAAAGCAGGACCTTACAAAGCCGAGCTGCGCGTACAGCCGGGCAGTACGCCCGGGCAACTGGCTTTGCTGCTGGGAGAACTGCCGGTCGGAACTGCCGCCGTTACGCCCGGCAGCGAGTGGACCACCGTTTCCCTTACCACCCCGGCGTTACCGGTTGGCCAGCATACCTTGCGGCTGATGATTGAGCAACCCGTGAGCCAGCTGGGTTGGCTGCGCTTTGCTCCGGCATCCGGCAGCAGCAGCGCGGGTGGCCAGTGAGTAAGTGAGTACGTACCCGGGTTTTGTGTATCTTCAAGTCACCATGAAGCTCGTATCCTCCCACCTCCCACCGCGTCGGGCTACTTGGTTTTCTTTCCTGACGCTAAGCGGCCTGTGGCTGCTGACTTTCCTCGGCCCCCAGCCAGCCAGTGCCCGCCCCGCCGATACGTTGCGGGTGACACCGGCGCTGGAAGAGCTGTTTGTTGACCCTACCTGCTACAGCGTGCTGGAAGACCCCTCCGGTCAGCTCACGCTGGCGGAGGTGCGCGAACCAGCCCGGGCTCGCCAGTTTCAGGCGGGTAACCTGCTGCCTACCACCACTATGGAGCATCCAGGCTCAGCATACTGGCTGCGGCTGGTGGTGCGGGCTGAGGGCCAATTGAGCCAGCACTGGTACCTGGAAATGTTCGACTCCCACCTCAACAGCGTGGAGTTTTTCCCGGCCGATGGAGCCGCTCCCACTTATACCGGCTCGGCCTTTCCCCTCTCTACCCGCAAGTTTCCCTACAAGAACTTCCTGTTCCGCCTGCCCCTGCAGCCCAACCAGACGCAGACGTACTACCTACGGCTGAATTCCAGCTCCAAAACCACCTTCCTCAGCCGCCTGCGCACCGAGCAGCCTCTGGCTGTTCATTTTCAGACGGAGTATGGCTTGTTGGGGGCTTTTTATGGGGTTTTGCTGATTATGGTGGTATACAATCTGTGCCTCTACCTCTTCATTGGCGAGCAAACCTACCTACGCTATGTGCTGTACGTGCTCAGTTGCAGCCTCGTATTCCTGTCGGAAGATGGCTTGGGGTTTCAATACCTCTGGCCCGATTATCCGGCGCTAAATGAGCTGATTGTGGCTGGCTCACCCATTCTGCTGCTGCTCACGTTCAGCTATTACGCCCGTCAGTTCCTCGATATGCCCCTACGGCTGCCTCATTTCGACCAGTGGGTGCGAGGGGTAGTGCTGCTGAGCGTGGGCGGCCTTATTATTGATGCCGTGTGGCTGCATTCGGGCTGGGGTTTCTGGTTTTACCTGCTGCCCTATGGGCTCATGTACTATGCCGCCGTACGGGTATGGCAACGGGGCCAGCGCCCGGCCCGCTATTTTCTGCTGGCCCACGCGCTGGTGGCCATCAGTGTCGGTTTTTTGATTTTGCGTAAGCTGGGTATCAGCACGTTCACCAGTACGGCTACGGTGTACAGCATGAACGTGGCTTTTGTCATTGAGGTAGTCGTGCTGTCATACGCGCTGGGCGAAAAGATTAAAGCCATCAAGGATGCCACCATCCGGGCCCAGGATAAGCTGGTAAAGCAGCTGCGCAAAAAGCACCAGGTACAGGAGCAACTGGTAGAACAACTACATCACAATCAGACGCTTAAAGACCAACTAAACACAGAATTGGAAGGTTTGGTAGCGCAGCGCACTGAGGAGCTACGCCGCCAGAGTGATACCATTGCTGCTCAGAACCGGGAGCTGGTGCAGGCCAACGGGTTACTGGCCCTGCAGTCAGCGGCCATTGAGAAGCTGAATACCGAGCTGCAGCAAGATCTGCAGGAAGTAAAAACAGCCCGGGTGCTCTCCAAGGAGGTAGATTTCGGGGAATTCAGCCAGATTTACCCCGATAAGGATTCCTGCCTGGCTTACCTGGCCAACCTGAAATGGGCGGAGGGCTACCATTGCCGCAAGTGCGGCCACGAGAAATACTGCGACGGGCGCGAACCTCATTCCCGCCGCTGCACCAAATGCCGCTATGTGGAGTCGGCTACGGCCTACACGCTGCTCCAGAAGTGTAAGTTCTCCATTATTAAGGCCTTCTACGCGGTTTTTCTGATCTATACCCACAAGGGCAACTACTCGTCCCAGGAGCTTTCCCGCGTACTTGATCTGCGCCAGGGCACGTGCTGGAGCTTCAGCCAGAAGGTATTGGAAGCCATGCGCCGCCGCCGCCACGCCCCCGATTTCGACGAGAATGAAGGCTGGACGCACGTACTGCTGGATGCTACTACCACGGAGGCCGAAGAAACAGTAGCGGAAGAATCGGCCGCTCAGGCATAGCCCTGCCGCTAACCAGAATACCGGCCGCACGCCGGCATCAGCTTGGCAGCCTGTAGCTACCGGGCCGATGCCGGCGTGCGAAACAACCCACCAGTGAAAAGCAGCTGCAGCACACTCCTCAACGCAGAAATCTGCCGTTGATGTAGCTATCAGGGCAACCTATGAAACGGATGAATCCCAGGCGCTGGCTGCTCCTGAGCGCCTTCATTCAGGTTTGTTATCAAGACTGCCCCTCCCCTGTTCCAACTGATAGCCTACTTGGTCATCCTGCTTGGCTATTCAGTCCTGCCAGTCCATCGCACCTCTGTTTTCAGAATAGCGTAAGTTTGGTATGTAAGTGGCCACTCAGGTGCACGTAAGTGCAAAAAAAGTTAAGAATAACTGGTGTTTTTTTGATTGTTTTTTACGTGTTGCATTTGCCCTGACGGAAGGCCCGACGGTGCCTTACAAGCCCGATAAGCGCCTCTTTTGCGTGTGTTGTAAGTGTATAATACAGTTGTGACTTAGGCTCAAAAACCGCATTTTCAGCGCGTATAGGCAGTTTTCACTATTGCTTTTCCGAAACAAGGTCGGATATATTTGGGTCACGACTTCCCGTTTACAGCTCAGCCTTCCTGCTTTATCCGCTGGACTACCATAAAATCGGCTGTCGGTTCCGGTTTCAGATTGCCTGCCTCCGGTTATTCAGTCCGTCCTGTATCACTGCCTGCAAGGCGGCCAGTATTCTTTCCGCAGGTAGTGTAATGCTCCTCTGAGTGCCACCCCGGCTTACTGCCTGAACCAGCAAGGTGGCTGTAGACGCTTTTTGATTTTTCCGGTAGCCATACCTCCCCAGGGTCAGGCCACATTATCACCGGGTTTTACCTGCTTTTCACTTCCCTCAATTCCCACACATCAATGAACCAACACCTCTACACTCAGGCGTTCCGCCGGGCATTGTGGCTGGCGGCCTGCGGTTTGCCAACCCTGCCTGCGCTGGCAGCCACTCCCATTGGCGCTCCGGAAGCTGCCACTCGCTTCGCCACGCTGGCCGATGTTCCTGTTTCGGGTCGCGTGACTCAGAGCAACGGGGACCCGCTACCGGGCGTGACCATTATTGTCAAGGGAACCACTATCGGGGCTACTACCGATGCGGACGGCCGCTTTAGCCTGAACGCACCGGAAAACTCCACGCTGGTTATCAGCTACGTTGGTTTCACCCGGCGGGAAGTGCCGGTAACCGGTGCTTCTACTTCCGTCAACGTAACGCTGACGGAAGATGCGCGCGCGCTGAGCGAGGTGGTAGTAGTAGGCTACGGCACGCAGGAACGCGGCAGCGTAACGGGCGCTATTTCGTCTGTTGGGGCCGCTGACATTGTGCGCCAGCCGGTGCCCGATGTGACGCAAGCAATCCAGGGCAAAGTGGCCGGCGTGACCATTACCTCCAACGGTGGCGCGCCGGGCGGAGCCGCTGGTACCGCCGTACGGGTCCGTGGCATCACATCCGCCGGCAACAACAACCCGCTGTATGTAGTGGACGGCTTTCCGCTGCCCGATGGCGGCGACAACCAGCTCAACGCCATCAGCTCCAATGACATTGAGTCGATTGACATCCTGAAAGATGCCTCGGCTACGGCTATTTACGGGGTGCGGGCGGCCAACGGGGTAGTTATCATCACCACCAAACGGGGCAAGGCTGGTCAGTCTACCTTTAACCTGGATGTGTACCGCGGGGTGCAGACGGTAGCCCGCAAGCTAGACCTGCTCAACGCCGAAGAGTACGCCACCATCAATAATGAGTCGTTGCTGGCGGCTGGCAAGCCCATTGCTCTGGACAAGCTACGCAACCCCTCGGCTCTGGGCGAAGGCACCGACTGGCAGGACCTGCTGTTCCGCCGGGCCAAAATCCAGAACTATTCCCTTTCCGCCACCGGCGGCAGCGAAAAATCCCGCTACGCCCTGTCGGGCACGTATTTCCAGCAGGACGGCATCATTCTGGGCACCAACTTCGAGCGGTTTACGCTGCGTGCCAACGGAGATGTGCAGGTAGGCCGCATGCTGAAGGTGGGTAACAGCATCTCGCTGACGCACCTGAGCGACCGGCAGGTAACGAGCAATAACGGGGAATACGGCGCGGTGCAGCAGCTGCTGCGCATTCCGCCCACGGTGCAGCCCTATCGCCCCGATGGCTACTGGTACCAGCCCAACAGCGCCGAAGACAACTTCACGGAGGAAAACCCGCTGGCTACTTCGCAGCGCGTGAACCAGAAGTTTACCCGTAACCGGGCCATTACTACCTTCTTTGCCGAGCTGGAGCCCATCAAGGGGTTACGCTTCCGCACCAACGTGGGTGCCGACCTGATCTTCGACAACTTCAACAGCTTTGCCCCCAAAGGCCCGGAACTGGCTGGCTACACTCAGCGCTACATAACGGCCGGCGCAGCGGCTACCTCCAGCTACGCGCCCACGTACCTGATTGAAAACACTGCAACCTACGACCACCTGTTTGCCGATAAGCACCAGTTCACGCTGCTGCTGGGCCAGTCGGCCCAGGAGTTCAATTTCAGCAACGTCGCGGCCTACCGCTCCCTCTATCTGCGCAACGACCTGCAGACGATTAACGCGGGCCCCATCAACCCACAGCTCAACAACGGCGGCACCATTGATACCCGCCGGCGTCTGGCCAGCCTTTTCGGCCGGATCAACTACGAGTTTGCCGGGAAGTACATCTTCCAAGCTACTGTTCGTCGCGACGGCTCCTCGCGCTTTGACCTAGGTGAGAAATTCGGCTTCTTCCCCGGCGCTTCGGTGGGCTGGCGCATTTCGGAGGAAGACTTCCTCAAGGGCAACAGTGTCATCAGCAACCTGAAGCTGCGCGCCGGCTACGGCCGCGTGGGCAACGAGTTGAACGCCGACCGGTTCGCGTACCTGTATGCCATCCGGTTCGGGGCCAACTACCCGCTGGGTCCCGATGGGGCCATCAACATCGGGGGGGCTCCTACCCGCCTGGCCAACCCGAATCTGCGCTGGGAATACAACGACCAGGCGAACTTCGGTATTGACCTGGGCTTGCTGGATAACCGCTTCGAGGCCACCATTGACCTCTACAACCGGAACTCGCCCAATCTCATTGCCAACATTCCCCCCTCCTTGGTTTCGGGTACCTACGAATCGGTGCCGGGCAACGCCGCCTCCGCCTACAACCGGGGTATCGACGTGAGCCTGACCTCGCACAACTTCACCGGCAGCGGCCAGGACCTGAACTGGAGCACGACTCTGAACGTGTCAGCCTTCAAAACCAAGCTGGAAGACCTGGGTGCCGGTTTACCCTACAACGGGCAGGGCTCCCTGAGTGGCACCATTGTGCGCTATGACGTGAACCAGGCATTTGGCTCGTTCTATGGGTTCCAGGCAGATGGCCTGTTCCAGAACCAGGCGGAAGTAGACGCCGCTCCCAAGCAGGAAACCGGCACCGCCCCCGGCGACATTCGCTTCCGGGATACCAACGGCGACGGCGTGATTACCGACCTCGACCGGACGTTCATCGGCAATCCGAACCCCAATTTCTCGTTTGGCATCACCAATACCCTGAACTTCAAAAACTTCGACCTGAGCTTCTTCATTCAGGGCGTACAGGGCAATGATGTGTACAACCTCAACCGCTACATCACGGAAAGCGCGCTGTACAGCACCACCAACGGCACAACCCGCATTCTGAACCGCTGGACCGGCGAGGGTACCAGTAACGATGTGCCGCGTGCCATCAACGGTGACCCCAACCGCAACCTGCGGGTGTCCACGCACTTCATTGAGGATGGCTCCTATGTCCGCCTCAAAAACCTGACCCTCGGGTACACACTGCCCAAAAGCGTTATGAGCCGTATTTCGGCCTCGCAGCTGCGCGTGTACTTCACGGCCCAGAACCTGGCTACGCTCACCAAATACACCGGCTACGACCCTGAGGTGAGTGCCAGCGGCGTTGACCTGGGTATCTATCCGCAGGCGCGTGTGTTCATGGGCGGCCTGAACATTGGGTTCTAATCTTCTACTTCCCACCCCCTCATCATGACTATTTCAAAACTCACCTGCAGTGCTTTTCTGCTGTCACTGGGCTTGCTGGTTGGCTGCACCGAGAAGTTCCTGGAAGAAGCTCCTTCCGATCAGGTAACGGATATCAACTTTTACCAGAACCAGACCGATGCCATTCAGGCTGTAACGGCGGCGTATAGCGAACTGACCAAAGAAGGTCAGTACAACCTTTCCATGTGGGCCTTCGATATCATGGCCGACATCTCGGTAACGGGCGGCGACGACGGCAACGACGGTATTGAGTACAAGCAGCTGGAGGCCTTCAGCATTCCATCTACCAACATCGTCACGAACCGTCTATGGGGTGGCTGTTTCATCGGGGTGCAACGGGCCAACATCGTGCTCCAGAAGGTGCCTGGTATTCAGGGCATGGACCCCGATATTCAGAAGCGTTGCCTGGGCGAAGCGCAGTTTCTGCGGGCCAAATACTACTTTGATCTGGTGCGCGCTTACGGCGACGTGCCTCTGTTCACCAGCCCGCCGGCCAGCCCTGAGGCGGTAAATATTCCGCGCACTCCCGCCGCTCAGGTGTACGCCCAGATTGAGCAGGACCTGAAAGACGCCATCGGCAACCTGCCGGGCTCCTACAGCGGCGCCGATTTGGGCCGGGCTACCAAGTGGGCAGCTACGGGCCTGTTGGCAAAAGTCTACATCACCCAAGGCAAGAAAACCGAAGCCGCGCAGCGTGCCCGGGAAGTTATTACCGGCTCGGGCAAGTCGCTGTGGGCCAACTACGGCGACAACTTCAAAGTGGCCAACGAGAACGGCAAAGAGTCGCTGTTCGAAATTCAGTACGTGAACGGTCGGAATGAATATGACCGTAACAACGTGGGCTCATCGATGAACGAGTTCTTCGGCCCTCGGGGTGCCAACCAGACGCCCGGCAGCGGCTACGGCTTCAACATTCCCGAGCCCGACTTCGTGGATGGCTACGAGGCCGGCGACACGCGCAAATCAGCTAGCATCTGGGTGCCCGGCGACACGTACCCCGACGGCGGTAAGCAGTCGGCCAAAGCCACTGGTTCACCATTCGGCTATAACACCAAGAAGTGGTTTGTAGGCAAGGTGAACACCAACATCTGGGACTCGCCCCTGAATGTGCCGGTATTGCGCCTAGCTGAGATGTACCTGATTCTGGCGGAGGCCGTTGGCCCGACTACCGAAGGACTGGAAGCCATTAACAAAGTTCGCCGCCGGGCCTTCGGGCTGGACATCAACACCGCTTCTCCTGCCCGTGACCTTACGGCCGGTACCGCCGACTTCACGGCCGCAGTCCTGAAGGAACGCAAGTACGAGCTGGCCTTCGAGTTTGACCGGTGGTTTGACCTGAAGCGTTACGATGGTACGCCGTACGGCCTTATTCCGGTAATGACGGCGCAGGCCGCGTATCTACGCTCCCTCAACATCGGGGCGGTGCGCGGTATTCCTACCAAAACCCACTTGGTACTTCCCATTCCGCAGTCGGAGCTGGATGCCAACCCCGGGCTGGTGCAGAACCCTGGCTACTAGGTTCATTTTCACGAACGATTTCAGCTTTTCAGCACAATGAAACATACATGGAACAAGGCAGCCCTGGTCCTTCTGGCCGGCTCACTGCTCTTCACCGCTTGTGATAAGGACGAAGACGGCAAGCTGGAAGGCCCCAAGCCGACCGTTAGCTTTACCTCCAGTACGCCCAAAGTAGTGGGCCTCACCTCCGAAGTCACCTTCACCAGCACCAGCACCGATGCCTTTCTGTATCAGTGGGATTTCGGGGATGGCACCATCGGCTCGGGCCAGACGGTTACCCACACCTACGCCAAGGGCGGCACCATGAAGGTGAAGCTCACGGCAGCGGGCCGGGGCGGGGCTACCACTTCCGAGACGCGGGAGGTAGTCATTGCCTCTCCGCTCAGCATCGTCAATCAACTGCTCACTGGGGGCTCATCTCGCACCTGGAAGTTGGATAACTCAGTGGCCGCTACCATTGTAGTAGGGCCTAACGATGCGGACCCCACGGGCTATTACGCCGGCGGTGCGGCCGGTAGTCTGCCTGCCTGCCAGGCCGATGATGAGTTTACCTTCAGCACCAGCAACGTGTATACTTACGACGCCAAAGCCCAAACCTTCGTGGCCGGGGCAGCTGGCGGCTGCCAGGCTCCCCGCTCCCGCACTACGCCCTTCACGTTTGGTGATGCCACCGGCACTGGTTTAGCGCAGCTCACGCTGGGCACTGCAGGCTCATTCATTGGTATCACCGATGCCCCGGACCTAGTGTACCGCATTCTTTCCATCGACAACCAGAAAATGGTACTGCGGGCCGGTGCGCCTAGTGCCGGCGTAGTTTTCACCATCAAGCTGGCGGTGAAATAGCCCTCCTATTCCAACCTGTACCGCAAAGCCGGCCGGGATGTCGCTCCGGCCGGCTTTGTACAACCTGCCCGCGCACCCGATGCATTGAGCTGGTTTACGTAGCACCCCTTCCTATGAAAAATCACTTCCGGTTTCGTTTCGGCCTGCTGGCAGCTAGCCTTGCGCTGGGCCTGTCGGCCTGCACTGAAACCAAAACCAAGAATATTCCTGCCCCTACCCCGGTAGTGCCGGTTGCCAACGAAGCCGCCAAGGAATACGGAGAGTACACCGACCTGAAATGGAGCGACGAATTTGATGGCGCGACTCTGGACCAAAGCAAATGGACCAATGAGCTAGGCGGCGGTGGCTGGGGCAACCAAGAGCTGCAAACCTACACCAGCTCCCCCGACAATTCCTTCGTGCGCGACGGTAAGCTCACCATTCAGGCCCTGCAAACGGGTAACAGCTATACCTCGGCCCGCCTGATTACCAAGGGCAAGCAAAGCTTCCAGTACGGCCGCCTCGATATTCGGGCGAAGATTCCGAAGGGCAAGGGCGTATGGCCCGCCATCTGGATGCTGGGCGCTGACATTGACCAGAACAACTGGCCCAAGTGCGGCGAAATTGATATTATGGAGCTGCGGGGCAGCCGCCCTACGGAGCTACTCTCCACCATGCATTTCGCCAATAGCAGCGGCACCCACGAGTACCGGGGCACTACCGAAAAGCTGACAACCGACTTGTCGGCCGATTTCCATACCTACAGTGTGGTGCGTAGCAAAAACATGAGCCGCTTCTACCTAGATGGCGCGGCTACCCCCTACTACACCTACACCAGCACCGAAGGTGCACCCTTCCCGTTTAACAACTCTTTTTTCATGATTCTGAACGTGGCCGTGGGTGGGCTGTTCGATGGCAACCCCGACGGCTCAGCCACCTTCCCGCAACAGATGCAGGTAGACTACGTCCGATATTATCAGTATAAATAAGCCAGCGCCACGGCCTGCTTTCGGGGGTGGAAAACGAACCAACAGAGGCCGGGGCTTCCGGGAGTTTTGCTCCGCTGGGCCGGGTGATGGTGGTGCTCAGTTGTGGTTTTCTGCGTGCTGCCGCACCTAGCAACCGGAAATACACCTGCCAGGAAGAAGGCTCAGCCTAAATCCACCCTTCCTCAGTAATTACTGTGGATTACGGGCCTTTCCACAACATCAAATCAGTGTATTTCTAGCCTTCCCTGCTGACTCTCCTTGGTCAGTGGGGTAATACCGGAGCCGGTCTGCCTGTTAGGGGTGCAGCCCGGCTCCTGGTTTTTGCCGCGTCATGCACAGAAAAGGCCGGACGAAGCAGCTGCTTCGTCCGGCCTTTTCTGTGCATGGCTATTTCATTGCAGTTGCTGAGCTTACTCCACGGCCAACACTAGGCCTTTCAGGTATTCGCCTTCGGGATGGAAGAGGCTCACGGGGTGGTCGGCGGGTTGGGTGAGGCGGTGCAGGATGCGGGCCGGGCGGCCGGCTTCAATAGCCGCCGCCAGTACCGCGCCTTCAAACAGCTCGGCCGACACTACCTGCGAACAGCTGAAGGTGAACAGCAGGCCGCCGGGGGCAATCTGCCGAATGCCGGCCGCGTTCAGGCGCTTGTAGCCCATCAGGGCGTTGTGGCGGGCCGAGAGGTGCTTGGCAAATGCCGGCGGGTCGAGCACGATCAGGTCGTACTGTTCCTGGCTGTTCTTCATGAAGCTGAACACGTCCTCGGCGTAGGCGGCGTGCTTGCTTTCGAGGCCGGTGAGGGCCGCGTTGCGTTCCGTGAGTTCAATGGCGCGCTTCGAGCTATCCACGGAATGCACCAGCTCGGCTCCGGCCTGCAGGGCGTAGGAGCTGAAGCCGCCGGTGTAGCAGAACGTGTTGAGCACCCGGCGGCCGGGCGCATAGCGGGCCAGCAGGCTGCGGTTGTCGCGCTGGTCGATGAAGAAGCCGGTTTTCTGGCCCGTTTCCCAATCCACAGCAAACGGGTGGCCGTTCTCGTGCACCACATGCTCCTGCCCGCTGCCGCCCCCGAACAGGTAGCCGTTCTGAGCCCCCGGGGCAGCCTTGGCCGGTACCGTCTCAGCACTCTTATCATAGATTGCGCGCAGGCCGGGAATTACGGCCTGCAGAGCCTCGGCAATCAGCGGCCGGGCTTTGTACATGCCCGCGCTATGCGCCTGCACCACGGCCGTGTCACCGTAGACATCAATAATGAGCCCGGGCACACCGTCGCCCTCGGCGTGGGTGAGACGGTACACATTGGTGTTGCCGGTGCCCGTCAGGCCCAGGCCCTGGCGCAGCTGGTAGGCATTGCGCAGGCGGGCTTCCCAGAAGGCCGCGTCGGGCAGCTGGGCACCGGCACCAAAATCAAGCATCCGGACGGCAATGGAGCCGGGGGCATAATGACCCACGCCCAATACCTCACCGTTAGAGGCCTGTACCGTCACGACTTCTCCCTCCACTACCTCACCCTGCAGACGGGCAATGGCCCCTGAAAATACCCACGGGTGCCGACGGCGCAGGGACTGGTCTTTTCCGGGTTTGAGGGTGACAATGGCAGAGGTCATAGGATGCAGCTTGAAGAATTGGACTGCAAAGGTAACCTAACCCGCCGAGGATACTCTGGTCCGCCTATGTCAGCCACATCTCAGCTTCCGGAAACTCTATCCCGCCTCAGAGCCGCTACGGCTAACCAAATGGATCAAGGTACGCAACCAGCACTGCCAGGGCCGCCAGCCCCGCCAGAATAGCCCACACTGGCCCACCCCAGATCAGCAGGCCAAGTAGTGCCACCGGCAGCACCACCAAGCCCAGCACGCCCAACACTGTGGTTCCCAGCCCTACTTCCGAGGTTTGTTTTGGTCCGGCCGCCCGCCGCACACGTTGTGCACTTGACTTTGTCGCCCGGTCTTTTACCTGCGGTACTACAGTGTAGGCCGCTGCCTGCAGAAGCTGCCGACGCACCTGCCGGGTTTTTAGCGTTTGTTGCCGCAGTGGTTTCAGTTTGGCTGGCGCGACGGCAGCAGTTACCGGGGCAGCCGTTTGCTCGGCATCTGCCTCGGCGGCGGCTGCAGCTACGCGCACTGTTACCGGCTGGGCAGCTGGCCTGAATTGGTACGCCGACTGGCTACTACGGCAGCTGGTTACCAGCAACAAAAGCAGCATTACCAGTGGGAGGCAGGAAAACAGCCGCGCGCGGCGGGCAGGAGTAGAAGTAGTAGGCATGGGCAGAACCGCAGAGAAGCCGCAAGATACGCGGCCGGATGAGCTCCTATACGGTGGCCGGACCACCCGCGCTGCCTGCCGGAGCAGTTTCGGAAAGCAACCGCTGGCCCGGCTGTCCGAACCACCGACGATAAATGGGCCGGCGCCACGCGAATTGCGCCCACATTGCCGGCCACAGCAATCTATCCAGCAGCCCCGAGCCGGCCGTGTATTCCAAGTCCTCCACAATGTACGTGCCGCCGCCGGGCGCGGGCTGCATCAGGTGGCGGTGCCGCCATTGGCGCAGCGGCGGCGGCAACTGCCGGCCCTCATCCACGAAGTAGTACGTGCCGTCGGGGGTGGTGCCGTGGTCGGTGATGAGCGAGGTCCAGAGGTAGCGCAGCGGCCCGGCCCCCAGCTCAATGTGCACCTCGTCGCCGCGGTGGCAGCCATCGAAGCGGCGCAGCCGGAACGGCGGAAACGGCGGAGCCAGAGCCAGAAACAACTCCCGGGTAAAGCCCTGCCACACCTGGGCGGGCGCGGCGGCAACGTGGGTACGGAGGTAGAGGTGCATAACCAGCTAAACTCCGGTCGGCGACCCAGGGTTTTGCCGGAGCCTCGGCCTACTATTTCGGCATGAACCAGTGCAGGTAGCCGCAGTTGTCGCACTCGTAGCAGATGGCATGCGGGTCGGACCAGTCAGAGGTGAACAGCCCGGCGCGTTCCAGCTTCACCTCGTTGCGGTGGAAGCCCTGGTGCCCACAGATAACGCACTGCAGCGTGTGGCCCTTTATTTCTACCCGTACGGGTTTTGGCGCGTCGAACAGACCCATGTAATGTATAAGAGTACGTATATAAATATTACCCCAGCAGCTCCTCGATATCCTCCTTGGTGAGGCTCTTGATAATGGCCTCGTCGGTGGTGATGAGGTCGGTGACGAGTTGAATTTTCTTGTTCTGCAGGGCCAGGATTTTCTCCTCCACCGTGTTCTGGGTGATGAACTTGTAGGTGAATACTGTGCGCTGCTGCCCGATGCGGTGGGCGCGGTCTACGGCCTGGGCCTCCACGGCCGGGTTCCACCACGGGTCGAGGATAAACACGTAGTCGGCGGCGGTGAGGTTAAGGCCCACGCCGCCCGCTTTCAGGCTGATGAGAAACACCCGCAGCTCGTCGGTTTCCTGGAAACGGGCCACTTCCTTGTGCCGGTCCCGGGTATTGCCGTCGAGGTAGGCGTACTCAATCTGCCGCTCATCGAGGGCCGCCCGTACAATATCCAGATGCTTCACAAACTGACTAAACACCAGCACCTTGTGTCCTTCCGACACCACGCTTTTCACCATCCGGATTACCTCCCGCAGCTTACCCGACTCGTGCTGGTATTCTTCATCGGCCATGCGGGGATGGTTGGCAATCTGCCGCAGCTTGGTGAGGCCCTGCAGCAGCATAAACTGGGTGCTGGCCGTGCCGTGCTCCTCAATGCTCTGCAGAATTTTGTTGCGATAAAAGCTCTTGGTTTCCTCGTAGCAATGCTGCTGCTCCTCCGTCATGGGGCAGTAGCTCAAGTTTTCAATCTTAGCGGGCAGCTCCTTAGCTACCTGGGCCTTGTGCCGACGCAGAATAAAGGGCTTGATGAGAGCGTGCAAACGCTTGGTTTTCGCTTCATCCTTACCCTTTTCAATGGGCTTGAGGAATTCCTTGCGGAAGAAAGCCTGCGTGCCCAGCAGCCCAGGGTTGATAAACGACATCTGCGACCATAGGTCCATCGTACTATTTTCTACCGGCGTGCCCGTCAGAATCAGTCGGTGGCGCGAGTGCAGCCCCCGCACCGCCTGTGAAGTAGTGGAGCCCGGGTTCTTGATGGCCTGCGACTCGTCCAGAATCACGTAGTCGAATTTGTACGACTTCATCAGTTCCACATCCAGGCGCACAATGCCGTAGCTGGTCAGTACCAAGTCATAATCGGCGAACTGCTCCACGTTTTTATCGCGGTATGTGCCCGTATAGATGAGCAGCCGCAGCGCGGGCGTGAATTTGAAGGCCTCCGTCATCCAGTTGTACACCAGCGAAGTAGGCATCACCAGCAAGGAAGCCGCCCCCTTGGCCGCGCCGCTTTCCTTGCGTTGCAGCAGCAGCGCCAGTGTCTGGATAGTCTTGCCAAGCCCCATATCATCGGCCAGACACCCTCCGAAGTGGTAGTCCTGCACGAAGTGAAGCCAGTTGTAACCGGCTTTCTGATAAGGTCGCAGCTCACCCCGGAACGAGGCCGGCATGGGCCGATCCTCCACGGCCTCAAACTCGCGCAGCTTCTCCAGCTTGCGCGACATGACTACAGTGGCCAAGTTACCATTCTGCAGGTCTGACACCAGAGCCAAGTGGTGTTTGCGCAGGGTCAGTCCGTTATGCTGCTCTTCCGAGAAGGCAAACAGCTCCAGGTACTGCGTAAACCACTCCTCCGGAATAATGGCAATCTGCCCGTTCGGCAGCCGAAATTCGTGGCGTTTGTTGAGGATATAGGGCCGCAGCTTGATAAAAGGAATTTCGAATTCGCCGAAGCGCACGGTGCCATGCACGTCAAACCAGTCGTTGGTTTCCGTGATGCCCACCTGCACCGTTACGGCTCCGATAAAGTAATCCTTGCCCGAAGACGTGCCCTGCTGCACTGTAAAGCCCAAGCGCACCAGCTCATCAGCGTGATGGTGCAGCCAGCGGAAGGCGGTGGCTTTTTCCAGCACCGCGCGGCCGTTGCGCACTTCCAGAGCCCGGTCGTGCAGCTCCGCAATAATTTCCTGTTCCCGGTCGAGGTTGCGGATGAGCCGGTGGAAAATATAGCTATCCTCCTTCTTTTCCAGCTTCACGCACACCCGCTTGTCGTGGGTAGTATGCACGGTATGGTCGCCGTACTGAAAGCTCAGGTCGAAGTGAATATGGTCGGATACGGGCGGCGCGGCAGTAGCCACCGCCGCACTACTCGTACTCCGGCGTGCCACGGTGGGCCGGGTCGGCGCAACAGCCACCAGACTGGCACGCGGCGCATCCGAAAAGGTAAGCTGCGGCCGGGCCACATACCGCTCCGAGCGGATGTCGAAGCCCCGGGCATGCACGTCAAACGACTCGACCAGCGGGGCCACAAACCGCTGGAAGTAGCTGTCCTCCACCTGCCGGGGAATCACAATGAATTTCTTGTTGAGAAAGGGCTTGATCTTTTTGCCATCCACATCGTTGCGGAAGTTGTGGAGCATATCGCCCAGCAGCAGCCAGGCCGGCTGCTCGCATACAATTACCGCGTTCTTATACTGAAAGTCGAGCTTCTGGCCCTGGTACTGAATGGTGGGAAAATAGTGGGTGCTTTCCTCGTTGCGGCGGAAGTGAAACAGCACGGACGCGGGTTCCGGGGCCACCCCGATTTCGCGCCACGTAGGTTCCCCATCCTTCCCCATAATGAACACGTACTTGCCCTGGAGCCGATCCAGGATCTGGCCCATCCGGTCCTGCACGTACTGGCAAATAGCGTCCTGCAGGCCTTTATCGCCTTTCTCGGGGTCGTAAATCTTCAAAAAGAAGTCGGCCGGGGTAGTCTTTTTCGACCAGAACTCCTTAATCACCACATCCTGCTGGATCTGGTCGGTCAGGGCAATCAACTCAAAATCTGTTTCGTCCAAGCCGTCGGCAAACTCCGGGGCATTTTTGGCCGATACCGTTTGATGCTGCAGGGTCAGCTGGCCGCGCTGGTTGCGCTGCACCACATAGGACTCAAATAAATAGCCCAGATACTCGTGCTCGAGTAGCGAATAAACAATTTGAAATGGCTGAGAAGTAGAGACCTTCATGGTCGGCAACTAAAATGCAGTGTTGAAAGTAGTAACAAATGCTAAATACTATGTTTTCTACCAAAAATTAAAATTTAATCCAAGAATAATTACATTAAACTGTTAGAACTAGCAAACCAGATGGTCCGATGGCCCTTTGCAGTCTACGAAGGTAACGGAGTTCCCTTTTCATAGTTATAGTTTCTAGCAAAGAAACAACCGCCCGCCCGGCTTGGTTAAGCTGAGCGGGCGGCTACCGTTTCAATTCGGGACGGAATAGTAGTACCTATTCGGTGCGGAGCGCAAAAATTCCCACTCCGGGACCACCTACTCAGCACTTAGCCAAGTGGTTCCAAGTTTACAGATTTTCGCGAAGGTCGAGGTTCGCTGCATTCAGAGCCGGCCGGATAGACACCGATATGGTAATGAAGATGATGGCAATACCGGTCAGCACCACATCGGAAAGCTGCATTTTTACGGGGTAGGAGTCTACTACGCTGGTAGCCATACCCATGCTCACAATGTGAAAGGTTTGCTGCAGCCAGCAGATACCCACGCCCAGCACCAGCCCGGTAATTGCGCCTACCTGGGCCACAATGGCACCTTCAAGCAGAAATATGTTGCGGATCGTACGCGTACTGGCTCCCATAGCCATCAGTACGGCCATGTCCTTGCGCTTATCGATTACCAGCATCGAGAGGGAGAAGAAGATGTTGATACTGGCAATCAGTAGGATAAAGGCAAACGTGATGAACACAAACATCTTCTCCACCTTGATAGCCTTCAGCAAGGAAACGTGCTGCTCGTCAGAATCCAGCACTTTGAAGCCGGGGCCGAGCTGCTTTTTAAGCGCCTTTTTCACGTCGGCAATATCCCGGCCGGGCATGGCTTTTATCTCCAGGGCCGTCCGCCGATTCCCGTATCGTAGCAAATCCTGAGCAAACTGCAGGGGCACAAAAACGTAGCTATCGTCAATGTGCTGCTCAATCAGAAAGACCCCGCCGGCCAGAATATTCTGCTCGTTGAACGCCGTTTCGGGGTTCATTGAGAGGGTTTTCCTGCCCGTATTGCGCGGATACAGCAGGTGCATGGGCGCAAACCGGTTGTCGAGGGTAATGCTGAGCTCATGCTGTACGCCGGCTCCTACCAACGCATAGTCCAGCCCGTCGCGGTGCAGCTGATGGCTGCCATCCACAATAGCGGAATCAATGTTGCTCTGGTGGTAGTAGTTGCTGGAAACGCCCTTCATCTTCACTACCATCTGCCGGTCGCGGTACTGCAGCAGGGCATTGTCTTCGATTACTTCCGTAACCAGGCCCACGCCCGGCGTACGGCGAATCTGGACCAGCATGGGGGCCTGCAGCTCAAACGCTTTGCCTTTCACCGCCGAAATCACCAGATCGGGGTCGGATTTGCCGTAGAGGCTGCGTACCAGGTCTTCCAGCCCGTTGAACACCGACAGCACAATAATCAGCGCCATCGTTCCCACGGCCACGCCTACCATGGAAATGTTGGAGATGATGCTGATAATGTTGCGCTTCTTCTTCGAGAGAAAATAACGCCGGGCAATGAGCAAAGGTACGTTCACGTGCGGGGCGCGGGGGCGGAGCTAGATGAAAGGCGGAGTGGAGGAATAGGAGCGGAATAATCAGGAGCAAGATACGCGCCCCAACTGAAAAGGTCTATTTCCAGGCTTTCACAATGAGGCCCGTACCCGACTGGTGCTCCGTATTGGCATCAAACCAGTTCAGAATGAGGCAGAACGGAAACGTAAGCAGATAATAGAATGGCAGCAGCAGGAAAAACAGCTTCGATTTGCCCAGCATCAGAATCGGGTATTTCATGCTCAGCCGCCACGAAACCTGCCCCGGCTCGCCGTAGCTGTAGCGGGCCTCAATCCGCTCGAAACCGGCCGTACGCAGCTTCTGCTGAATTTCATGAATGTTGTAGCCGTCGCGCACATGCTCCTCAATAAAGCTGGTTTCGCCGTCGGAATGCACATCGGAGCCGCCCTGGTCGGAGGGAGTGGAAATGAGCAGCATGCCGCCGTCCTTGAGAGAGGCGTGGATGTTGCGAAACACTTCCACATCTTCCAGAATGTGCTCCATCACGTCCACAGACAAGGCCAGATCAAAGGCGTTGGGCTGCTGATACAGTACCAGATCCTGCACGGCAAACTGGGCGTTGACGCGTCCGATTTCGCGGAAGAACCGGTTGGAATCGGCCACCTGCTCGTCCTTCACATCCACGGCCAGAATCTGCCACTTGCGGCTCAGGCCCGACAGCCAGTAGGTGTACTGACCGTAGCCGGAACCAGCGTCGAGGATGTTCAGCGGCTCATTGGTGCGGCCCCTATACCACTGGCGCAGCTCCCGATGGACGTGCCAGGTACGCAGAAGCAGCAAATCAAGCAGGTGGTAGAAGAGGCGACGCAGCAGCGGCGTGCGGTTGAATACTTCGCCGAGCGACTTCTTAATCGGGTCGTAGTACAAGGAGGTGAAGTTGTGAAGTTGTGAAGAGTGGACTTATGAAATGAGTGAATGAAAAAGCGCTTGTCACCTTGCCACCACATCACCCTTCACAAGTTCACCTTTGTTTATTCGTCTTCGTCGGCGAAGAGTTTGGGGCGTTTGGGGATATTGCCGGCTTCGTCCGAAGCATCCGGAACACCTTCGGATGGGGCGGGCGGAATGTGCAGGTCGCCGAATACCTGGTCCATGTGGGCAGCGTAGGAGGCCGAGTCATCAAGGAAGAATACCAGGTCAGGCACGATGCGCAGCTGCTTGCCGACGCGCCGGGCCAGGGCCTGCCGGATGATTTTGGCACTGTCCTGCACCAGGGCTTCGGTAGCGGTATTGTCGGTTTTGCCTAGCGTGAGCAGGCTCAGGTACACGCGGGCCACGCCCAGATCGGGCGACACGCGCACGAGGCTGATGCCGGGTGGCAGCCCCGGGAACAGGTGCGGCAGGTCGCGCTGAAATACGGCGGCCAATTCCTGCTGGAGCAGGCTGGCTACTTTTTGCTGTCGTTTACTTTCCATATGAATCCGCAAAGATAGGGAGTTAAAGAGTTGGACAGTTGAGATAAATACACCGTTCGGGCGGTGGGCCCGGGGAGGGCTATATTTGCTGCGGAACGAATGGGGCCACGGTAACCGGCTGTCGGCTGATACCGCCACTACCTTCGTTCAAAACGCGTCAACTCCCTGACTTCTTGCTTCAATTCTTTAAAAGCTCCCTGCCCACTCGCCTGTTCGTGCTGCTGCTGCTGCTGCTGGCCCTGCGGTTGCCGCTGCTATGGTGGGGTATTCCGCTGATGCCCGTGGAGCTGCGCGCGCTGCTTATCGGGGAGCGGCTGCATGGCGGCGCGCTTCTTTACCGCGACGTGTACGACAGCACCGCGCCGCTGGCAGCCGCGCTGGCGGGGCTGTTGGAGCTGGTAGGCAACCGGCCGCTGTGGCTTTATCGGGCGCTGGCGCTGGCCCTGCTCACATTTCAGGCACTACGCTTCAACTTCGTGCTCAACCGGGCCGATGTGCACCCCGAGCGGGGCTACGTGGCGGCGCTGGTATACCTGCTGCTCAGCTCCCTCACCACCGACCTGGATATTCTCTCGCCGCTGCTGCTGGGCCACACGTTTCTGATTGCCGGCATGAGCGCACTGCTGCCCACCTCGCGGGAGGGCTACGACAACCGCCGGCTGTTCCGGGCTGGTTTCTTGATTGGGGTGGCGGCGCTGTGCTACCTGCCGCTGGCCTTGTTTCTGCTGCTGGGCCTATTTGCCGTTATCATCTTCGCGGCCAACTCGTTCCGGAGCTTTTTGCTGCTGCTGTGCGGGTTCCTGTTTCCGTACGCGGTGGTAGCCACCTTTTTCCTCTACACCGATTCCCTGCCGGGCTTCGCGCAGTTTCATTTGCGGCCCACGCTGAGCGGACTGGTAGCCGGGGCCGATGGGCTCCCGCTGTGGCTGCAGCTGCGGCTGCTGCTGCTGCCAGGGCTGGTATTGGTGCTGGGTTTGGGACGCAGCTTTGCTATTCCGCCGGGGCTGGTGTTTCAGATAAAGTTTCAGCAACTGATGCTGGTGTGGCTACTGGTGGCCGGGGCTATGGCGGCGGCCAGTGGCGGCACGGCACCGGGCACGCTGGTGCTGGCTCTGCCGCCGCTTACCTATTTCAGTTTATATCTGTGGCAGAAAAGCCGGCGGGCCTGGGTACCGGAAGTGCTGTTGCTGGCGGTGGTAGGGGCCGTACTGGTGGTGCGCTACCGCTCGGCACTGTTTCTGGAGAACGTCCTGCAGCTCCCGCTTGAGAGCCGCTATGCCGTGCAGCCCGCTGCCCGCTACCGTTTTCTGCAGGGGCAACAGCTGTTGGTGCTAGGTCCCGATATGCGCCCGTACCTACAGAACCGCTTAGCCACGCCGTATCTCGACTGGCAACTGGCGCAGGCCGATTTCGGTCATCTGAATGAGTACGACGCCATTTTCCGGGTGGCCCGCAACTTCCGGGCGGCTCCGCCCCGCTACCTCATCGACCAACGGGGCCTGGTGCCGGAGCTGCAATACAAGATACCCGCCATTTTTGGCCGGTATGAGGCTACCAATACGCCCGGCGTGTATCGGCTTAAAAATGAAATAGTGAAATAGTGAGTTTGTTGTTCTGCTTGCGCCAGTTGCGCGGTTAGAACAGCAAACTCACTATTTCACTATCTCTCTTTTAAGCCGCCTAGCTAATACTTACACGAACTTTGGCGGTGTACTCGCGGAGGGCGGTTTTGAAGTCGGAGCCGTGGTCCTGCATGTGGTTAAGGATGAAGATAGCCGCAAACACATGCGTCAACTGCTCGCCTTCGTCCTCACCCTCTACTTCAAACGCGGGAGTCTGCTCTTCCAAGATGGCCTGCTCGGCGGCCACCAAGCTGTCGAGCGACTGGGTTTCCACCAACCGCCTGATTACGGGCATTTTCATGGCGAGCGGGCTTAGTTAAGGCGGGAAATCAGGCTGGCAACGGCCTCCTCCTTGCTGGCGGCCACGGTATCCACCAGCTCGCCGTTGCGGAATACAGCGAAGAAGGGCAGGTTGGTGACGCTGGCCAGTTTGCGGGCCTCGGGGCTGGTTTCGGCGTTTACGTCCAGGAAGGCCATGCCTTCGTTCTGCTCGGCCAAGCGCTTAAACTTGGGCGAAAACAGGCGGCAGTTGCCGCACCAATCGGCGTAGTATTTCACCACTACTTTCTCGTTGTCTTGCAGTAGTTGCTGAAAATCGGCGTCGGTGGCTTTCGTAACGGACATTCGGGGGGTATTTGGTGAAAAAATCAGGCTCAACAGAAGAGAATCATTCTCATCTGGCAGCAAAGGTAAAGGCCAAACCCGGGAAAAAAGTTTATTCTTTCCCGGGTTTGGCCTTTACTGCCTGAACTCGCGTTTACTGCCGCACTATCCGCGTGCGAACTACTTGCCCATCTATCATCCCTGACAGAATGTATACACCCGCCGGCTGCGTTTCGGTGAAGGTGGCGGGCAGTTGGTTTTCTCCGGCCTGCAGTGGCACTACTACCTGACTTACCTGACGGCCAACGGCATCATGCATGGTCAACTGCACAGTTTGGGCCCGGGCCGCCGTCAATAGGATGGTATACTTATCGCGCGCTGGGTTGGGCCAAGCAGCAATGGACGCTGGCTGAAGCGCGAAGGCCACTGTTTGCACTGCCGAGTACGTAGCAGTACCATCCATATCCAGCTGGCGCAGACGGTAGTACTGCAGTGTGCCGCGCCGGGCGGCGCCCGCATCGGTGTAGCGGTACTGCTGGGCCGCGGCCGTAGTGCCGTGCCCGGCTACAAAGCCCAGCCGACGGAAGTTGGCTCCGTCCAGGCTCACTTCTACCTCAAATCCCTTGTTATTCAGTTCCTGGGCCGTATTCCAGCTGAGCAGGGCGTTCTGGGCCTGCGCCTGGGCCGTGAAGCTTACCAGCGTTACCGGCAGCGGGCGGTTGAGGTCGGAGGATGCAAAGGTGCCGTAGGTGTTCTGCAGGTCGGAGGTGAGGGTATTGGCCGTGGGGTTTACGCTGCCCTGCGAGGGCTCCCAGTTGCTGCCGTTCCAGCGCTGGAGGCGCAGGCGGTTTTCCGTGATGGTGTTGGGGCTGGTATTCCACTCGCTGTCTTGGTAGCCCAGCGTGAGCGTAGAGGTGGGCGTGATGGTGTAGTTGGCTGGCGTGATAACCCAGAACCGGTCGAGGGCATAGTTGGCGTCGCCCTGCAACGACGATACCCCGGCAGGCAATGGCTGGTTGTTGGCCGGCGTGGGGTAGGTAGTGAACGACAGGTTGCCGCTGCTGCTGCCAGCCGCCGTAATGGCCGCCGTCATGGTGAGCGGGGCGGTGCTGGTGCCCATAGGTACCGTGTAGGTGCCCGTATTGGAGCCGATTACCCACACCAGCCGACCGTAGCCGGCCGCCGGGGTAGTTTCGGCTACCAGCCGGCCCGTCGTCTGGCTCAGGGCCGAAGCCGCGCCATTGTTGAGCGTAACCGTGCGGGAATTGAGCTGCACCTGCGTGGCGCCCAGCGTCAGCACGCCGCTCGTAGTGCCCACCGAAACATCGGTGGCCAGCTGCACCGGGCCGGTGGCACCGCTTACATCCAGGGAGTGAAACGTGGTGGGCGTGGTGCCGCCAATCTGCTGGGCAGCGGTGCCCGTGAGCCGCACGGTGCCCGTGGCCGGCGTGAGCACGCCGCCAGTGGTAGCGTTGGTCCAGTTGCCAGTCAGACTCAGAGTGCCCGCATTATCAATGGTGCCGCCGCTGCTCACGGTCACATCACCCACCACCGACACCTGCGCGCCCGACTGAATGGATAGTATGGCACCCTGGTTGGATAAGCCCTGGCCCACGACTGGCGCGGCAGCCACCAGGGCCCCACAGATAAGGAAAGAGTGCTTCATAGGAAGAAGAAAAGCAGGTTACCCGCGTGGCGGAAAAATACCCTGCAGGGCAATGCAGAAGGTGAGCGTGAGGTAGGGTTGCAGGTTGTTGTGGGGCTGAGCCTGGCCCGTAAAGACACTGGCCGTAGACCCGGTGCCGGTAGCCTCGTACTGCGCCCGGCCCGAGCCGTTGCTGGCCAGATAGGCATTCTCGGGGGAGGCCAGCGTGCCCAGCTCGGTACTGTAAGTGAGGTCCAGCGTGTGGCTATGCGCGGGCAGCTCACTGCCCAGCAGCTCAACCGTTTCGCCGCCGCCGGTCTGGCCCAGATCATAAAGGCTCAGCCCCTGGCCTTGGCCGGCACCCACGGCCACGCGGCCGTTCAGGTTGGGCAGCGCAAACGTGGATTTGCCGTCCCCGCCGTAGGTAGTGCCCAACAGGGAAAACAGCGCGGTGTTCTGGAAAATAGGCAGTAGTTGCCCGTCGCAGCGGGCGTAGCCTTTGGGGGCAAAGTTGAACGGCACCGTAATTATTTCCGCCACAAACACCCCGTCGCCGCCCGAGAGGGTACCGGCGGCGGCAGGGGTGGCGCGGCCCAGCAGCGCCTGCAACGGCCCGGCCAGGAAACTGCCGGCCACCAGGCCTGACAAACGCTTGAGCAGGCTCCGGCGGGCCGGCTGGGTCGGGCCGACAGGGGTAGTAGAACGTAGTGGCACGGCTAGGTCTGGGAAGGAAAAATGCCTTGCAGGCAGATGATGTAGTTGAGGCAGATGTACGGCTGGCGGTTTTCGTGGGCCTGGCTGCCCCCAATGGCGCTGGACACGTTAACGGGCGGGTTTACCGCCGATGAGCTGGCCAGTTGGGTGTTGATATCGCCACCGTACTGGGGCACGCCGCCTCCGCTGTTGGCCAGGTAGTTGTGCACCGTCGGCCCCGAGGTACCCGAGAGGTGGGTGGTACCCGTGGCGGTACTGGCTTTGAGGCCGTGCACGTGGGGCGGAATCTCATTGGCCAGCAGCCGGTGAGATTCCGCCCCGCCACGCTGACCCAGCGAAAAGCCGGCCCCGTCACCTACCACCACGCGCCCCCGCAGGTCGGGTAGGGCGAAATTCGTTCGTCCATCCCCGCCGTACATGGTACCCAGCAGGGAAAATAACCCCTGGTTCTGGTTGATGGCCAGCAGCTGGCCGTTGCACAGGGCCCAGCCTCTGGGGGCGAAATTGAAGGAAACCAGCATGATTTCCGACAGAAACGACGTATTGCCCATCGTTTCGGCCACGCCCAGCGGGCCGGCGGTGGCAGCCTGGTTTTTGTCAAGCAACAGGCCACCGCCCAGCACCGCGCCCAGCTTTTTAAACCAGCTCCGGCGCGAGGAATCGGCCGCCGGCAAAGTATTTATGAAAGACATACTGCGAATCGGCTTAGGTAGGAGAGGGAAACGTCCCGTACAGCGAGATGATGTAGTTCACCACCAAGTAGGGCTGCATGTTCTCGTGGGGCTGACTGCCACCCACCACGCCCAGTGGCTGGGTGGGCTGTTTTACGAGGCTGGCCGTTGACTGCGTGTACTGGGCCGAGCCGGAGCCGCTGTCAGCCGGCACGTAGCCCAGCGGGGAGGCCGATGTTCCGGGTGACGCGCTGGCACCCACCGCATGCGTGTGCGAAGGAATCTGCTGGGTGGAGAGAGAGACAGATTCTACTCCCGCCGCTTCTGCCAGTTGATAATTGCTTAACCCCGGTCCACTACCCATATGCACCGGCACCCGGCTTTGCAGGTTGGGCAGGGCAAACGTCTCCTGTCCGTCGCCGCCGTAGGTGGTCCCGATCAGCTGGAATAGTGTCTCGTATTCTGAAATAGGCAGCAGCTGGCCGTGACAGAACATCCAGCCGGCCGGGGCGAAGTTGCCGGCGAAAATGGCTATTTCGCCCACAAATGGCTGCGAGCTGTTGGGGCGCATGGATACCAGCTGCCGGGGCTGGGCCGCTGCGCCGGGCCGCAGCCAGCGTTGCAGGCGCTGGCGCAAAGAGCGGCGCCCGGCCGTGGAGCCGGATGCCGAAGAGGAAAAGTCAGCCATGAAACTAGCGGGGCTCGAAAGAGAAATACGGAAAGAGGAGCTGCCTACGACTCCCGGCGCCAAGCCCCGTTGGTGTAGATGTAGCGCGCCGCGTACCGCGACAGGATGTTGCCCGTGCCGCTGCCCGATACCACCGTCAGAAACTCATTGTCGTTATTGACGATAACGAGGCGCTGGCCTTCCGTGCCCGCACCCAGCGTCACGGCTCCGTTGCCGCCACCGTTATTCGTATACACGATGTTGGTCACGGCCGGAGCCACCGTCACGGCAGAGGTAGGGGCGGCACTCACCGAGTTGCTTTCGGCCGTGTAGTTGCCCGCGCCTACCGTCGACCAGCCCGTGGCGGTGTACTGGTAGAGGCCAGGCGTGTTATCGGTCTGGATGATGAGCAGGCCGACGGTCGGGCTTCCGATGACGTTGCGCTGTGCCAGCGTCATGCGGGGTGGGAGCAGGCCCTTGCTGGTGCTGCTGACCTCCAGCGCCGCCGAGCTGGCCGCCGCCGCCGTGGTGCCCACGGCCAAGCTGCCGCCCACGTTGCCGCTGCCGCTTACCACGCTGTTGCCAGTGGTGCTGCTGTTGCCGCTTACGGTGCTGTTACCGGTTACCACGCTGTTGCCGGTTACCGTCACCTGGCCCGCATCGGTGATGCTGATGCCGCCGGTACCGTTGTTGGAAAGGGTGTTGCCGGCCAGCTTCACGGCCGTGGTGGCCGTGCCGTTGCCCAGGTTGTCGCCGGCCCCGGCCTTATCGGGCAGCCACAGCCAGTTGGCCGTGCTGGTGGTGCTGGCGTTGTAGTAGAAGCCGGGCTGGGTGCCATCGGTCTGGAACACGAGCAGGCCCTGGGCCGGGCTGCTGATGGCCGTGCGCTGGGCACTAGTCAGGCGCGGTACCAGAATGCCCTTGGTGGTGCTGCTCACGTCCAGCACAGCCGACGAGTTGGGAGTTGCCACCCCAATTCCGACGCTGCCGGTTTGCGCGTTGGCTGAAAAGGAACCAGTTGCCAACGCCGCCGCTGCCAACACTTGAAAGCGTAGATTTTTGTTCATACTCGCCGAAAAGAGGACCGCACACACTGGTGCTGGATATTGTGCCAAAGCTAGGAAATATAGGCCATAATATATATGCTGACCCTGAGGATAGTATGAAAATTCAACTCCACAGTAGCAACTTTTCTGTAGTGAGTAGTCGTATAGGCGAAGTTTTTCCATCCGGCTTTTATCCATTCTGCTCGATGAATCTTGGCTGGAAAGTTTTGCCGGCCGTTTGCTGCCTGCGTAGATGCTACTTTTCTTCAGCGCAGCCGTCCGCGCTGCTTCCCACTATGCACACCCTCCTCTTCTTCGGCGACTCGCTCACGGCCGGTTATCAGCTCCGCGCCAGTGAATCTTTTCCGGCCCGTATTCAGGAAAAAATTGACGCCGCTGGCCTCGCCTACAAAGCTTACAACTACGGCGTCAGCGGCGAAACCACCGCCGGGGGCCGCCAGCGCATCGGCTCCGTCCTGGCGCGTTTCAAGCAACTCGATGTGTTTGTGCTGGAGTTGGGGGCCAACGACGGCCTGCGCGGCATTCCCGTCCGCGAAACCACCCAGAACCTGCAGTTCATCCTCGATGCGGTCCGCCGCGCCTACCCCGAGGCCCGGGTGGTGCTGGTGGGCCTGGAGTTTCCCTTTGATTTGGGGCCACTGGCCACGCTGGGCGGCGGCCGGCTGGGGCACTACGCCCAGGAGTTCAACGCGTTGTTCCGGCAGCTGGCGGAGAAAAACCAGGTCGATTTCGTGCCCTTCCTGCTACACGGCGTGATGGGCCAGCGCCACCTCAACCTCTCCGACGGCGTACACCCCAACGCCGAGGGCCAGAAAATCCTGGCCCAGAACGTGTGGCAGGTGTTGCAGGGAGTTCTGGGAGCAAACTAAACCTGTCATTGTAAAGCCGGAAGCCGAAATAAGCCGTTCTTTCCAATTCTCAAAGCCCTGAAAAAGCAGAAAAGCCCCTGACGTCCGTGCTGGCGTCAGGGGCTTTTGCGTAGATCAGGGCGTTGCGCTCAGAGCAGGAAAGATTGCTCCGCTCGCACTGACCGGCTTACTTGGCGTCGTACATGCGCTGGTAGTACTCGGTGGCCATGCGGTGCGACTCGAACTCGGGCTCTACCTCGCGCATGCCGGTTTTCACCAGCTCCAGGAACTTCTCGGGCTGGCCGTAGTACAGGGGCACGATTTCGTTTTCAAGCACGTCGAGCACGTTGGTGGCTTCGAGGTTGTCCTTCACCTCATCGGGCTGGTTGATGTCGGTGTGCTCGATGATGAAGCCGTTTTCGCCGTGGCGCACGAACTCCGGAATCCAGCCATCGGCAATGCTCAGGCTGGCCGAGGCGTTCATGGCGGCCGTCATGCCCGAGGTACCGGAGGCCTCGCGGGGGTAGCGCGGCGTGTTCAGCCAGATATCGGAACCCTTCTTGAGAGCCGCCGACAAACCCAGCTCGTAGCCCGTGAGTACGGCGCAGTTGGCCAGGTTCTTCGTCTTCTCGATGATGCTGTTGAACAGGGCCACCGCGCCAAAATCTTTCGGGTACGGTTTACCGGCCCAGATAACCTGCACCGGCCGGTCGGCGTTGTTCACGATGTCCAGGAACCGCTCGAAGTGGCGCAGAATCAGGTCGGCGCGCTTGTAGCCGGCAAAGCGGCGGGCCCACACCACGGTCAGCACTTCGGGGTCGAGCAGAGTACCGGTCTGGTCGGCCACGATGTCGAACAGCTGCTTTTTCAGCTCATGCTTGCGGGCTTTCAGGGCCACGTCATCGTTGGCTACCAGGGCTTCGTGCAGGGCTTTGTCGCGCCAGTAGGTGCCGTTCTGGGAGTTGGTGATGGCAATGATGGGGCAGATGCCCGCATTGGTGCCCCACATTTCGTTGGCCACCTCACCGTGCACCTTGCTCACGCCGTTGCTGATGCGCGAGAAGCGCAGGGCGGTGAGCGTGTAGTTCAGGCGCTCATTCTCCACCAGGCCCAGGCGGCGCACTTCCTCCAGCGGCACGTTGCCGAAGAACGACATGTCGTGCAGCAGCTTGATGGGGTGCTCCTCGTTACCGGCCAGCTCGGGCGTGTGGGTGGTGAACACCAGACGCTTCTTCACCTCCTCCAGGTTGCGGCCGTGCTTGTCGTAGAGGTAGAACGCCAGGGGCAGACCGTGGCCCTCGTTGAGGTGGTATACCTCCGTGTGACGGCCCAGCATATCGAGCAGCTTGCCACCGCCCACGCCCAGCAGAATGCTCTGGGCCACGCGGGCGGCAGTGTCGGCGTCGTAGAGGTGGTGGGAGATGGTGCGCGAGAGGTAGTCGTTTTCGGGAATGTCCGTGGTGAGGAAGAACATCGGGGCCGTGCCGAACGTGTCGGGGGCCAGGTACAGAGCCTTCACCAGCACCTGCGCGTTGTGGATGGTGATGGGGAACACCAGGCCAGTATCCTGCAGAAAGCTGTAGTGCTTCAGGCGGAAATCGGCGCGCATGCTCTGGTCTTCGTTGCGGCCCTGGTCGTAGTAGCCGAATGACCACAGAATGCTGATGCCGACCAGGTTTTGCTTGAGCTCATACACGGAGCGCATGTGCGAGCCGGCCAGAAAGCCGAGGCCGCCAGAGTATGTTTTCAGGGCCTGATCCAGGGCAAATTCCATGGAGAAATACGCGGCCGGGGTACTGAACTCGGGGGCGGGGGTATAGGGGTTAAACTCGAATGCCATAAAAGCAGAAGATATGCGGTGAGAGGAAGCTTACCAGAGGCGCTAAATGGTAGCAGTTCTCCGGTTGAAAAGCCAAAAAAAGCGGAAAAGAATGGACCAAGCGGATTGCATTCAAATAAGAATGCCAAAATGTTAACGCGCCACTAGTAAAAGGCAAACAAGCATCATTGGATGGCCGTGGCGAGGTGCCTGGGGTATTTCCTTCGGCTGGTGGTTCTTAGTGGTAAAACCGGGTGTCAGGGAGGAGCTTGTGCAAGCTAAGTGTTTGATAATAATTCCTTAATATTCCTTGCCCTTTTCACCGCTCAAAGGCCCTCTACCTTTGTTGAAAAGGTTTTTCTGTCCTTTTTCTCACCCCACAACCACCCTACACGCTATGCGCTACCCCCTGCGCTGGCTCACAGCATCCCTGCTGAGCCTCACCGTTCTATCCTGTGCCAAACAGGATAATCTTCCTTCCCCCATTGCGGCCACCGCTGCTACCAGTACCGCCGATGTAAGCAGCGCCGGCTTCCCGGAGGGCTTCGACACCGGTACCAAAACGGCCTATACCACCGGCTCCGTCACGCTCGGCTCGGGCTCTTGGACACTGAATGATGCCCTGCTGGGCAACACCTCCGCCGACCCCAAAACCGGCGCGCAGTCGGTGCGGGTACGCAACGTGGGCTCCCTCACGATGAACTTCAACGCCACCACCGGCGCGGGCGTGGTTACGGTGCAGCACGCCGTGTACGGCACCGATGGTAGCTCGCAATGGGAGCTGTGGGTAAGCCAGAATAGCGGCAGCAGCTACGCCAAAGTGGGCAGCACCATCACCACGAGCAGCGCCACGCTCAGCACGGCCTCGTTCACGGTGAATCTGAGCGGCAACGTCCGTTTGCAGCTCCGCAAGACCTCGGGCGGTACCAACCGCGTGAACTTCGATAACGTGACGATGGAGCAGTACGGTGGGGGAACTACGCCGCCGCCCACCGGCACGGGCAAGAAATTCCTGTTTGATGGCTCGCACGGGGAGCTGGCCGGCAACGCCGACTGGGTGCTGGACGTGAACAGCGGCGTGGCTTCGCGCTACCCCTCGCCGGACCAGAGCGGCATCACGGCTACTACCTCGGAAACCTTCTGGACGGGCGCGGTTTCGGCCTGGGGCGTGGCCCTAGTGAAGCTGGGCCACACGGTGGAGCAGCTGCCCGCCGGCACCGCCATCAGTTACGGCAACAGCAGCAACCCCCAGGACCTGAGCAACTACAGCGTGTTTGTGGTGGATGAGCCGAACACGGTATTCACTGCCGCCGAGAAAACGGCCATTCTGCAGTACGTGCAGAACGGCGGCGGCCTGTTTATGATTTCCGACCACACCATCTCGGACCGCAACAACGACGGCTGGGACTCGCCCGAAATCTGGAACGATTTGATGCAGAACAACTCGGTGAAGGCCAACCCCTTCGGCTTTTCAGTGAATATGGACAACATCGTGGAAAACAGCAGCAACGCCCTCACCACCAGCACCAATACCATCATGAACGGCTCCCAGGGCCGGGTATCACAACTGTCCTTCCACAACGGCGCTACCATGACGCTCAGCCCCACCGCCAACAGCACGGTGCAGGGCCTAGTGTGGCGCACCTCGGCCACCCAGGGCAACAGCCTGGCCATGGCCGCTAGCAGCACCTTCGGCACGGGCCGCGTGGTAATTATCGGCGACTCCTCACCGGCCGATGACGGCACCGGCTCGCCCGGCAACACCGTGTACGACGGCTGGAACGAAAACGTGAGCCACGCCCGCCTGCACCTGAATGCCTCGCTGTGGCTGGCGAAGCTGCAATAAGCGGCCTACTGTAACCCGCGCGATGCACACGGCCCCGCCGTCCGGACCTTCCGGGCGGCGGGGCTTTTTGCTTGCAGATGAGAGCCGGGCAGAACCAACCATATACAACCGCATTACCTGGTCGGCCAGCGGTATTGCGCAGCTTACATCAACCGGGCATCAAAAACCCGTCAATACGTCACCATTTCGGGAGGCTGGGGCAGTAGCATGAGCGGGGTCGGGGTGCGTACCTTGGCAGAACTGTTTCTGACTTCCCACCCGCGTATGAACTCCTTCCGATTTCTACCTCTGCTGGCCGGCTCCTGGCTGGCCGCCACCTCATCGGTAGCCTTGGCTGCCCCGGCCCTGACCGTTACTGAATCCGCCGCTCCGGCCGCCAAAACCGCTGCCATCCAGCGCATCGACCCCACATTCTGGTGGGTAGGCATGAAAAACCCCAAGCTGCAGTTGCTGGTGCACGGTCCCGGCATTGCCAGCAGCACCGCCACGCTCAAAGCCTATGATGGCGTCACGCTGGACGGCGTGCAGAAGCTGGAAAGCTCCAACTACCTGCTGCTCAACCTCACCATCAGCCCTTCGGCCAAGCCCGGCAAGCTGCAGCTGGAGTTCCAGGGCGCTAAGAAGACCACCTTCGCCTACGAGCTGAAGCAGCGCACCACGCCCGGCGATAAGCAGAAGGTGCAGGGCCTCGCGCAGCAGGATTTTATCTACTTCCTGATGCCCGACCGGTTCTCGAACGGCGACCCGAAAAACGACTACATAAAGGACATGCGCGCGCCCAAAGTGGCCCGCGACTCGATGTACGCCCGCCACGGCGGCGACCTGAAAGGCATCGAAAACCATTTCGACTACTTCAAGAGCCTGGGCGTAACGGCCCTGTGGATGACGCCGGTAGTGGAAAACGACATGCCCAAGGCCAGCTACCACGGCTACGCCCTCACCGACTACTACAACACTGACCGCCGCTACGGCACGCTGGAAGAGTACAAGCAGTTTGTGGACCGGGCCCACGCCAACGGCCTGAAAGTGGTGCACGACGTGGTGCTCAACCACATGGGCTCCAAAAACTACCTATTCCTAGATCAGCCCGCCAAAGACTGGTTCAACCAATGGCCAGGCTTCACGCGCAGCAATTACAACTCCTCGGCCCTCAACGACCCCTACGGCTCGAAGCTGGATGGCAAGCTGTATAACAAAGGCTGGTTCGACACCACCATGCCCGACGTGAACCAGAGCAACCCGCTGGTAGCTACCTACCTGATTCAGAACTTCTTGTGGTGGGTGGAATACACCGGCCTCGACGCCTACCGCATCGATACCTACCCGTATTCTGACCCCAAATTCCTGATGCTGTGGGGCCAGGCCCTGAACGAGGAGTTTCCGAACCTGTTTAAGTTTGGCGAGGCCTGGGTGGGCAGCACGGCCCAGCAGGCCTTCTTCGCCCGCAACGTGTTCCAGCCCGTCGATGGGTTCAAGTCCAACCTGGAATCGGTGTTTGATTTCCAGTCGCAGAACGCCATGCACGAGGCGCTGCGGGGAGACCAGCCCAACCTGAACCGGGTGTACGAAGCCCTGCAGGGCGACTGGATGTACGAGGACGCCACCCGCAACGTGACCTTCCTCGACAACCACGATATGAGCCGCTTCTACTCGGTGATTGGGGAGGATTTCAACAAGTACAAGCTGGGCGTGGCCTGGCTGCTCACCACCCGCGGCATTCCGCAGCTCTACTACGGCACCGAGGTGCTGATGAAGAACTTCTCCAACCCCGACGGCAAGGTGCGCGAGGACTTCCCCGGTGGCTTCTCCGGCGACAAGCAAAACTACTTCACGGCGGCCGGCCGCACGGGCCAGGCCGGCGAGGCGTTCAACTACCTCAGCAAGCTGAGCCTCTACCGCCAAGCCCATCCGGTGCTGGCCACAGGCAAGCTCATGCAGTTCATTCCGCAGGATGGCGTGTACACCTACTTCCGCTACAACGACCAGGGCGAGGCGGTGATGGTGCTGCTCAACGGCAACAAAGACGAGAAAACCGTGGACGGCGCACGGTTCGTAGAGCGCACAGGCGGCTTTACCTCGGGCACGGAAATCACCACCGGCACCCCTGTTTCGGACCTCAAGAGCTTTAAAGTACCGGGCCGCACGGCCTGGGTGGTGGAGCTAAAAAAATAAGATTAGCGACGAGCGGCGGAACCACAGCCGTTCGTCGCTACTTATGTACTACCGCTTGGTACTATCTTCAGCCTCAACCTGATAAAGCTATGACCGACCTCACCAACCAAGTAGCCATTGTAACGGGTGCCAGCCGGGGCATCGGCCGCGCTATTGCCCTGCTGCTGGCCCTGCAAGGAGCCAAAGTGGTAGCCGTAGCCCGCACCGCTGAGGAACTGGAAGAGCTCAACGCCAAAACCCAGGGACTGGCCATTCCGGCCGACGTGGCCGATGAGGACGACGCCCAGCATATCGTCACAGAAACCCTCAGCCGCTTCGGCCGACTGGATATTCTGGTGTGTAATGCCGGCGTAGGCTCCTTCAACCTGCTGGAACACTTCGACGCCGCCGAGTGGGACCGTATTTTCGACGTGAACGTGAAGGGTACGTTTCTGCTCTGCAAAGCCGTGGTACCCCACTTCAAGGCCCAGGGCCGGGGCCACATCGTGGGCATCACCTCCGATGTGAGCAAACGCACCTTCGAGCACGGCACGGCTTACGGGGCCAGCAAGTTTGCTCAGGATGCCCTGCTGGCCTCGCTGCGCAAGGAAGTACGGCCCCACGGCGTGAAAGTCAGCACCATTTACCCCGGTCTGGTGGATACGTATTTCAACGACTCCCGCCCCGGCAGCCTCGACGCTGAGAAAACCCACCTCAAGCCCTCCGACGTGGCCCAGGCCGTGCGCTACGTGCTGGAAGCTCCGGCCCATGTAGTTATCGACGAGCTGATGCTACACCCAATAACGCAGGAATGGTAGGCTGTCATTGCTTCGCGCTGCTCGCAATGACAACTCAACCAAACGCCTATCTTGTTCGCCTATGAAATACCTGCTGCTGCCGGCGGCGGCCCTGTCTTTGGGGCTGGCTGCGTTCGGGCTTTCTTCTTTCACCTTGCAACCCTCCGTTTCTGTGGCCGAAACGTTTGCCCCCTCAGACCCTAATACCACCGACGAGCAGCCCCAAGATCATAAGCTGGTGATTTACCAGATGATGACCCGCCTGTTCGGCAACAAAACCGCCGTGAACAAGCCCTACGGCACGCTCCAGGAAAACGGCGTGGGCAAGTTCAACGACATTACCGGCCCGGCCCTGCAGGCCATCAAAAAACTGGGAGCCAGCCACGTATGGTACACCGGCGTGATTGAGCACGCCACCATGACGGACTACACCAAACAAGGCATTGCCCTGGATGATGCCGACGTGGTGAAAGGCCGCGCCGGCTCGCCCTACGCCATCAAGGATTACTATGATGTGAACCCCGACCTGGCCGTGGACGTGAAAAACCGCATGCGGGAGTTCGAAGACCTGGTGAAGCGCACCCACGACAACGGCCTGAAAGTCATCATCGACTTCGTGCCCAACCACGTGGCCCGCACCTACAAGTCGGATGCCCACCCGGCGGGCGTGGCCGACCTGGGGGAGAAGGACGACAAGAACGTGGCCTTTGCGCCCAACAACAACTTCTACTACCTGCCCGGCAAGCCCTTTGTGGTGCCGGCCGGCTACAACCCACTGGGCACGCTGAAAGGCCCCCGCGAGGACGGCAAATTCCAGGAAAACCCCGCCAAAGCCACCGGCAACGACGTGTTTTCGGAAGCGCCCAAGGTGGACGACTGGTTTGAAACCATCAAGCTCAACTACGGCGTCGATTACCAGAACGGCCGCAAAAAGCACTTCGAGCAGACGCCCGATACCTGGCTGAAAATGCGCGACATCCTCATCTTCTGGGCCAAAAAGGACGTGGACGGCTTCCGCTGCGACATGGCCGAGATGGTGCCGGTAGAGTTCTGGGCCTGGGTGATTCCGGAGCTGAAAAAGGTGAACCCGAAGCTGGTGTTCATCGGCGAAGCCTACGATGCCAAGACGTACAAGATGTACATCGAGCAGGGCCACTTCGACTACCTCTACGACAAGGTGGGCCTCTACGACGGCCTGCGCCGCCTGATGCGCGGCGAGGGCACCACCGAGGATATCACTAAAGTCTGGAAGGAGGAAAGCCGCGGCATTGCCAATCATATGCTGCGCTTCCTGGAAAACCACGACGAGCAGCGCATTGCCAGCAAGGACTTCGCCGGCAACCCCCGCGCCGCCATTCCGGCCATGACGGTTTCGGCCACACTGGCTACCGGCCCGGTGATGCTGTACTTCGGGCAGGATGTGGGCGAGCCGGCCCACGGCTCGGAGGGCTTCTCGGGTGAGGACGGCCGCACCACCATTTTCGACTACTGGGGCGTGCCCGAGCACCAGAAATGGATGAACGGCGGCAAGTTCGATGGCGGCCGGCTTAGCCCCGAGCAGCGCCAGCTCCACGACTTCTACGCCCGCTTACTCACGCTCACCAGCCAGAGCGACGCCATCCGCCGCGGCCGTTTCTACGAGCTGCAGGACGCCAATAATCTGGATGCCCAGTACAACCAGCGCCAGCTGTACACCTACGTACGCTACACCGGGAAGCAAAAGCTGCTCATCGTGGTCAACTTCAGCCCCGATAAAACCTACCGGCCTACCATCCGGATTCCGCAGAATGTGATGCAGCTCATGGGCCTCAACCCCCAGCAGTTCTACACCTACTCGGAGTTGCTCAGCCAGGCCCCGGCCGTGGAAACCCTGAACCTCACCCTGGCTCCCCAAAGCGCCTACATCTTCGAAATCAACCCAAAAAAATAGAACTCAGAGTTCAGAGCCTAGAGCTTAGCAAGTTTCTGATTTCTAAGCTCTAGGTTCTCACATCTAAGCTCTCCCTCTCCCTAATTCCCACACAATCACAATGGCAACCAGTGTAGCAGCCGCTCCCCCCGGCACCGATAACAAACCTCGCCTCAGCTTCTGGCAGATCTGGAATATGAGCTTTGGCTTCTTGGGCATCCAGTTCGGTTTCGCGTTGCAGAACGCCAACGTCAGCCGCATTTTCGAAACCCTGGGCGGTACCGAAATTGCCCTGTACTGGCTGGCTGCCCCGCTTACCGGCATGCTCGTGCAGCCCATCATCGGGTATATGTCGGACCGCACCTGGAGCCCGAAATGGGGCCGCCGCCGGCCGTTTTTCCTGGTGGGCGCAGTGCTGGCCTCATTTGCCTTGCTGGTGATGCCCAACGTATCCGCCCTGTGGATGGCTGTGGGCATGCTCTGGATTATGGACTCCAGCATTAACATCAGTATGGAGCCGTTTCGGGCGCTGGTAGGTGACTTGTTGCCGTCGGAGCAGCGTACCACGGGCTTCGCAGCCCAGACGTTCTTTATTGGGGTAGGTGCCGTGGTGGCATCCATGCTGCCCTGGATGTTTACCAACTGGTTTGGCATTGCCAATACGGCTCCGGCTGGTCAGATTCCGCCGTCGGTGAAGTATGCCTTCTACATCGGAGCAGCGGCCTTCTTCACGGCGGTGCTCTGGACGGTACTGACCACTAGAGAGTACCCACCGGCTGATATGGCCGAGTTTGAAGCCGAAAAGCGCCGTACTGCTGGTTTCTGGAACGGTATCCGCGAGTCGTTCGGTGGCATCTTCCACATGCCCAAAACAATGGCGCAACTGGCTATTGTACAGTTCTTCTCCTGGCTGGCGCTGTTTTCTATGTGGATTTACACCACACCTGCTGTTACCAGCCACATCTACCACACCACTGACACTACTTCCAAACTCTACAATGAAGGGGCCGACTGGGTAGGCGTGTGCTTTGCTACGTACAACGGGGTTTCGGCCGTGGCGGCTTTGCTGCTGCCTTTTATTGCCCGCGCTACCAGCCGCCGCTTCACGCACTTGCTATGCTTAGTAGCCGGCGGTTTGGGCCTCATTTCCATCTACTTCATTCAGGACCCCAAAATGCTGCTCGTGTCCATGATTGGGGTAGGCATTGCCTGGGCCTCCATCCTAAGCGTGCCCTACGCCATGCTGGCCGGCGCATTGCCCGCCAACAAAATGGGCTACTACATGGGCGTGTTCAACTTCTTCATTGTGATTCCGCAGGTAGTGGCAGGCCTGATTCTGGGCTTTTTCACCAAAACCGTATTCGGTGGCGAAGCGGTGTACACGCTGATTCTGGGTGGCGTTTCCATGATTATTTCGGGCCTGCTAACGCTGCGCGTGCACGACGCCGACGATATCCGCCTGCCCGCCGACGCCACCATCCAGACCAGCTCATCCGGCTACGACACGACCGTGGAATCCGACCCGCGCGTGTAATTCCTCAACCAACTGACCTCAACTAAAAATCCCCGCCGCACCTGAGTGCAGCGGGGCTTTTTAGTTGAGGTGCGCGGTATCCGGGGCCTAGCCGTGCTGCAGCCACTGCTGGGCCATTTGCTCCTCTGTGAACACCCGCAGCTGGGTACTGTTGGTGGGGTCGTGGTCGTACTCGGCTAGGCGGGGGCGCAGGATATCGGCGTGGTAGGGGGTGGTGAGGTAGGCCAGGCGGCGCGGGATGCCCGGCAAGGCCGTCTTCAGCTCAGCCCGAAACTCCTGCAGCAACCACTGCAGATCCGTGGGGTCGGCGAGGCCCCGACTGCGCAAATCAATCAGCCAGCGGCCGGCCTGCTCGCGCCTAGCCAGCGCCAGGCCGGTGCGGTAGCCTTCCCGGTGTTCGGCGGAGGTAGCCGGCCGCGTCCAGCGCAGAAACACCACCGCTAAATCGGGGCGGTAGGAGAGGTGCAGATAGTTGGGGAGGGCGGAGTCGGGCATACGGTAGTCGGGCAAAGGTAAGGCGACTTTTCTCGCGGTCCGGCCGAAAGATGCCACCGCTACATGAATCTTCGGTGAACTACCGTGCCCCCGCACGGCCCGCCCCCACGACACCCGTTAACGGCTGGTTTTCGGGCTTTCGGGGCCAAAACTGCCCGGTTGGTTGGAATCGGCGGGCCGCCCACCCGGCTATTTGCGCGGCGGCGCGTAACTTCCGCTTCCATTCGTCTCACTCACCTCCTTTATTTGATGACTCGTAATCACCTGTTGCTACTGGGCCTGGGCGCTTCGTTGGCCGTTCAGCCGGCCTTGGCGCAAAAGTCTACCCCCAAACCTGCCACCGTTACCAAGGCCCCGGCCGCTACGGCCGGCGGCGCCCGCCTCGTGGAGAAAGTCACCCGTAAAGGCTCGGAGCTGGTGATTCCCTACGAAAAATACGTGCTGCCCAACGGCCTCACCGTCATCGTGGCCGAAGACCATTCCGACCCGCTGGTGCACGTCGATGTCACCTACCACGTGGGCTCGGCCCGGGAGCAGATCGGTAAGTCGGGCTTTGCTCACTTCTTTGAGCACATGATGTTCCAGGGCTCCGACCACGTCGCCGACGAGCAGCACTTCAAAACCGTTTCGGCATCCGGCGGTACGCTCAACGGCAGCACCAACCGCGACCGGACCAACTACTTCGAAACCGTTCCCAGCAACCAGCTCGAAACCGCGCTGTGGCTGGAGGCAGACCGCATGGGCTTCCTGCTGGATGCCGTGACCCAGCCCAAGTTCGAGAACCAGCGCAGCACCGTGAAAAACGAGCGGGGCCAGAACTACGACAACCGCCCCTACGGCCTGGCTTCCGAGAACGTGAGCCGCACGCTTTACCCCTACGGCCACCCTTATAGCTGGCTCACCATCGGCTACCTCGAAGACCTGGACCGTTCCGATGTGAACGACCTCAAGAACTTCTTCCTGCGCTGGTACGGCCCCAATAACGCCACCCTTACCGTGGGCGGCGACGTGAAGCCGGCCGACGTTGTGCGGCTGGCCGAGAAATACTTTGGCCCCATTGCCAAAGGCCAGCCCGTAGCGGCCCAAAAGCTGCCCGCTCCCAAGCTGACGGCTGACCGATACGTGAGCTACAAGGACAACGTGCGCTTCCCGATGCTGCAGATGGTGTTCCCGACGGTACCCAGCGGCCACCCCGACGAGTACGCGCTGGACGCGCTGGCCGAAATTATCGGGCAGGGCAAAAACTCCCTGCTGTATAAGAACCTCACCAAAACCCAGCAGGCGGTACAGTCCCAGGCCTACAACAGCACTTCCGAGCTGGCCGGCGAGTTTACCGTTGTCACGCTGCCCTTCCCTGGCAAAGGCCTCGATTCCCTGGAAATTAAGGTGCGCAACACCTTCAAGGAGTTTGAGCGGACGGGTGCCACCGCCGAGCAGGTAGCCCGCTTCAAGGCCAGCACCGAAGCCCAGATGATCAACGGCCTGGCCAGCGTGCAGGGCAAAGTAAGCCAGCTGGCCGCCAACCAGACCTACTTCGGCAACCCCAACCGCCTGCCCGGGGAGCTGAAGCAGCTACGCGCCGTGACGCCCGCCGAGGTGAACCGCGTGTACAACCAGTACATTAAGGGCAAGAACGCCGTGATTCTGAGCGTGGTGCCCAAAACCGGCAGCGTCGCCCCGGCCAAGGCCGACAACTACACCGCCAGCAAGGACGGCTACAAAGCCCCCGACTACGGCTACGATGGCCTGAAGTACGTGAAGGCCACCGATACCTTCGACCGGAGCAAGCAGCCCGGCGCGGGCGCCAACCCCGTGGTGCAGGTGCCGGCCGTGTGGCAGGCATCGTTCCCGAACGGCTTGCGCCTGATGGGTAGCCGCAACACCGAAATTCCGACCGTGACCATGCTGCTCACCATGCGTGGCGGCCACCGCCTGGAGCAGGCCACGCCCAACAAGGCCGGTATTGCCTCCCTTACGGCCAGCATGCTGAACGAGGGCACCCAGAAGTACACCGGTGAGCAGTTCAGCTCGGAACTGGATAAGCTGGGCAGCACCATCCGCATTTCGGCCGGCGACGACAATACCACCGTGTACGTGCAGAGCCTGACCAAGAACCTGCCCGCTACCATGAAACTGCTGGAGGAGCGCCTGCTGCATCCGCGCTTCGATGAGGCCGATTTCGCCCGCCTCAAAAAGCAGGCTCTCGAAGGCATTGCCAACCAGAGCACTCAGCCGGTAGTCATTGCCGATAAGACGTTTGCCCGCCTCGTGTACGGGGCCGGCGACATCATGCAGACGCCCGGCAGCGGCACCGTGGCCACCGTCACGGGCCTCACGCTCGACGACGTGAAGCAGTTTTACCAGCAGAACTACGCCCCTAACGTGAGCCACTTGGTGGCCGTGGGCGACGTGGATCAGACTGGCCTCACCAACCAGCTGGGCTTCCTCAAAGGCTGGGAGCAGAAGCGTATCAGCCTGCCGGCCGGTATGGCCACCACCCAGCCCGATAAAACGCGCATTTACTTCGTGAACAAGGAAGGCGCGGCGCAGTCGGAAATCCGGGTGGGCTACCTCACGCCCCTCACCTACGACGCTACCGGCGACTTTTACCGCGCCTACCTGAGCAACTACCTGCTGGGCGGCGCCTTCAACTCGCGCATCAACCTGAACCTGCGCGAGGACAAAGGCTACACCTACGGCGCCCGCTCGGGCTTCCAGGGCACCCGCTACGTGGGCCCCTACACCGCCCAGGCCGGCGTGCGCGCCGATGCCACCGCCGCCTCGGTGAAGGAGTTCATGAAGGAAATTCAGAACTACCGCAATGGCATCACCGACGAGGAGCTGCAGTTCCTGCAGGCCTCGGTGGGCCAGAGCGACGCGTTGCGCTACGAAACCGGCCAGCAGAAAGCTGCCTTCCTGAGCCGCCTGCTGGAGTATGACCTGCCCACCACATACGTGCAGCAGCAGAGCGACATACTGAAAGCCCTCAAGAAAGAGGACGTGCAGGGTATTGCCCAGAAATACCTGCCCGCCGACAACATGTACATCGTGGTAGTCGGCGACCGGGCCAAGTCGTTCCCCGGCCTCGCGGAGCTGGGCTACGAGGTAGTCGAGCTGGATGCCGAAGGTACCCGCGTAGCCACCGCCGCCCCGGCTGCGGCCCCGGCGTCGGTCCTCACGCCGGCCCCGGACGCGGAGAAGATGAAGGTGGTCACCAAGGACGCCAACGGGAAGAAGGAGAAGAAGAAGTCCAAGAAAGACAAGGACGCGAAATAAGCCCCTCCGGCTCACCAGTACCTGAAACCGGCCCGGTCTGCGCAAGCAGGTCGGGCCGGTTTTTTAGCGGCAGATGAATGGCGGCAGCAGTGCTCTGCCGACCACCTTCACCCTTGCGGGAACCACTTGCCCCACCGGAAATGTAGCCTACGTGCAGCCGCCGGGCCGAAATCCGTATCTTTCCCATGCCCGGATTAGGCGGCACCCTTATGGTAGTGGAGAAAGACCCCGCAACAACCCGGGCGCTGGACGACGTACTGGCCCGCCTGGATGCCTTTAAGCACAAATTTTACCTGAATCTGCTGGTGCGGGGGCTGCTGGTGGCCGGCGGCCTTGTGCTCAGCCTGTTCCTCGTGTTCAACCTGCTCGAGTACTTCCTGTACCTGCCCACCTGGGTGCGGGCCGGACTGCTGTTCGGGTTTGTGGGCGGGGTGGCCGTGGCCTTCTTCCGCTGGATCTGGCAGCCGCTGGCCGCCCTCACCCACCTGCGCCGCATGCTGAGCGACGAGCAGGCAGCCCGTAGGGTAGGAGAACTGTTCCCGGAGGTGCAGGACAAGCTATTGAACGCGCTGCAGCTGCGTGGCCAAGCTCAGGAAAATGCTTTGCTGGCCGCCAGCCTTGAACAGCGCGCCGGCCAGCTGCGGGGCGTGGAGTTTAGCCAGGGCATCAATATTCAGGCCCAGACCCGGCCGCTGTGGAAGTACGTGGCCGTGCCCGCCGTAGTGGTAATGGGGCTGCTGCTGGTGTACCCGCGCCTGTTTGTGCAGGGCACCGGCCGCATTCTGAACTATAACCGCACGTACAGTCCGCCTGCGCCTTTCCGGTTCGTGGTGGAAAACAAACAGCTCACGGCCTTCCAGGGCGAGGATTTCAGCCTGAATGTGGCCGTGGAAGGGGAGGCCCTGCCCAACGAAATCAGTATTGCGTTTGAGGGCCGGCAGCGCCGCCTCACCCGCACCACCGGCAACCTGTTCCGCTACGATTTCCGGCAGCTGCGCCGCGACGTGCAGTTCCAGCTCACGGCCGCCGGCTTTAGCTCCGAGGCCTATAACCTGACGGTAAAAACCCGGCCCAACCTCCGCGACTTCGTGGTGCGGGCTACCTACCCGGCTTACCTGCGGCGGCCCGCCGAAACTTTGCGCAACGCCGGCAACCTCACCGTACCCGAGGGCACCGACCTGCGCTGGGATTTCAGCACCGAGGCCACCGATCAGCTCCGCCTGCAGTTCCGCAACCCTGACGAAACCCTCACCGCCACCTCCGACGACGGGCAGTTCCTCGTTAGCCGCCGGGCCCTGCGCAGCCAGACCTACGCGGTGCAGCTGCGCAACGCGGCCAGCCCCAACCGGGACCCCATCGAGTACCAGCTCACCGTAGTGCCCGACCAGGTGCCCGAGGTGACGCTGGAAACCTTCCAGGACACCACTGCCCGCCGCTTCCTGGCCCTGGGTGGCAACCTGCGCGACGACTACGGCTTCTCGCGGCTGCAGCTGCACTACCGGGTGCTGAGCAAGGGCCGGCCCAACGCCGCCTACCAGATGAAGGCTTTGCCCCTGGGCACCGGCCCCAGCCAGAGCTACGCCTACCAGTGGGATGCGCGCCCGCTCAACCTGAAGCCCGGCGACCGGCTGGAGTACTTCGTGCAGGCCTGGGACAACGACGGTGTGCACGGCCCCAAGGCCGCCCGCAGCCGCACCGCCGAGTTCCGCCTACCCGGCCGCGCCGAGCAGCGCCAGCAGCTGGCCTCCCAGAGCCAGGCCGTACAGAGCCAGCTCAGCCAGGCCGCTCAGCAGAGCAAGAAGATGGAGCGGGAACTTGCTAAGGCCGAGGACAAGCTGAAAGTGAAGCGCGACCTGAATTTCCAGGACCGCAAGCAGCTCAAGGACATGCTCGACCAGAAGCAGCAGATGGACCAGGCCATGGATGAGCTGAAACGGCAGTTTGAGCAGCTGCAGGAGCAGCAGAACGAGCTGAACCCGCAGAAAAACGAGGAGCTGGCCGAGAAAGCCAAGGAGCTGCAGAAGCTGATGGAAGACCTGCTCGACCCCGAAACCAAGAAGCTCTACGAGGAGCTGCGCAAGCTGCTGGAGCAGCAGCAGGACCAGAACCAGCCCGACATGCAAAAGCTCCTGCAGCAGCTCGAAAACAAGGAAAACACCCTACAGAAGGAGCTGGAGCGCGCCCTCGAAATGTTCAAGCAGTTGCAGTTTGAGCAGAAGCAGGACCAGGCCCTCGAAAAGCTCCAGCAGCTGGCCCAGGAGCAGCAGAAGCTGGCCGAGGAAACTCAGAAAAACGACAAGCAGAACCCCGATAACAAGCTCAGCAACGAACAACAAAAAGCAAACAACGAGCAACTAAAAAATAAGCAGGCCGAGCAGCAGCAGCAGTTCGACGAGGTGAAGCAGGACCTGCAGGACCTGAAGGAGCTGGACAAGCAACTCGATGGCCAGAATGGGGCCGACGAGATGAAGCAGGACCAGCAACAGGTGGACGAGCAACAGCAGCAAAGTCAGGAGCAGCTGGGCAAAAACCAGAACCAGAAAGCCAGCCAGAACCAAAAGCAGGCCGCCCAGAAAATGCAGCAGATGGCTCAGAAGATGCAGCAGCAGATGGACCAGGAAGAATCCGACGAGCAGCAGCAGAACATCGACGACCTGCGCGACATCCTGGAAAACCTGCTCAAGCTCAGCTTCGACCAGGAAAACCTGATGAAGCAGTTCCGCCAGGTGGACCAGTCGGACCCGCGCTTCGTGCAGCTGGGCCAGACCCAGCGCAAGCTCAAGGACGACGCCCGCGTGGTGCAGGATTCGCTGTATGCCCTGGCCAAACGCGTGTTCCAGATCAAGAGCTTCGTGACCCGCGAGGTGGGCGAGATGAACGGCCGCATGGACGAGAGCCTCGACCAGATCCGGCAGCGCAACGTGGGCCGCGCCACCAGCTCCCAGCAACTGGCCATGACCAGCATGAACAACCTGGCCCTGATGCTCAACGATGCCCTCCAGCAGATGCAGCAGCAGCAGCGCGAAAGTCAGAGCCAGCAGCAGATGCAGGGCGGCGGCAAGCCGGGCCGTAAGAAGAAAAAAGGCAGCAGCGCCGGCGAGGGCCAGATGGGCCGCATGCAGCAGCAGCTCAACCAGCAGATTCAACAGCTCCAGCAGAGCGGCAAAACCGGTCGTGCCCTCTCCGAGGAGTTGGCCAAGCTGGCCGGCCAGCAGCAGATGCTGCGCCAAGCCATGCAGGATCTGGAGCGCATGCAGCAGAAAGGCGGCGGTAAACCCGGTTCTAACAAAGATGGCCAGGGGCAAAACGGCGCCGGCGGCCTCGGCGACGTGAAAAAAATGATGGAACAAACCGAAACCGACCTCGTAAACAAGCGGCTGACGGAGCAAACCATTATGCGCCAGCGCCAAATCCTGACCCGTTTGCTGGAAGCCGAGAAATCGGCCCGGGAGCGGGACCAGGACGACAAGCGGGAAGCGCAGACGGCGCAGAACCGTCCGCCGGTATTTCCGCCGGCTTTTCAGCAGTACAAACGCCAGCAAAACCGCCAGACAGAGTTGCTGCGGACGGTACCGCCTACGCTCACCCCGTACTATCAGCGCGAGGTGAGTGAATATTTTCAAAAAATGAAATAGCGTTCTGCTAATTTTACCCTCTTACCCGCTGCCCCTCTCTTTTCCTCTTTTATGAAGCAGGTCAAAATTCAGATTCCTTCCCTGGTTGAAAATATCCGCGTTGTAGAAAGCTTTATCGACAACTCGAAGGATACGTTTCACATCGACGACGATATTTACGGCAACATTATGGTGGCCGTCACGGAAGCCGTAAACAACGCCATCCGCCACGGCAATAAGTTCGATAAGGACAAGAACGTGTTCCTGTCCTTGTTTGTGGAGCCAGACCGGGTGAAGTTTGAGATTGAGGATGAAGGCACGGGTTTCGACTACACCAATCTCTCGGACCCCACGGCCCCCGAAAACTTGGAGAACCCTGGTGGCCGCGGCATCTTCCTGATCCGCCACCTAGCCGATGAAGTGGAGTTCCAGAAGGATGGCCGCCATGTGCAGCTGACCTTCATGCTGCCCACGCCCGCCACGGAAGCTGAACAGACTTCGACTATCAACGGGGCCGAAACGACGGCTCACTAAACATTTTCTGTTGCCATGAGCGACCTGCCTACTGAGCACGATGAGTTAGAGGACGCAGATGATTTCGGCGGCGAAAGCCACGGCATCGAGTTCATGGTGGAGGATGTGGAATTTGAGCTGGCTGATGCCCAGGACCTAACGTCCTGGATTGAGCGCGTGGCTGAAGTACACGAGCACGAAATCGTGCAGCTCACCTATATCTTCTGCTCCGATGAGTACCTGCACAAGGTGAATGTGGAGTACCTTGACCATGACACCTACACCGACGTCATCACCTTCGACAACGCCGACGACGCCGACATCATTGAGGGCGACATCTTTATTTCGGTGGATCGAGTACGTGAAAATGCCCTCACCCACGGCGTTACGTTCCGCGACGAGTTGCACCGCGTTATGATTCACGGCGTACTGCATCTGCTCGGCTACGCCGATAAAGACCTGCTCAGCCAGACCGCCATGCGCAAAAAGGAAGACGACTGCCTGTTATTGCGCACATTTTAGAGTGTGTTGCTTTACTAGATCAAAACGCCCGCCATCTGGTGGGCGTTTTTTGTTGACTGGTTGATGAATGAAAGAACGTCATGCAGAGCGGAGTATCCCTACCTCTGGCTAATCATATAGCATTGCAACGAAGCGGTAGAGATGCTTCGGCTTCGCTCAGCATGACGTTCTTTTGTATTCTGCCTATCCCGAATGCTCTGACTACTCTGTATGTCCGCTACTCCGCATCCTATCCGCATTATTCCCGGTCCGGCGCTGGACTACTACCTTGGCCAGGGCTATTACCGCATGCACCAGGACCTGTTTACCTGCCGGTTCTTACCCATCGAAAACCAGCTGTATACAGTGCATTGGTTGCGGCTGGAACTGGCCCGCGTGCACTACGGTCCCGAGCAACGCCGCCTGCTACGCCTAGCCGAGCGGTTTACGGTGGTACGGCGGCCGTTCCGGCTCACGGCCGAGTTGGAGGAACTTTACGCCGCCTACCGCCAGTCCATCACCTTCGATGCGCCGCCCACGGTGGAGGCCTTTTTGCTGGCCGGCTCCACCCATAACGTGTTCAGCACCGAGGTGTTGGAAATCCGGGACGGGGTGCGGCTGGTGGCGGCCGGCATCTTTGATGTGGGAGCCCGCACGCTGGCCGGCATTATGAATTTCTACCACCCCGAGTACCGCAAATTCAGCCTCGGCAAGGTGCTGATGCTGCTGAAACTGGAGCACGCCTGCGCTCTGGGACACTACTATTACTACCCCGGCTACGTAGTCCACAACTACCCCAAGTTCGACTACAAACTGTTCCCCTGCCCGGCCGCCACGGAGGTATTTGACTGCCTGACCGCACAGTGGCTGCCGTTTTCTTGGCCTGAAGTCAACCGCCAAGCCGCCGAGTTGCTGGCCGACTGGAACGAGGACGACTTCGCGCCCGACGATGAAGCATAAGCCCCGGGCCGCGCAATAACGCGCCGTACTGCGTATCTTTGCGCACGTTTTGAGCGTGTTGCGTGGGGCGTTCGGCTACGGTTTTCCTGACAAAGCGCCTGCCACCTGCGGGCGTTTTCTGCTTAACCGTAGCGCGAACTTTCCCCTTGGTGCAAGCTGTTTCCTGCAAACGGTCTGCGCAACGCAGCGTCGGTCAGCCGAATTGGTTGGCTACCAGCAACACGCCGCTCAAACTGCCCAGTTGGCTTAAATCTGCGAATTCATGTTTCAGCAAGAAGAATACGATGTCATTGTAGTAGGAGCCGGGCATGCCGGCTGCGAGGCCGCCGCCGCGGCTGCCAACATGGGCTCCAAAGTCCTGCTGGTGACGATGAACATGAACACCATCGCGCAGATGTCGTGCAACCCGGCCATGGGCGGGGTGGCCAAGGGCCAGATTGTGCGCGAGGTGGACGCGCTGGGCGGCCAGTCGGGCCTCATCACCGACAAAACCATGATTCAGTTCCGGATGCTGAACCGCTCCAAAGGCCCCGCCATGTGGAGCCCCCGGGCGCAGAGTGACCGGATGCGGTTTGCTGAGGAGTGGCGCATGACGCTGGAGCAAACCCCCAACGTGGATTTCTGGCAGGAAGCCGTCATGGGCCTCGTGGTGGAAGAGGGCGCGTGTGTGGGCGTGAAAACCCAGCTCGGCATCGAGTTCCGGGGCAAGTCGGTGGTACTCACCAACGGCACGTTCCTCAACGGCCTCATCCACATCGGGGAGAAGCAGTTTGGCGGTGGCCGGGCGGCCGAGAAAGGGAGTACCGGCATCACGGAGCAGCTGATTGAGCTGGGCTTTGAGGCCGGCCGCATGAAAACCGGCACCCCGCCCCGCGTGGACGGCCGCTCGCTCGACTACAGCAAAATGGAGGAGCAGGCCGGCGACGCCGAGCCCAGCAAATTCAGCTACCTCGACACGCCCGCCCTGCGCAACCAGCGCCCGTGCTACATCACCTACACCAACCCAGAGGTGCACGAAATCCTGAAGGAGGGCTTCGAGAAGTCGCCGATGTTCCAGGGCCGCATCAAGGGCCTGGGGCCGCGCTACTGCCCGTCGGTGGAGGACAAAATCAACCGCTTCGCCGACAAGGACCGCCACCAGATTTTTGTAGAACCGGAAGGTTGGTCCACGGTGGAAGTGTACGTGAACGGCTTTAGCTCTTCGTTGCCCGAGGACGTGCAGTACCGCGCCCTGCGCAAAATTGCCGGCTTCGAGAATGCCAAGATGTTCCGGCCCGGCTACGCCATTGAGTACGACTTCTTCCCGCCGACCCAGCTCCAGCTCACCCTGGAAACCAAGCTGATCCAGAACCTCTACTTCGCGGGCCAGATCAACGGCACCACGGGCTACGAGGAGGCCGCCTGCCAGGGCCTGATGGCCGGCATCAACGCCCACAACAAGGTGCACGGCAAAGCGCCCTTCGTGCTCAAGCGCAGCGAGGCCTACATTGGCGTGCTCATCGACGACCTTGTGAACAAGGGCACCGACGAGCCCTACCGCATGTTCACGAGCCGCGCCGAGCACCGCCTGCTGCTGCGCCAGGACAACGCCGACCTGCGCCTCACGCCCCTGGGCTACGAGCTGGGGCTGGCTTCGGAGGAGCGCATGCAGCTGGTGCGCGAAAAGGAGCAGCAGACCAAGGAAGTTGCCAAGCTGCTGAAGAACTTCGGCATCGAGGCTGCGGACATCAACCCCTGGCTCACGGAAATCGGGTCGGCCGTTATCAGCGAGAAAACCCGCGCCGTGAACCTACTGCGCCGTCCCGGCATCGACCTGCCGGCCCTAGCCCGTGTGCTGCCCGAACTCACCCTGGCCCTGGCCCCGTACCGCCCCGACGCGCTGGAGCAGGCCGAAATTCTGGTGAAGTACGAGGCTTACCTGGAGAAGGAGCACCAACAGGCCGCCCGCGTGCAGGAGCTGGAAAACTTCGTGATTCAGGGCCGCCTCGATTACACCGCCATGCCCGCCCTCTCGCACGAAGCCCGCGAGAAGCTGCTCAAGATTCAGCCCGAAACCCTGGGCCAGGCCAGCCGCATCAGCGGCGTGAGCCCCGCCGACGTGTCAGTGTTGATGGTGTATTTGGGGCGTTAAGAACGGCGTCATCCTGAGCAACCCGAACGTCATTCCGAGTGCAGCGAGGAATCTCGCGTGCTGATGTTGGGTTACCATTGCAACATCAGCACGCGAGATTCCTCGCTGCACTCGGAATGACGTTCTTACTAATGACGTTCTTGTTATCAAAGCCGGCCGCCGTTTCTTTCCGAAACGGCGGCCGGTTTGGTTTTGTACCTTCGCCTTGCGGCTGGCTTCTCTGCGCAGGCCGGTTGTCGCAATCAGCGAAATCAACATAATCAGCGAGCATCTGTGATTTACGAGCGTTTGGAGAAGTGCCCGGTTTGCGGCAAAACGGAGTTTCGCAACAAGCTGGTGGTGGAGGATAAGTCAGTCAGCAAGGAGAGTTTCGCCATTCAGCAGTGCGAAGCGTGCACGTTCCGGTTCACCAACCCGCGGCCCGACGCCGCCCACATCGGCCGTTACTACGAGTCGGACGAGTACGTGTCGCACAACAGCGGGGCAGGAGGGGTCATCAACCAGGCTTACAAAGTGGCCCGCTACTTTACCATGCGCCGCAAGGTGGCCCTGGTAAATCAGCGCGCCAGCAAGGGCCGTCTGCTCGACTACGGCTGCGGCACGGGCCATTTCCTGGCCGCCGCCAAGGCCGACGGCTGGCAGGTAGCCGGCTGGGAGCCCAACGCCCGCGCCCGGGAGGAAGCCACCGAGCGGGTGGGCCAGCCCATCGGCACCGAGAGCCTGGTGCAGTTTCAGCCCGCCAGCTTTGATGCTATTACGCTCTGGCACGTGCTGGAACACGTTCATAGCCTGAACGAAACCCTCGCGCAGCTCATCAGCTTGTTGAAGCCCGACGGTACACTCGTCATTGCCGTGCCCAACGTGGACAGCCTCGACGCCCAGCACTACCGCCAGGACTGGGCCGCCTACGACGTACCGCGCCACCTTTATCATTTCAGCCCCAAAACCATGACCCACCTGCTCAAAAAGCACAAAATGCAGGTGGTGGAAGTGCTGCCCATGCCGCTGGATGCCTATTACGTGAGCATGCTCAGCGAAAAGCACCGCGCCGAGCGGGGCGGCGGGATGCTCACCGTGCTCAAAGCCGGCTACAAATCGAACCAGTACGCCGCCCAGCACGAAGGCCAGTACAGCAGTCTGATTTACGTGGTGCGCAAACGCTAAACGGTAGGGTAGGGGAGAGGCTATCCGGCTGACACAAAACGTCTTGTTATTCCGAGCGGAGCGAGGAATCTGGGTTACGCCATTAGGCATCCGGGATTCCTCGCTTCGTTTGGCAGGTTAAGTAGCGGCCGGGCCTGACAGTTTTAGGCCGGAGCCGCGTTACAGCGTGTACCTTCGAAGCTCGGAAACGCCGGCCCGGTCGTTGCCGAACCTCGTCACCCTTTCCAACCTGCTTCCCGCGATGCTCCGACCTGCCTGCGCCCGCGCTTCCTTATTTTTAGTAGTAGCCGCAGCGGCGGGACTGAGCGGCTGCGCGGCCATCAGCTCGCCCGAGGGCGGCATTCGGGACACGATTCCGCCCAAGCTGGTGCGCACGGTACCGGCCAACGGCACCCGCAACTACCAGGGACAGTCGGTGCGGCTGGAATTCTCGGAGCAGGTGCAGCTGAAGGAGCTGGCCAAGAACCTCATCGTAGCCCCGTTGCTTTCTGACGACAACCCTTATAAGGTGCGCGAAGACCGCACCTCCATCACCCTCACCTTCGACAAGGCGCTGGCCCCGAATACCACCTATTCCTTTAACTTCGGCACCGCCATCAGCGACATTACGGAGAGCAATCCGGCTGCCAAGGCCGTGGTCAGCTTCAGCACTGGCCCCGAGCTGGACTCGGCCTCGGTGCGGGGCACGGTGGTGGATGTGCTGAGCCAACAGCCGGTAGAAAATGTGGCCGTGGTGCTGTATCCTGAAGCCGACACGGCCAACGTACGTCGGGGCCGCCCCACCTACCTGGCCCGCACCGACAAGGCTGGCCAGTTCGAGCTGAATTACCTGAAGGCCGGCCAGTACCAGGCGTACGCCTTGGCCGATAAAAACCAGAACAACCGCTACGAAGAGCCCGAGCGCATCGGCTACCTGCCCGGCCTGCTCACCGTGGGCGGCCCCGCTTCCGACAGCCTGCGCTTCGTGCTCACCCGCCCCGACACGCGCCGCCCGCTGGTAACTACTCAGAAACCCGAGCCTACGAGCTACCGCGTGAGCTACACCGAAGGCATAGTGCAAACTACTCTGGCCCCGCTGGGCGCGGCAGCTACGCCTCTTCTGAACGAGGCCGTACAGCTGGCGGAGCGAGGCCGCACCGCCGTCCTCTACCGCATCCCTGAGCTGTCCGAAGGCCGCTACCTGCTCACGGCCACCGACAGTGCCGGCAACGTAGGGCGCGACACGATTAACGTGCGCTTCCAGGGGAACGCGCCGGCTAAGCGTGGGGCAGCTTATACAGTGGAAGGCAACCCGCGCGAGGTGTACCGCCAAGGCCAGGTGAAGTTCGTGTTCAACGAGCCGGTGCGCATAGCTCCTGACAGGCCCATTGGTACACTGACGGAAGACTCCCTGAAGCGGCGGCCTTTGCGGCTGCCACAGGATGGCACCCTCAGCCTCGGCCGCACCGAGCTGGCCCTGAACCTGAACACCAACGCCCGCAAAATCGTCACGTTTCAGCTCGACAGCACGGCCATCCGTAGTATTACGGGGCAGTCGTTGGGGCTGAAGCCGCTCCGGCTGCGCGTGGTGGAGCAAACCAGTACCGGCACGCTCAGCGGCCCCGTCCAGACCACCGCCAAGCGGTATTGGGTGCAGCTGCTGGAAGCCAACGGGCAGATCCAGACCACCCTCGATTCGCCCAAAGGCACCTACCGTTTCGATAACCTGCAGCCTGGCACCTACCGCCTGCGCATACTCATCGACCAGAACGGGGACGGCCGCTGGCAGGGCGGTGACCCACAACTGCGCCAGCTGCCCGAGCCGGTAGTGCTATTTCCCAAAACCATTCAGGTGCGCTCCAACTTCGATAACGTGGAATCCTTAAGCTTCTAGCATTTCGTTTTCCGCTTTTCCCGCCCGATTCCGCTCTGCCGGAATCGGGCTTTTTTGTAGTGGCCGGTGGCGCGGTTACCGGATGATTCGGGTAAGCTGCCGGTCCTGTGCGGCTCCTGGCCGGCAGTTCCGGCAGCCCCTCTTAAAAGTGCAAATAGCTACTCTATAGATTTGTCTTTCCAAAGATATCCACACCCCAAAAGTGCGCCTATGATTCAGCAGGTCGGTTTCTAGTTTTCCCGAAACTACTATCCACATAAGTTATCCACCCTAATCGGCGTAAGCGGCGTAACCTGTGGATAATAGTGGGGAAACCTGGGGATAACCCGTGGAGAACTTGCGGACAAGTTTTTTTGCATCTGAGCCGGCTAGCACACCCTCTTGGTCATGTACAAAACCTGTGGATAGCCGTGGATAACTATCCCCCGAAAATCCCACAATCCACACACCTGTGTGGATGTGGATTGTGGATTTCTGGATAACTACTGTGGATTGTGAAAAACCTATTTAAGTAACTGATAACATGTTATTTACTATCCACATACCCTGTTGATAGACGGTGTATAACTCTGCTTTTGTACACATGTTATCCCCGCCGTGGATAACCATTAATTCTTATCCACTTATGAACACCCCTAACGACAGAGATAAAAAGAGATTTTTAAATAAAAGATTTTTTAAAAGTTATTAACCTGTGGAAAAGCCAGCCGGGTTTCCGGTCAGCCAGTTCAGGAAGAAAAGCCGGGTTTAGCCTGAGTAGGCTGTTAGGGCCAGCCGCAGGTTGTGCGGGAAGCACGGTTGACTAAACCAGCAGCTCCGGGAACAGCATCCGGCATCTAGCAGCTTCTGTCTGCGTACTCGGCAGCGAATGGGTTTTCCGCAGTTCTCATGTAGACAACCAGTGTGGGTAATCCGGTCCAACATGCTAGATGCGGCTGCCAGCGCCAATCGTGTTGATAAGATATTGGTTATCAACATATACAGGATATTTATCCACCATGCAGCGGGTATTGAGTAAAGTGGAAGGCAGCCATAGGCTGGCAACCGGCGTATAGGGAGATGCGCCTGTTCTGCCCTTTCCGGTTTCCCACCTATGCCTTTCAATTATCAACAGGATTTCCACACCGTTAATTTCCGCCAGCACCCGGAACATTACCGCGTGGGCAAAGGCGAGCAGGGCGTGCTACTGGTGCAGCCTTATAAAGGCGAGATTCTGCCCCACTGGCGCTTCCGCACTCCTTCGGTGGCCCGGGAGTCTTCAGAGCAGATCTACGCGCTGTTTGAGGCCTACTTGAAGGCTAATGACTTTGTGGGCGCCGACATGGCCCGCAAGTTTCTGCAGATGGGCTTTACGCGGGCAAGGCGTTATGCCAACCACAGAGGTGGCAAGAAGTACGACGGCCCCGTACCCGATGACAAGAAAGGGCAGAGTGGCAGCCACGGTCGCGCCGAGTTGCCCCGCTCTCCCGAAGACCCGGAAAAGGCCGAAGCCGCCGCCATTTTTAAACGCAAGTGGGACGAGGCCAAGCAACACCCCGACTATCTCCGTCAGCGCGCCGAATTTGAAGCGCGCTACGGCAAATAAGAGCTGAAATGTAAAGCATAAGGTATGAATTGAGCTGTTTAAGGCGTTTTACTCTCGTCTTTACTGCATAGTTCAAACCTCATCTCTCATAACTCAGCTTCCGAAAACCTACCTTTACGCCTACTCAACTCCTACCTTTTTCCCGAACTGGCTATGACGACTCCAGCCCAACCCTCCAGCACCGAAGAAAACGAAATCAGCCTCGGCACCGGCATGGGCCCGCTCAAGTTTGGCGCTTCCATGGATGAGGTGCGCGCCCTGATGGGTGAGCCCGAAGAAATTGAAGAGTCGGAAGACGACGACGAGTTTGAGCACCAAGCTTGGAACTACCTCGAAGAAGGCTACTCCCTGTATTTTGACCGGGAAGACGACTACCGCCTGAGCTGCATCGAGACGGACCACCCCGGCATGCGCCTCTACGGCGAGGCCATCCATGGCAAAAGCCCCGAGGAAATCCAGGAGCTCATGAAGCGCCACGGCCACGAACACAGCGAAATCGAGAAAATGGACACCGGCGAGATGCGCATCTCCTACGAAAAGGAAATGATTGACCTCTATTTCGACGACGAGGAGCTGCAGTTTGTCAACTTCGGTGTGTTCATAAACGACGACCTAGACGTGCAATGGCCTGCCTAGATCTTAGTTATCCACAAATTAGCTTGTTTTTAGTGTTGATAAGTGGATAAGATGCTAAGTATCGGGAGTTTTCAACAGTTTTTCCCAACGCGGGAGGTTTTGCTAGTAGTACTAGCACGCTGCTGATAATCAGGTAAAAAACAAAAAAGCCGCCCCGGTAACGGAGCGGCTTTTTTGTGTGATTTCAAGAGCAGGTTGCGCTGCCCTATGGTGCTTAGCTCGGAATGATGGCCCGGAATAGCAGGAACAATCCGCCGGCCAGCGTCATCGTCACGGGTAGGGTGAGTACCCAGGCCAGGGCAATGTTGCGGATCATCTGGGGGTTCAGGTTCTTGATGCCGCGGTTGGCCACCATGCTGCCGGCAATGGCCGACGACAGGACGTGGGTGGTAGAAACAGGCAGGCCGAACTGGGTGTTCACTCCAATCATGGCGGCGGCTACCAGTTCCGACGACGCACCCTGCGCGTACGTCAGGTGCTCCTTCCCGATTCGCTCCCCGATGGTTTTCACGATGCGCTTCCAGCCCACCATCGTACCAATACCCAAGGACAGGGCCACCATGAAGGAAACCTCCCAGGGCGCGTAGTCCGTGAAAGTGCGCATCTGCTTGATGCTGTCCTCGAAGGTGGTGCGGTCGGCGGTGCTCAGGGGCACTTTGTCGCTGGAGGTAAGTTTCTTGGCGCGGTTGTTCAGCAACAGAATGGCCTTGCGGATTTCGAAGCGGGCCGTTTCGGGCAGTTGCTTCACGTCGGTTTTACCGGCGAAAATCTGGTCCAGTGTGCTTGTCTGGGTCCGGATGTCGGCCAGCAGCTTGCTGTCGGCTTCGCTCAGGCCGTTCACGTTCACCTTGTTCATCACCATTTCCACGTTGGTCAGCGACGCGCGCATATCCAGCGGGTTCAGCTTGGAGTTCAGGGCAAAGTGAATGGGCACGATGCCGATGAGAATCAGCATGATCAGGCCCACGCCCTTCTGGCCGTCGTTGGAGCCGTGGAAGAAGCTCACCAGCGTGCAGGTGGCAATCAGAATCAGACGAATCCAGAGGGGTGGCGGCTTGCGCTTGTGGGGCTCTTTAAAGATGGACTTGTTGGCCACAAACCGCTTCAACAGAAACATCATGATGATGGTCAGCGAGAAGCCGAAGATGGGGCTGATCAGCAGAGAAGCCATGGTTTCGCCGGCTTTGCCCCAGTTCACGGCTGCTCCGTTCGACTCGGGCAGCAGGGAGTAGGCAATGCCCACGCCTAAGATGGACCCAATGAGGGCGTGCGACGACGACGAGGGCAGGCCGTAATACCAGGTGCCTACGTTCCAGATGATGGCCGCAATGATAAGCGCGCCCACCATAGCAATGCCGTGGTACACGTTCTGATCTACGAGGCTTTCCACCGGCAGCAGGTACACGATGCCCATGGCCACCGCAATACCGCCCGTAAGCACCCCGATGAAGTTCCAGAAGCCCGACCACACCACGGCCACCCAGGGCCGCAGCGTGTTGGTGTAAATCACCGTAGCCACCGCGTTGGCCGTATCGTGGAAGCCGTTTACAAATTCAAACGCGCAGGCTGCTACCAGACAGGCAATCAGCAGCAGCAGCACATGAGGCTCTAAGCCAAACATAAAGGGGGGATTGGTGAAGATTCAGTTTTCGGCAACCAAAGGTACTGCCGCCCTAAGGGGGCGCAAGATTATGAAATTGTTACCGCACTGCCCCGATGGCCGGCCGGTTGAGCCGCTAAACGCAGGCGGCCAGCATTGGTTGAGGTGGGCCGGGGTAGGCAAGATAAAATCCTGACAGGCAGTCTGTCCGGGCTATTTCTGCGGCCCTGGCTAGGCTACTAGCGTGGGCTTTAGCTACTTTTGCCCAGATTCAGAAGTGAGAATCGAGAAGTAAGAGGTGAGAAAGGAAACGGCACCTGAGGCCGAAGTACCCACAAACCGGTTCAACTCTCAGTTCTCACTTCTCGCCTCTCACTTCTCTATACAGTATGAGCAACGAGCAGAAACCCGCCGCCACAGCCGAAAACACCCTGGCTGATATCGTGTCGCACGCCAAGGAATACGGCTTCGTATTCCCTTCCTCGGAAATCTACGACGGTCTGGCCGCCGTGTACGACTACGGCCCCAACGGCGTGGAGCTCAAGAACAACCTCAAGCAGCTCTGGTGGAAGGCCATGACCCAGCTCAACCAGAACGTGGTAGGCATTGATGCGGCCATCTTCATGCACCCGCTTACCTGGAAAGCCTCCGGCCACGTCGATGGCTTTTCGGACCCGATGATTGACAACCTCGACAGCAAGAAGCGCTACCGCGCCGACGTGCTGCTGGAAGACAAAGCCGCCGAATACGAAAAGAACGGCGAGCTGGCCCGTGCCGAAACCCTGCTGGCCGAAATGGGCCGCCTGCTCACGGCCGAGGACCTGGCCGGGGTGAAGCAGCTCATCATCGATGAGAAAATCATCTGCCCGGTTTCCAAAACTGGCAACTGGACCGATGTGCGCCAGTTCAACCTGATGTTCTCGACCCAGATCGGGGCCGTGGCTGAGGGCTCGAACCAGATTTACCTGCGCCCCGAAACGGCTCAGGGCATCTTCGTGAACTTCCTGAACGTGCAGAAGTCGGCGCGCCAGAAGGTGCCGTTTGGTATTGCCCAGATCGGGAAGGCCTTCCGCAACGAGATTGTGGCCCGGCAGTTCATCTTCCGCATGCGGGAGTTCGAGCAGATGGAAATGCAGTTCTTCGTGCGCCCTGGCACCGAGGGCGAGTGGTACGACAAGTGGAAGGCTACCCGTCGCCGTTGGCACGAGGTAATGGGCCTGCCCGCCGAAAAGCTCCGCTTCCACGACCACGAAAAGCTGGCCCACTACGCCAAGGCGGCCGTGGATATCGAGTATGAATTCCCCTTCGGCTTCAAGGAAATCGAGGGCATCCACTCCCGCTCCGACTTCGACCTGACCCAGCACCAGACGCTGAGCCGCAAGAAGCAGAACTACTTCGACAACGACATCAACCCCGAAACCGGCAAGCCCTACGGTAACTACGTGCCCTACGTGGTAGAAACCTCGGTAGGCGCCGACCGCCTGTTCCTGGCCACGCTCTGCCAGGCGTTTCAGGAGGAAACCATTACGGAAGGCGAAGGCGAGGAGCAGAAAACCAAAACCCGCAAGCTGCTGCGCCTTCACCCGGCCGTGGCCCCGGTGAAGGCTGCCATCTTCCCGCTGGTAAAAAAGGACGGTCTGCCCGAGAAGGCCAACGAAATCTACAACCAGCTGCACTTTGATTTCCGGGTGGTGGTAGAGGAGAAAGACAGCATCGGCACACGCTACACTCGCCAGGACCTCATCGGTACGCCCTTCTGCATTGCCGTTGACCACCAGACGCTGGAGGATAACACCGTGACCGTGCGCCACCGCGACTCCCGCGAGCAGACCCGCATGGCTATTTCGGAACTGCGTAGCTACATTGGGGAAGCCGTGAGCCTCTCTCGTATTTTCGAGCAGTTGTAGGGGTGAGTACCTATAAAAACCAGAAAGGCCGCCGGAGCAATCCGGCGGCCTTTCTGCGTATAAGGGTGGTGTGTGACAAGGCTAGTTCTCGCTCAGCCACTGGGTAGCGTCGCGGCGGGAGGTGAAGTAGTTGAACTCCACGCGGGCCGGGGGCCGGGTGGTGGAGGCAATGGAGTTGCCCACCTGGTACTGGTATTGGCCTTCAGATACCACGGCCGCAATGAACAGCGGCCGGTGGGCCTGCTCAGCCAGCATATCGGCGAGGGGGCCGAGTAGCTCGTCGGCTTCGTCGGTGGGTGGGGCGTTGCGTTTGAGGTCCAGCAGGAGCTTGCCCACGTTCTGGGCCAGCATTTCCTCCAGGGCACGCTGATACGCCTGACCAAACGACACCGACAAGCGGGTGGCATTGTAGCTCAAGTGTAAAGTCTCAGAAACCGGATTGTAGGTCAAAGACGCATCCGGGGAATTGTACAAAGTCATGACAAAGGGAAAATAACAAGCAATGCGCAGAATAATGCTATTATTTAATATCGCAACGCATTGAAGGTGGTATACTTACGATATATAAGTCATAAAATGTTCCCTATATTCTGAATAAAAATTGGATTTTCCAACTAGCGGTGCTGGGCAAACTGCTCTTGGCAGGCGGGGTTACTGGCTGAGGCTCACCGCATAGCTGACCGGGGTTGCGTACCTTTGCTGCATTTTACCGGCCTATGTGGAGAAACCTCGCCTTGTTCGTCATCAAAAACCGTCGCCTGCTGGTTGGGCTGCTGGCCCTCATCACCGTATTCATGGGCTGGCAGGCCCGGAAGATTGAGATGACTTACGACTTTGCCCAAGTGGTGAGCCCCACCGACCCGGACATGGTGTATTTCCAGCAGTTCAAGCGCACCTTCGGGGAGGACGGTAACGTGCTGGTGCTGGGTATGCAGGATAGCTCGGTGTACCGGCTGGGCAACTTTAATGAGTTGCGCACCCTCACCGACACGCTTAGCCGGGTAGAAGGGGTAAACGGGATTCTGGGCGTGACGCGGCTACCAAGGTTGGTGAAGGACACGGCTACCCAGACCTTCCGGGCCGAGCCGATTTTTCGCAATTTCCCCCGCACGCAGCCCGAGTTGGATTCGCTGATGCGGGTGGTGAATGCCCAGGAATTCTACAAAGGCCAATTGATTTCGCCTACCACCGGGGCCACGCTGCTGGCCCTGACGATGGACCCCAAGTACCTGAATTCCAGTCGACGCGAGGCCGTGATGCAGGAAATTTTGGGCCACGCCGAGCGGTTTCAGCAGAAAACGGGCATCAAGATGCACTACGCCGGCCTGCCCTACGTGCGGGCCACGATGACCACCAAGGTGGCGTCGGAAATGAAGCTGTTCGTGGCCCTCACTATTGTGATGATGGCCGTCACACTACTCATGTTCTTCCGGACGTGGTCGGCAGTGGTATTTCCGTTGCTGATTGTGCTGATTGTGGTTACCTGGTGCATCGGCTCAATGGTGCTGATGGGCTACAAGATCAACCTGCTCACGGGGCTGATTCCGAGTATCATCATCGTCATTGGCATTCCCAACTGTACCTACCTGCTCAGCCGCTACCATTACGACTACCGCAAATCGGGAAATCAGGTGCTGGCTATGGCCCGAGTGGTGCGTAAAATCGGACTGGTCACGCTTATGAACAACACCACCACGGCCATCGGATTCGTGGTGTTCTGCTTCACCAACATTGCCATCCTCTATCAGTTCGGACTGGTAGCCACGGTCAATATTTTCGTAGCCTTTGCGGTATCGTTTATTCTGATGCCGATTGTGTTCACCATTCTGCCGCCGCCCACACCCAAGCAGCTGGAGCACCTGGAGGCCAAGCCGCTGATGAAGCTGCTGGAATTCTTCGATTACTTGGTATTAGAGCGCCGCCGGACGGTGTACCTGGCGGCCCTGGCTTTTATGGTACTGGCCTCGTTTGGGGTGGCGAAGGTGAAATCGGTATCCTACATGGTGGATGATTTGCCCAAAGACTCGTCGGTAAATTCCGATCTGAAGTTTTTCGAGCAGCATTTCAACGGTGTGATGCCCCTGGAAATGGTGGTAGATACGGGCCGGCCCAAGGGAATTCTTAAGTTGAAAAATCTGGAGCGTATTGACCGGCTGGAGAAGTTTCTGCGCACGCAGCCGGTTCTGACCACCCCGGTCAGCATCGTGACGTTCCTGAAGGCCGCCACGCAGTCGTTCTACAACGGTGACCCTGCGTACTACCGCCTGCCCGACAACGACGAGAAGAATTTTGTGCTGAGCTATCTGGCTCGCTCCCAATCGGTAGAAGGTGGAGAAGGTCAGCTAACCAACAAGCTGCTGCGCTCCTTTACCGATAGCACCGGCCAGCGGGCCCGTATTTCGCTGAAAATTGCCGACATCGGCTCCCACAACCTCGACACGCTCATCAACAACCGTATCAAACCCGAAATCGACAAGATTTTCAAGGAAACGGGTATGAGTGTAAAGTTGACGGGCACAACCATCATCTTTACCAAAGGCAACGAATACCTGATTGGTACGCTCAAGGAAAGCCTACTGATTGCCTTTGCGCTGGTAGGGCTGGTGGTGCTGATTCTGTTTCGCAGCATTCGGGCGGTGTTCTTTACACTGCTGCCCAACTTTTTCACGCTGCTGCTTACGGGCGGCATTATGGGCTACTTCGGCATCCCGCTCAAGCCCAGCACGGCCCTGATTTTTAGTATTGCGCTGGGCATTGATGGCGACAACTCCATCCATCTGCTGGCCAAGTTCCGGCAGGAAATGGCCGTGAACGGGCGCCGCGTGAAGGCCGCCATCAGCACCACCCTGAGCGAGGCGGGTACCAGCATGATTTACACCAGCATCGTGCTGTTTCTGGGCTTCTCGGTGTTTGCCTTCTCAGAGTTTGGCGGCACGAAGGCCCTGGGCCTGCTGATGTCGGCCAGCCTGCTCATCACCAACTTCTCCAACCTGATTCTGCTGCCCTGCCTGCTGGTCACCTTCGAGCACGGCGTGGATGAAGAAACCATCGACCAGTCGGGTATCAAGCACTACGACGACAACTACCACGAGGAAGACGACGACCTGGAGCTCAACCTGAGCCGCATGCAGGTGCAGCCGAAACTGAACGGTTAGTATGAACCAACGTCATGCTGAGCTTGCCGAAGCATCTCGCGTGCTGACACAGGATTACCAACTTAACATCAGCACGCGAGATGCTTCGGCAAGCTCAGCATGACGTGCTGATAGTTACTACTACAAGCAAAGAAATGAACTACCCCGAATTCAAGCAGCCGCTCAACTACGGCCAGGTCGGCACCGATATCCTGGCGTGGTGGAAGCAGAACGGCATCTTTGAGAAAAGCGTGAGCACCCGCGAAGGGCAGCCCACGTTCGTGTTTTACGAGGGCCCGCCTTCGGCCAACGGCGCCCCCGGCATCCACCACGTGATGGCCCGGACGGTGAAGGACATCTTCTGCCGCTACCAGACGCTGCTGGGCAAGCAGGTGCACCGCAAAGGCGGCTGGGACACCCATGGCCTGCCTATCGAGCTGCAGGTGGAAAAGGAGCTGGGTATCACCAAGGAAGATATCGGCAAGAAAATCAGCATCGAGGACTACAACCAGCGCTGCCGGGAGACTGTCATGCGCTTCAAGGCCCAGTGGGACGACCTCACCGAGAAAATGGGCTACTGGGTGGACCTCGACGACCCCTATATCACCTTCGAGCCCGAGTACATCGAGAGCTGCTGGGCGCTGCTCAAGAAGCTCTACGACAAGGGCCTGCTCTACAAAGGCTACACCATCCAGCCCTACTCCCCGGCCGCCGGCACCGGCCTGTCGTCGCACGAGCTCAACCAGCCCGGCACCTACCGCGACGTGAAGGACACGACGGTGGTGGCCCAGTTCAAGGTGAAGCGCGACGAGAAGTCGGAGCCGTTGTTTGGCAACGTGCAGCTCGATGAAGTGCCGTTGGCTGCCCTCTACGGCGACAATGCCTCGGAGCCGGACGTGTACATCTTGGCCTGGACGACTACGCCCTGGACCCTGCCCGCCAACACCGGGCTGGCTGTGGGCAAGAACATCCCGTACGTGCTGGTGAGCACCTTCAACCCCTACACCTACGCGCCCATCCGGGTGGTGCTGGCGGAGGCGCTGGTGGGCAAATACTTCTCGGAGAAGGGCAAAGAAGCTTCGTTTGAGGACTTCAAGCCCGGTGACAAAGTGCTGCCCTGGCGCATCGAAAACACCTTCAAAGGCGCCGACCTCGTGGGCATCAACTACGAGCGGCTGTTCGGCCAGAACAAAGGCTATCCGGCGTTTGAGGGCGAGGAAAACGCCTTCCGCGTCATCAACGGCGACTTCGTAACCACCGAGGATGGTACCGGCATCGTGCACATCTCGCCCACGTTTGGTGCCGATGACTTCCGGGCTGCCCAACTGGCCGGCGTGCCCGCCCTGCTGGTAGCCGACGACGAAGGCAAGCTCGGCCCCATCGTGGACCGCACGGGCCGCTACGTGGCCCAGATGGGCGAATTCGGCGGCCGTTGGGTGAAAAACTACGACGGCCACGATGAGTCGGACGCCGACTATAAGACTCTTGACGAAAGCATTGCCATCCGCATGAAAGGCGACGGCACGGCCTTCAAAGTGGAGAAGTACGAGCACACCTACCCGCACTGCTGGCGCACCGACAAGCCCGTGCTCTATTACCCGCTCGACTCCTGGTTTATCAAAACCACGGCGGTGAAAGACCGGCTCATCGAGCTCAACAAAACCATCAACTGGCAGCCCGCCAGCACCGGCACCGGCCGCTTCGGCAACTGGCTGGAAAACCTGGTGGACTGGAACCTGAGCCGCTCGCGCTACTGGGGCACGCCCCTGCCCATCTGGCGCACCCAGGACGGCTCGGAGGAAATCTGCATCGGCTCAATCGAGCAGCTGAACGCCGAAATCGAGAAGGCCGTCGCCGCCGAAGTCATGACCCACAACCCCTACCAGCTGGTGGACGGCAACTGGGTGATGGCCAACGGCTCGACGGACCAAACCGCCAAAATCGACCTGCACCGGCCCTACGTGGACGACATCTTCCTGGTGTCGCCCTCGGGCCAGCCCATGTACCGCGAAACCGACCTCATCGACGTGTGGTTCGACAGCGGTGCCATGCCCTACGCCCAGTGGCACTATCCGATTGAAAACGAAGGGCAGTTCCAGAAGAACTTCCCCGCCGATTTCATTGCCGAAGGCGTGGACCAGACCCGCGGCTGGTTCTTCACCCTGCACGCGCTGGCCGTGATGCTGGAAGACTCGGTGGCCTACAAAAACGTGATGGCCAACGGCTTGGTATTGGACAAGAACGGTAACAAGATGAGCAAGCGCCTCGGCAACGCCGTGGACCCGTTTGCCACCATCCAGCAGTTCGGCCCCGACGCCACGCGCTGGTACATGATTGCCAACGCCCAGCCCTGGGACAACCTCAAGTTCGACGTGGCCGGTATCACGGAGGTGCAGCGCCGCTTCTTTGGCACGCTCTTCAACACCTACTCGTTCTACGCCCTCTACGCCAACCTCGACGGCTTCCAGGCCCGGGAGTTTGACCGCACGCCGCACGCCGAGCTAAGCGAGCTGGACCGCTGGATTCTGAGCAAGCTCCAGTCGCTGATTCTGGAAGTGCGCGGCCACTACGATAGCTACGACCCCACGAAGGCCGCCCGCGCCATCCAGGATTTCGTGACCGACCAGCTCTCCAACTGGCACGTGCGCCTCTCGCGCCGCCGCTTCTGGAAGGGCGAGCTGACCGCCGACAAGCGCGCCGCCTACGAAACCCTGCAGGAATGCCTGGTGGTAGTGTCGCAGCTCATGGCCCCGATTGCGCCCTTCTTCGCCGAGTGGCTCTACCAAAACATGACCAACGGCATGCGCGCCGAAGCCATCGAGCGCAACACCCCGCTGGCCGCCGAATCGGTGCACCTGACTTTGCTGGTGGAGGCCGACGAAGCCCGCATCGACAAGGCGCTGGAGGAGCGGATGGAGCTGGCTCAGCGCATTTCTTCGCTCACGCACTCGCTCCGCAAGAAGTCGGTGCTGAAGGTGCGGCAGCCGCTGCAGCGCATCCTGGTGCCGGTATTCAACGATTCCACCCGCGCCCAGGTGGCCTTGGTGGAAGATCTGATCTGCGCCGAGGTGAACGTGAAGCACGTAGAGTTCCTCGATGATGCCAGCGGCGTGCTGGTGAAGTCGGTGAAGCCCAACTTCAAGCGCCTAGGCCAGCAGTACGGCGCCAAGCTGAAAGCCGTGGGTGCCCGCATCCAGCAGATGAGCGCCGAGGAAATCAGCACCCTCGAAAAAACCGGTCAGCTGGCCGTGGAAATCGACGGCGAAGCCTACACCCTGGCCCCCGATGACGTGGAAATCCGCACCCAAGACCTGCCCGGCTGGCTGGTGGCCACCGATGGCCCCCTCACCGTGGCCCTTGACGTGACCCTGACCGACGAGTTGCGCCAGGAAGGCGTGGCCCGCGAGCTGGTGAACCGCCTCCAGAACCTGCGCAAAGACAGCGGCCTGGAAGTGCAGGACAAAATCCGGGTGACGCTGCAGCAGCAGCCCGAGCTGGAAGCCGCCGTGCAGTCGTTCGGCGGTTACATCCGTGAGGAAGTGCAGGCCCTGAGCCTGGATTTCGCCCCGGAAATCAGCGGCGGCGCGGTGCTGGAATTCGATGAGTTTTCCGTGCCGGTGCTGCTGAACGTAGCAACTGCCTAAGCCTCAGGAGCCAACCGCCGCCTTAAAAACGGCGGTTGGCACATCGGCGCACAAAGAACAGAGCCGGCCCTCAAATCCGGCTCAAAACGGCATAAATCGCCAACCGAAACATATACCAACGGCGCAACAGTTCGGCTCTCGCCTCTGAGGCCGAAGTCCAAAAATCTTCGTCACTTTGTGCTACGAGAGGGGAGAGGTTGCCAGCCTGACAATGTGTCGGGATGGAGTCTCACTTCTCACTTCTAACCTCTCACCTCTATAGAATGAAGTACTGGAAATACTACCTAGTGGCCCTGTTGGTCATCGTCATTGATCAACTCTCGAAGTGGGCTGTGCACCGCTACATGCCCCTCGGCATGCCCGGTGAAATTCCGCTGCTTGGCGACTGGTTTAAGCTGCACTACACGCTCAACCCGGGTATGGCTTTCGGGGTAGAATTGCCGCCACCCTACGGTAAAATCCTGCTCACCAGCTTCCGGCTGGTGGCCGTGACGGGCATTGCATACTACATCTACAAATTGTGGAAACAGCGTGCCCCGCAGGGCTTTATTGTGTGTGTAGCCATGATTCTGGGCGGGGCGCTGGGTAACGTTATCGACTCGATTTTCTATGGTATTCTCTACAACAATGCGCCGTATGGTTCGCCTACACCCTGGTTTCATGGGCAAGTGATTGATATGCTGTACGTGGATATCTATGAGGGTTTCTTGCCATCTTCGTGGCCTTTAATGGGAGGCTCGCACGTATCACTATGGCCCATCTTCAACATTGCCGATTCGGCTATTTTTGTCGGAGTAGCCCTGATTCTATTGTTCCAGAGCCGCTTTTTTGCCCACCACGAAGCCGCGCACCCCCTGGCCGCCGATGATGCCCAAGCCGCCCAGACCCGCCGCGACGCTGAAGCCTCGGAAGTAGCGTAGAATAAACTCACTAAGAGCCAAAAGGCCCGCTGGAACTGTTCCAGCGGGCCTTTTTTTGGTTTTTAGAACTTCATGCTGAGCAGCTTCTGCCTTAAATCCTACCAGCTATAGTGCACCAGCGGCTTGATGCGCTGCTCGTATACCGTTTTCACGGCCTGCATCTGTTCCGGTGTGAGGGCCGGCAACTCGGCGGCTTGCAGGTTCGATTGCAACTGATCGGGCCGGGATGCGCCGGGGATTACGCAGCTTACTTCATCGAACATCAGCACCCAGCGCAGGGCCAGCGGGGCCAGGCTGGGCTGGTCGGCGAATATCTTTTTCAGCTCCTCTACGGCTGCCAGGCCTGTTTCATAGTCCACGCCCGAGAAAGTTTCGCCCTTGTCGAAGGCGGCCCCGTCGCGGTTGAACTGGCGGTGGTCATCGGGGGAGAAGGTGGTGTGGGGCGAGAATTTGCCGGTGAGCAGGCCGCTGGCCAGCGGTACGCGCACAATCAGACCCACGTCGTGGCGCTTTGCCTCCTGAAACAGCAGTTCGGCCGGCCGCTGCCGGAACATGTTGAAAATGAGTTGGATGGTCGTAACGTTGGGGAAGGTCAGGGCCTTGAGGCCTTCCTCCACCTTCTCCACGCTCACGCCCAGGTGCCGGATTTTGCCTTCTTCCTGCAGCCGGTCGAATAGCTCGAAGATTTCGGGCCGGTAGAACACCTCCGTGGGCGGGCAGTGCAGCTGAATCAGGTCCAGCGTATCCAACTGCATGTTGCGCAGGCTGTTTTCCACGAACCGGCGCAAAGCAGCGGGCTGATAAGCCTCGTTGGTGTGGGGCTGGAGCTGGCGGCCGCACTTGGTGGCAACGTACACCCGCTCAGAGCGGCTGCGCACGAGTCGACCTACCGCCTTTTCACTTTCGCCGTCGCCGTACACGTCGGCCGTGTCAATGAAGTTGATGCCCGAATCGACGGCGCTGTTGAGGATGGCGTCGGCGGTGTCGTGGCTGAACGGGTCGCCCCATTTGCCGCCTACCTGCCAGGTGCCGAGGCTGATTTCTGAAACGTTGAAGCCGGTTTTACCGAGTTTGCGGTACTGCATGTGGTTAGGAAATAGATGTACGATGGTTTTTCGGAGCCTACGGAATAATAATTCGTAACCCAAACGAACAACCGGTGCTTACGCGAAACGTCCCGGGCAAGCTACCGCGCATCGGCCTATCTTTACTTTTTTCCGTCTCGTTTTTCGTTGCCGTGTCCCAGCCCATCCTCTCCGTTCGCAACCTCACCATCGATTTTCACTCGCACCGGGGCAACACGCGGGCCGTGCAGGATATTTCCTTTGAGCTGCGCCGGGGCGAAACGCTGGCCATCGTGGGCGAATCGGGCTCGGGCAAGTCGGTTACCTCACTGGCCCTGATGGGGCTGATTCCGCTGCCGCCCGGCCAGATTGTGAGTGGAGAAGCGCGCTTTTACAGCGACGCATTGGGGGAGGTGGATCTGCTGCAGCTTTCCGACAAGCAGTTGCAGAAAGTGCGTGGCAACGACATCGGAATGATTTTTCAGGAGCCGATGACCTCGCTGAACCCGGTGTACACCTGCGGGAGCCAGGTGGTGGAAGCTCTGCGGCTGCACACCAGTCTCTCGGAAAAAGAAGCTGCCGCTCGCACCGTGGAGCTATTCACGATGGCCCAACTGCCGCGCCCCGAGAAAATATTCACGAGCTACCCGCACGAAATCAGCGGCGGCCAGAAGCAGCGCGTGATGATTGCCATGGCTATGGCCTGCAACCCCGCCCTGCTCATCGCCGACGAACCCACCACCGCCCTCGACGTGACGGTACAGGCCCGCATGCTGCGCCTGATCGACGACCTGCGCCGTCAGCACAACACCGCCGTCATCTTCATCACCCACGATTTGGGCGTGGTAGCCGAAATAGCTGACCGGATTCTGGTGATGTATAGGGGCCGGGTAGTGGAGCAGGGCGCGGTGCTCGATATTTTCACCAATCCGCAGCATCCGTACACGAAAGGCCTGCTGGCTTGCCGGCCAAAACTTTCCGTCGGCCGAAAAAAACTTCCCGTAGTGGCCGATTTCATGCGTGAAACGGCCGATGGTGGCTTTGTCAGCACCGAAACTGAATTTGTTCAAGTGGCTGATGGTCTTGTACCTGGATCTGTGCAAGCTGCCTCTCAAAGCGACAGTGAAACTACCAAAACGTTTCCCGTGGAACATTCTGTTTCACGCTTTGGTGAGCCGCTTTTCGGTGTAGAATCGGCTCCGGGCGCGGAATCAGGGCAGCCGCTGCTGTTTGACGCGGCCACGCCGGAACGCCTGGGGGCAAACTCTGAGCTCGTCGGCGCGGCAACAACGGGTACGGAAGCCACCCCAGAGTATTCCGTAGCCCTGGGTTTCAACCCTGAAACCTCCGCGTCAGCTACACCAGCAACGAACCACGAACAACAGTTCACGAGCAACGAGCCCATTCTGCGCGTGGAGAACCTGAACGTGCACTTTCCGATCCGGAAGGGCTTCTTCAACCGCACCAAAGAATTTGTGCGGGCCGTGGATGGGGTAAGCTTCGATATTTACCCCGGCGAGACGGTAGGGCTGGTGGGGGAGTCGGGCTGCGGCAAAACGACCCTGGGCCGGGCGCTGCTGCGGCTGGTGGAGCCCACGTCGGGCAGCATCCTGTTCGACGGTGTGAATCTGGCCGCGTTGCCTGCCGAGGCACTGCGACGGAAGCGGCGGGAGTTTCAAATGGTGTTCCAGGATCCGTACGCTGCCCTCAACCCGATGATGACCGTAGGCGAGGCCATTCTGGAACCCATGCGCGTGCACGGTGTGGGCGGCAGCCGGCAGGAGCAAAAGGCCCGGGTGCTGGAACTGCTGCGCACGGTGGGCCTCAAGGACGAGCACTTCCAGCGCTACCCCCACGAGTTCAGCGGCGGTCAGCGCCAGCGCATCTGCATTGCCCGCGCCCTAGCGCTGCAGCCCAAGTGCATCATCTGCGACGAATCCGTATCGGCCCTCGACGTATCGGTGCAGGCGCAGGTGCTCAACCTGCTCAACGACCTCAAGCGCGAGTTCGGCATCACCTACCTCTTCATCACCCACGACCTGTCGGTGGCCCGCTTCATGAGCGACCGGCTGCTGGTGATGCGCCAGGGTCGGATCGTGGAAAGCGGCCTCGCCGCCGACCTCTACGCCAACCCCCAGCACGAGTACACGAAGCAGCTGCTGGCCGCCATTCCTAAAGACACTCCCGCCGACATTCGCGCCGCCGTGGCCAGCCGGGCGTAAGTTCGTCTTTGACTTATTATAAACTGCGACGGTATGCGCATCATCTATCCTTCTCTGCCCTACGAAGTCCGCGTTGTGGATCCTATGTGGGAAGACGAATACCGATGGGCGCGGGCGCACGGTTGGGCTGTGGCCCTGTATGACAGCGAAACGCAACGCTTGGGGCCTGATAGTTCAACTCCGGCTCTTTACCGGGGCTGGATGCTTTCCGAGGGGGAATATCACAGCCTGGAGCGCCGTACGCCCTTGCTGGTTTCCGTAGCCAGTTATTTGTCTTCGCACCTGGCTACGGGGTGGTACGAGGCTGTTCAGAACCTCACATTTTCCAGTTGGTTCCTGAAGGCAAACCAACCGCCCGACTTTTCAGCTGGGCAGCGTTACTTCGTGAAAGGTCTGGTGAAGTCGTTTGGCGAAGATTCCGTGGTGGCTTCGGTAGCACAATGGCAACAGCTTTATCGGCGGCATGAACTATTGCCGGAAGAGTTGCTGTTCGTTCGGCAGCATGCAGCATTGTTGCCCGACTCTGAGCGACGCTTCTTTGTAGTAGCTGGCGAGGCCTATGGTGCTAATGGCACTATGTTGCCCCCATCCTTGCAGCCTGCAGTAGAGGCCTTACAGCCACGTCTGTTTTATAGTTTGGATGTAGTACTCACCCAAGCTGGCACTCCGGTGATAGTGGAAGTAGGGGACGGGCAGGTATCTGATCTGAAGGAATGGATGCTGCCCGATTTTGGCTCTACCGTACTGCGTGCCCTGGCCCGCGTAACCCAACCGTAATCCGCTATTTTCAGTCGGCTATAGTTATTGCTCGCTATATTTCGTATCATCTCTCCAAAGCCCGTAGAACGGCTGCTATTTACCATTTCGGAAGCCGGGCACAATCCTCTGCTTCCTTCTACCAACCACTGCCGCCTGCGAAAACGACAACTTCTGGCGGCTCCTTTTCTACATGAAAGAAAAAGACGAACCCGCCGCCCCCCGCGCCTCCCGCGCGAAGGCAGCCCGTGGCGATAAAGCCACTACAACTACCACCGAAATCAGCCAGGACCTGGTGTTTCGCATCTTCCGCGACAACCCCGGCAAGGTGCTGGCCTACCGCCAACTTTCCCGCCGCCTGGGCGTGACCACCAAAGAGCAGCGCGACGAGATTTTCGCGCACCTCAAAAACCTTAAGAAAAGCGGCCTGCTCACGCTCGTGCAGAACGACGAGTACCGCCTCACCGACGACGAAGCCGTGCTGGCCGCCGCGCCTGCGCCGACGCCCAAGGGCCGTAAGCGTCCGGCTGCTGCTGCCGAGGCTACCGTTGCTCAACCGGCTGCCCAGCCCGCCGACGTGGAGTTTGGCCAAGACCCGCTGGTGCACCGCCGCCGTGAGGCCGGCTTCGACTTCCCCGGCGACAACCGCCGCTCGGGCCGCCGCAGCGGCAAGCCCGACTTTACCGACACCGTAGTGGGCACCGTGGACCTGGCCTCGCAGAAGTTTGCCTTCGTGGTGAGCGAGGACAGCGAGCAGGACATCCGGGTGTTCACTGACCGCCTCATGTTTGCCATGGAAGGCGACACGGTGCGGGTGCGGCTGCGCGGCTCCCGCGACGGCAAGCCTGTGGGCGACGTAGTGGAAGTCATTAAGCGGGAGCGGGCCGAACTGGTGGGCCGCCTGCAGATGCAGGGCTCCATCGGCTTCGTGAAGCCCGATAACCGCAAGCTTTACTTCGATGCGCTGGTGACGCCCGAGCACTTGGGCGGGGCCCGTCACGGCGACAAGGTACTGGTGCGCATCACGGAGTTTCCGGAGAGTGACTCGGGTAGCCTGCCCTCGGGTGAGGTGATTCGCAACTTCGGGCCGGCTGGTCAGAACGAGGCGGAGATTAACGCCATCATGGCCGAGTTCGGGCTGCCGTTTGAATTCCCGGCCGAGGTAGAGGAGGAGTCGGAAGCCATTCCGTTGGAAATCCCGCAGGCCGAGATTGCGCGCCGCCGCGACTTCCGCCACATCACCACCTTCACCATCGACCCCGCCGACGCCAAGGACTTCGACGATGCCCTCAGCATCCAGCAGCTCGAAAACGGGCACTGGGAAATTGGGGTTCACATTGCCGACGTGACGCATTACGTGCGGCCCGATATGGCCCTGGAAAAGGAAGCCCGGCACCGCGCTACCTCCGTGTACCTCGTGGACCGCGTGATTCCCATGCTGCCCGAGCGCCTCAGCAACGGCCTCTGTTCCCTGCGTCCCAACGAGGACAAGCTTACCTTCTCGGCCGTGTTTGAGCTGGATGAGAACGGCAAGCTCTATAGCTCCTGGTTCGGCAAAACCGTCATTCACTCCGACCGTCGCTTCGCCTACGAAGATGCTCAGGAGCGCATCGAAGGTCTGGACTCCGACTACACGGCGGAGGTGCAGCTGATGAACAGCATTGCCAAGAAGCTGTGCGCCGCCCGCTTCCGGCAGGGGGCCATCAGCTTCGAAACCCAGGAGGTGAAGTTCCGGCTGGATGAAAACGGCAAGCCGCTGGGCGTGTTCGTGAAGGAGCGCAAGGATGCTCACAAGATGATTGAGGAGTTCATGCTACTGGCCAACCGCAAGGTGGCCGAGTTCGTGTTCAAGCTCCGCAACCGCAAGCCCCGCTTCACGATGGTGTACCGCGTGCACGATGCGCCCGACCCCGAGCGGCTGCAGACCTTCGCGCTGTTCGCCAAGAAATTCGGCCACCAGCTCGACCTCACCAACCCGCGCACCATCAGCACCGAGCTCAACGATTTGAGCACCGACGTGGTGGGCCGGCCCGAGCAGAACGTGATTCAGGGACTAGCCATCCGCACGATGGCGAAGGCCACCTACACCACCGACCCCCGCGGCCACTTCGGCCTAGCCTTCGAGCACTACTCGCACTTCACCTCACCCATCCGTCGCTACCCCGATATGATGGCGCACCGCCTGCTGGAGCACTACCTGGAAGGCGGCGGCAACGTGGACGTGGAGCCTATCGAGGAAGAGTGTAAGCACTCCTCAACGCGGGAGAAACTGGCTGCCAGCGCCGAACGGGCCAGCATCAAGTTCAAGCAGGTGGAGTTCCTGCAGGACCATATCGGCTCGGAGTTTACAGGCGTCATCTCGGGCCTGACCGAGTGGGGCGTGTATGTGGAGATTCCGGAAAACAAGTGCGAAGGCATGGTGCGCGTGAGCGACATCCCGGGCGACTTCTACGAGCTGGACAAGGACAACTACCGCCTCGTGGGTCAGCGCACCAAGCGCATCATCCAGTTCGGTGACGAGATGCAGATTGTCGTGAAAGCGGCCAATCTACTCGACCGGACCATCGACTTCGAGCTGGTGGATAACCGCCCCGACTCGGTGAAAAGCCAGGACCGCGACGACCGGAGCGGCCGCCGGGGCTACCGCCCCGAGCGGAGCAGCAAAGGCGGCCGCCCCGATGGTGGCGGCAAGTCCGGCAGTGGCAAGTCGGCCAGTGGCAGTAAGCGCCGCCGCTAAGCTGCCGTCATTGTGAGGGCCAAGGACACTGCGCGCAGCAAGCGGCATCAATCCGGCCTTCATCAGAACGACAAATGGTAACCTATTCAAAAGCTCCTGGCATCTGTTGATGTCAGGGGCTTTTTGCTGGGGTGGTGTTACTTCAGAAAATTACCGGAAGGGTAAGGGCCGTGGCTACCGGCTTGCCCTCACGGTGGCCTGGTTTGAACCGGGGCAGCCGGCGCACGCACTCCACGGCCGCCGCATCGTAGGCCGGGGAGAGACCATGCACCGGTGCTACCTGCACCTCAGTAACCTCACCCGTAGTGGACACTATCAGGTTCACTAGTATCCGCCCGTGCTGCCGCGGCCCGCGGGGGCGCTGCAGGTTTTTGCGGAGAAAGTTCAGCATGCTCTCCGTCCCACCTGGGAAGGCTGGCATCACCTCCACGTACGTGTACTTGCCTGTGGTAAGCGGTAGCGAGTCGATGACTACTACAATAGCGGAGGAAGGAGCAACGGGAGCCGGCTTGCGGGCCGGCCGGGGCGGGGACGTTACCGGCGCGGGTGGGCGGGCATCCCACCAGTTGTAGGAGTTCTGGGCGCAAGCCGTGGCAGCTGCCAGCAGCAGTAATCCGAGGGCCAAGAGGCGGGAGGCAGTAACCATAGCGGGGCGACAATTGTCTGGTTGCTGAACGCGGGAAGCGGGCCCAAAAGTACGCTGCCCGGCGGTGGTCCGTTGTTGATTCCGCACCTTCTCCCAACCCGCCGTACCTTGCCAACCTCAACCTTGACCCCGCCCTTCGTGGACCTTTCCTTCTTTAGCCAGTACCTTGCTACCGGCCTCGCCGGCATTTCCTACGGCGAGCAGCCTGCCAACCTGTATGAACCCATCCGCTACATTATGGGGCTGGGCGGCAAGCGCATCCGACCCCTTCTTACTCTGCTCGGTGCCCACCTGTTCACCGACGACCTCGCGCCCGTAGTGAAGCCCGCGCTGGCCACTGAGGTCTTCCACAACTTCACCCTGCTTCACGATGACCTGATGGACCAAGCTCCTTTGCGCCGGGGCCAAGCCACCGTGCATGAGAAGTGGAACCCCAACGTGGCCATCCTGAGCGGCGACGTGATGCTGGTGCGGGCCTACGAGCTGTTCCTGGACGTGCCCCCGCACCTGCTGGCCCATGTGCTGCGCCGCTTCTCGCAGACCGCCGCCGAGGTGTGCGAAGGCCAGCAGTGGGACATGGATTTTGAAACCGAAACCGAGGTCAGCATTGCGCAGTACCTGGATATGATCCGGCTGAAGACGGCCGTGCTGCTGGGCTTTGCGCTGGAGTTGGGCGCCCTGCTGGGCGGTGCTTCCCTAGCCGATGCCGACCACCTGCGCCAGTTCGGGGTGGGCATCGGGCTGGCCTTCCAGCTGCGCGACGACCTGCTGGACGTGTATGGCGACGCGGCCACCTTTGGCAAGCGGGTAGGGGGCGACATCGTGAGCGACAAGAAAACCTACCTGCTGCTCACCGCTCAGGCCCAGGCTGGCGCTGCCCAGCGCGCTACGCTTGCCCGCCACATCGGCCAGCCCGTGCTGGATGCCGAAGCCAAGGTGCAGGCAGTGCGCGCCATCTACGACGAGCTCGAAATTCGCCCCCAGACGGAAGCTCTCATCAACGACTACTTCTTGGATGCCTTGCAGCACTTAGAGCGCGTGACGGCCCCCGAAATGCGCAAGCAGCCCCTGCACCAACTGGCCCTGCAGCTGCTGGAACGCGAACAGTAGCGCGCGTGTCATTCCGACGCAGGAAGAATGACACGCGCGCTGTCCTGAATGATTATCGGACGGCTATTTTTCTCTCTCCTCTACATCTTCTTTTCTCATGGAATTAACTCCCACGCTGGTGCTGACGGTACTTACCGCCGGCATCTCCCTATACGCTTGGTCGAAACCCGAGCTGCTGGATAGCTGGATTCTGGACCCCTACCGCGTGAAGCGCAGCAACGACTGGTACCGCTTCATCACCTCGGGCTTTTTGCACGCCGATTTCGGGCACCTGCTGTTCAATATGATTGCCTTCTTCTCCTTTGGGCAGACGGTGGAGTATATCTTTCTGCAGCTGTTCGGGCCCACCAACGGGGTGTTGTTTTTCCTGTTGCTGTATCTGGGTGGCATTGTGGTGTCGGACATTCCCACCTACCTGCGCCACCGCGACGACCCCAACTACCGCAGCCTCGGGGCTTCGGGTGGAGTGGCCTCAGTTATCTTTTCAGCCATCCTGTTTAACCCCATGGGTGGCATCCGCATCTTCCCCATTCCGGTTGACATTCCCAGCTTCATCTTCGGCTTCCTGTACCTGGCTTACTCCTACTACATGGGCCGCCGTCGGGGCGACAACATCAACCACGATGCGCACTTCTACGGAGCGCTGTATGGTATCATCCTGACATTCATTCTGTTACCGAGAGTTGGTGGCTTCTTCTGGGACCAAATCCGCAATTCTGGAATGTTAAATATTTGATTTTCAATGCATTGTGATTTAGATAGGTTGAGCCATATATCTATTTCGTAGCGGGAGCGTAAACGCAGGCAGAATACTCTCCAACCAATCACCTCCCTGCACATGAATAAGCTCATCTTCCTCACCAACCGCATTCCGGCTTTTGCGCTGTTGCTCTCAGTTCTTACGCTGCCTTTGCTGACGGCCTGCGGCAGTGGCCGCCGCTCGGATGGTTCTCTTACCATTGCCGGTGTTTTCTACCTCATTCTCGCTGTTGCTGCCTTCCTGAGTCTGATCAAGCAGGATTGGTCTATTGGCAAGAAAATCGTCTGGGGTCTGATCATTTGGTTCTTCCCCTTCGGTGGTTCTATTATTTACTTCCTGTTTTCCGGACGTAAGTAACCAATCCGATCCAAGTGCAAAAAAGCCCCGGTACCAATATGGTGCCGGGGCTTTTTCGTAGATAGTAGAGAAGTCCCTACTTACCGATGAGTCGTTGTTTTTCCCAGCGGGCAATCTGCCGGATGATTTCCCCGCTGTTGCTGATGGCCGTGGCCTGCCAGTAGTCGCCCTGGTTGCGCATGCTCACTTCCAGCACCAGCGTCGTATCGTAGCGGGGCTGCGTGAGTTCTAGGCCTACGAAAGCCTGCTCGCCCTCCTTGCGGGTGTACTTAATGCCCTTGAACCGGCTGCCTTCGCCCACTACTTTCCCGGCCAGACCCAGCACCGAAACGTTCAACGGTCCAGCCGAACCAGCCTCAGCAGCTGCCTGCGCCGAGCCGGTTTCCACGTAGCGTTTCACCTGAGCCCGCGCCGTGCGGGCCAGCTGTGGCTTGAACAGCTGTAGGGCTCCCGTCATGGCCAGTCCGCCCGGGTTCAGGCCACCCAGGGCCGCGCCCTGCTCCGCCACCTGATCCACCAGGTTGCCGGTGACGCTACCAATATCCACGTACCGCTCGAAGGTGTCCACGTCGTGGTCGGTCATGGCTTTGTAGGCCTGCATCAGGGAATACTCGGGGCCAGTCCGGAGCTGCCGATAGTAGAGGTAGCCGCCTGCGGCCAGGGCCAGCAGCACTAGCAGAATCGTCTTTTTCATGGGGGGAGAGTTGGGAAATGAAAGGGGAATTAGGAGGTTGTTGCCAAGCCTGAATGCGTGGTTCCGCTGCATTCCGGCCCTCGGTTTCTGGTATGGGTATCTGTACGAAGCCAACGGCCGTAGGGCTTAGCATGCATACAATACTTCCCTATCCGCAAATACACGGGCACCGCGGCTGCCGCGGACTGCTCCCCGAAAATACCTTGCCGGCTTTCCGCCGGGCCGTTGAAATAGGGGTGGAAGTGATAGAACTGGACGTGGTCATTTCCGCCGATGAGCAGGTGGTCGTATCTCATGAGCCGTGGATGTCGGCCACTATCTGCCGCCAGCCCGATGGTCGTCCTATCCTGCCCGCTGAGCAGACCCGGCACAACCTCTACAGCCTGTCGTACGCTGATATCCGCGCGTATGATTGCGGCCTTACCCAACACCCCGGTTTCCCCTCGCAGCAGCCGCAACCCGCGGCCAAACCACTACTGCGGGAGGTAGTGTCGGAGCTGGATAAACTGGCTTGGACACTAGGCCGTCCGGCGGTGCGCTACAGTGTGGAAATCAAAAGCAGCCCTGCCTATGAGCCCGGCTTCCAACCGCCGCCGGCCCGGTTCCTGGAGCTCGTGTTAGCCGAACTTCAGACCACTGGAATTTTGGGCCGAACCACGCTGCTCTGCTTTGATACCCGGGTCCTCCGGCTGGCCTATGAGCAGCTGCCAGAGATGCCCCTGTGTTTGCTTGTAGAGGATACCCGCCCTCTGCATATGCACCTCGCTGAGCTAGGGTTTCAGCCCCACATCTACGGCCCGGATTTTCGTCTGTTGACTCCAGAACTGGCGGCCTCACTACGTACCCTGGGCATTGGCCTCGTGCCCTGGACCGTGAACGAGCCGGCTGATCTACGGCGCATGTTGCAGCTGCATCCTACCGGCATCACCACCGACTATCCGGACCGTTTGATGGCCCTTCGGTCAGCGGTATAATAATGGCATAGTCGGATTGCAGATAGCACAAAACGTGTCTCGCAGGAGCTCTATCACTTCAGGAACTGACACAAACAATACAGGTGTAATATTAAATCTGTAACAGATTGGTGTATTACATCGAACAAATGAATGAGCGTTACAGGATGGCAGTGTAATGAATTGTATAACGTTACAGAGATACATTTATTAACAGTGTATCAGTGTTGTCTTTGTATCATCTGTTCTTGGTTACATGAAACAGATTGTACATATTTACATAAGTTCAGATTATTACACGTTTCCCCCTATGTCACATCAAGGTGAAATACTGCAGGAAGTCATCAAAAACAGCGGAATTTCCATTACGCGTATCGTGGACGAATTGGGTATTACACGTCCCACCATATACCGTAAGTTCAAGGATGAAACACTTGATTACAACTTCGTAAAGCGTATTGGGGAAATAATCGGACACGACTTTTCGCAGGATTTTACATCATTGCATCAGGTGGTGTTGCCGTTTTCTGTTACACCAGTGTCACATGGTGTATCTGTAATGTCTGACAAAGGTGTAACACATAAATCAACTGTTACACCGATGATTGAGTCGGATAGTCTAAAACAGCTAATGCAGCTTCAGCAGAAGTATATTGCCTTGCTAGAAGCCTATAATGAACTGTTGCTAAAAGTGTACGGACCTAAGTAATAAATTTGTTCCACGTGAAACATATCTGTCGCATACAAGTAGGTTGGCTTTGATACACCTGCTCATTGCCTGACGGATACCTAGTTCTCATCAGGCCACATGTTACAGGCGGACAAGTGCAGGGATAAGGTGGATTGACGGAATGAAGCAGGTGGCCAGTGTAAAGAGCGACAGTGGAAATCGTACGGGTTTCAAAAGCAGTGAAAGTGAGTAGTAGGTAGGTCTGTCAACAATGGTCTAGCTGGGTTGTGCTAGTAATGCTGGTAGCGCTGGCAGTGGAGAACGGAGCCTTGTATAGGTGCCGGAGGTAGGTGGTTAGATGCGGGTAGCGGGCCGTATCTTTCGGCAGTCGTTTTACCTTCTTCGTTTCAGTCTTGCATGTCTGCTGACCACCTGCCTGCTTACCGCCCGGTGTCTCATTCCCGGGTTACGCTTACCGAGTTGATGATTCCTTCCTACGCCAACTTTGGGGGTAAGATCCACGGAGGAATTCTTCTCTCTCTCATGGACAAGGTAGCCTACGCGGCGGCCTCCAAACATGCCGGAACCTACTGCGTCACGGTGAGTGTGGATGGGGTGAATTTCTTGCAGCCGGTAGAGGTAGGGGAGTTGGTTTCGTTACTGGCTTCGGTGAACTATGTGGGCCGAACGTCCCTCCTTGTCGGCATCAAGGTAATTGCCGAAGACGTGCGTAGCGGGTCGGTCAAACATACTAACACCTGCTACTTCACGATGGTCGCTAAGGATGATGAAGGCCGGCCCAGCCAGGTGCCCGGCTTGCTCCTGGAAACCCCTGATGATACCCGCCGCTTTCTGGAAGCCATCAAGCGCCGTGAGTTCAAGGAGCAGTACCGCCAGGAGTTTGATAATGCCCGCTCCATCCTGGCCCTGGAGGAGCAGCAGCACTTATTGGAAAAGGAGCGGTGCCAGTTGGGCTACTAGTGTGGTGTTGGAGTCGCGGAGCCTCAATACAGACTTTTTAGTGAGAGTCCCTGTATATCGGGGAGTAAGCCAGACCCAGAGCTACAACCCGTTGTTCCTGCTGGCAGATTAGCCGGGTAGGGGGAGGGCATTTGACCCAGTCGCTACTGCGGCACCATCCGGTCGGGTTCCAATCCTTTCTCTTTAGCTACTCATAAGGACATCTCCCAGCGTAGCAGCGCAAGCTTGGGTAGTGGCATACCTGCCATAAAGAACCGGCCCCAGCTTTTGAGCCAGGGCCGGTAGTGCTTTCTAATAAGACGCGCTTTTCACCTATAGGAATACGACTTCCTTTATGATGTCCTCGCCGACTTCGGCGTTGAGGTTTTCCAGTACCCGAGTCTTGGCCATGAACAGTTCGTGCTTGAGCGGAGCGGATGAAAGCCGTACAAACAGCTTGTTGTTGCTCACGTATACCTGCTGGGTTTTCATGGCCACGGCCTTACCCATTACCTTCTCCCAACTAGCCACTACTGTTACCTCGTTGAGTTTGCCCTGGAGCCGATAAACGCGCAATAGTGCCTTAATACCATCCCTTAGTGGAACAATATCGGACTGGCGTGAATTTTCGGAGGAATGTGGTTTTTTAAGCGCCATTACAGTTATTAACGCGCGAGAAAACTCTTCTCGCACCGGGCTTCAAAGATACCACCCACCTTACCTAAAGCGGCTGCACACTTCCCAACTCTACCCGGAACCGGCGGATATCTTCGGAGAGGTCGGCCAGTACCCGGTCGGTGCGCTCCAGGTGAGTATCGGTCAGGAAAATCTGGCCGAAGGTATGATTGGCTACCAGCTGCATAAGGCGGGTGATGCGCTTCTCATCTAGTCGGTCGAAGATGTCATCGAGGAGCAGCAGCGGCTTTTGCTGCTTGTGCGCGGCCAGGATTTCAAACTGCGCCAGCTTGAGGGCAATGGCAAACGACTTCTGCTGCCCCTGCGAGCCATACCCTTTTACCGGTAGCTCATCCATAAGAAACGTGAAGTCATCACGGTGGGGGCCGGTGGTAGTGCGTTGCAGCGTGAGGTCCTTGCGCTCATTCAGACGAAGCAGTTTCAGGAAGTCGGCTCCCGGCAGCTCACTCTTATAGGTAAGAGTCACGACCTCGCGGGCATCGGCTAGCTGCTCATAGTGACGCTGGAAGATGGGCTCGAATTCCGTGAGAAATTCTTGCCGCCGCTGCACTAGCTGCTCGCCCACGGGGGCCAGCTGCTCATCCAGCACTAATAGGTAGTCCCGGTCGTAACCGGCTTGGCGGTCAGCGGCCAGCTTGAGCAGGGAATTGCGCTGCTTCAGCAGGTGCGTGTACCGGATTAGCTGCTCCAGATACGTGTGGTCGAGTTGGGAGAGGAGGCTGTCGAAATACTTGCGCCGTTCCTCGCTGCCCTGCCGGATCAGGTCAGTATCGTAGGGCGAGATAAGCACCACCGGGTACCGCCCAATATGGTCCGATACCCGCTCGTAAGCCTGCTTGTCGTGGGTTACGGTTTTCTTCTGGCCCTGACGTAGACTGCACTGAATGGTTTCAGGCTTTTCGTCGGGTGCGGGACGGAAGCGCCCCCGCACCACAAACAGCTCTTCGCCCTGCTTAATACTCTGGGCGTCGGAAACCGTAAAGGCACTCTTAGTGAGGGAGAGGTAGTGGATTGCGTCGAGCAGATTCGTCTTGCCGCTGCCGTTGTCACCCACAAAGCAGTTGATGTGGGCGGAGAAGCTCAGATTGGCTTCTTCGTAGTTTTTGAAGAACAGCAGATGGAGGCTTTCGAGGTTCATGCTTAAGGTTCGGAATTGCAATCCTTTTACGTACTTTCGCATCCCAAACGCGAACAACCGAAAGCAAGATGGCGGAGACGAAAGTAAAGGCTGCCCCCAAGGCTTCCAATTCGACGAAGAAATCGTCGGCCCCGAAAGCGGCCCCCAAGGGGAAAGCTGCGGCTACTAAAACAGCCAAGCAGCCCGATCCGGTATTGCCTCCTTCCACTGAGGAAGGCAAGGCAGCTACGGGAACTCCTAAAGCAACGAGCCCGGCCCAGCCGGAGTTTTCGAAGGAAACCTACCTCACTTGGTATGAGCAGATGCAGCTCATGCGCAAGTTTGAGGAGAAGGCTGGTCAGCTGTACGGTCAACAGAAGATTAAAGGTTTCTGCCACCTCTACATAGGCCAGGAGGCCTGCGTAGCTGGTGCCGTGTCGGCCCTCACCAAGGACGACAAGTGGATTACTGCTTACCGTGACCATGCCCACCCGCTGGCCCTCGGTACTTCGCCCAACGCCATCATGGCCGAGCTCTATGCCAAAGCTACCGGTTGCTCTAAGGGCAAAGGCGGCTCCATGCACATGTTCGATAAGGAAGTAAACTTCATCGGTGGCCACGGCATCGTGGGGGCGCAGGTACCTATGGGTGCCGGCATCGGTTTCGCCGAGAAGTATAATAAGACGGGCAACCTGTGCATCTGCTATATGGGCGACGGTGCCGTTCGGCAGGGTGCCTTGCACGAAGCCTTCAACATGGCCATGCTGTGGAAGCTGCCGGTCATCTTCGTGGTGGAAAACAACGGCTACGCTATGGGTACCTCGGTACAGCGCACGTCCAACGTGACGGAACTGCACCACATTGGCCGTGGCTACGACATGCCCTCTGAGCCGGTGAATGCCATGAACGTAGAGGACGTGCATAATGCCGTGGCACGCGCCGCCGAGCGGGCCCGGGCCGGTGAAGGCCCTACCTTCCTCGAGTTTAAAACTTACCGCTACAAAGGTCATTCCATGAGCGACCCGGCCAAGTACCGCACCAAAGAGGAGCTGGAAGACTACCGCTCCCGCGACGCCATCGAAGCCGTACGCCACACCATCCTGACGCACAACATGGCTACCGAAGAGGACCTGGCGGCCATTGATGAGAAGATCAAAGGACAGGTGGCCGAGTCGGTGGAGTTTGCCGAGAACTCGCCCTTCCCTACAGCCGACGAGCTGTACAAGGACGTGTACGTACAACAGGACTACCCCTACATCCGCGACTAGCTCGCCGGAAGGTTATCGGGCCGCTGTCGGCGGCCGCCTTTTTGAGTAATACCCATGTCGAAGATTCCGTTCACAGGCAAAAGCCAGCAAGCGCGTCAGCAGCAACAGCGCGTTGTCTCTCCTGACCCCACGCAGCCGCTGGAGGCGTACAACCCCGAGCATCCGCTGCTGGAAGACCCCGATGCCTTGGCTATTCGCCTGGTGGAATCGGAAGACTTCGTGCGGCGCAACAAGAACGTGCTGCTGGGTTTGCTGGCCGTGGTAGTACTGGCCGTGGCTGGTGGCTTCGGCTACTACCTGTGGCGAGGCTCCCAGGATACCAAAGGGCAAGCAGCCCTGTTCCAGGCGGTAAGCTATTGGGAAGCCGACTCTTTGCAGAAAGCCATGAAAGGCGACGGCCGCAACCTGGGGTTGGAGCGCGTGGCATCAGAGTACAGTGGCACCGACGCTGGTAACCTAGCCAACTTCTACGCCGGTGTGGCTGCTTTGAAAGAAGGCAAAAATAAAGAGGCCATCGACTACCTTGAAGACTTCAGTTCCGATGACTACTTGGTGCAGGCTCGAGCGTATTCCCTACTAGGTGATGCGCACCTGGAAATGAACCAGGCCAAAGAAGCCGCTGACTTCTATAACAAAGCCGCTAATTATAATGCTAACGAGTTCTTCTCGCCCGGCTACCTGCTGAAGGAAGCTACGGCCCGCGAAGCCGCTAAGGATTATGAAGGTGCCATTACGGCGTACAACAAAATCCTGACCGACTACGCTTCGGCGGCGGAGGCTACGGAAGCCAAGGAATACAAGGCCCGCGCCGAAGCCCTGGCTGGTAAATAAACATAGCTCAGCATTTCTGTATTCTGCACAAGAGGCGGCCCCCGGGTCGCCTCTTGTGTTTTCAGGACCAGCCGGCCGGAGTAGAAACCGTCCCCTATCTTTGACCGCACGGAGCTACTAGCTTCTCTTACCTGTTTAAACCTCCCCGCCGCATGGCTACCTCTCTCAAAAATCTGAGCGACTATACTTCCGACCACTTCGTTGACATCAGCGAGAAACGCTTTGGGCTGGTGGTGGCCGAGTGGAACCGCGAAATCACCGACACCCTGGCCCAGGGCGCGTTCGACACGCTCCTCAAACACGGAGCCAAACCCGAGAACATCTTCCGCAACACGGTGCCCGGCAGCTTCGAACTGACGCTGGGGGCCCAGCTACTGGCCCAGCATGAGGAAATTGACGCGGTTATCTGCCTGGGTGTCGTTATCCAAGGCGAAACCAAGCATGATGACTATATCTGCCACGCGGTGGCCAGCGGCATCACCAACGTGAGCCTGAAGTTCAACAAGCCGGTCATCTTCGGGCTGGTGACCACCAACACACTGGAGCAGGCCTGGGACCGGGCCGGTGGCAAGCACGGTAACAAAGGTGTGGAAGGGGCAGTGGCTGCCATCCATATGCTGGGTTTCTAGACGAGCCTTACCTGACTCGTCGGCAAAAACCGGGGCCGGAGGGGGTATCGTGCAGATTAGCAGACAAAGCCGTAGCTTTGCGGCCGGAAATAGTCTGGCTATCGGGACCACCGGAGCTAGTAGGAGCAGTCCGGCTGCTGAAGGCTATGCGCAAAAAGGACAAACTTATTCGCGCAGGCTGCTGTTGGGCGTAACTACTGGCTGTTCAGTGGCTGCCGAAACTGGCATCCTAGCAAATAACATAGTTTCATATAACCTCTTCCTGCAACGACATGAGTGAAGCACCCCTACGCTATTCCAGGGAAGAACTGGCTGAGTTTGAGCAAATCATTCAGGACAAGGTCACGGCCGCCCGCAAGGAAGTAGCGTTTATCAAAGAAACCCTGAGCCGCAAAAACGATACCGGCACCGACAACACAGCTTCTTCTTCGAAGGTGCTGGAAGACGGAGCCGATACGGCCGAAAAGGAAAGCCTGAACCAGTTGGCCTCACGCCAGATGAAGTTCATCCAGCAGCTCGAAAACGCCCTGATCCGTATCAAGAATGGCACCTACGGTGTCTGCATTGGTACCGGCAAGCTGATTCCGAAGGAACGCCTGCGTGCCGTACCGCACACGCAGCATTCCATTGAAGCCAAGATGGCCCGCCGCGACTAACCTCGCTTTTGGCTCTTATTACTGCCCGGACTTGTGGCCGGCCTGTACTTTTTGGTACAGCCGGTTGCTGGTCCGGGCACTGTTTTCGGCGGCTTGTCGTTAGGCAAGCTTCCGCCTGTATCTGATTATTAACCTGTACCGTAGCGATACGGCACGCACGCTTCTTCCACATGGGCAAGAAACACTTCTCCGGCGATGCGCCCGGCCGCCGTGGCCGTACCACCGGCTCCGGCCGTCCTGCTGACAGCCGTAACAATGACAGCCGTAACAATGACAGCCGCGGCAACGACAACCGTTCTTCGGATAACCGAGGCAACGAGGGATTCCGCAAGTTTATACAGCCCGGTCAGGAGCGCACGGAGCGCACGGGCGGCAACCCGCGCTTCGGCCAGAATGGGGGCGGCTCAGATGAGCGTCGGGGCAACTCCGACCGCTCTTCGTTCGGGCGTTCCAGCGGCGGCAGCTTCAGTGGGCCGCGCAAGTTCGGCAACTCGCCGGGCGGTAGCTTTGGCGGTCCGAAGAAATTCGGGACTTCCTCGGGTAGCGGCTCTTTCAACCGGGGCGGCCGGGACTTCCGGGGCGGTGACGATACGCGCCGTAGCAGCGGCTTTGGCGACAACCGCGAGGAGCGCCCGGTGCGGGAATTTGAGCCCAAGAAAACATGGCAGGGCCAACCATACCGCAGCCAGGAAGGACAGTCGGCAGTGCCGCGTGGCTTGCCGGGTGAGCGGAACCGTAAGTTCATCAAGCAGAACCCCAACCCTCAGGACGAACCCCAGGAATTCCGTCCCCGGCAGGAAGAAGCACGCCCGATGCGCGAAGCTGCTCCCGGCGAGCGGGAAATCCGGGCGGCGCGTCCGTTCGATTTCCGTGGCCGGCCTTCGGACCTCGACAACGAGCAGTCGGAACAGGCGGCGCGGCCAGAGCGCATCGAGCGTCCTTCCCGGTCGGAGTGGTCAGAACGTACGGAGCGGCCGGCCCGCTTTGAGGCTGATGACCGCCGGGAACGGCCGGTTCGCCGGGCCGATGACAGCGGCGAGCGGCGCGACTTTGGTAGCCGGAAGCCCCAGGGCTTTGGAGCCGGAGCTGCCGGGGAAAAACGCACAAGCCGCCCCGGCGCTTTCGGCGACAAGCGGGAGGGTCGTGCTTTTGATCAGGACCGCCGCGGGGCCTTTGGCGAGAAGCGTAGCTTCGGTAGCGACAGGCGCGAAGGTCGTTCCTCAGAGGAGCGCCCAAAGCGGGCCCATGATGAGTACGCGGGCCGGGGTGCCCAGACGCCCACCAGCAACCAGGCCGGCAAGCGCAAGTATGGCGAGGTAGCAGGGCAGGCTCCTGACTACAAAAACCTGAAACACTACGAGGACGATAAAACCCGGGGCAATAAACGTCGGCGTGAGGAAGATGACACGACGGGCGAGGAAGTTCGCCTGAACCGCTACATCGCCAACGCCGGTATCTGCTCCCGCCGTGATGCCGACGCCCTGATTGCCGCCGGCGAAATCAAAGTAAACGGGGAAGTAGTAACGGAAATGGGCTACAAAGTGCAGCCCTCCGACACGGTGCAGTACGGCAAGACAAACCTCAACCGCGAGAAGCAGGTGTACGTGCTGCTCAACAAGCCCAAGGACTTCCTCACGACGACTGAGGACCCCGAGGGCCGCCGGACGGTGATGGAACTGGTAAAAGGGGCATCAAAGGAGCGTCTGTTCCCGGTGGGCCGCCTCGACCGGAATACCACGGGCCTGCTGCTGTTCACCAACGACGGGGAAGTGGCGCAGAAACTCTCGCACCCCTCGCACCGCAACAAGAAAATCTACCAGGTGGAGCTGGATAAGCCGCTAACGGAGGAACACCTGAAGCAGATTGCGGACGGGGTGATGCTGGAAGACGGCAAAGCCGACGTGGACGATGTAGCGGTGGTAGCGGGTAACCCGCACTTTGTAGGTGTGGAAATCCACATTGGCCGTAACCGCATCGTGCGCCGCATTTTCGAGCACTTGGGCTATGATGTAATTACCCTGGACAGGGTGCAGTACGCCGGTCTGACTAAGAAGGACCTGCCGCGCGGCAAATGGCGCTTCCTTTCGGAGAAAGAAGTTATCCGCCTGAAGTATTTCATGTAAGCACGCAACCGCCTGCCCGGCGGATGGCTCCTGATGGTGAAGTTGTGAAATAGGGAAGTGGTGAGTGGATGGGTTATTCTGACCTGCCACGCCCAGCCTCTCCTATTCCACGGCTTCACCATTTTTGCGCTGTTGAATGCCGAAAACCCGCGCGTTCCGGCTGCACTACTTCACCATTTACCACTTCACCACTTGCGTACTCTGGCCCTCGATATTGGTAACACAGCCGTGAAGTACGGCTGCTTCGAAGCCGATGCGCTGTTGGAATCGGCTACGGGGCAGACGCCGGCGCAAGTACGGGCGGCCGTGCAGCGGCTGCGGCCGGAGCACGTAATCCTGGCTTCGGTGGCCGAGGCTACGGCCGCCTGGGCAGAAGAACTACGCCAACTGGTGCCGGGACATATCCTGGAGTTTGCGCCGGCCACCACGCCATTGCCCATCGGCAATGCGTACGCCACACCGCACACGCTGGGCGCCGACCGGTTGGCGGCCGCCGTTGGAGCCGCCTGGCTGCTTCCTGCTCGTCCGGTGGTGATTATAGATGCCGGTACGGCCATCAAGTGCGACCTGGTCACGGCCGATGGCGTCTTTCGGGGCGGCAGTATTTCGCCGGGGTTGGCTATGCGTTTTCAGGCTCTGCATACGTTTACCGGACGGCTGCCGCTCATTACCAAACCCGAAAATCCAGTTGCTACTGTGCCGCTTACCGGAGCCGATACCCAGGCCGCCATTCGGAGTGGCGTGCTGAATGGGGCAGCAGCAGAAGTGCGTGGAATGCTGGCTGAATATGAGGCGCAGTTTCCGGGCTTAGCGGTGCTGGTAGCCGGTGGTGATGCCGGGTTTTTCCGCACCCGGCTGAAACGGCCTATCTTTGTTGTTCCGGAGCTCGTGTTAATGGGGCTTCACCGAATCTTAGTACACCATGTCTCAACCTAACTACGCCGGCCTAGCCGGTGGTCTTTCGCTGCTGGGGCTGCTGGCAGCCTCGTCGGCCGCACTGGGGCAGGGCCTCGGCAACTCGCCTTACTCGCGCCTGGGCCTAGGCGACGCCAGTATGAACTCGGGCGGCGTCCGGCAAATGGGTATGGGAGGCATCGGCGTAGCCGCGCCCAACAGCGTGAACGTGAACGAGCTGAACCCGGCCCTGGTGTACTATACCAGCCGTACCACGTTTGAGGCCGGATTTACGGGACAGTTCAAAACCCTGAAGAACACGGTAAGTAGTCAGCGGACTGGCTCGGGCACGCTGGGCTATTTGGCATTGGCGGTGCCCATCAACCGCCGCTGGGCGGGGCTTATTGGTCTGAAACCCTACAGCACGGTTGATTACGAATCGAAAACGCTGGACAATACGGTAGTTGGCGACCCTACCTCGCAGGTGGAAAAGCGCTATGCCGGTTCTGGTGGGTTGGCTGAAGCCTATATGAGCCACGCCGTGCGGGTTGCCAAAGGGCTGACGCTGGGGGCATCGGCAGGCTACGTGTTCGGCAGCATCGACCAGGAAGCCAGTACCCGCATTGGTAGCAGCACCCTGGCCTTGGATTTATCTAACCGAGACATTTACCAGCAGCAAGTTCATTATTCCGACTTCGCCTTCCGGACGGGCCTGCACTACCGGGGGCAGATCAAGGACAAACTGAACTACAACGTAGGCGGAACCTATAGCTTCCGATCCAACCTGAACGGGGAGCGAAGCACAAGTCTGTTGCGTGAAGACTACAATGGCGTCCAGATTGGATCAACGGCCTTGGAAGTTGAAGCGGCTGGCAAGGCCCGGGTGCCCGCGCTTACCCAGTTGGGTATCAGCCTGGATAACAACCGTAGTTGGAGCCTGAGCGCCGAAGGTAGCCGCCAGGAATGGTCGCAGTTCCGGGCATTTGGGGAACAGGGCGGCTCCTCCGGGATTCTGCTTTCCGATACCTACCGCTTCGGTGTGGGCGGTGAGCTGACGCCGGACGCCACTTCAGTAGACAATTACTTTAAACGCGTAACCTACCGGGCTGGCCTGAACGTCACCCAACTGCCTTACCGCCCCGGTGGTCAGACGCTCTACGACCGGTCTGTCAGCTGGGGCTTTGCCCTGCCGCTACCCACCGCTACGCCGCTCGATGCCACGACCATCAGCCTGGGTTTCACCTACGGCCAGCGGGGTAACACCGATGTGCGTAGCCTGTCGGATGGTTCTACGGAGCGTAATGTGAAGGAAGACTACGTGCGTATGCAATTGGGCGTGACGCTCAACAACCGGTGGTTTATCAAGCGCCGCATTGAATAACTCCGTTCCTATGTTTCCGGTTTCTACCCGTCTGGTTTCGGTATTGGTGGGAATAACCCTGCTCACGGCGGGCTGTCGTAAGAGCAGCGACGAGGTAGCAGCCAAGCCGATAGAATACAAGGGCCCTACCGTAGAAACGGAGAATGTGCTCATGCTGGTCAGCGACTCGGCTAAGCTGCGTATTCGCCTCACGGCCCCGCTGGAGCAACAGTTTGAGTCGGGCGACATGCTGTACCCCAAAGGCGTGAAGCTCACGTTTCTGGGAGCTGATGGTCAGGAAGTGGTCAACACCATCACGGGCAAGTATGGCAAGTTTGAAAAGGCCAAGAACCTCTATACCATGCGCGGCGACGTGCGGGTGGTAAACGTGCCCAAGCAGCAGCGCATGAATACGGAGGAGGCCTTCTACGACAAGCTCAAGGCTAGTATCTATACCCAGGAGCAAACCGAAGTTAAGGTAACCACGCCCACGGAGGTTCTTACAGGCCGAGGGCTGATGGCCAACCAGGATTTCTCTTGGTATCGGATTTTAAACCCCACCGGCGTATTCACGCTGCAAAACGCCCCTACGGCCGGCCCGGCCGCGCCGCCTCGCTAACCTCTTCGCATGAAACGTTTCTGGGAGCCCGGCATCAGCCGGACCATCTTGTTTGCTCTGTCTATCGTCACGTTCGTCATTGCGTGCTATCAAACGCTGGTAACGGGCAAGATGGAGGGCTTATACCAGAACTACTGGCTGTTCATGCTCTCCTTCGGGCTGGTGATTGGGTTGCGCTACCTCCGCCAGCGCGATAAAATAGCGGCGGCCGAGGCAGAAGCAGCCCGCAAAGCGGCTACGCCGCCCACCAAAAAACCGAAGAAGAAAAAGTAATCTTCTTGGTACTAGTGGCGGGGCAACCTCGGCCAAGCCCAAGTCCCTGATATCCGTGCGGATGCCAGGGACTTGGGCTTTGTACAGCTTTGCCGTTTTTGAAATAGCAAAGAGGAGAGCCGCTATTTCAGCGGTTCAGCGCTGGGAAAAGGACCGTATGCTTTGCGTCGCCGCCGCAAGCAGACAACTGCCGCGCCATTTCATTACCTAATGACCATCTTTTTTGGTTATTTTGCACCTCTTTCACCTTTTCTTACTGCGCTTTTTTTCAAGTAAATGGCATTAATCAACACGATTCGAGAAAAATCGGGCTGGGCGGTCGGGGCCATCATCATCGGCCTGCTGCTCTTTATGCTCGGCGGTGACTTCCTGTATGGTCGGAGCAGCATCTTCGGCAAAAACGATACGTCGGTAGGCGAAGTGGCCGGTGAAAAGGTGGAGTACGATGACTTCAACAACACGCTGGAGCAGGCCAAGCAGCAGTTCATTCAGCAGCAGCAGCGCCAGCCCGATGACCAGGCTATGGGCTACCTGCGCGACCAGGCATGGAACCAGACCCTCTACCGCATTGCCTTCCAGAAGGAATTCGACAAGCTGGGGCTGAAAGTATCCGACGAGGAACTGACCGATATGGTACAGGGTACCAACGTGCACCCCAGTATCCGTCAGGCCTTCACCGACCCGAAAACGGGCCAGTTCGACGTGCTAAAAGTGAAGGAGTACCTGCGCAACCTCGATAAGATGGATCCGCAGGCCCAGGCCGCGTTTGCCAACTTCGAAGCGAACCTGCGTCCCGAACGGCTGGGCACCAAGTACAACAACCTGCTCAAAATGAGCACCTACGTCACCTCGGCCGAAGCCAAGCGCTACAACGAGGGCCAGGCGGCCCAGGCCAGCCTGCGCTACCTATTTGTACCGTACTTCTCCCTCTCCGATTCAAGCGTGAAAGTGAGCAACGAGCAGCTGCAGGCCTACATCGACAAAAACAAAGGGCGCTACAAAGTAGAGGATGGCCGCAGCATTGAGTACGTGACCATCCCGGTAACGGCTTCGGTAGAAGACAGCACCACCGTGCGTAAAACCGTAGATGAGCTGGCGGCCCGGTTTGCCACTGCTCCGGTAGACTCGGCTTTCGTGAAGCTGAACTCCGACAATCCCACCCGCCCCGCTTTCCTTTCGCCGGCCGATATGCCCGAGAAGCTGCGCGCTCAGCTGCCCCTGCAGCTGGGAAAAGTATATGGCCCTTACGCTGAAAACGGCACGTACTCGCTGTATAAAGTGTCGAGCCAGAAAGCCGGTGCCCAAGCCGCGGCCCGCGCCAGCCACATCCTCATCAAGCCCGAAGGTACCACGCCCGAGGCCGATGCGGCTGCTAAAGCCAAGGCCACGGAAGTGCTAAACAAAATCAAAGGTGGCGCCGATTTTGCCGCCATGGCCCGTCAGTACGGTACGGATGGCACCACTGCTACCGGCGGCGACCTGGGCTGGTTCCAGCAGGGCCGTATGGTACCCGAGTTTGAGAAGGCCGTATTTGCCGCCGCTTCGCCTGGCCTGCTGCCCGCTCCGGTGAAAACGTCGTTCGGCTACCACATCATCAAAATTACGGCTCCCAAAACCACGCAGACCTACGAAGTAGCCACGGTACAGAAAGGCATTCAGCCCACCGATGCTACCCGTGACGCCGCGTACCAGAAAGCGCAGGAGCTGAAAGGTGCCGCTACCGATCTGGCTTCCTTCCGCGCCGCTGTGGCGAAGGATAAGAGCCTGCAGAAAATGGAAGCCAAAGGCCTCGGCCGCGGCGACCAAGCTGTGAACAACATCCAGAACGCCCGCTCCATTGTGCGCTGGGCCTACGGCGTAAACCCCGAAGGCTCGCCTACCGAGGTAGGCGACGTATCCCGGGTATTTGATGACGTGGGCGACCAGTATGTAATTGCGGTATTGACCGGTGAGCGGACCAAAGGCACCGCCGACGTGGCTAGCGTGAAGCCGGAAGTAACGGCCCTCGTGCGCAATGAGTTGAAAGCTGAGCAGATCATCAGCAAGCTGAACGCCGCCAAAGGCAGCTCGCTGGAGCAGATTGCTCAGGCGTACGGCAACGGCGCCCAGGTGAAAACCGCCGACAACGTGGTTCTGGGTCAGGGCATGATTCCCGGCCTCGGCTCGGAGCCGGTAGCCGTGGGCAAAGCCTTCGGGCTGAAAGCCGGCCAGAAGTCGAAAGCCTTTGCTGGCGAGCAGGGTGTGTTAATCGTGGAAGCGGTAAGCACTACGCCCGCGCCGGCCACGGCTGACGTGAAAGCAGCCAAGCAGCAGCTCACCGCCCAGCGCGTAGCCCGCGCCGATGGTCTTATCTATGAGGCTATTAAGCAACACGCCAACGTGAAGGACAACCGCACCAAGTTCTTCTAAACCAGGCTGAGTAAGAAACAGCAAAAGGGCCGTACCTTAGAGGTGCGGCCCTTTTTTGATTTAGCGAATCGGTGACTTGGCGATTTAGTGAATTGAATGAGCCTGAGATGCAGGCTGCGCAAGTGTTACAGGCTCAACGGTCAGCTCACTAAATCACTAGGTCACTGAATCACCGTCAGGGTCTTTTCGTTATGCGCTTATGAAAAAGTCGTTGCGTTTGGGAGTAGGGAAGGCAGGGCTGACCGTGTTGCTATTGGCAGCCGGGCCGGTGGTAGCCCAGGTTCAGGAAGACAGCCAGGTGCAGCTAGCTCGTGAGTATGAGCGCAAGGGCGAGCATGAGAAGGCCGCCTTTCTGTTCGGCCGACTGCGCAACGATGAGCAGACGGCCCCCAACATCCTGCCCGATTACCTGGCTGCCCTGCAAGGACTCAAGCGCCCCAAAGATGCCGAGAAGCTGGTGAAGCGTGCCCAAAAGCAACGGCCCCAGGAAGCCAAGCTGGGCGTCACGCTGGGCCAGGTGTACGCCCAGGCTCCCGATGAGCTAGCCGCCCAAAAGCAGTGGGAGCGGGTGCTGGCCCAGCTGCCCCCGGAACAGGTAGTAGCCGTAGCCACCGAGTTTCAGAAGCTGGCGTTACCTGACTGGGCTATCCGTACCTATCTGCGCGGCCGGGAGCTGGCCCGTTCCGAAACCGAGTTCGGCCCCCAGCTCATCCAGCTCTACACCCAGCAGGGCCAGACGGATAAGCTGATGGCCGAAACTCTGCGTCTGGTGCAGGACGATGAGCGGCAACTGCCCTTCGTGCGCAACATGCTTCAAAACAGCCTCCAGGAAGATAAGGACTTTGCCACGCTGGAAAAAGAGCTGCTGAGTCTGGTGCAGAAAAACCCCGAGCTGCCTGTGTACAGTGAGTTGCTGCTGTGGCTGCAGGTGCAGCGCCGCGACTTTACCGGCGCGCTGGTGCAGGCCAAAGCCCTCGACCGGCGCGGCCGTACCGAAGGCCAGCGCGTACTGGAAGTAGCCGAAATTGCCCGCCGCAACAAAGACTACGAAAGCGCAATCCAAGGCTACGATTACGTGGTGCGCGAGTACCGCAACCAACCGTACTACGCCCTGGCCCGCCAGCGCCTCGTGCAGACCCGCGAGGACCAGGTACGCAACACGTACCCCGTCAGCCCCGCCCAGCTGCGGAGCCTGCTGCAGGAGTATGAGCAGGTGCTTACTGACCTGGGCCGCACGCCCGATACGGCCCCGGTGCTGCGTAGCATGGCGGCCTTGCGCGCCTTCCAGCTCGATGAGAAGGAACCCGCCATGAAGCTGCTCAACGAGGTAATCACCATGCCCCGCGCCAGCCTCGATGTGGTGGATCAGGCAAAGATTGATCTGGCCGATATCTACCTGCTGCGCGCCGAGCCTTGGGAAGCTACCCTGTTGTACTCGCAGGTAGAGAAGTCGCACAAGGATACGCCGCTGGGTTATGATGCCAAGCTGCGCAACGCCCGCCTCAGCTACTTTGCCGGCGACTTCAAGCTGGCCCAGTCGCATCTGGATATTCTCAAGCAGGCCACCAGCCGAGAAATTGCCAACGATGCCATGCAGCTCAGCCTGCTCATCACCGACAACACGGCCATGGACACGGCCGGCGTGGCCCTGCGCGACTACGCCGTGGTGGAGCAGCAGGTATTCCAGAACAAGTTGCCGGAAGCCCTGCGCGGCCTCGATGCTCTGCTGGCCAAGTATCCCGGCCACGCGCTGCAGGACGACGCTTGGTACCTGAAGGCCCAGCTTCAGCGCCGCACCGGTGACTATCCCGGTGCCTTAGCCACCCTGGAGCGCATTACGGCTAACCCCAAATATGATGTGCTCAGCGACGACGCACTGTTCTTGGCCGCTCTCATTCAGGAGGAAAACGTGCAGGACCGCGAGAAAGCCCAGCAGCTCTACAACCAGGTTATCACCAAGTACCCCGGCAGCATCTACGTGGCCGAAGCCCGCAAACGGTTCCGCAAAATGCGCGGCGATGCGGTCAACTAGAATCACAGATTTTCGCTGATTAACTGTGGTTTCGCTGATTCAGGCCGGCAAAACGTGTACCCCGGAGCTGGGCTCTGGCTTGCGCTTAGGAGTAAGACCCTTCTGACGCGGGCCGGAGCCCAGCTCCGGGGTACACGTTTTGCCGGCCTCGAACACTACCCCCTCAATCTGCGGCATCTGCACCCGAATCTGCGAAAATCTGTGCTTCTGTTTTTGTACTTTTGGAGATACTGCCGCTGTTAGGCTCCTCTGTACTCATGGAAAAACGATGGATTCGCAAGCCCGCGCCTGACGTTGAAACAGTCCGGCATCTGGCTGATGCGCTGCGCGTAAACGAGGCCATCGTCAGCCTGCTGTGCCAGCGCAATGTGGGCACGTTTGAGGAAGCGCGTTCCTATTTCCGTCCCGACCTCAGCCAGCTACCCGACCCGCTGCTCATGCGCGACATGGACCGCGCCGTGGACCGCCTGCTCCAAGCCCTGCACCTGGGCGAGCGGGTGCTGGTATTTGGCGACTATGACGTGGACGGGACTACCTCCGTGGCACTGGTGTACAGCTATTTGTGCCGATTTTTCGGGCCGGAGCGCATTGATTACTACATTCCGGACCGCTACAAAGAGGGCTATGGCATTTCCGACGCCGGCATCGACCATGCCCACGACTTCGGCTACCAGCTCATTATTGCCCTCGACTGCGGTGTGAAGTCGGTGGATAAGATTGCCTATGCCAACCAGCGCGGCGTCGATTTTATCATCTGTGACCACCACTTACCCGGTCCCGAGCTGCCAGCGGCCGTGGCCGTACTCGACCCCAAGCGCCAGGATTGCCCGTATCCGTTCAAGGAACTGTCGGGCTGCGGCGTGGGCTTCAAACTGATGCAGGCCTTCACCCAGCACCAAGGCCTGCCCGAAGACGAACTCTATGAGTTGTTGGACTTAGTGGCCGTGAGCATTGCCGCCGACATCGTGCCCATCTACGGCGAAAACCGCACCCTGGCCTACCACGGCCTGCGCCTCATTAACGACCGGACCCGGCCTCAGCGCCCCGGCCTGGATGCGCTGCGCGAACTGGCCGGCCTGCAAACCGCCGAGCTAAACATTAGCAGTCTGGTGTTCGGGTTTGCGCCCCGCATCAACGCGGCCGGCCGCATGGGTGACGCCAAACGCTCGGTGGCCATGCTGCTGGCCGGCAGCACCGCAGAAGCCGTAGCCACTGCCGGCGTAGTCGACAAAACCAACCAGGAACGCCGGGGTTTCGACACTAGCATAACGAAGGAAGCGCTGGAAATGATTGAGCAGAGCGACCTGCTGCGCACCGCCCGCACCACCGTGCTATTCAAGCAGGATTGGCATAAAGGCGTGGTGGGCATTGTGGCCTCGCGCTGTCTCGATAAGTACTACCGGCCCACCATTATCCTCACCGAAAGCAACGGCAAAGCCACCGGCTCAGCTCGTTCGGTGGTAGGGTTCGATGTGCACCAAGCCATTGAGGACTGCGCCGAGCTGCTCGACCAGTACGGCGGCCACATGTACGCCGCCGGCCTCACGCTGCCGGTAGAGAACGTGCCCGCTTTCCAGGAGAAATTCGAGCGGATTGTAGCCGGTCGTATCCTGCCGGAGCAGCTGATTCCGCCCGTGGAAATTGACTGGACCATTCGACTAAGCGACATTACGCCGTCGTTTTACCGGCTGCTGAGCCAGATGGAGCCGTTCGGTCCTGGCAACCCCAACCCGGTGTTTGCCTCCGAGCAGGTGTACGCCACCCCCGATTCGGCGCGCATTGTAGGCAACTCCCACCTCAAGCTTACCCTCACTCAGGACGGCCACCACACCGTGGATGCCATTGGCTTCGGGCTGGGCGAATACCACGAGCAAATTCGTCAGGGCCAGCCGTTCAGCGTTTGTTACACCATCGAAATCAACGAGTACCGGGGCGTGAAGAACCTGCAGCTGCGGGTGAAGGACATCCGGTGGGAGTAGCGGTGAGTGAGTGAAGCAGTTACTTACGCACTTTCCACACCCAGCCAATAAGCACCAGTTGGAGCGGCAGGCGCGCCCATAGCGCCCATAACGGCACTGGCAGGCCTGCGCCGCGGGTTTGCAGCATGTATACGTTGGCTGGAAACACGGCTACCAGTAGCGCCATCAGGCCCCAAGCGGCCCAGCAGCGGGTAGCGGGAATAAGCAGCCCGAGGCTACCGGCCAGTTCAGCCGCGCCGCTCAGGTATACCAGTAGGAGGGGAGCCGGCAGGTAGGGCGGTACGATGCGCAGAAACCCCGCTGGGTTAGTAAAATGCGTAATGCCGGCCCCGATAAAAAACGTAGCCAGCATAATGCGGCTGATGGTTTTGATGCGCATGCCGACAAGGTACAGGGGAATCGGCGTGTCGTTCGTGCCAGAAAGCTGTCCTTCGGGTACTTCGCCTGTAATGACAATCCACCCGTTCACCCATTCATACTACCTATCTTCGCCGGGGCGTTAGTGCCGTATCCCATCTATCCTTGTTCGTTTTATGAAAGCTACTTTGCTGGCCCTCGGGCTGAGCCTCGCCACCGCTTCGGCCGCTTTGGCCCAACAGCCCGCTGGCTACCAGATTCGCCTCGATTTGCAGCAGGTGACCAACGACCGGGTGAAGGTCGTTATTAATACCCCCGCTATCCGTGAGGCGCAGGCTACGTACGTTATGCCCTCGGTGGTGCCCGGCTCGTACTCCAAGAAGGATTACGGCCGCTTCGTGACCAGCTTCAAGGCGTTTGATAAGAATGGCAAGAGCCTGAAGGTGAAGAACAACGGCCCCAACCTGTTTGTCATCGACAACGCAACCAAGCTGGCCCGCCTCGAATACCTGGTGGACGATACCTGGGACGTGAAGCAGGACGACCAGTTCATCTTCCAGCCCGGCGGCACCAACATTGATGCCGGCCGCAACTTCACTATTAACCATTACGGCTTCTACGGCTACTTCGAGGGCTACAAGATGCTGCCCTACGAGGTGCAGGTGCAGAAACCCGCCGACCTCTACGGTGCCACCGCCTTGGATGTGCGCCGCGCTTCAACTACGCAGGACGTATTCACGGCCTCCAACTACGTGACGCTGGCCGACGGCCCCATCCTCTACGCCCGCCCCGATACGGCCAGCTTCAGCACCGGCGGGGCCCGCATTTCGGTGGCCGTGCTGTCGGAGAGTGGCGCGGTGAAGGCTGCGGACGTAAGCCAGATGCTGCGGCCTATGTCGGAGGCCTTGACGAAGTACTTTGGTAAGATGCCAGTGCCGCGCTACCAGTTTCTGTTCTACTTCCCCAGCCTCACCTCGGCGCTTAATAGCGAAAAAGGCGGTTACGGGGCCATGGAGCACAGCTACTCTTCTCTCTACTTCCTGCCCGAGCTGCCCGACGCCGACCGCCTGCGCAGTATGGTGCTGGAAGTGGCCTCGCACGAGTTTCTGCACATGCTGGCCCCGCTCAACATCCATTCCCGCGAAATCGGGGAGTTCGACTTCCGCAACCCCCAGATGTCGCAGCACTTGTGGCTGTACGAGGGCGTGACGGAGTACGTGTCGCAGCTGGTGCAGGTGCAGGGCGGGCTTATCACGCCGGAGGAGTTTCAGAAGCGCGTGAAGGAGAAAATCGACAAGTCGGATAAGTACGCCACCGTGTCGTTTACGGAGATGAGCCGCCGCATTTTGGAAGACCCGTACAAAGACATGTATGAGAACGTATACAACAAGGGCGCGCTCATCGGGCTGCTGCTGGACATTCGCATCCGGGAGCTGAGCCAGGGCCGCCAGACGCTGCGCGACGTGCTGCTGGCCCTGCGCGAGAAGTACGGCCCCACCCGCTCCTTCGAGGACAAAGACCTGATTCCTGAAATCGTGGCCCTTACCAACCCCGAAATCGGGACGTTCTTCCGCCGCTACGTGGAGGGCGCCGAGCCGCTGCCGCTGGCCGAGGACCTGGCCAAAATCGGGTGGACGTACGCGCCCACCGGCCAGGCCCGCGTGAAGGCGTTCGGTAACCTGGGCTTCGCCTATGACCAGAGCAAGGACCAGTTCCGGGTAGCCAAAACCAAGCCTGAGGACAACGCCTTCGGTCTGGACGAGGGCGACGTGGTGGTGGCTATCAACGGGCAGTCGGTAACGATGCAGACCGCCGAGAAGCTGCTGCGCCCGTTGGTAGAGCCCCAGACGGCCGACGCCGTACGGGTGAAGTTCCGCCACGGCAACGGTGCCGAGCAGGAACGCCAGGCCACCCCGCGCGAGTTTGAAGTAGAAGTCAAGAACCTCGTCGAAACGCAGTCTGCTGCCACTCCCGCCCAGCAAACGCTGCGTAGCAGGTTGTTAAAAGGGTAGAGACGCGTCAGTACAAGCGGCGCTTTGAGGTGTCGTTGTGCCGCCTCGAAATGACACACCTGTTGACCTTCCTGCTTCCCCTTACCTTTGCCCCACGATGATTCTACGAGCCGAGCACCTGGTTAAGAAATACAAGTCGCGCACGGTAGTGAACGACATGTCGCTGCAAGTGGAGCAGGGCGAGATTGTGGGGCTGCTGGGGCCGAACGGAGCCGGCAAAACCACCTCGTTCTACATGACGGTGGGCATGGTGAAGCCCGACTCCGGCCGCGTATTTCTCGATGACAAGGAAATCACCAAGCTGCCCATTTACCAGCGGGCCCGGCTGGGCGTGGGCTATCTGGCCCAGGAGGCCAGCGTATTTCGCGACCTGACCGTGGAGGAAAACATTCTGGCTGTGCTGGAAATGACGGATATGCCCAAGCAGGCTCAGCGCGACAAGGTAGAAGAGCTCATTAGTGAATTCAGCCTCGGCCATGTGCGCAAAAATCTGGGCCGGGTGCTGAGCGGCGGTGAGCGGCGGCGCACCGAAATTGCCCGGGCCTTGGCCGTCGACCCCAAGTTTGTGCTGCTCGATGAGCCGTTTGCCGGCGTCGACCCCATTGCTACCGAGGAAATCCAGAGCATCGTGGCCCGCCTCAAACACAAAAACATTGGCATCCTCATCACCGACCACGATGTGAACTCCACCCTGGCCATTGTGGACCGGGCGTACCTACTCTTCGAGGGTAAGCTGCTGAAAGCCGGTACCGCCGAGGAACTGGCTGAAGATGAGATGGTACGCCGCGTGTACCTGGGCAAGAATTTCGAGCTGAAACGCAAGGACTACACCACGGCTCCCGGTCAGGATATGACTGCGGAAAGTGCCTGAGGTGAGCTCAGCAAGCTTGCTGTACTGCTGCCTCACCTGATAGGCAGGGCCAGTGCCGTAAACGCAGCCGCGAAAAGGCCGTTGGGGTCCCGTCAGAATCACCCAAAGCATTTCGGTAACTTTCCCGGGCGGTCAGCGGTACAGCGTATCCGGTGGCCGCCCGGCCGCTTTTTCCTTCTCATCTCTCCTCCGTGATTAGTACCGTTCTGACCTGGGCCGTGCAGCGCCGGTTGGCCAGCATCAGCCATTTTAGGGATAACCCGCACGAGGTGCAGCAGGCGGTACTGCACAGCCTGTTGCACACGGCCCGCGCTACGGCCTGGGGCCGCCGCTACGGCTACTCCGATGCGCCTTCGGCCCGGGAGTTTGCCCAACGGGTACCCATCAGCAGCTACGAGGAGTTGTACCCGGAAATTGAGCGGGTCCTGCGTGGCGAGTCCGATGTGTTGTGGCCCGGCCGCGTGGAGTGGTTTGCCAAAAGCAGCGGCACCACCAACGCCCGCAGCAAGTACATTCCCGTTACGCGCGCCTCTCTGCACGAGGGCCACTACCGCGCCGGCCGCGACATGACAGCCCTGGCCACCCGGTGCTATCCTGAAACGGATGTGCTGGCTGGCAAAACCCTGTCGCTGGGTGGTACCCACAGTGCCAATCCGTTCCGCCCTGAAGATGCCGCTTCCCGCGTCGGCGACGTGTCGGCGGTAATCATGCAGAACCTGCCGGCCTGGGCCGAGTTTATCCGTACCCCGCCGCTGGAACTGGCATTGCTGGACGAGTGGGAGGAAAAGATTGAGCGCATTGCCCGCCACGTTCTCACGGCCGATGTGCGCGTGCTGGCCGGCGTGCCCACTTGGATGATTGTGCTGCTGCGGCGGGTAACGGAGCTGGCCGGAGCCGAATCCATCGTGGACGTGTGGCCGCGCCTGGGGCTGTTTCTGCACGGGGCGGTGGCGTTTGGGCCGTACCGAGAGCTATTCCGTCAGCTGATTCCCAGCTCCCGGATGCACTACCTGGAAATATACAACGCCTCCGAAGGCTACCTAGCCCTCCAGGACGAGCCCGATTCGGAGGACCTGCTGCTGTTACTCAACCACGGCATCTACTACGAATTCCTGCCTGCCGACCAGTGGGACGTACCCCAGCCCCAGGCCATCGGGCTGGAAGAAGTGGAGCTGGGCCGCATTTACGCCCTCATCATCAGTACCAACGCCGGCCTGTGGCGGTACAAAATCGGGGATACGGTGCGGTTTACCTCTCTGGCTCCGTACCGCATCCGCATTGCTGGCCGGACCAAGCATTTTCTTAATGCCTTTGGGGAAGAAGTGGTGGTGGAAAATGCCGATGCGGCGGTAGCCGCCGCCTGCCAGGCCACCGGCACCACCGTGCGCGACTATACTGCGGCCCCCGTTTATTTCACTGCGCACGATGGCGCCTCGCGCGGCGGCCACCAGTGGCTGATTGAATTTACCCAGCCGCCCACCGATGCGGCCCGCTTCACCAGCGTGCTTGATTCCACGCTCCGCCAGCTCAACTCCGACTATGACGCCAAACGGCACCGTGACATTGCCCTGCTGCCGCCCCAGGTAACCGCAGTACCCACCGGCACCTTTGTAGCGTGGCTGGCCCGCCGGGGCAAGCTGGGCGGCCAGCACAAGGTGCCCCGGCTCAGTAACTCACGGGAATTTCTGGAGGAAATACTTTTACAACTAAAAAATTAGTTGTAAAATAGGGCAGGTTCTTATTTTATGCTCTTGCCATGCTCCGTATCCGCTTTCAGCTAGTAGTTCCGGCTTTATCAATTCTTGTGGCGGGTTGCACTACCATGGCGCAGCACGGTCCCATCGGCTTCTGGTCGCGCAACCGATTTGGCGCCGACGGGCAGCGTCAGGGTCCCTGGCGTGAGTACTTCGACGCAGCCGAACAGCAGCCAGCTAATAAGGGGCGCTACCAGCATGGGCGGCCTGTGGGAACTTGGCAGTACTATAACGCCACCCGTCAGCGGGAACGTACTGAGCGGTTTCACCGCCAACCATACGGCCTGGTCACACTCACCTACTACCATCCGGGTGGGCAAGTGGCCAAACAGGGACAGGCCCGCTACCGTGCCGATGCTAATGTGGCCCGGTTCTACTGGTTTGGGGAGTGGAAATGTTATTCCGTTACCGGCCAGCCGCTCCGCCCCGAGTTTTATCGAAACGGTCACCGCACCGCCACCCTGCTCACTACGCCTGCCGGCGACACGTTGTTCGGAGTAGAGCGGTAGGCCTTGCCGGCGGTAGAAGTGGATGGCGCAAATTGTACCGTGCCCGGCAAGGTGGCAGGGATAGTGCTGGCTCATTTAGAAACCAACAAATGCCATAGTAGCTTGTCAAGGCGAAAGTTAAATTAGTCGGCTAGAATGCTGTGTTTGTCGATGCGCAAGACGTCTGAAATGGATTTTGTTGAGAAACCATCCTATATTCCCGCTCTGGTTTCCCACCAATCACCCACCTATGGCAACGTCTAGCTCTTCGTAGTCTTCCGGCAGTCGTCGGCGACGGTATCGTCTGAAATCCGAAGTATCAACGGATACCAAATCCCGCAAGCTGACCCTTGCCTTTCTGGGGCTGATGCTATTCGCCTTACTGGCGAGTATCGGGGTAATTGCCGCTACTGCCGTTTAAGAAATCTGGTAGCATACTAAGGCCCGGCCGTTGGTAGCAGTACCAGCAGCCGGGCCTTAGTATATGCAGGAGCAGGCTGCTTACTCGTCCAGAATGCCGCCTACCATTCTGCCCAGAATCCCACCGCTTTCCTTCTGAGCGTTGCCGCCATTAGGGGCCAGAGCCTGGATGAGCTTCTTCACGGGCATAGATTGCAGCCACACGCGGCCGGTGCCCTGCAGAGTTGCCAGCAGTAGACCTTCGCCTCCAAAAATCATGGATTTCAGGCCGCCGGCGCGGGCAATGCTGAAGTCAATGCCAGGCTCGAAGGCCACTACGCAGCCGGTATCCACACGCAGCAGCTCGTTGTTCAGCCGCTTCTCGATGATAGTGCCGCCGGCGTGCACGAAGGCCTTGCCGTCGCCGGTAATTTTCTGCAGAATAAAGCCTTCGCCCGCAAACAGGCCCGCGCCCAGCTTCTGGTTGAAGTGCAGGCTGATTTTGGTGCCCTTTGCGGCAGCCAGGAAACCATCCTTCTGCACAATCAGGCCTTGGGGAAGGCTGCGCAGGTCAAGAGGAATGATGGTGCCGGGATAAGGGGCCGAAAATGCCACGTGCGCCTTGCCGTAGCTCCCACGGTTGGTGAAGTGCGTCATGAACAACGACTCGCCGGTTATCAGCCGGGTGCCCGCCGAAAACAGCTTGCCCATGATGCTCTGGTTCGGCTCCGAACCGTCGCCCATCTTCGTCTCGAAGGCAATGGCCTCGCTCATGTATACCATGGCTCCGGCTTCGGCTACCACAGTTTCATTTGGGTCGAGCTCAACCTCCAGTACCTGAATGTCGTTGCCGAGAATTTTATAGTCCACGTCGTGCGACTGCATCGGAAAAAAGGAAAGGATGAAAGGATACCTCAAGTATAGCGAAAGCCCGATAAAATCGGGCTTTCGTGCGCTATTCTGCCAGATATTCCTCCTACCTGTAAAGCAGCGTTACTCAGCTTCTTCTTCGCGGGTAGCCTCGTCGTCTTCAGCGGCGGCTTTAGTACCTTTTTTCTTCGCCTCCTTACTGGTACGACGCATAAAATCCTCATCCGATTCTTCGGGCTCCTGGGCACCGTCTTCCAGGGGAAAGTCCTCATCCTCGTCCTTCTCACCGAACTGGCCGTCACGGTTTACCAGCTTTTTGTCGCGCACGTGGCGGTTCAGGAACTGGTTGATATCCTCAATGGAATAATTGGAGGTAATTTCGCCCAGTGGGTTTACCTTGATTTCAAAGCCTTCCAGCTCTTTATGAACGCGGGCTTTTTTTTCAGGATCAGCAGCTTTTTTCTTCGGGCTAACGGGTTTTTTGGCCATGATGCGGGTGGCTAAAGAGTCGGGGGAAAGAGAACCGGAGGGTTCCAAGCCAGTACGTACGCAAGGCCCCCGCTGAAAGATGTGCAGTGTATTGGCAGCCCGCCCCACTACCCCGACTCAGCCCACCCAAAACAAGCCTGCCTACCCAACGTGCGTCGGGTAGGCAGGCAGCATAAAGATTGGTAAGGATTTCCTTACGCCGACAGCACGGCCACGGCGGCCTGAATACGCTCGGCGGTTTCCTGCGGCCCCAGAATGCGCATAATGTGCATCAGGTCGGGGCCAGCAGCGTGGCCGGTTACGGCTACGCGCAGAGCCTGTAGCACCTGTCCGATTTTCAGGCTTTGGGCTTCGAGCACCTGCGTGAGCAACGCTTTGATACCGTCGGCTGAAGCATCGGCAGCGGTGGGTAGCTGCCCGGCAAAGGCTGCCAGGGCCGCCGATACCTGCGGGTTCCACTTCTTGCTGATAACTTGCTCATCATAACTGCTGGGGCGCTGGAAGAACAACTGCGCTTCCTGGGCCAAGTCGGCGGGGAAGGTGGCGCGTTCCTTTACCAGGGCCGCAATCTGCTCGGCTTGGTCAGCGGGCACCTCGATTCCCTGCTGGCTTAGCTCCTCGGTGAGGTACTGGGCCAACTCGGCGTCAGGTTTGGCACGCAGATACTGCTCGTTGTACCACCGCACTTTGTTCTGGTCGAAGCGGGCCGGCGACTTGCTCACGCGCTCAATCGAGAAGTTCTCAATCAGCTCATCCATCGTGAACAGCTCCTGCTGGGTGCCGGGGTTCCAGCCTAGGAAGGCCAGGAAGTTGATGAACGCCTCGGGCAGATAGCCCGATTCACGGTAACCGCTGCTCACGGTCGGCTCACCGGTTTCGGCGTCTTTGCCATGAAACTCCAACGGAAATACCGGGAAGCCCAGCTTGTCACCGTCGCGTTTCGAGAGCTTGCCGGTGCCGTCGGGCTTGAGCAGCAGGGGCAGGTGGGCAAACTGCGGCATGGTGCTTTCCCAGCCCAGGTAACGGTATAGCAGTACGTGTAGCGGAGCCGAGGGCAGCCACTCTTCACCCCGGATAACGTGGGTGATTTCCATCAGGTGGTCATCCACAATGTTGGCTAGGTGGTAGGTCGGCATGCCATCCGACTTCATCAGTACCTTATCATCTATGCTGGAAGAATGCACCACTACCCACCCGCGAATCAGGTCGTTGAAGCGGATTTCCTCCTTGCGTGGCACCTTCAGGCGGATGACGTAGGGCGTACCGCTTTCCAGTAGTTGCGTTACCTCCTCGGCCGGCAGGGTGAGGGAGTTGCGCATTTGGGCGCGGGTGATGCTATTATACTGCGGATTAGGCACCTTGGCAGCCGTGAGGCGGGCCCGCATGGCGTCCAGGTCCTCGGGCGTATCGAAGGCGTAGTAGGCGTGGCCGGCCTGAATCAGCTGGTCGGCGTACTGGCGGTACATGGGCTTCCGCTCGCTCTGGCGGTAGGGGGCGTGGGGGCCGCCCTGCTCAATTCCTTCGTCAATTTCAATGCCGCACCAGCGCAGGGAGTCCATAATGTACTGCTCCGCACCGGGCACGAAACGGTTCTGGTCGGTGTCCTCAATGCGCAGCAGCATCTTGCCGCCCAGCTTGCGGGCCAGCAGGTAGTTATACAGCGCAGTGCGCACGCCGCCGATGTGCAGCGGCCCCGTGGGGCTGGGCGCAAAACGCACCCGTACTTCTCTTTCCATAAGTCAGTCAGTTCGCAACGCTTTCGGGGAAAGAAAGCGCGCCGCAAAGGTACGAAAGGTGAGATGGTGAAATGGTGAAATTGTGAGTTTGGCGTTCTACCGGGCCTGATGGCACAAGCAGAACGTCAAACTTACCATGTCACTATTTCACCACCTTACTTATTACTCCACTACCAAGCCGTATTTACCCAGTAGGCCGGGCAGGCTCTGGAGGGCGAAACGGGCCTGTTTCAGCTCATTCTGCTCGGGGTCGAGTACCATGCCCTGAGCGGTGCGAAAGTCAACTCCCGGCAAACGGGTTTGGCTGAAGATGGCCCCGCGCAGCTGGCATTCCTGGAATACGGCGTTGGTCAGGTCGGCGCGGGTGAAATCAACCTCCTGTAAGGAGCAGCTTACAAAGCGCGTGTTGGGCATGACTTTGCCCCAGAACGAGGCATAATCTAGCTGGCACCGGTCAAAATGCACATCGAACAGCATGTCCCGGCAGGAGGTGAACTGCAGCCCCAGGAGCTTACAGCTCTCGAAGGCCACATTCTGCAAACTGGTATTGGCCAGAGAGGCCCCGGCCAGGTTGCAGTTCTCAAACAGGCACTCGCTAAACCGCCGGCCCGCTAAGTCTGCCTGGCTTAAGTCGAAACCGATAAAATGGAACTGCTCAAACTCCCTCTGCCCCACTAGGGCGGGTGGCAGCACACGTAGCACCACGTTTCCGGGCGGGAAGTACGTAGGCTTTGCCAACGCCTTGGCGGGTTTGCGGGAAACCGGTCGGCGCATTTAGTGGCGGTTTTTGAAGCTGAGCCAGAGTATCAGGCCCAACGCAGTAATGCCGCCCTTGATGGCCCACGCTACCGTTGGGCCCCAGTTGTAGATCCAATCCAGCAGCGGAAATCGAAAGTTAGCGGGCAGCAGCAACGGGGCGGCAATAGCAATCAGCCCAGCGAAAAACAGAAAAATACCCAGCTCGCGCATAGCAGTGAATTTGTGAAGTAGTGAAATAGTGGGTTTGACGTGCAGAGAACCTGACGGCACAATCTGCACAATCCGCGCAAGCGGCGCAAACCGAACGTCAAACTCCCCCTTTCATAAACTCACAAATTCACTGCTACTGCACTGCAATGCAGGAAATCTCTACCTGCACGTCTTTCGGCAGGCGGCTTACTTCCACAGTTTCGCGGGCAGGGGCGTAGTCGGCATCGAAGTAGCTGCCGTAGATTTCGTTGATGAGGCCGAAGTTGCCTAGGTCCTTCACGAAGATGCTACACTTCACCACATGGCGCAGGGTGAGACCCACGGCTTCCAGCACGGCTTGCAGGTTGCGCATTACTTGGTGAGTTTCCTGGGCTACGTCGCCGTCGCCCACCAACTGGCCATTGGCATCCAGCGGAATCTGGCCCGATACGTACACGGTGCCACCGGCCTGAATGGCTTGGCTATACGGGCCGATGGGAGCAGGGGCCTGGGGCGAAAAAACAACAGTATGGGCCATAAGGTAGGGCGGGTAAGGATGGAGAAAGAAGGAGCGCAAAGTACGCGGAAACCGGCACAGATGCGGGGCAAAAAACAGCCGCCACCCCGAATTTCGGAGTGGCGGCTGGTACTGTTCTGTTAGCGGGGCGGGTTATTCAACCGTTACCGATTTGGCCAGGTTGCGGGGCTGGTCCACGTTGCAGCCGCGTAGCACGGCAATGTGGTAGCTCAGCAGCTGCAGAGGCACTACCGATACCAGCGGCATCAGCACGTCGCTGGTAGCGGGCACTTCGATGGTGAATTCGGCCATGGCCGGAATCACGTCGTCGCCTTCCGTTACTACCGCAATGATGCGGCCTTTCCGGGCCTTTACTTCCTGAATGTTGCTCACCACCTTCTCGTACGAGCTATCCTTGGTGGCAATCACCACCACGGGCATGTTCTCATCGATGAGGGCAATGGGGCCATGCTTCATTTCGGCGGCTGGGTAGCCTTCGGCGTGGATGTAGCTGATTTCCTTCAGCTTCAGTGCGCCTTCCAGGGCCACGGGGAAGTTGTAGCCCCGGCCCAGGTACAGGAAGTTCGGCACGTCCTTGAACGTTTCGGCAATCTTCTCGATCTGGTCGTTAAGCAGCAGCGCCTTCTCCACTTTCGCGGGAATCGTGCTTAGCTCCACCATCAACTCCCGCAGGCGGGTGTCGGAGAGGGTACCACGCTTGTGGCCCACAATCATGGCCAGCAGTGTTAGTACGGTTACCTGGGCCGTAAAGGCTTTGGTAGAAGCTACCCCGATTTCGGGGCCGGCATGGGTGTACGCGCCGGCATCGGTGGCGCGGGCAATGCTGCTGCCCACCACGTTGCAGATACCGAAGATGGTCGCGCCCCGGCTCTTGGCCAGCTCAATAGCTGCCAGCGTATCGGCCGTTTCACCTGATTGCGAAATGGCAATGACGATGTCGCGCTCCGTAATTACAGGGTTGCGGTAGCGGAACTCCGAGGCATACTCCACTTCCACTGGAATGCGGGCCAAGTCTTCCAATAGGTACTCGGCCACGAGGCCGGCGTGCCAGCTGGTACCACAGGCCACAATCAAGATGCGGTCGGCATTCACGAACTTCCGCTCGTAAGCGCGCACGCCGCCCATGTTTAGGTGGCCGGCTTCCAGCTCCAGACGACCACGCATGGAGTCGAGAATCGAGCGGGGCTGCTCGAAAATCTCCTTCAGCATGAAGTGCTCGTAGCCACCTTTCTCGATGCGGTCCAGCTCCAGCTCCAGTGTCTGGATGTAGGGCGTCTGTACTACATCTTCGCGGGAGCGGATTTCCAGCTTCCCGTCCCGGATAATGGCCAGCTCGTAGTCATTTACATACACTACTTCGTTGGTGTACTCAATGATGGGTGTCGCATCGGACGCCAGGAAGAACTCGCCTTCACCTACCCCGATTACCAGCGGGGAACCCTTGCGGGCCGCAATTAGCTGACCGGGATTGTCTTTGCTGAGTACTACAATAGCGTAGGCTCCTACTACTTCGTGCAGAGCCAAACGTACAGCTTCCTCCAGCGTGCAGCTGTTCTGCTTCTGGATTTCCTCAATCAGATTCACGAAAACCTCCGTGTCCGTATCGGAGTGAAATACGTGACCCTGCTGCTGCAAATGCTGCTTCAAAGCGGCGTAGTTCTCGATGATGCCGTTGTGAATGATGGCAATGCGCTCCGAAGTGGAGTAATGCGGGTGCGCATTCACGTCGTTCGGCTCACCGTGGGTGGCCCAGCGGGTGTGGCCCATGCCAATGTGAGCGTGGGTGTCCTGCTCACCGATGAAGGCTTCAAGGTCGGCTACTTTGCCTTTCTTCTTGTAAACGGTAAGCTGCCCGTTCAACAGGGCAACCCCGGCCGAGTCGTAGCCCCGGTATTCCAGACGGCGCAGGCCTTTGATGATAATGGGGCAAGCCTCACGGTGCCCAATGTAAGCGACAATTCCGCACATAGTTGTTTGATTGTGACAGAGCAGAAACCTTCCAGAAGAAAGCAAAAATTCGGGCGGCAACGGCAAAAGCCGTGCCGCCCTTGCCGGCAAGCTAACCTGGCAGCGAAAGCTGCTTAACGCAGCTTGGAGTAGTATACGCGCAACTTGATGTTGTTGGCATCCAGTTGGGCCCGGCTAAGCCCAAGACTCAGATTAGCCCGGAGTACCGGCGACAGAATCAGGCCACTTGGTAATTCCCCGTCCAGTCGGTTTTGCAGGTAGGCCTGCAGGTATTCAGTGATGGAAACGGAGTAATACTGCACAGGGTCCTGGCCGGCCGGAATGGATGCCGATACCGGAAAATCGGTTCGGGTAGGCGTTAGGCGCGCTCCGTTTTTGTCCAAGCCTTCCTGCTGTACCATACGCTCCGCAACGGTGGCCCCCACGGTGCGGGTCAGTACCTGATTGGCACTGTTAACCTCATATAGGTACAAGCCATTCGGGTAAGAGAACAGTCCGTTGCTGAACTGCTTTACCGGAATGAGCAGCTCGGCCCGGTTAATAGCCAATTCAGCGTTATTCCGAAGGTTGTCCAGCCCCTGAAACTCAATGCGGGTAGCCAATCCAGTTCCTTCCTGAGCGTACGTGAAGCCATTGGTTGCGCTGGGGGGCAGGGTGGACTGAGCAGTGGTAAGGCCTGCGAGGGCAGTACCACTCAAATCCGTGTTCACCTGCGTGAAGTATTTGCCCGGAACTGAAGAAAGGCCGTGGGCCAGCAGCAACCGGTATTGCCGGGTGCGTACTTTGCCGGTGGTAGAAGTGCCGGTGTAATAAAAGCTTACGTTGGCGCTTGTGTTGCTGGTGAAGCCAGCAATACTGCCCAGATGCCCGGCGGAAGGCTGCAGAGCCAAACCCTTCCAGACGGCGTCCAGCTTGCTTTGAGAAGGAGTTCCGTCCTTTAGGGCCGCAAACACGGAGTTAGCCAACGTGGCCGTAGCCGGATACTTCTGCATGCGGATGCGCACTACGCGGTCAGGCACCAAGGCGGTGGTTACCGTAGTGGTCGTATCACCGCTGTTGCCAGAGGCAACACGCTGCTTAACCAGCCTGTTGCGGTTAAGCGGGGCTTCAAAATTTGTCAGCAGGCTGGTGCCCGTTGCTACCGTTGAGGCAGAGTTGTACACTGCCCGCTCATCCAGCGGCTGCTGCAAATCTTTCAGATCGAGTCGCAGGGGTTGAGCCGCTGAGCCGTATATCTGATCAAAAGGCAGACTGATGACAGCTGAGTCCAGCCTGAGAGCCGTAAACGTAGACGGCACCGTATCACTGCTGATGACCAGCAGGTTCAGGAAGCCACTAGCGGCCGTGGTGCCAACGAAGGAGTCGCGCACCCGGCCTACCAGAATGTGGTCAGCTTTCACCGTTTCTACGGGTTGCTGCCGCACAGTGGAAGCCGTCACTGGCAGATCGAGGTAGCTAGCGGTAATGGGAGAGGTGCCGGGAAGCTCGAGACCCAGGTCGCTGGCTTTTTCGCAGCCAGTAGCAAATCCGAGCAGGGAAACGGCAAAAAGGGAAACCGAAGCGAGTCGGCTGGCGCTAGTTGGCCAATTCATTATAGAGTGCGTAGTAAGAAGTCAGCAGATTGTCGTCGGCGCCTACCTGCTCAATTTGTTTGTTGGTTGAATACTCTGCAAACAGAGTCTTCAGGTTTTCGCTAAAATCCTCGTCGGATTTCACCACTGTATCGGCATATTCCATACCTACTTTGATGAAACCGCCGAAGTCGGCGGTTTTCAGCGAAGCCAGCATTTCGTCCTCAATGTCCAGCATCTTAGCCTTCTCTACAATATCGCCCTCAAATTTGAAGTCGAACTCGTTGTTGTAGATAGTAAAGACCGATTTGGCGTCCTTGAAAATCGGGTCCTTTTTATAGGTCGTTTTCAAATACATGGGAATAAGGCCGGTCATCCAGTCGTTGCAATGTACGATATCCGGCGACCAGCCGAGTTTCTTCACCGTTTCCAGTACCCCTTTGCAAAAGAAGATAGCCCGCTCGTCGTTGTCAGAGTGAAACTTATCGTTCTTATCTACCAGCACCGACTTGCGGTGGAAGTAATCTTCGTTGTCGATGAAGTAAACTTGCAACTTCGCATTCGGAATGGAAGCTACCTTAATGATAAGCGGCTTCTCATCTTCGCCCACCGCAATATTGATTCCCGACAGACGCACTACTTCATGCAGGCGGTTTTTACGCTCATTAATAATGCCGAACCGGGGTACAAAAATGCGGATTTCCATCCCCATTTCCTGCATTCCCTGCGGCAGGCGCCGCAAAAACTCCGCTACCTTGGTGGTCTGCAAAAACGGGTTGATTTCCGTGGCAGCGTAGAGTATTCTCAACTTGGACATATAGAGTCAGTTGGGGTGATTGGGAAAGGGCAACACTTTGGGATGCACAAAATTAAGCATTTTTGAGGGAAATTTCAACTTTGCCCGGTTGGCCTCTGGCCGAAGGGCGCTTTTTACTCTATGGAGATACTGAATACCGCCGCCGCGTTGCAAGCCCGGACCGAAACTTGGCGCCGTGAGGGAAAACGCATTGGCCTAGTGCCTACCATGGGGGCCCTGCACGAGGGACATTTGCAGCTGGTGCGCGCTGCGGCACAGGAATGCGAGGTGGTTGTGGTGAGCATTTTTGTGAACCCAACCCAGTTCAATAACCCCGATGACTTCCGGCTGTATCCACGCCTGCCTGAGGCGGATGCAGCCCTGCTAGACCCGGCAGGCTGCACGGCGCTATTTCTGCCCTCGGTAGAGGAAATGTATCCGCAGCCTACGGTTCTGCGGTTTGATTTCGGGCCGCTGGAACGGGTGATGGAAGGGGAGCACCGGCCGGGGCACTTCAACGGAGTAGCCACGGTAGTCAGCAAGCTGTTTCACCTGAGCCGGCCGCACCGGGCGTACTTCGGGCAGAAGGATTTTCAGCAGGTAGCGGTAGTGCGCCAGTTGGTGCAGGATTTGTCGTTTGATCTGGATTTGGTGGCGTATCCAACCATCCGGGAGGCGGACGGGCTGGCTATGTCCTCGCGTAACCGCCGGCTCGATGCCCCGGCCCGGGCAATGGCTCCCCGACTGTATCAGGCCTTGCAGCTCGCCGAAACACTAGTGTGTGAAAAGGCGGTAAGTCCGGCGGAGGTGAAAGCCGCCGCCGCTGGCTTTTTGGCGGAAGAACCAGCTATTGCCCTGGAATATCTGGCCGTAGTGGATGCGCAAACCCTGCAGCCACTGACGGAATGGCAGCCTGGTCACCCGGTGGCGTTGTGTCTGGCCGCGCATCTGGGCGGCGTCCGGCTCATTGATAATATCGTGGTAAACTGATGAATGAATGGAGAATCTGAATAGCGCAGTCAAGCCATTCGTTCCGCCATTCACCGGTCCATCCATTCGCCTTGCCTATCTTTGCGGGCCAGAAATCACCCGTTTTTTCTTCTCATGCATATCGAGGTTCTCAAGTCTAAAATTCACCGCGTGAAGGTTACGCAGGCGGAGCTGCACTACGTGGGCAGCATCACCATCGATGAGGACCTGCTGGACGCGGCCAACATGGTGGAAAACGAGAAGGTCACCATTGTCAATATCAATAATGGGGAGCGGTTCGAAACCTACACAATTAAAGGGGAGCGAGGCTCGGGCATGATTTGCCTGAATGGGCCGGCCGCGCGCCGGGTGGCAGTTGGCGACATCGTCATCATCATCTCCTACGCCCTGATTGACTTTGCCGAGGCAAAGGCCCACCAACCTACCGTCATTTTCCCGGACCAGCATAACCGGGTAGCGTAACCTCCCAGCCGCGGGCAACAGCGCGAAGGCTGACTATTCTTGCCTAAGAGTAGTCAGCCTTTTACTTGCCTGTAGGCTGACCCCGAACGATTAATCTATGAAGCAACTCTTCAACGTTATCAAGTACACGCTGCTGCTGGCTGTTTCGGGGCTGCTGATGTGGTATGCCCTGCAGGGCCAGAACCTGAGCCGCATCGGGGAATACGTGCGCAGTGCTAACTATGCGTGGCTGGTATTGACGATGGCGCTGTCGGTGCTGGGCTATTTCAGCCGGGCGTACCGCTGGAAAATGCAGATTGACCCCACCGGCCACAAGCCGGCCTACTGGGATGTATACCACGCCATGATGGTGGGCTACCTTGCCAACATGGTGCTGCCGCGCATGGGGGAGGTAATCCGGTGCTCGGTGCTGCGGCGCACCAGTGGCGTACCGGTACAGGTAGCGTTGGGTACGGTGGTAACGGAGCGGGTAATTGATGTGCTGGTGCTGCTTGGGCTACTGGGAACCACGCTGCTGCTCGATTTCAACACGTTCTGGTCGTTTGTGACGGATAAAGTGCTGGGTGGCCGCTACGATGCGCTGGCCCGCAACCGTACCCCGCTGCTGCTGGCTTTGGGTATTGCGGTGGTGCTGGTGCTGGGGTTGGCTTACGCGGTATTCCGCAACTTGGAGCGGCTGCGCCAGAACGCCCTGTTCAATAAAGCCATGAGCTTCGTGAAAGGAGTGTTAGCCGGAGCATTCAGCATCCTGAAGCTGGAGCACAAGGGCACCTTCCTGCTGCATACGTTCTTTACCTGGGCCGTTTATTACCTCATGGATTACCTGGCTTTCTTTGCCTTCCCAGCTACCTACGACTTAGGCATGCGGGCGGCCCTGGCGGTCCTCACGTTTGGGGCGTTTGGCATGGCCGCGCCGGTGGCGGGTGGTATTGGCCCGTTTCACGTAATGGTGCAAGGTATTCTGCTGGCGTATGGCGTGAGCAAAGAAGCTGGTATTGCCTATGCACTGGTGGTACACGGCTCCCAAACGCTGCTGGTCGTTGTGATGGGCGGCATCAGCTTTCTGGCCAGCATGATGAAATCGGGCAAAAAGGTGGTGTTACCGGAAGGAGTAGCCGCGTAAATCAGGTTTTCCGGGGCCGGCAGTCTAACCGCCGGACCTTGTTGGTTGAGCAGAAATAAACCGTGTTGCATGATGATGTGGACGAAAGATAAAATCCTGAGCCAAGCTAAGCTGCTGCCGGTGGTAGCAGGCTGGCAGGCGGCCGGCGAAAAGGTGGTGTTCACCAATGGCTGTTTCGACTTGCTGCACCTGGGCCATGTGGATTACCTCGAGAAAGCCCGGCACCTGGGTAACCGACTGGTGGTAGGCCTGAATACGGACGCCTCGGTGAGCTGCCTCAAGCCCGGCCGTCCGCTCCAAGACGAAGTGTCACGGGCGCGGGTGCTGGCCTCACTTTTGTTTGTGGATGCAGTAGTGCTCTTCGGCGAGCAAACTCCGCTGACGTTGATTGAAGCCGTCCGGCCCGACATTCTGGTGAAAGGCGACGATTATCAGCTTAGCGGAATTGTGGGCCACGAGGTAGTGTTACAGAACGGCGGGCAGGTGCTGACTGTACCCCTGGTAGTCGGCTACAGCACTACCCGCATCGTCGAGCGTATTTTACAGAGTTCCCAGGGGCTCGTTTGAGGAAAGAAGGTGGCCGCGAGGTACCGGTAGTTGCTCAGGCGGGTTCCGGTTTCTTCCACCCCGAAATTCCTTCCCATGTACCAGATGAATCCGGCCTATATCATCGTCTTGCTGACGATGCTGGCCAGTTGGCTGATCCAGCGCCGTTTGCAAAGCAAGTTTGAGCAGTACTCCCGGGTAGGACTGAGCAACGGCCTGTCGGGCCGCCAGATTGCGGAGCTGATGCTGGCCGACCACGGCATCACCGATGTGCGCGTTATCAGTACCGAGGGCCGCCTCACCGACCACTACAACCCGGCCGATAAAACCGTAAACTTGAGCGAGGCGGTGTACGAGGAGCGAAGTGCGGCCGCCGCTGCCGTAGCCGCCCACGAGTGCGGCCATGCCGTGCAGCATGCCACCGCCTACAGTGCTCTGCAGTTCCGCTCGGCTATGGTGCCGGCTTTAAGCGCAGTGTCGAAGTTTATGCCCATCCTGCTGTTCTTGGGCGTGATAATGCTGCGTACCACGCCGTTACCGCTTGGCATCGGCGTTGCGTTTTTCGCCCTGACCACCCTCTTCAGCTTTGTGACGCTGCCAGTGGAATTTGATGCCTCCAAACGCGCCCTGGCCTGGATGGACAAGCGCAACGTAGTAACTCCACAGGAACACGTCATGGCAAAAGACGCCCTCTGGTGGGCCGCCATGACCTACGTGGTAGCCGCTCTGGGCTCCTTGGCTACTCTGTTTTATTACGCCACCCTGCTCATGGGTCGCCGCCGTGACTAGCCGCTGGCCTTTGATGGAATTGCTGCCGCCACGCCGGTCACCGGGGTGGCGGTAGTGTATCTGGGAGGGCTGGTTTGTTGGAAATCTGCAAAAGCGAACAGGTGTTAGCGGGCCTATAAACCTGCTCAGGCAGTACCAATAAGTACATAGTTTGGTGCCTTGGAAACAAAAAAGGGGCTTCAGACCTTATAAAGCCAGCTTCCCAGAAAAAATCTGTGGTATCTGCTTAATCTGCAAAATCTGTGCTTTAATTTTGATCCGCCAGCGAATTTACGCTCGGTCTTTGCAGACGAGTTTCCCACCCCACCCTTAGTACCCTATGGACTTTCAGCTCACCGAAGAACAACTGGCCGTGCAGGCCGCAGCCCGCGAATTCGCACAGACCGAACTGTGGGCCGGCGTGATTGAGCGCGACGAACACCAGAAGTTTCCTGCCGAGCAAATCAAGAAGATGGGCGAGCTGGGCTTCATGGGCATGATGGTAAGCCCCGAGTACGGCGGCGGCGGCATGGATACAGTGAGCTACGTATTGGCCATGGAGGAAATCAGCAAAGTGGATGCCTCCTGCTCCGTTATTATGTCGGTGAATAACTCACTGGTATGCTGGGGCTTGGAGAAGTATGGCACCGAGGAGCAGAAGCGCAAGTATCTGCCCCGCCTGACCTCCGGCGAAATCATCGGGGCTTTTGCCCTCTCGGAGCCCGAAGCCGGTTCGGATGCCACCAGCCAGCGCACCACCGCCGAAGACAAAGGCGACTATTACCTGCTGAACGGTACCAAAAACTGGATTACTAACGGCACCACGGCTTCCGTGTACCTGGTTATTGCCCAGACCAATCCTGAGCTGAAGCACCGCGGCATCAACGTGCTGATTGTGGAGAAGGGCATGGAAGGCTTCCAGACGGCCCCCAAAGAAAACAAGCTCGGTATCCGTGGCTCCGATACCTGCTCGTTGTTGTTCACCGACGTGAAAGTGCCCAAGGAAAACCGCATCGGCGAAGACGGCTTCGGCTTCAAGTTCGCCATGCAGGTGCTGGCCGGCGGCCGGATTGGTATTGCCGCGCAGGCGCTGGGCATTGCCTCGGGTGCGTATGAGTTGTCGTTGAAGTATTCCAAAGAGCGTAAGGCCTTCGGCGTGCCGATTTCGCAGCATCAGGCTATCCAATTCAAGCTGGCCGATATGGCCACGAACATCGACGCCGCGCGGTTGCTATGCTTGCAGTCGGCCCACGATAAAGACGCCCATCAGGATTATGCCAAGTCGGGAGCCATGGCCAAGCTGTTCGCTTCGAAGGTGGCTATGGACACGGCCGTGGAGGCGGTGCAAATCCACGGGGGCTACGGTTTCGTGAAGGAATACCACGTGGAGCGCATGATGCGCGACGCCAAAATCACCCAGATTTACGAGGGAACTTCCGAGATTCAGAAAATTGTAATCTCGCGGGAAATCCTCAAGTAATTGGGGAATAGCCTAAAAGTCAGACGTATTGCACAAAACCCAGTCATTAATTGACTGGGTTTTGTGTTTGTGTGAATTTTTATATGTTATTTTGCATTACATAAGTCCGGGGTGCTATTTACCGGCCACACCAGAGTAACCTCAACCGCCCGCCAAAGATGGAAGATTATAATAAAGTGATAGAGTCGCTGGGTGTTCGCTACATCAAAGCGAAAAACCTGGTATTACAGCAGCCGTTCACCGTCCGTAATTCCTACGACGTCGGTAATAACCTGATTCTGCTGCATAAAGGTCGGTTGTCTTTCGGCGACGAGGAGCAACTGGTAGAGGAAGGCGAAATGCTCTTTATTCCCGGCGGCCGTGCCACCAAGGTGACCTACGGTGAGCCGTCGAGCAAGAGCATCACCAACGACGACCTGATTACCAATAAGGACAAGTTCTTTCACTCCAATTCCGACCTCGACCTCATCGGCGACGCGGAGGAAAGCCACTCGTTCGTGAGTTTTGAGGCCAAGGTGTTTGATTCGGTAAACTTCTTTGCTTCCCTGGATGTACCGGCGTTCCTCATTACCGGCAACTCCAAGCTGGCGAATCTGGTGATTAAGGTGGTAGAAGAAAGCCTGCAGGAACTGCCCGGCCGCGAGCGGCTGATTACGATTTACACCGAGAATATTGTGGTGGAAATTGTGCGCTACATTCTGAAAAACAAGATGTTCGTGGAGCAGCTGGCCACCAACAGCACGTACTTCAAGGACCCGCGCCTCATCGACCTGTTCAACTACATCAAGGAGAACATCGGCGGCGACCTGTCGAACAAGGTGTTGTCGGGCGTGGCCAACGTGAGCGAGGACTATGTGGGTCAGTACTTCAAGATGCTCACCGGCATCAACCCGCAGGATTACATCGAGTACCAGCGCATGGAGCGCGCCGTATTCCTGCTGCGTACCACCAAGAAAAGCATCCGTGACATCGGCAAAGAGGTGGGCTATAAGGACACCGCCTACTTCTGCCGCCGTTTCAAGATGATGTTTGGTATTCCGGCCGGTAAGATGCGGCGCCGTGAGTCGGCCATGAACATCTAAGTAAGGATTTCCTTTCATCACAGATTTAGTCGGATTAAGCCGGATTCTGTAGACAAGTCTGGTCCAATTTACTAGACAGCAAAACGCCCCGCAGCCAAGCTGCGGGGCGTTTTGCTGTCTAGTGTACCTATACCGGATAGGTGACAAGGAAAACAAGGTATCGGATATTGATTAGCTGACTTGTCGTCTTCGGCCCTAATGCACGGAGCCTCCCACAAAATCCGATGAATCAGCCTCAACCCGTGAAAATCCGTGTTCCTGATTGAACAGGCGAACTGTGCGTGACATTTCGGACAGGAAGCTAGGGTCCTTCTCAATCTGGTTGCCGATGACAATGACATCGGCACCGGCCTGGAGAGCGGCTTGGGCCTTCTCCGTTGTGTTAATACCGCCACCTACTATCAGCGGCACGTCCACGGCCTGGCGTACGGCCCGGATCATGGCCGACGAGACGGGATACATAGCACCGCTGCCACCGTCAAGATACATCAGGCGCAGCCCGAGCTGCTCACCGGCCATGGCCGTGCAGGCTGCAATAGAGGGCTTGTCGTGGGGTAGGGGCGTGGTACCGCTGATGTAACTGGCGGTAGTTTGACGTCCGGTATCTACCAGCATGTAGCCCGTGGGCAGTATCTGGAGGTTGCTCTGGCGTAGCAGCGGCGCGGCAATAACGTGCTGCCCGATCAGGAAATCGGGGTTTCGGCCTGAAATGAGGGACAACAACAAAATGCCATCGGCCTGATCATCGAGATGGAGGCTGTGGCTAGGAAACAGGAGCACCGGCACCGTTGAGTGGCTTTTGATAAAACGAATGAGGGCATCCTGACGTGCTGTAAGCACCAGGCTGCCTCCCATAAAAAAGTAATCAACGGTGTGTTGTTCACTCAGCTCAAGCAACTGCCGGCAGCCATCTTCGTCCAGGTTATCGGGGTCGAGTAATACGGCCAGTGACTTTTGGCCGTGCTTTCGGCGGTTACTTAAAGCATCATGCAGGCTGGTGAGGCGCATCCGCGTCGTCGTGGTGGTAGGTAAACTCAATATCCCGGGTTTCCGGTTCGGTCTGAGTCGGGCCGGAAGACGCAAGGTCGGGATTTTTGAGGATTGGCAAATACTCGCCTGCCTTCTTTGCCACGTAGGCCATCAGGACAGCTGAGGCCTGCGCTACCAGCAGCTTGCCGGTATCTGACTGCAAAAACGACTTGACGGCCGAAGCTAGGATAGAAGAAGCCTCCGAAGACTTTGGCTGCGGCTCGGCGCGATAAGCAGATGTGGTAAGAGCCGAGGAACTCGTTGCGGCCGAAGTTGGCTGGAATGGGTCGGCATCGGTATGGTACACGTCCGGCGCAATATCGGCACGCTCCGAAGCGGGGGCAGTGTGCGTACGGCCCCGGTCATACTGGTGGTGGCCGGAGCCAAAACCCAAGTCATCGGCCACGGCCGTATCGACGGTGGTAGTAGCCAGTGGTCGGCGCGGGCGCGGCGTTTTTAGCTGGTGGCGGGCGTATTCGTCGGCGTGGGCCAACTCCTTTTTGCGTTTGCCGCTACCAAAGGCCTTGCTCAGCAGCCAGATGCCACCCAATACGCCTGCCCCAATGGCCACGTACTTGCTCACCTCCTGGGTTTTGGCTTTGATTTCTTCCACGTCGCCGATGAGGGCGCGCTCGTATTCCTGCTTCTGACGCTCCAGAAACTCTTTCTCGTCCTCGAACAGGGGATTATGCAGATCGGCCATAAGAAGCTTATGCTTGGCGTTTGTCGGATTTGTAAATGGTATTGTTCAGCAGTTTGTCAGCCAGTCCCTGGAAGAGTTTCTTATCGATACCGACCACGAAGACGATGAGTAGCACCAGATAAAAGGCCGCCACAATACCGAAGCCCCAATACGGGCTATCCAGCACATCGTTGAGCAGCAACGCCAAAAACAGATTCAGGAAGACGAAAAATAGCAATCCGATGGCCGCTAGCGTAACGCCATGCACGGTGCCTACAAAGGCGACTTTCGCTTTTTCCTGTGCTTCGAGGCGTACCAGATCAATGCGCGTATCGAGGTAGCCCATCAGATTACCCATCAGGTTATCGGTGCGGGGCGTTTTGGAAGCGTCTTCTTCAGTGGAGAACAAGCCCATAGGGGAGAATATTTGCGGGAAACAATGTTACAGGTTTGGGGCGCGCAAAACTAGGGCACCACCGGTTTAGCAGTAGCCCACTCATACGGAAAAGGTGGCCGCGTGTCTGAAAATTGCCGTACTTTTACTATACACCGTTTTACCGTTGAGTCAGAATCATTATCAGGTACTAGGGGTTTCTGCTGCTGCTTCGCCCCACGATATAAAGCTGGCGTACAAGCGGCTGGCGGTGCAATATCATCCCGATAAGCACGGCGGCAATACGCTGTACGAGGAGCTTTTTAAAGCAGTAGCCGCCGCGTATCATGTGCTGGGGAACCCGGACCGGCGGCTGCAGTACGACTACCAGTTACAGGTGGCCGCCCGCCGGGCCGAGGAAGCCCGCCGTCAGCAGGAATTCCGCAATCAGGGTCAACGAGTATACGGGGTGCCGATGCCGCCGCCCGCGCCATTGCGTACGCGCCGCCCGGCCGGAGCCCACGAGCGGCACTATCGGCCCATTCCGCGCCAGAAAACGGTTTTCACCCGCCGCGACTACTGGATGGCTGCGCTGCTGATTGCGGGGTTTCTGCTCTTTATCGTGTCGGTGAAAGTCACAATGGACCACGTTTCCGGAATCCGCAACTACGAGCGGGGCTTGGGGGCGTACAAGCAGCAGAACTGGGAAGGAGCACACAGCTATTTCACCGATGCGCTACACTTTAAGCCCGCCTACAGCCCCGCGTTGCAGCGGCGTGGCCGAATTGAGCAGCTTATTCACAAAGACTACGCTGCCGCCGAGAAAGATTTCCGGGCGGCACTGCCTGGGGCGGTCAGGAACCAGCAGGGCCGGCTGTGGCTGCGTATTGGGCAGTGCCAGGCGGCCCAGGGGCAAGCCAGAACGGCCCAGGCCGCGTATAGCCGCGCTTTGGCACTGGACAGCACGCTGGCCCGGGCCTGGCTGCTGCGTGGGGAAGACCAGCTATTTGCCCGGAACGAGTTTGAAACGGCTGCGCGCGCCTTCAGTCAAGGCCTGCATCACGAGCCAGCTGCTTCCCGGCTACGCAGTCGGCTGCTCACGTTTCGGGGTCTGGCTTACTACAAGCTAAAGCAATACGATGCTGCTCGCCGCGACTATTGGGAAGTGTTGGAAATTATGCCCCGTAGCGGGCAGGTGTACTTTCTGCTGGGCCGGCTGGCCCAGCAGGAGCAGGACCGGGAGCACGCCTGCGAGTATTTCCGCCGGGCTGTGGTGCAGGGCTACGGGTTTGCCCGCGCCGCCCGCGACACTACCTGTGCCGGCCGCTAGGTGAGCGTACTGGGCTGCCAGTCCGCGGCGGCGTCGGGGAAGAAGGCTGCTACCAACTCCGGGAAGGAGCTAGGGCGGCTGGCGGCAAACACCGGGTAGTGGAAGGCATCGAGCTTGTGAAGCAAGTGTACCAGCTGGTGCCGCTCGGGGCCGGTGAGGTTGCCGGCCGCCATGTGGGCCACTTGGCTCATGCGGCCCAGCACCTGAAACAGCAGCCCCCGTCCCGCTTCCGTGATGCGCAATAGCTTCCGCCGCCGGTCGGTGGCGTGGGGCTCCTCCGTGATAAGAGCGTTTTTTAGCAGCCGCTTGATGACCTCGGTGCCTGTGGCCTTCTCGTGGATGTTGCGGGCGATGATGTCGGACTTGGTGAGTGGGCCACCGGTGTAGAGGGCAATGAGGTAGGTGAAATCGTCGAAGCTGGCGAGGGGCGTATCGGCTAGGGCCTGCCGGGCGTAGCCGCGCACGTAGCGGTATACGAACGTGAGCAGCTTGGTCAGCAACGACTCCACGGTTTCGTGCTCGTTGGGCGCAGTGCGGGCCGCCGCGTAATCGGGTGTGGCTGGCTGGGCCGGCGCGTGCAGCTGTAGCCACTCGCCAAACCCAGCTGTGCTGGGCGTTGGAGTGCTTTGTTGATAATCAGCCAGCAGCGGAAGAAGTTCTTGCAGCAAGTCGTATTGCATGCCTACTCACGAAAGGGAAGGGAGAATTCAGGAAGCAGTTGCCTTGCGTCACCTTGGTAGACAGGCAGAAGATAGATAAAAGTATGAAAACATTTTTTATTCGGAATTAATAAGTATGTTTATCAACTAAAAAAGTATGTTTGTGGGGAGTTTGGGTCGGAAAACATCCTTTTAAGTAGCCAAATGAGATACGCTTTACCAATAACGTGGGCCACGGCGGCCGTCTTGGTTAGTGCCAGCATAGTCCAGGCCCAGACGACGGGCGTGGTGAGCGGCGTGGTGCGGGAGCGGGGCACGCAGCAGCCGCTGCCCGGCGCCACCGTGCTGCTGGAAGGTACCCAGCTGGGCACCAGCACCGATGAGAATGGCCGCTTCCGCCTCGCGGGCGTGCCCACCGGCAGCTACAACGTGCGCGCTACGCTGATTGGTTACCAGACCGATACGCGTTACAACGTGAACATCACGTCCGGCAACGACAACCTGCTGAACCTGGAGCTGCGCCAGGGCCAGGAACTGCAGGAAGTGGTGGTAACGGCCAACCGCGCCATCCGAGTGGCCACCGCCGAAACGCCGTTGAGCGTGCAGCGGCTCAACGTGGAGGAAATCAAAAGCAACCCCGGCGGCAACTTCGACATATCCCGCGTTATCCAGTCGTTGCCCGGGGTGGGGGGCACGGCCGGTACCGGCGGCTTTCGCAACGACATCATCATCCGGGGCGGGGCCCCCAACGAAAACGTGTACTACCTCGACGGCATCGAGGTGCCCGTCATCAACCACTTTGCCACCCAGGGCTCGGCGGGCGGGCCGGTGGGAATCCTCAACGTGTCGTTTATTGAGGATGTGACGCTGAGCTCCTCGGCCTTCGAGGCGCGCTACGACAACACCCTGAGCAGCGTGCTGCAGTTCCGGCAGCGCGACGGCAACCCCAACCGGGTGCAGGGCAACGTGCGCCTGAGCGGCACCGAGCTGGCCGGCACGCTGGAAGGTCCGCTGGGGCCCAACACCACGTTCCTGGCCTCGGTACGCCGCTCCTACCTGCAGCTGCTGTTTAAGGCCCTCGACCTACCCATCCGGCCCGACTACTGGGATTCGCAGTTCAAAATCACCCACAAGCTCAACGACAAAACCACCCTCACGGCCCTGGGCCTGGGGGCTCTCGACCACTTCGAGCTGGGCGTGCCCCGCAACACCTCGGCCGACAAAGAGTACCTGCTGCGCTCCACGCCCACCTACGACCAGTGGAACTACACGCTGGGCCTAAGTTTGCGCCGGCTGCTGCCCAACGGCTACCTCAATCTTGCCCTCAGCCGCACCCAGCTCTATAATAAAGTGGATCTGTTTGAGGACCGGCAAATCGGCGACGAGACGAAGCGCGTGCTGCGTACCCGCTCGGGCGAGCAGGAAAACAAGCTCCGCCTCGACGTAAACAAAACCCTGGGCCGCTGGACGTACAGCTATGGGGCCGTTACCCAACTCATCGGCTACGACAACGACTTCCGTAACCGTCTGCGCCGGGAGGTGCTCGATGCCAGCGGCAACGTGGTACAGCCCGCCGTAAACGTGGCTTTCCGCACCGATTTGCAGCTGGTACGCTTCGGGGCCTTCGTGCAGGGCACCCGCCGGCTGCTGCCCTCCGAGCGGCTCACCGTATCGGCCGGGTTGCGCACCGATGGCAACTCCTTCACCGACGACGGCCGTAACCTGCAGCGTACCCTCTCACCGCGGGTATCGGCCTCGCTGGCCCTCACGCCCCAGCTGAGCCTGAACGCCTCGGTGGGCCGTTACTACAAGATTCCGCCCAGCACCATCCTGGGTTTTCAGGATAACAGCGGGCAACGGGTGAACCGCTCGGCGCGCTACATTGGCAGCACCCACTACGTGGCCGGCCTGGAGCTGGTACCGCGCCCGGCCACCCGCATCACGCTGGAGGGCTTCCTGAAACGCTATGACCATTACCCCGTTTCGAGACGCGACGGAATTTCATTGGCCAACCTGGGCGGCGACTTCACGGCGTTGGGTAACGAGGCGGTTAGCAGTACGGGCAAGGGCCGGGCTTTCGGGGGCGAGTTCTTCGTGCAGCAAAAGCTGACCAAAAACGTGTTCGGGGTGCTGTCGTACACGGCTTTCCGCAGCGAGTTTACTGGGCAGGACGGGGTGTACAAGCCCTCGGCATGGGATACGCGCCACTTGGTATCGGCGCTGCTGGGGCGCAAGTTCGGGCGAGGCTGGGAGCTGGGCCTGAAGTACCGTTACTCGGGCGGAGCCCCCTATACGCCCTTCGATGAGGATGCTTCCCGCCTCAACTACGCCAGCCTGGGCACCGGCATCCTCGACTATTCCCGCCTCAATACCCAGCGCCTGGGCAGCTTCCAGCAGCTCGATTTCCGGCTCGATAAAAAGGTGAACCTGCGCCGCGTGACGCTGGATTTCTACGTGGATATCCAGAACGCGCTGCTACAGAAAGGCGCGGCCTACCCCCAATACACCTTCCAGCGCACCGATGACAACACGGCCTTCCTCACCACCAACGGCCAGCCCTTACTCCCCGACGGCAGCAACGCCCGCCCCATTCTGCTCGCCAACGACGACGCCCAGGTAACGCCTACTATTGGATTCATCGTGGAGTTTTAGTGTAACGGCCGCCGGCGTGCCGGTACTACTGGCCAAGTAGCAGCTGAAAATGCAAAAGGCCCTTTCCGCGTCCGGTAAGGGCCTTTTTGGGCACAAAAAATGATGGCTAATAATTCTTGATTTGGGGCATTGTACTCACACAACACTCCACTAATAGTACTCAAGTAGAAGGTAATTATACCGTTTCAACTACAGGACAGCCATTGCCGTAGTTACCCCTAAGCCCTGTCCGAAAAAGTTTCACTTATTTATCCCACCATACTGGGGTCGTCAGTAAATCAGGGCCTTGATGGCTGACAGCCTGCAGATAGGATACGGAATTAAACAGCCGCTCCGATAGGGGGTAGCGCAGGCGCAACGGTACCTGGCCAGTGGTTTCGCCTAGGTTGGAAATGGGCTGCAGCACCGGGAAGCCCGTGCGGCGGTACTCGGCGTAGGCCTCAAATCCGTTGTGGCCAAACAGGGAAAGCCACTTCTGGGTGATAATCAGCTCCAGAGCCCGGCCCAGCTCAAACTGCACCCCGGGCTGCCGCAGGTACTCATCCTGGGCAGCGGGGGCGTTGATGCCCGCCTGCTGCAACGCTTCCCGCACGCCAGTGGTGTACCACTGCTCGGCCGTGCCGGTGGCATCCCATCCGCGTAGGCAGGCTTCGGCCCGCAGAAAGCACACCTCTGCGTATGTGAGCAGGTTCTGGTCGTGGGCTGGGTTACTGAAGCGGGCCCCGGCCAGACTGAAGTTGCTGGGGTTGTACTGCGGTAGCGTGAGTTCCGTAGCCGAAAGGCCGTTGGGCAGTCCCGCTAGGCTGGGGTTGGCATCGGAAACGGGGGCTACGTACACCGCCAGGCGCGGGTCGTGGAGGCGGCGTAGGTAGCTGACCAGCGTAGCACTCACGCGCGAGTCCTTGAACAGGAGTACTACTGCCAGCGGATTCTGGGTGATGCGGATGCCTTCACCCGTATTGCGCATCACGGCCGATTCGGCGGTGCTGCTCATTACGCCAGACGCCAGCGCGGCCCGCACCTGCTGCTCGGCCAGGGCCGGGGCCACGGCCGACAGCCGCATGGCCAGGCGCAGGCGCAGCGAGTTGGCGAAGTGGCGCCAGCGCCGGTTGCTGGTCACGGCATCGGGAGCGGGATTGGCGGCCCGGGGGTTGGCATACAGCAGGTCAGCCGGTCCGAAGTTCTCGGCTTGCGTGTCGTCGAGGGCAGCCTCGGCGGCCGTCAGTTCCCCCATCAAGTCGTGGTAAATGGCCTCCTGCCGGTCGTAAGCTGGTTGCACATTGGCCCCGGCCCCGGCAAAAGCTTCCGTGTAGGGCACATCGCCCCAGTAATCAGTGATGCGCTGGAACAGAAATGCTCGCCAGATCCGGGCCTGGCTCAGGCGGTTTACCTGGGTTGGGTCGGGTTGCAATAGCCGAATGGCCTGCTGCAAATCCATGCCGAAGCCTGCGTAGAAACTGGCCCAGAAGGTGCTGGACCAAGTATCATTGCTTTCGTACCGGTCGGTGTTGAATTCCGGCTTGGCATTGGCGAAAAACTGTACCCACATGTTGGCGTGCAAATGCTCGCCCACCTGAAAATCGTTGTCGTAGAGGGCCCCGTATTTAAGCGCCCGGGCAAATAGCTGGTCGGGCGTGGCGTTGGCGGCCTTGGTGGGGTCAGTATTGATTTCCTCGAACCGGTCGGTGCAGGAGGGGGCAAGCAGTAACCCCAGGCCCAGAGCCAGCCGGCCGGCGGCCCGTCGGAAATCAGCGGTAGAAGAACGGCTCAGCATACGCGGGGTACCAAACGTTAGAAATCCAAGATTAGGTGATAACCCAGCGTGCGGCTATTAGGGTAGCCGCCCGATTCCAGGCCCTGCGCCCGGCTCAGGTTGTATCCCGACTCGGGGTCGAAGCCCCGGGTGGCCCGGTATAGGAAGGCCACGTTGCGGGCCACCAGCGAAATGCTGGCTCCCCGGAGCCGGCCCATGCGGCTGGCCAGGGCGGTAGGCAGTTGATACGTAAGCGTCAGTTCACGCAGCTTCACAAAGGAAGCGTCGTACACGAATGGCTCCGAAAAGTTGGCCAGGCGGGCCCAGTATTGCTGCGGGTTCACGTAGCGGCTGCTGGGCGAATAGGTATTATCTGGGTTGAGCTGTACGCCTTCCACCAAAAGCCCGCCGGTGGCTACCCAGTTAGCGGCAGATACGCCAGCCGCCAGCCGGGCGGCCTCAGAAGCGTACCAGTCGGCCCGGCCGGGCAGCGTCCGACGGTCATTGCCGAACAGGGTGGCCTGCTGCTGCGAAACGGAGTAGATCTGGCCACCCCAGCGGGCGTCCAGCAAAAGTCCCACCTGAAACTGTCGGTAGCTGAGTTGGTTGTGCAGTCCTCCAAACCATTGAGGCTGAAAATTGCCGAGTCGCTCAGCCGGGCCCGGTAGGCTAAGGGGCAGCCCATTGGCATCTACCAGCAGCTGCCCATCGGGGGCGCGGCGCAGGCGGGTACCGTACAGGTCACCGAATGGTCGGCCCACTTGGGCTACCACAGCCACATTGTTGCTTTCGGTTCCCAACTGATATACTTCGCCGCCCTGATTCAGACTCCGAACTTCGGAACGGTTTGTGGCCCAGTTCAGCGTAACGTCCCAGCTCAGCCGTTGGTGAAGTGGGGTTACCGTCGCCACTACTTCCAGCCCTTGGTTCTGAATATTCCCCGCGTTGATCAGCTGGGTGCGGAAGCCGGAGGAGGCTGCCAGGGGTACGCTGGTTACTTGGTTATAGGTATTGGTGCGGTATACCGTAACATCCAGCGAGGCCCGGTTACGGCCAAAGCGCATTTCGGAGCCCAGTTCCACGGCCTGGGTGAGCTGAGGTTTTAGGCGGAGCGTGGCCAGCTGGTCCTGCAACGTGGCAAACGGCTGGCCCAAGTGTGCCGTGCCCACGCCCGGCCCGTTGGGTATGCCGGAGGTGGTCAGATCGTACTTGGTGGTGAGTTCATAGGGCCCGGCCCCTTTGCCCACCCGGGCCCAGGAGGCCCGCAGCTTGCCCAAAGTCAGCCAGCTCGATTTCCAGCCCAGCAGCTCCGTGTAGCCGACGGCCAGGGAAGTACTCGGGTAAAAATACGACCAGTCGCCACGCGGCAGCGTCGAGTCCCAGTCGTTACGGCCCGTTGCTTCCAGGAATACAGCGTTGCGAAAATCTAGCTGGGCCCGTCCGAACAACGACTGCACTTCAAACCGGGAGAAGCCATACACCGGCGTGGCGCTGGCTACATTATCAAGCCGGAACACATTCGGCCGCACGAAGCCCAGGCCGGTTACGCCCTGGTTTTCCATGCGTTTCTGCAGCAGGTTGCCAAAGGCTTCCCCAGTGAGCACCCAGTTGACACCCAAGCGTTGCCGGGCGTGCAGGATAAAGTCGAGGTTGTCTTCCCGCATCGTCAGCTCCGATTCCGAAAGACCGCCCCGGTCGGGTGTGGCCGTGGCGTTCCAGGAAGTATAGCTGGCGTACCGGTAGCCCAGGTCGGAGCGGTACCGGTCGGTGCCGGCGCGCAGCTGTAGCCATAACCAGTCGGCAAAATCATAGCGTACAGCTACGGAGCCATTGAGCCGGTGCTGGTTGGCAAAGTTGGTATTCAGATAGGCGGCCCAGTAGGGATTCTGGCGGCTTGTGGTGGTTGAGGTGGTCCCCTGGTTCTGGTTCCAGAGAATAGGCTGTAGCGTCAGCGGATTGCGGTACGGCTGCAAATCGGCCAGATCCACACTGCGGGGCAAGTGCTGAAACTGGCTCATCACGTTGTCGGGGTTCACACCCAGAGTCGGCCGGTTAAAGGTGCGTGCGTACACGTAACTTGCCTTCACCTCCACCGATAGGCGGCTGGATATGTTAGTGGATCCCTTTACCGTGAGGTAGTTGCGGGCCAAGCGGCTGTTAGGGTAAGTGCCCCGGTTGCGCAGGTCCGTGGCCGAAATGCGCAGGGTACTACGCGCCGTACCGGCCGACAGCGCAACGGTGTTGGCCGTGGTGTAGCCCAGTTGGAAAAAGTCGCGCACGTTGTTGGGCTGAGCGGTGAAGGGCTTTATTGCGCCGTTCCAGTGCTTTACCAGCTGCCCTTCCATGCGCGGCCCCCAGCTTCCAATATTTTCCCCGGCCGCTTCCACCTGCGGGTATCCTTCCGGGGTAAGCACCGGCTGGCCACGGGAGTCACTTAGGAACCGCCCCTGCGTGCCTTGGCCGTATTCGTTCTGGTAATCGGTCAGTACCTGCGCCCGGTCGAAGGTTGTATTGGAGCTGACAGTCAGGCCCAGGCCACGCCGGCCTTTTTTGGTGGTGATAAGCAGGACGCCGTTGGCGGCGCGGTTGCCGTATAAGGCCGCCGCGTTGCCGCCCTTCAGTACCGAAATATTATCAATGTCCTCCGGGTTGACTACTGACAGGCCGTCGCCTGAATCGTAGCCACCCAAGCGCGTGGCCTGCAGGGCGTTGCGGTTATCGATGGGTACCCCGTCCACCACAATCAGCGGCCGGCTGTCGCGGGTGAGGGAGGTATAGCCCCGGATGATGATGTTGGTGGAACCCATCGGGCCCGAGCCGCTACGGGTAATGTGTACGCCTGCCAGCTTGCCGCTGGCCGCGTTGATGAAATTTGGCTCCCGGGCTACGGTCAGCTGCGCACCGGGCAACGCCTGTACGCTATACCCCAGCGCTTTACGCTCCCGGGCCAGTCCGAAAGCCGTTACAACGACTTCCGTCAGGGGGCGCAGTTCGGTTTGCAGCCGTACCTCCAGCGGGGTGCGGTGGTCTGGCCGTACTTTCTGCGCCGTAAAACCCATAGAGCTAACCACCACCACTGAATCGGTAGGGGCCAGGACCAGCGTAAATTCCCCGGCCGCCGAGGCTGCTGTGCCGCGCGGCGTGCCTTGCACCACCACGCTGGCTCCCGGAAGCGGCGTGCCGGTTTCGGCATCCAGCACGCGTCCGCGCAGGGTATAAGTGCCACGGCTTTCGGCCGGGAGGATAGGAATGGGAGAGGCACTCGGCGGCCCTTGGCGGGTAACGATAATCTGGCGGCCAATCAGCTGGTACGTGAGCCCCAGTGGCTGCAATACTTTGATCAGGGCCTGTTCCAGCGGAACCTTGAAGAAGTCCGCGCTGATGCGCTGGTTGCCGTTTACCTGGCTATTGCTGTACACAAACGTGTACTGGCTCTGTCGCTCCACTTCCCGCAGCACAACGGAAACTTCCTGATTGGAAAGGTGGAGGGTAATAGTGGGCTGCGGCGTCTGGGCGACCAGTAAGGTTGGTATCAGCAGCAACCCGGTTACCAGGCTCAGTTGATAATGGCCCACCATCCTTACCTGCAGGGCCTGGCACTTCATACGGTGGTACTAGGACGAATGAATCGGCGAGCGTAAAAATTCAGCCCTCCAATATACGCCAAAACGGGCTTACCGCCGCGTTTGTACCGGCCGGCTGCAGCCCGGTCCGGTAAGTACCAGCCGTTCCTCGCTCAACTCAAACCCGAACGCTCCCGTCATCGACAACACCTGCACCACTTCACGCAGGCTCTGGTTCTGGAAGCGGCCCGTAAGACGACACTTTCCCATCTGCTCGTTGGCCAACTGCACCGGCAGGTTATACTGCCGCGTCAGGGTGCGGGCCACTTCATCCAGCGGCGTTTCCTGAAATACAAGCTTGCCCTGGTTCCAGGCAGTGTAGTCACGACTGTCGACTACTTCCCGGTGCATGGATGTTGTTGGTTTGGCATACACCCCCAACTGGTTGGCCGTTACATATAACGTATCGGAAGCCTCGGGCGTGTCGGCTGGGCGGATAAATGCTACTTTGCCCTCCACCACGGCCGTCTGTACCGTTGATTCTTCGGGGTAGGCTTTCACGTTGAAAGCCGTGCCCAGCACCCGCACCTGTTCCTGTTCTATGTGCAGTACGAAAGGCTGCCTCAGGTTTGAGCTTACCTCGAAGTACGCTTCCCCCTGCAAATACACGTGGCGCTCACCGGTGCTGAATTTTTTCGGAAACCATAGGCGGCTCTCGGCATTCAACCACACCACTGTACCGTCGGCCAGCAGCACCTTGGCCGTAGCGCCGCGGGGCGTTGATTGTTCCTCGTACGCGAAAGGAACGCCAGCAGGAGTAGTCAGGCGGTGGTACAGGCCGTAGCTCAGCGTGCTGGCGGCCAGCACTGTGCCCACGGCCGCGGCCACACGGCTGCGCCACCAAGGAACAGCTTGGGTAGGTTGCAGCCGAATAATAGAAGCTTCCGGCGCGGCTGGCAGTAGTTCCGAGCCCGTGTCGGGCAGTTGGTTGAGCAGGTTCTGAAGGGCGGTGGCGGTGTCAGATGGCGTAATCCGAGTGGGAACAGGTGCCTGCCAGTAGTGCCGGGTGGCCTCGTAGATGGCCCGCTCGTCGGCACTTGCCTGAGCCAGCCACGCGGTCAGGATTTCCTGTTCGGAGCCCGTCAGTTCACCGGCCAGCTCCTTCCCGATAAGTTCATGTATGACTGATAGCTCCATTATCAAATAAGCCCGAATAACTGCTCTATACTATACAGACATCGAAACCCACCGCATCCCCTAAACTGGTAGCTGAAAACTAGACTACTTCTACCGAAAGAGGCCGGCCCGAAGCAGGAAACCAAGCCAGCTTAGTTCTGCCGCGACACGGAACACGTGCATGAGGGCGCCGGATAAACGGACGGCAGCTCCTTGTTCCTGTGTCGCGACGAGTATAACTGCCCCCATCATTTTTGGTTGCCGCTACCCGCTCGCTACCGACAGCAACAGCGGCAGCCACAGCCCCGCAATGCGTAGCGTACGGCCCGGTCGCGACTGGTCAGCCAAGTGCTGGCGCAGCGCCACGCTGATCTTCTTTATGGCGATACCCATCTGTACATCCACCGTTTTGGGGGCCAGTCCCATGATATCGGCTACTTCCTTGTACTTAAGGCCATCTTCGCGCACCAGCCGAAAAATCGCCTGGCACTGGGGCGGCAACGAGTTTACGGCCCGCGTAATATCGGCCTGTAGCTCTTGGGTCAGCAGAGTCCGCTCCGGCGTCATGATGTCTACCGGGTGTTCGGTAATGACATCATCGAGTGCCAGGGTGGGCTGGTTCTCCACCCGGAGTCGATAGTTAAGGGCCTGGTTTTTTACCGCTACGTAGAGGTAGCTGGTAATGCTCTGAATGGCTGGCAACGTTTCCCGTTTGTTCCAAAGCTTCAAAAAGACATCCGATACCACTTCCTCGGCCAGCTCCCGGGCTTTCACATACTGCAGGGCAAACGTGACCAAAGGGGCATGATAGCGCGTGAAGAATAGCCCGAATGCCTGTCGGTCATCGGCCGTAGCCATGCGCTGTAGCAGGTTTTCGGTAGAGGGGGTGGTGGTTTCCATCAGATACCCAAAGGTATAGCTCCAACGCAGGGAAATCAAGCGGCGGCGTAGCCACCACCGCCAACAGCCGCGCTCCGAACGCCCAATAGCAGTAGGTAACTGCACGGCTCGTTCAGGCGCGGCTGCGGCCCGGCCGACACAATAAACTGGAAGAGAAAGGGCGGAATGGTAAGCCGGCTTGGCAGTAGGGAAGAGACTCTCGGCTAGTGTATCACCAGCCTCCTGCCTTCTTCCAGACACCGTTTCGCCGCCGTTCTCCTAAAAATGCCAGCGCACGAAAGCCTCAATTCCCTCGTACTCGGGTAAGCCGAGCTGGTCGTAGAGGCGGGCAGTGGTGCGGTTGCGTTCCTCGGCCCGCTGCCAGAACTCGCGCTGGTCGGCCCCGGGGAATAGCGGCCGATCCTTCTGGCTCTGGTGCTTGAAGATGGCCCGGCGCTTGCGCGTGAGTTCCTGGGGCGAGAGGGGCACGGCCATCTCAATCTGGTCTACGTCCCATTCCTGCCATGCCCCCCGATACAGCCACACCCGGCACTCAGCCAGCCACGAGGCATTGGCCGCTTGCAGCCGGCGCATCGCCTCAAAAATAGCTGCCAGACATACCCGATGCGTTCCGTGCGGGTCCGATAGGTCGCCGGCGGCGTACACCTGCTGGGGGCGAATCTGGTCGAGCAGGTCCATCGTAAGGCGGATATCTTGCTCGCCAATCGGCTTTTTGCGTACCCGGCCGGTTTCGTAGAAGGGTAAATCCTGGAAATGAATGTTGGCGTCGGGAATACCCGCGTAGCGGCAGGCACTCTTGGCCTCGCCACGCCGGATCAGGCCCTTAATCTGCTGCACTTCCTCCGAGTCAACCTGACCTGGGAGTTTGTTCTGCAGGAAATCGGCTACGCGGTGGTACAGGGTTTCGGCGGGCTGCTCATCCAGCCGGAACATCTCATCGTACTCGGCCACAAACTCGGCAAACCGGATGGCTTCATCATCAAACACGGCAATGTTGCCCGACGTCTGATACGCAACGTGCACATCGTGCCCCTGATCTACCAGCCGTAGCAGCGTGCCGCCCATCGAAATAACGTCGTCATCGGGGTGGGGTGAGAAGATGAGCACCCGTTTAGGGAAGGGCGCGGCTCGCTCCGGCCGGTCGGTATCATCGGCGTTGGGCTTGCCACCCGGCCAGCCCGTAATGGTGCGCTGCAACTGCCGAAACACCCGGATGTTGATGTTATATGCCAGCCCTGACTGCGCCAGCAGTTCCGAAAGACCGTTTTCGTTGTAATCTTCGTCGGTAAGTTTGAGAATGGGCTTTTGCAAGGTGCGGGCCAGCCACGTCACGGCCTTGCGCACGGTGGGCGCATGCTGCCAGTTAAGAGTCCGTCCCACCAGCCAGGGCGTTTTCACCCGGGTCAGCTCGGCGCCGGCCGCTTCATCCAGTACCACGCGCACATTAGGATGCTGCTGCAGGTACGTGGCCGGCACTGAGTCAGTAGGCTCGCCCTCCACCATGCGCTTCACCACCGCGGCCTTACCCTCGCCCCAGGCCAGCAGCACAATCTCCCGGGCCTCCAGGATAGTGCCTACGCCCATGGTAATAGCGCGGCGCGGTACGTTTTCCTCTCCGTAAAAATCGGAAGCGGCATCTGTGCGGGTGATGTGGTCGAGGGTGATGAGGCGGGTCCGGGAGGCCGCGCCGGAACCGGGCTCATTAAAGCCAATGTGCCCGGTCCGCCCAACGCCCAGCACCTGCAAATCAATCCCTCCGGCTTCTCGGATCTGCTCCTCATAATGGCGGCAGAACTCGGCCACCTGCTCTTGCGGCAGCGTGCCGTCCGGAATGTGTACGTTCTCGGGCCGGATATCAATGCAGTCAAACAGATATTCGTGCATAAAGCGCACGTAACTCTGTAAAGAATCCGGTGCCATCGGGTAATATTCGTCGAGGTTGAATGTCACGACGTTCTGAAAGCTGAGCCCTTCTGCCTGGTGCAGGCGCACCAGTTCTTCATACAAGCGGGTAGGAGTTGAGCCCGTGGCCAGGCCCAGTACGCAGGTGCGCCCCTCGGCGGCGCGTTGCCGGATCAGGTCGGCAAGTTGCCGGGCCACCGCCACGGAAGCCAGCTCGGAATCGGGGTAGATGGTGGTGGACAGGCGTTCAGCACGGAGTTCGGTGGCAGTCTGCATACGGGAGGTAGTTGGTGGGTCGGTACAGCACGTAAGGTCCGGGAAGTACATAGTTCGCCACGACAAACTCCAGTTTCTGCGCAAATTCTTTTCCACTACCGGCATATACTGGCCGGCTAAGCCGGCTGGTATATGCCCGAAAGCGCATGTCACAAATGAGCGGTAGTGTGCCTTTGCACAGCCGGCTTCTGCGGGCAATTTGCATAACCGGCTGCGTATTGCCGGGGCCGCCTCCACTCTTACCACTGTACTGCTATGACGACTATTGACCCCAAAGATGTTGCGCTGCGCGAACTGGGCTTCGTCCGGATTTCGCTTTATCGAGGCTGGGACTATCCGCTGGGCAACAATGAAGCATCTTTTATTCCGGCTACCGACATCCGGTATCTGCACCACACGGTGGCCGTTGATGGCACGCGGCTGTATGCCTATTCCTGGATTAGTGAGCCGGGCTTCCTGCTGACCACCGAGCGCCACATTTCGGCGCTTGAGCACATGGTAGCAGAGTTAGAAACCGACAACATTCCGTTGCTGAAGCAGCAAGTAGAGAAATTCTTCTTACGCCACGGTGGCATGGGTCCCCAGATTTCTACCGCCGTACATCGCCCTTTGCCACAGCTTTCCTAGTCACCGTATAGGTAGCAGTAAAACAAAAAAGGCCTTCCGTGCGATACGAAAGGCCTTTTTGTGGTAATGATTGGAATCGAACCAACGACACCAGCATTTTCAGTGCTGTGCTCTACCAACTGAGCTACATTACCAGCTCTCGGTTCCCCGAGTGCGTTACCGCCGTTGGGGAGCACAAAAGTAGTAAAGGTTTTGCAACCTGCAAGAACTGACCGGATTTTTTTTGCCGGAAGAAACATACCAGCTGAAAAGCTGTAATTTGTTATGCATACCGAGTATATTTCGGGCTAAACCCCAAACCTACCCAAATTCCCGTGCACTTCTCCATTCAAAACATCCTCTTCCTGCTGGTGGCGGTAGCGGGCTTCGGCCTGTTTGCCTGGCAAGCGCGGAAGATCCGGGCCAATATCCTCGTCGGGCGCGACCGGGACATGAGCGGCCACGTCAATGAGCGCCTCTGGAAGACGCTGCTGGTGGCCTTCGGGCAGCAGAAGATGTTCAAGCGCCTCACGCCGGCCTTTTTGCACCTGATTGTATACGTCGGCTTCATCGTCATCAACATCGAAGTCATTGAAATCATGGTGGACGGCCTATTCGGTACCCACCGGTTTCTGCAGTTCCTAGGCCCGCTGTACTCGGCCCTGACGGGCACCAACGAGGTGCTGGGCGCGCTGGTGGTGCTGGCCGTGGTGGTGTTCTGGTGGCGCCGCAACGTAGGCGTAGTACGCCGTTTCACCGGCCCCGAGCTACGGGCCTGGCCCAAACTCGACGCCAACGTGATTCTCTACGTGGAGGTGGTACTGATGGTGGCCCTGTTCACGATGAACGCCGCCGACCTGAAGTTGCATCAGCTGGAAGGCAAGGACCTGCCCGGCGCGTTTCCGGTCAGCAGCCTGCTGACGGGCCTGTTCCCCGATAACCTCACGGCCCTGGCCGTGCTGGAGCGTGTGGGCTGGTGGGCGCACATTGTAGGCATTCTGCTGTTCCTGAACTACTTGCCTAGCAGTAAGCACTTCCACATCATCATGGCCTTCCCGAACGTGTTCTACTCCCGGCTGGTGCCGCAGGGGCAGTTCTCGAACGTGGAAAGCATCACCCACGAGGTGAAAGCCATGATGGACCCCAGCTACCAGGTGCCCGCCCCGGCCACCAATCCCGATGGCTCGGCTGCCGCGCCCACGCCCTTCGGCGCTAAAGACGTGGACGACCTGGCCTGGACCAACCTGCTCAGTGCCTACTCCTGCACCGAGTGCGGCCGCTGCACCTCGGTGTGCCCGGCCAACCTCACCGGTAAGCTCCTCTCGCCCCGCAAAATCATCATGGATACCCGGGATAGGGTGGAGGAGAAGTACAACTCACCCCTGATTTTCCACCCCAGCCTGTACGGCCCGGAGGCCAAGCACAACCCCCAGGAGCAGCTCGACAAGGAAAACCACACCCTGCTGCGCGGCTACGTAACGCCCGAGGAGTTGTGGGCCTGCACCACCTGCAACGCCTGCGTGGAAGCCTGCCCGGTGAACATCAACCCGCTGGAAAGCATCGTGGAAATGCGCCGCTTCCTGGTGCTGGAAGAGTCGGCCGCGCCTAACTCCCTGAACGTGATGTTCAGCAACATCGAAAACAACGGCGCGCCGTGGGCCTTCTCGCCCTCCGACCGGTTCAACTGGGCCGACGACCTGTTCGTGGCGGAGAAGTAGCGAGTATTGGGTAGTGAGTATTGAGTAATTAGACACTCGTGTGCCGCTCTCTCTGCCTCACCCAACTTATTGCTGCTTCTTTTTTCCCTTGTCTCAATACTCAATACCGACTACTCACTACTATAATGGCTGAACAAACTGCCAAACGTCCCGTATCTGTTCCGCTGATGGCCGACCTGGCCGCCCGGGGCGAGTCGCCGGAAATCCTGTTCTGGGTGGGCTGCGCCGGCGCCTTCGACGACCGGTACAAGCGTGTAACCCGCGCCTTCGTTCGCATTCTGGAGCACGTAGGCGTGAGCTACGCCGTGCTGGGCATGGAGGAATCCTGCACCGGCGACCCGGCCAAGCGCGCCGGCAACGAATTCCTGTTTCAGATGCAGGCCATGACCAACATTGCCACCCTCAACGGCTATGGCATCAAGAAGGTGGTCACGGCCTGCCCACACTGCTTCAACACCATCAAAAACGAGTATCCCGCGCTGGGCGGCGAGTTTGAGGTGATTCATCACAGCACCTTTCTGCAGCAACTCATCAACGAGGGCAAGGTGACGGCCAAGGGCGGCGAGTCGTTCAAGGGCCGACGCATCACCTTCCACGACTCCTGCTACCTAGGCCGCGCCAACAACATCTACGAAGCGCCTCGCGAGGTGCTGGAAGTGCTCGACGCCGACCTGCTGGAGATGAAGCGCTGCAAAACCAACGGCCTCTGCTGCGGGGCCGGTGGTGCCCAGATGTGGAAAGAGCCCGAGCCCGGCAAAAAGGACGTGAACATTGAGCGGACTGAAGAAGCCTTGGCTACCTTGGATGGCGACGCCGATGTGCTGCTGAACCTGCAGGGCGTGGAAAGCACCGCGCCGGTGTTGCCCGCCGGCTCCAACCGCGGCGGCAGCGTAATTGCCGTGGCCTGCCCCTTCTGCATGACTATGATGGCCGACGGCGTAAAGAACAAGGAGCGCGAACAGGACGTGCAGGTGTTCGACTTGGCCGAACTGATTGCCTCCGCCGAAGGCCTCAACGCTTAGCAAGTACTTAGTTGGTAGTGTCTAGTGCTTAGCTTATTCGGCTTTTGAATAGAGAAACAGCCTAAGCACTAATTACAGCCCCGCACCGGAACTTCCGGGCGGGGCTGTTTCTTTGTAACAGAGAGGCAGGCTGGCTGACAACACGGGTTGTACCTTGCCGTTGTAATTGGCAGCCGCGCCTCGCTGCCCCAAGCTTCTGCTTATGTACGTGCCCTTCGATCAGCTTCCCGCTTCCGCCCGCATCTGGATTTACCAGGCCAACCGGCCGTTTACCGCCGCCGAGCTGGAAAACCTGCAACCGGCCCTACGCCGCTTCGTCGACGAGTGGACCAGCCACGGCCGCACCCTGGCGGCTTCTGTGGCCGTACTGCATCAGCAGTTTCTGGTAGTAGGATTGGATGAAGCCGTAGCTGACGCCAGCGGCTGCTCCATCGATGCCTCCGTGCGCTTTGTGCAAAGCATCGAGCAGCAGCAGCAGGTACAGTTGCTGGAAAAGTCGAAGCTGGCCTTCCTGCTGGACGGGAACGTAATGCTCCTCGACCGCACGGCGCTCAAAGAAGCTGTGGCCGCTGGTGCCTTGCAGACCGATACGCCCTATTTTGATGCTACCCGTACCACAGTAGGCCAGCTCCAAGCCGGGTGGCCTGCTCCGGCGGGTACTACTTGGCTGGCCCGATATTTTCAGTCCGTTGCCTAAGCCTTCTAGGCAACGGAAAATTCACGGAATCATTAGTATTATTAACACCGGGTTCCGCCCTGCTACCCTAGGGCCGGCACCTATCCTTCAGCTTCCTGCTCCCATGAAACACTATCTTCTTCCGTGCGCTATCCTAAGTTCTGCTGCAGTCCTTACCAGCTGTGCTACCTCGGGCAGCCTGAGCAAGGCCGACAAGCGGTTTGCCCGTGGTGAGTATGAAGCTGCTATTGCCTTATATAAGGCTGATGTAGCAAAGGGCCGCAACGTGGCCCAGGCCAATTACCGTTTGGCCGAGTCGTATCGGCTTTCTAACCGCGCCGAACTGGCCGAGGAATACTACAAGGCGGCTATGGCCGGTGGGGTTAAGAACTCGGAAGCCGGTTACCATTACGCGCAGGCATTGCGGGCCAGTGGGAAATTCGAGGAAGCTGCGGCTCAGTTTGAAAGCTACGCTCAGAATGGCAGCAACCGCACGCTGGCTGGCTTGGCTGAAACCGAAGCCAAAAACGCCCGTGCCGCTACCAGCATTGTGGCCATGCGCACCAACAACGAGGTGCTGCCACTCGATCAGATCAACACGCCCGCCGCTGAGTTCAGCACCACCCGTATACCAGATACCAAGGAGTTGGTCTTTGCCTCCGGGCGGGAAGGCAAGGTATATGTCGGCAACGGAGAAGGTTACAACGACCTATACGCTGTCAAATTCGACGATGACCAGAAGCTGACCGGCGGCACCGTCCGCAAACTCGACCCAATCATTAATTCCGCCGATAAGCACGAAGCCAGTGCCACCTATTCGCCCGATGGCAAGATGATGGTATTCGCCCGTTCCAACAACGGCTCCAAAAAGGGCTACCTGAGCGTTGATTTGTGGGTTTCCTACTTCCGGGGCGGCGCTTGGACGGAGCCGGAAATTTTGCGCGGCGTAAACAGCAGTACCGCCGATGAGTTCTCGCCGGTTTTCTCACCCGATGGTCAGACATTGTATTTTGCCTCCACCCGTAAAGGCGGCCTTGGCGGCAACGACCTGTACAAGTCCACGATGGAAAGCCCTGGTCGCTTCTCCACCCCCGAAAACCTCGGCGACCAGATCAACACGCCCGGCAACGAAAACTACCCGGCCGTTTCCCCTGATGGAACTCTGTATTTTTCCTCCGATGGGCAGCCCGGCCTAGGAAAGCTTGACATCTTTAAGGTCGAGAAAGGCAAAGTGGTAAACCTCGGTGCTCCTATTAATAGTAACGGCGACGATTTCGCCCCCTTCTTTACAGATAAGAAGATGGGTGTATTCTCTTCCAACCGGTCCGGCGGCAAAGGCTCCGACGACCTGTATCTGTTCCGTGAGAAACCCATCAAGCTCGTCACCTTCTATGCTGATGGTACGCTGGTAGAACGTAACGACAAAACCGGCCAGACCGCTCCCGTCCCGAATGAGGCTGTAGGTCTCTATAATAATAAGGGACAGAAGCTTCAGGAAGCCACTACTGGCCCCGATGGTAAATTCAGTATGAAGCTCGATACGGCTGCCGCTAGCTACTCCCTCGTTGCTGACCGTCCGGGGTACTTTACCGCCCGCAATTCGCTTAGCACCATTGGCCGCAAGCCCGCCCAGGATGCGCTGCCCGATCCGATGAATGATGTGAAAGTGCCCGTCACTCTCACTCTCACCAAAATTGTTAAAAACAAAGCCATTGTAGTCGATAACATCTTCTACGATTACGATAAGGCCGATATCCGCCCCGATGCGGCGCTGGAACTAGATAAACTCGTAGAAACCCTCAACGACAACCCCAAAATCACCATCGAACTCAGTTCTCACACCGACTCTCGGGGTAAAGACGCCTACAACATGGCCCTATCACAGCGCCGCGCCGAGTCGGCTGTAGCCTACATTGTTTCCAAAGGCGTTGATAAAGCCCGTATTACGGCCAAAGGATACGGGGAAAGCCGCCCCGTGCTAAAAGCCGCTAAGACGGAAGAAGAATACCAGCGCAACCGCCGCACGGAATTCAAAGTGACGAAAATTGCCGAATAGGCTTTCCAAGCAGTCAAAAGGCCCGATTTGCACTAGCAAGTCGGGCCTTTTCTGCGTCTTGTTCAGCCACGCACGGTACTCTTATATATATAGTGTCGCCAAACAGCCCTCTTTCGGGTAGTAGTCGGCCAGCAACTCATTTCGTTTTCAATAGAAGAATAGTCGTTGGCACGCGTGGGCAACGTTCTTGGTTAGGGGTAAAGTCATCCTATCGTGAGTGGCGTAAGTGTACTATCAGTTTCTTCCTGGGGTATTCTGCACATAACCGCACGTCTATATGTTGCCAACTACTAATCGGCACGAGCATTGGTGAGTGGAACTGCAACACAAGGGTAAAAAAGAATGGGACTGATACTGTGGGAGAAAGGGGATTTCAGCGGGTCTTGAACGGGTTTTTTCAGTGGTAGGTTAGGAAGTAGCGGTAAAAGCCCGCACTTTTGCACTCCCAATCCGAAACGCGGAAGGGGCCGCTGCCAATCTTCGGGCCACCAGCGCGCAAGTTCTTCTTTGCCTCCCGGCTTCTTTCTACAGCTCGCAGCTTTCCTTCGAAAAAGCGAGTTGAAAAAAGTTCGCCTGCGGGATTGCAAATGGCAGCGAGAAAGTGCTATCTTTGCACCCCGCTTCAGAAGGAGGCGCTTTCCACGAGCTAGCAGCGAAAAACTTTTTTCGGTTGCACTCTTGGAAAAAGGCAGAAAAGCTTGTTACCTTTGCAGCCCGGTTTCGACTGAGAAAATGGGCACTGGGAATCGGAAACGAAGAAAAGGCTAAAAACTTTTTTTCGTTCGGGTTCTTGGAAAAAGCAAAAAGCTGCTTACCTTTGCACTCCGCTTCAACCGGAAGCTGGCTTACTGAAAAACGAATCGCTTTCGAAATTTACTTCGGAAAATTTTTTTTCAGAAAAGGCTTGCAGGATGAAAAAAGCTGCTTACCTTTGCAACCCGCTTCGATCGGAAGGGGCTTACAACACGCAGACTACGCCGCTTTCGAGCGGCACACGGTAGGGCCCAACGGGGCGCTGCATACGTTCTTTGAATGACTGGAAAAGACAAAAACGGTAAGCAACTTCGCTTCTGAGCAATCAGGGAAGAAGTTGAGATTACAGGTTTTCAAGCGAATCATGGGATGAGCCCACAAACAGCTCGTCAAATATACCGGGTCGGATCAGCACTTGACATCAGTCAGCTTTCGAGCTGGTGAAGAAATTTCTTACAATGGAGAGTTTGATCCTGGCTCAGGATGAACGCTAGCGGCAGGCCTAATACATGCAAGTCGAACGGGTGTAGCAATACACTAGTGGCGCACGGGTGCGTAACGCGTAACCAACCTGCCCTTGACTGGGGGATAGCCCGCCGAAAGGCGGATTAATACCGCATAAACCAACAGTGTGGCATCACACAATTGGTAAAGATTTATTGGTCAAGGATGGGGTTGCGTGACATTAGCTAGTTGGCGGGGTAACGGCCCACCAAGGCGACGATGTCTAGGGGACCTGAGAGGGTGATCCCCCACACTGGCACTGAGATACGGGCCAGACTCCTACGGGAGGCAGCAGTAGGGAATATTGGGCAATGGGCGAGAGCCTGACCCAGCCATGCCGCGTGCCGGATGAAGGCCTTCTGGGTTGTAAACGGCTTTTCTCAGGGAAGAAAAAGAGGATGCGTCCTAAACTGACGGTACCTGAGGAATAAGCACCGGCTAACTCCGTGCCAGCAGCCGCGGTAATACGGAGGGTGCAAGCGTTGTCCGGATTTATTGGGTTTAAAGGGTGCGTAGGCGGCCCGTTAAGTCCGGGGTGAAAGCCCACAGCTCAACTGTGGAACTGCCCTGGATACTGGCGGGCTTGAGTCCAGACGAGGTTGGCGGAATGGAAGGTGTAGCGGTGAAATGCATAGATACCTTCCAGAACCCCGATTGCGTAGGCAGCTGACTAGGCTGGTACTGACGCTGAGGCACGAAAGCGTGGGGAGCGAACAGGATTAGATACCCTGGTAGTCCACGCCGTAAACGATGGATACTCGCTGGTGGCGATAGACAGTCACTGGCTTAGCGAAAGCGGTAAGTATCCCACCTGGGGAGTACGCTCGCAAGAGTGAAACTCAAAGGAATTGACGGGGGCCCGCACAAGTGGTGGAGCATGTGGTTTAATTCGATGATACGCGAGGAACCTTACCTAGGCTAGAATGCGCGTGACCGGTTCAGAGATGAACTTTTCCTTCGGGACACAAAGCAAGGTGCTGCATGGCCGTCGTCAGCTCGTGCCGTGAGGTGTTGGGTTAAGTCCCGCAACGAGCGCAACCCCTACATTTAGTTGCCATCAGGTTAAGCTGGGGACTCTAGATGGACTGCCTGCGCAAGCAGTGAGGAAGGCGGGGACGACGTCAGGTCATCATGGCCCTTACGCCTAGGGCTACACACGTGCTACAATGGACGGTACAGAGGGTCGCTACACAGTGATGTGATGCCAATCTCACAAAGCCGTTCTCAGTTCGGATCGAAGTCTGCAACTCGACTTCGTGAAGCTGGAATCACTAGTAATCGCGTATCAGCAATGACGCGGTGAATACGTTCCCGGGCCTTGTACACACCGCCCGTCAAGCCATGGAAGTCTGGTAGACCTGAAGCTGGTGCTCCGCAACGAAGCCAGTTAGGGTAGAACAGGTAACTGGGGCTAAGTCGTAACAAGGTAGCCGTACCGGAAGGTGCGGCTGGATCACCTCCTTTCTGGAGCTTGTTCGACTCGGTTGACAAGTTGGGGCTCTCCTCCCACGATTTCGTTAAAATCTGTATTCCTTACCGAATACGTCTTTTCCATCATTCTCACTGTAGCCCAATTGGGGTTGCATACGTTCTTTGACATAGAGGAAAACAGAGTTTAAGAAAAAGAAGAGAACAAACGCGTGATTAACCTATGGTTGGTCACCCGAGCCGGTGTAGTCTACGGACTGCACCTCTACGAGAAGTAGACAAGGGCACACGGGGGATGCCTAGGCTCTCAGAGGCGATGAAGGACGTGATAAGCTGCGAAAAGCTACGGGGATGGGCACATACCAGGTGATCCGTAGATATCCGAATGGGGCAACCCCCTTGGTTGAAGACCAAGGATCTGTGCTCTTTTAGAGGACAGAGGCAAACCCGGGGAACTGAAACATCTAAGTACCCGGAGGAAAAGAAAATAACATATGATTCCCCCAGTAGTGGCGAGCGAACGGGGAGGAGCCCAAACCGGGTTGGTTACGGCCAGTCCGGGGTTGTAGGACCTCAACATCTGATTATTTAATCTTAGCCGAACGACGTGGGAAAGTCGATCAGAGAGGGTGAGAATCCCGTAGGCGAACTGATTAAGTACGGTAGAGGATTCCTGAGTAGGGCGGGGCCGGAGAAACCCCGTCTGAATCCAGCGGCACCATCCGCTAAGGCTACATACTCCTGAGAGACCGATAGTGAACTAGTACCGTGAGGGAAAGGTGAAAAGAACCGGGAATACCGGAGTGAAAAGAACCTGAAACCGTGTGCTTACAAGCAGTTAGAGCCTTTTAGTGGGGTGATAGCGTGCCTTTTGCATAATGAGCCTACGAGTTACTCCTCTCTGGCAAGGTTAAGTGCTTGAAAGCACGGAGCCGCAGCGAAAGCGAGTCTGAATAGGGCGCAGAGTCAGAGGGGGTAGACGCGAAACTTTGTGATCTACCCTTGGGCAGGTTGAAGGTTGGGTAACACCAACTGGAGGACCGAACCAGTTTCCGTTGAAAAGGATTTGGATGACCTGAGGGTAGGGGTGAAAGGCCAATCAAACTGAGAAATAGCTCGTACTCCCCGAAATGTATTTAGGTACAGCGTCGGCGTTGAGTTACTGGGAGGTAGAGCTACCAATAGGACTAGGGGGTGTCATAGCCTACCGAATCCTGATGAACTCCGAATGCCCAGTAATATAGCCGGCAGTGAGGCGTGGGGTGCTAAGGTCCCATGCCGAGAGGGAAAGAACCCAGACCATCCGCTAAGGTCCCTAAATTCGGACTAAGTTGAACAAAGGAGGTCCACTTGCTTTGACAGCCAGGAGGTTGGCTTGGAAGCAGCCATTCCTTTAAAGAGTGCGTAACAGCTCACTGGTCGAGCGAGAGGGCATCGATAATACACGGGCATCAAGTCCGGTACCGAAGCGATGGATTTACGCTATGCGTAAGTGGTAGGGGAGCATTCTAGTCAGCGGTGAAGGTGCGTCGTCAGGCGAGCTGGAGCGGCTAGAAAAGCAAATGTAGGCATGAGTAACGATAAAGGGGGTGAGAAACCCCCTCCCCGATAGACTAAGGTTTCCTGCTCAACGCTAATCGGAGCAGGGTTAGTCGGGACCTAAGGCTACGCCGAGAGGCTACGTCGATGGACAGCTGGTTGATATTCCAGCACTTATTCTTTGGAGTGATGCAGTGACGCAGAAGTGAAAGTACCGCGAGCGGACGGAAGTGCTCGTTAAAGGGTGTAGGTATAGAGTTGGTAGTCAAGTACGCCGATTTTGCTGAAACCTGATAGTACCTAGCGGCCTCGGCCAATGGGATAGTGTACCTAATCAGACTGCCAAGAAAACCTGCTAAGCGTTTACTGAAGAATAACCCGTACCGCAAACCGACACAGGTAGTCAAGGAGAGTATCCTGAGGGGCTCGAGTGAATCACGGCCAAGGAACTCGGCAAAATGGTCCTGTAACTTCGGGAGAAGGGACGCTTCCTCGTAGCAATATGAGAAGCCGCAGTGAAAAGGCCCAGGCGACTGTTTAACAAAAACACATGGCTTTGCGAACGCGTAAGCGGAAGTATAAGGCCTGACACCTGCCCGGTGCCGGAAGGTTAAGAGGGGAACTTAGCGCAAGCGAAGGTTTGAATCGAAGCCCCGGTAAACGGCGGCCGTAACTATAACGGTCCTAAGGTAGCGAAATTCCTTGTCGGGTAAGTTCCGACCTGCACGAATGGTGTAACGATCTGGGCGCTGTCTCAGCCGTGAGCTCGGTGAAATTGTAGTCTCGGTGAAGATGCCGAGTACCCGCCACGGGACGGAAAGACCCCGTGCACCTTTACTATAGGTTGACATTGCTGCTGGACAACACATGTGTAGGATAGGTGGGAGACTATGAGCCAGGGCCGCCAGGTCTTGGGGAGTCAACGTTGAAATACCACCCTTGTGTTGTTTGGCACCTAATCTGGAAAACGGAGACAGTGTCTGCTGGGTAGTTTGACTGGGGTGGTCGCCTCCAAAAAAGTATCGGAGGCTTTCAAAGGTCTGCTCAATCCGCTTGGTAACCGGATGTAGAGCGCAATAGCAGAAGCAGGCTTGACTGTGAGGCCTACAAGCCGAGCAGGGTCGAAAGACGGATATAGTGATCCGGTGGTTCCGCATGGAAGGGCCATCGCTCAAAGGATAAAAGGTACGCCGGGGATAACAGGCTGATCTCCCCCAAGAGCTCATATCGACGGGGAGGTTTGGCACCTCGATGTCGGCTCGTCACGTCCTGGGGCTGGAGAAGGTCCCAAGGGTTCGGCTGTTCGCCGATTAAAGTGGCACGCGAGCTGGGTTCAGAACGTCGTGAGACAGTTCGGTCCCTATCTGTGGTGGGCGTAGGATATTTGACAGGACCTGACTTTAGTACGAGAGGACCGAGTTGGACCAGCCGCTCGTGTACCGGTTGTGACGCCAGTTGCAGTGCCGGGTAGCGACGCTGGGATGAGATAAGCGCTGAAAGCATCTAAGTGCGAAACTCACCTGAAGATGAGATATCCGATAATAAGAGCCGTCAGAGACGATGACGTTGATAGGCCCTAGGTGTACAGTCAGAAATGGCATAGCCGAGGGGTACTAAGTGCTCGAACACTTCTGTAGCCAGCAGCTACCTCCTTTCTTTTTCTTAGACTCTGCCTCTATGTCGAATACGACAGCCGCCGGGTGTGCGAACACGCACCCGGGCCGGGCTGACTTGATAATGGTGGCTTTAGCCCGGGTGTTCCCCTTTTTCCATTTCGAACAGAGTCGTTAAACCCCGGAGCGCCTATGGTTCTGCCTTCCCCGGCGGGAGAGTCGGTTGCCCCCAACCTTATCATTCAAACTGCCTTGCAGCGTTTCCTCCCCGGAATGCGCGAGGCAGTTTGCGTTTATAGCCCCCCCCCCCCCCAGCCCGCGCGTGACCACTGCGC